>JBKCUW010000073.1:0-19979 GCA_046318275.1 Pirellula sp. | reverse complement strand
GCCCCCATCGATGCCGCTTGGCCAATGCAATAGGTGGCCACGTCGCAGGAGACGAACTGCATCGTGTCGTAGATCGCCATCCCTGCGCTCACGCTCCCTCCAGGGCTATTGATGTACATGTGGATGTCCGCTTTCGGATCATCCGATTGCAAGAACAACATTTGGGCGACGAGTGCATTGGCGATCTCGTCGTTGACGTCTGTTCCTAGGAAGATAATGCGATCTTTGAGCAATCGGCTGTAGATGTCGTAGACCCGTTCTTCACGACCGCTCTTTTCGATCACGTATGGAATGAGTGGCATAGCTTTCCTCGGTTCCCGATAGGGAGAAATGTTCTGAGTTGGATCTGGTGGGAATCGATCGCGCCTTCGTGGCGGGATCGATTCGGGTTACTTGTCTTCTTCGACAGCGGTTTTCGCGAGGATTTCGTCGACCAAACCGTATTCTTTGGCTTCGATGGCGGTGAGGAAGTAATCTCGTTCGGTGTCGGCTGCGATCTGATCGGCCGTTTTGCCGGTGTGTTTGGCCAGAATATCGTTGAGCTGGCTGCGGAGCCGAAGGATTTCACGAGCTTGGATCTCGATATCGGAGACTTGTCCGCGAACACCTCCGTGAGGCTGGTGAACCATGACCGTGCTGTTGGGCAAGCAGTACCGTTTGCCAGCAGTTCCTCCGGCGAGGAGTACCGCCGCTCCGCTGGCGGCTTCACCGACGCAATAGGTTGCTACCGGGCAACTGAGCATCTGCATGGTGTCGTAGATCGCCAAAGTCGCCCGGACTTCGCCACCGGGGGAGTTGATATAAAAGTGGATGTCCTTGCGGCGGTTTTCGCTTTGCAAGTACAGCAGTTTCATGACGACTTCGTTGGCGTTGCCGGCATAGATTTCTCCTTGGAGAAACACAATTCGATTTTCCAGCAGCAAATCGCCCAGTGTCATCTGACGCTGACGCTGGTAACTCTGATGCGCATGGGAGTCAAAAACAGGAGGCATGCGATAATCCCTATTCACTGTCGTTTCCTTTCACGAATGGTCTGTGCCGGAATCCATGTATCTTTCGCATTGGCCACCGTTTGGCAAGGGTACATCCGGGGTGATCAAGGCGCATCTTTGGGAAAATCCATCGATGAGCATGCCCGGATTAGTCACCTTCTTGCAGGACATCGATGACTCGTTGCATATCGGCAGCTAATGGGGCTGAGATCACGATGGGTTGCCCACTTTTCGGATGGGTGAACTCGATCTGTGCAGCGTGGAGCGCTTGTCGTTCCAAAATCACCTCGGAATCCTGCTCCCTATTCGGCAACCCTCGAGCTTGTCGCCGATGCAACTGGCCTCGCGTGATCTGTGCGTGACCGGCGTACAAACGATCGCAGAGGACCGGGCAGCCAATATGGGCCAAATGGACGCGTATTTGGTGTGTGCGACCGGTCTTTGGGAATACCTTGAGCACCGCATAGCCCGGGAAGCGATGGGTGACCTCAAACTGCGTTTCCGCGTAACGGCTACTGGGATGTCCATTGCGAATCGCCATCTTTTCTCGCTGGTAAGGATGGTGCCCGATGGCTTGGATGATCCTGTCCCGATCTCGATCAAGTCGGCCGCTGACGATGGTGATGTACGACTTCTGCACGTCGCGAGCTTCGAATTGGGCGCAAAGCTTGAAGTGGACTTCGTTGGTTTTCGCGATCAAGATCACGCCGCTGGTTTCGCGATCGAGCCGGTGGACGATCCCCGGTCGGGTCGGGCCACCAGCGTCGCTGAGCTCTTTAAAATGATGGGCTAATGCGGCGGTTAACGTTCCCGACCAATGCCCTTTCGCTGGGTGCACCACCATCCCTGCCGGTTTGTTGATCGCAACCAGGTACTCGTCCTCGTACAGCACATCGAGCGGGATATCCTCGGGAATCGGCCCATCGGTGGGTGCTGGAGGCAAATCGATGATCTGTACGACTTGGCCGGGGAAAACACGAAACGCAGGTTTTACCGGACGCCCATCCACAAGGACGCTGTCGTTCATCACCACACGCCGCAAAAAAACGCGGCTGTAGCCATCGATCATCAACGTTAAGTAAAGATCGATCCGCGTGTTTGCATGCTCCTCGGTCACTGTGAAGCTGAGGTTTTTTAAAGAGACTGGATCGGCAGAAACATGGACCGATACCGATTTGTCGGCCGAAGCTCCAGCGACGCCACCTTCACCCGCATCAGTGTCTTCTGCATCAGAGTGCTCTGAATCAAGGTCTTCTGCATCAATCTCGCCCAGATTAGTATCGCCCAGATTAGTATCTCCCGCCGAATCTGCATTGGATTCGCTTTCATCAAGCGACTCTCTCTGCGGTAGGACGAGTTCGTCCATCGGCAATTTGGAGCCCTTGGGGCCCTGCTGGTCTTTGCTTCTCGGCGAGCGACGATTTGGATTGTATTTATTCACGCAATGGCTCAACGCTTAATCTCGCTGAACCGGATCGGACCACCTACATCAGGGCCCAGGTTAGATGCGAGGAAGGGATAGGATTAAGGTTTATCGACGGGCGCTGCGCCCGCCGGGGTGTCTCCACTAGGTGCCTCTACCGATGGCGCGGCGGCCGCTGGTTCTTTTGCAGGTGCTGGCTCAGTGGCAGGTGCCTGTTCGGCAGCAGGAGTTTCAGCGGCAGGAGTTTCGGAAGCTGGTGCTACCGGCGGAGCCGTAGGCGAGGCACCAGTAGGTGGGAAGCTGAAGTTGGGAAGGTTAGGTAGTGCTGGCAATCCTGATCCGCCCGTTGCGGGAGCCGGTGCGTTGGTGCGTTTTTCGGTGTACCACGCGAAGAAATCTTTGCCGTCCTTGCTGTCGAGCCAAGCGATCCGCTGATTGATTTCGGCGATAAACTCGGCTCCGAGTCCAGTGAGCGTGGTGATCTTTTGGTATTCCGCGAGGGCCTCAGCCCTTTGTCCAAGGCCCTCAAGGGCTTGGCCCAGTCCATGCAAAGCGCGGCTCTTCACGAAGGAATCGGTAGCCCGAATTGCGACCTCGCGATAATCATCCACCGCTTGCTGGAAGAACTGGTCGGACAGGTTTTTGTCCAAGTTCCACTTCTCCATCGCCTTGGACATGTTCGCATCGCCCGCGGTCAATCGAGCCCATGGACCAGCCGAGGTGTCTGCGAAATCCTTCGAAATCGCTTCGAGATCCTGAGACTGCGTGTCGGAAAAGTAAAAGTCGGTCCACGCCCTTGCGGCCCGTGTTTCGATTTGGCTCGTGTAAAAGCCATACCCAAGCATCCCCAGGATCGCGACTGCGGTCACCCCGAGAGCAGCTGGCAGGTAAGGCTTGATCTGAGCTACGAAATGCTCGATCTTGTCTGCCAATAAATCGGACTCTTGAACTTGGCTTCGTTCACTTTTCATGGCGATGGCTTCGCTAAAATTCCTGCAATTCAAAGGGGAGTAGTATAGGAGTTCCCCCGCGATCCCTCAATACTAACAGAAGGCCCCGCTCCTCGCTGTGGGACTGCCCTGCCAGGAATCGCCGGTTCCTAGCGGGTTTGATAGCAGGCCTATCGGTTTCTCACGGATCCGGATGCGAAATTCACGCTGCGATCGGTACGGCGGCGGAAATCCGGGTTTGGGTGTTGAGCCGATACGTTTTGATGCACTGGCTTTTAAGCCAGTCGGTCATTTTCGCAAAAACCTGTTCGCGAACCGGTTCGTCGTGCAAATCGTGCCGGCAATTCAACCACGACGAAAACGTCGCGATCCCACCCGCCCTTTGGCAGAACTCTTCTGTCCCCGTTGGGCAAGTCAGTTGGTCGTCGGTTCCATGCATAAGTAGCATGGGTATTGGGAGTTCGGACGCATGCTCGATGGCCCATAAGCCGCTATCAATCAAGCTAGCGGCAAGACGCAACGACATCGATCGATGAACCCATGGATCGCGTAGGTAGGCGTCCTGGGCCTGCCTGTTTTGGCTCAGTTTGTTGACCTGCACGGGGGTTGGTATTCGCAAATTAGGAACGCATTTGGCGAGCCAGCGGCCGGCGTTCATGATTTTTTCTCGGGGCATGTGCGATGCTCGCAACATGGGTGAACCTACGATGGCGGCGCGGAGCGGAACACCGCTGGTACCACGCCTGAGCAACCAATTGATTACGAGATTACCTCCCATACTTTGCCCAAACAAAAATTGGGGCATGCGCGGGAAAAGACCTTCGGTCCAGCGAACCGCTCGTTCCACCTCGTCCAGCATTTGATCGTAGGACTCGATTACACCCCGACGACCGGGACTACGGCCATGCCCGATCAAATCGACCGCCGTGACCGCCAATCCCATACTCGCCAGACTCGTGGCCATTCCAGCAAACCGCCCTCCATGGTCTCCGAAACCATGGATTATCGTCATCGCTCCCCAAGGGGCACTCTCGCTGGGGGTCCAGCGATGCACAAACCGGACTTGATCGCCATCCAGTTCCATCTCGAGAGCTTGGGCGGCAACAGGAGATAAGTATGCTTGCATTTCGTTTTTCCCAGTTGGCTTGCGTAGAGGATGCAAACTCACCCCAATGGGATCGGCCGGTACAACCGTCCAAGCTTAACCAAATCCACTTTTCTCGAAGCGCAATCGCCGTAATCTGTAACGACATTCCCAATTGCGACAAACTTGTTAACTCTTCATGCCGATACCGAAAGCATGAGTGCCACACAAGTTGATGCTATTCGAAAAAGTTTTCGAGAGACTGTCCGTCGCCGTACCGGTATGGATGCTCCGTCAACCATGTTGGAGACTACGTTGATCCGCAATGGTTCGTACTGCGGGAGACGTTTCTCTCTCCACGGCTATAGCTTGATTTGGTTCATCGACGAACAGCAAATTAAACTCTATGCCCAAGATGGGTCGTTGCTGCACGCTGGAAACGCACACGATTTTAGCGCTGCAGCGGTTGAAGTTCGGGCAGTTCCGGAACTCAGCGTCGATGCGACAACGCGACGCGCAGCCTGATACGATCCGATCGCCGCGATGCCTGTCGCCGCGATGCCTATCGCCGGGATGCCTATCGCCGGGATTCGCTCAAACTTTCGGATTTGCTGAATTTCTCATTTTTTATACCCTGCGCGTCCCGGTCCTCTTCATAATCAAAGTATTGCTGCCGCGTCGGAACGCGCATTAGGTTCGTAGGCCGGATCCATCGAACGAGTTCTTTGGTCGAAGGAGGGTGGTGCATGGCGTTCGATTCTTGTCCGATTTGGCTTGTCTTTTTCCTGATGGCAATTTCTGTCATGATCGCCATCGAACTCGGTTTTCGGATCGGTCGATTTCGCCAATCCAGCTTTCCAGACGAGCGAGAACAAGTGGTTGGCACCATGGTTGGCTCAACCTTGGGACTGCTCGCATTTCTCCTCGCATTCACCTTCGGACTAGCCGCAACTCGTTTTGATGCGCGCCGATCGATTGTAGTTCAAGAAGCCAATGCCATCGGAACGACCTATCTGCGAGCAGACCTCTTGCCGTTTCTCGATGAGTCACCGTTGCCCAAGGAGCCACCACAATCCAGCGTTTCGAAACTCTCCGACGGTTCCGTGCGTCGTGACGGATCGATCGCGGCCGCAGAAACGATCAAACGTGAACTTCAAACCTACATCGATGATCGGCTTGAGGTGATCGAGAGTCGCGATGTGGAGAGTGTTCTGTCCCGCTCGGAACGAACGCACCGAGTGCTTTGGGGAACTGCAACCCAATTAGCCCGCCAGCATCCCGATTCACTGCCGGTCAGCTTGTTCATTCAATCCTTGAACGAAATGATCGACATCCATTCCGAACGGGTTTTGGTGGGGCTACGCAACCGACTTCCGATGGTCCTTTGGCTCCTCTTGGGAGCCATCACTCTGTTTTCGATGGCTGGGGTTGGTTACCACGAAGGGGTTACGAAATCGCGACGCTCTCTCGCTACGCTCCTTATGGTTTTCAGTTTTTCTTCAATCGGCACTCTTATTGTGGATTTAGATCGCCCACAAGACGGCTTTCTCAAGGTCAGTCAACAGCCATTGATCGATTTGCGAAATAGCATTCACCCCACCCAGCAGGTAAGACAATGACGCCAGAAAAGCCCACGCCGAAAGGCAATTCCAAGCCAACAAAATCCAAAACTACTAGTAGCAAGTCAACATTGCCAACGGAGGGTGCGTCGCTCGCTAATTTCGTCCCTCTCCTATCGACCGATACCGAATCTCGAGAAAACACTCGAGAAAACAATTGGCTTCCCATCGAGCCATTGCTTCGCCGAAGCGACCGAATGGCAAATGGAAAGAAGTTGAGAGAGTCGACACCGCGCAGCGACCATGCATTATGGTCTCCTCGTCCGGATCGACTTGATCCCGTCGCGCTGGTGGAACAGTCCAACCAAGGCCGAATGCAGCAGTTGGTGCCTGTACGCCATGCGCGCATGATGGAATCCCCGTTCGCTTTCTATCGCGGTACGGCATTGAATATGGCCGCCGACTTGGCGAATACTCCTGCTTCAGGCATCCAACTTCAAGTCTGCGGTGACTGCCATCTTTTGAACTTCGGTGCGTTTGCCACCCCTGAGCGACGACTGATTTTCGACATCAACGACCTTGATGAAACGCTGAAAGCCCCATGGGAATGGGACTTGAAACGTCTCGCGACGAGTTTCGTACTGGCGAGTCGTCATAACGGTTTTGACGAAGACACAGCGATGGAAACAGCGCTCCGGTGCGTCGAGGCATATCGACAACGGACTCTGGAATACAGCGAAAAAACCGTATTGGAAACGTGGTACGATCGGATCGATATCGAGGATATGATCTCCACGATTCACGACGCAGAGACCAAGGAGCGTGCCGAAAAGCGTCTTCAAAAAGCTCGGGAACACGACGTCATGGCGAAAGAGTTTCCAGAACTGACGACGCAGGAAGGAGGGCGTATTCGGATCAAAGACGCCCCCCCACTCATTTTCCACTGGGCTGACCAAAACGATCCTGTGCCGAGCGACAAACTCTTGCGCGGGTTCCAGATGTATCGCGAGTCACTCCAGGAAGATCGGCGTGAATTGCTCGATCGATTTCAATTGGTAGATATCGCATTCAAGGTTGTCGGCGTGGGAAGCGTCGGAACGCTTTGCGGCATCCTGTTGCTGATGGCATCGGAGTCCGATCCGCTGTTTTTGCAGATCAAACAAGCCCGCGCGTCGGTGCTCGAACCCTACACGGCCAAAGGGTATCACGCCAACCACGGTGAGAGAATTGTGCACGGTTACCGGATGATGCAAGCCGCCAGCGATATCTTCCTGGGTTGGACCGAAGGACCCTATGGGCAATTCTTTATCCGCCAACTCAAAGACATGAAAGTCAAGCCGTTGGTCGACTTGTTCACTCCAAAGGTCATGCTCCAATTCGCTCAATGGTGTGGTTGGACGCTAGCACATGCGCATGCGCGCTCTGGTAAGGCGACTGAAGTCGCGGGTTACATCGGGAAAAGCGACAATCTGGATGTCGCGATTGCTTCATTCTCGGTTGCCTATGCCGACCAAGTCGAACGAGACTTTGAGCAATTCGTCGCCGCGATCCGCAGCGGACGACTCGAAGTGTTCGTCGAATAGAACTTCAACCTTTTCCGCAACTCCAACGTGCTCAGAACCATCAGATCGTCACCGTAGCGATTGATTTCGACTAAAATGCGATTCTCTCGCGAATGCCCCTGCGCAGGAATTACCTCCCGAACGCAACATTCCGTACTCAACGTACCTGGACTTAAAATCCCTTCACGGATCGGACTGATTTTGATCTGCGCTGAGTTGAGTATGCGCTGAGTTCAGAAAACAGTCCTCGCACGAGACACTCCGTCAGCACGTAACGACAATCACCCATCGACAAGTCTCCGTCGAACATTCGCAGGTGAGACTTCGCTTGAGACACTGCGTATGAAACTAGGTGTTTTACTAATCGCCAATTCGTTCTTGTTGTTTCTCGTCCAGCCGATCATGGGGAAAACCTTGCTACCAGGATGGGGCGGGGGCTCGCATGTCTGGACATCTTGTCTGTTGTTTTTTCAATCCGGTTTGTTGCTGGGCTATCTCTATGCCTACGCTGCATCCAAGTGTCTCTCGGTGCCACAGCAAACCCGGCTGCACTTGGTGCTGATGATTATGTCGTGGGCTTGGCTCCCGATTCAGTCGAACCTATTTGCGAACTGGGGCATCGAACTTGTCCCCAACGACTGGGATCCCGTTTGGCATATATTGACCCAACTCACGTTTACGGTCGGACTCCCCTACGTGTTGTTGGCCAGCACGAGCCCGTTGTTCTCGCACTGGTTTGTGGCAACTCAAGCTGGGATAGAGCCCTACCGTTGGTATTCGCTGGCAAACTTGGGCTCCTTGGTCGGGTGCTTGCTTTACCCGTTTCTCGTCGAGCCGACCCTTAGGCTACCTGAGCAGGATTGGATTTGGAGTGTTGCGTTTGGGATGCTGTCGCTCGGTCTGATCGGACATACCGCAGGCATCCTCAGAGCTGCGCACATGCATCCAAATACTCAGCCCCAGGCATCGCAAGGATCAAACCGGGACCAGCAGTCTACTCCGCTAGTCGATGAAATTCTCAATGGAAACTTTCTGGTATGGGGTACTCTCTCCGCTTGCTCTTCGATTGTTCTAGCCGCCTCGACGAGCAACGCATCCCAGACTGGAATCGTAGTGCCCGGATTATGGGTGATCCCGCTTGCCATGTACTTGGCATCATGGTGCATTGGTTTTCGGTCTCTACCACTCGATCATTGGGCGACTCACATGTGCCTCTACTTTCTCGGTGGAGCACTGGCGGTCTTTTTGCTGATTTTCAAACTTTGGTTGCCGTGGATGGCGATCGTGGCTGGTTATATGGTGGTTGTCTTCACGATCAGCATGGCATGCCACAATATGCTGTACTCCCTGCGCCCCCAATCGAAACAAATCACAAGTTTTTATCTTGCGATCGCACTGGGCGGGGCCGTTGGTAGCGGTTTTGTTTCGATCGTCGCTCCTCGGATATTTGATGAGTATTGGGAGCTGCATGTCGGGCTTTCGCTCGGTGCGGCAGTGATTGCACTCCATTATGGCGTGCAGATGTTTCCGAAAATCAGGAGCGATGTTTGGGTGCGACGATTCCGCTGGCCCGCAACAGTGCTTGCGGCGATTTTTCTCATCGGCGTTTTAGCAATGCACATGAATGTTCAAAGCATCGATCCAATTGTCTCGCGTCAACGCGATTTTTACGGGGTTGTAAGTGTGGTCGAGCAACCCAAACTCGGGCTGCGAACCATGCTGCACGGCCAAACCCGCCATGGTTCGGAACCGCTCCAAGGTCCATTGGATCCAGATCAAACCATGTATTATCAAACGAATTCCGGTGTCGCGAAGGCGTGGCAGTGGATTCACGAAAAATCGGCATCACCACGTCGAGTAGGGATCATCGGACTCGGAACAGGCTCCTTGTCTCTGTATGCGAACCCCGAGGATCATTTAATCTATTACGAAGTCAGTCCGGCAGTGCGATCGATGGCGCAAGACTATTTTCGATACCTTGCGGCTCACCCCGGTGTCACCGAAATCCACATGGGAGATGGACGCCGATTGATTGCGGAAGAAGTCCGAATGGCCGACGAGCCAATGATGGATATGCTGGTAGTAGATGCTTTTGCAAACGACTCGCTCCCCATGCATTTGCTGACTGTCGAAGCGATCGAACTGTATCGCAAGAGGCTCTCAAAGGACGGACTCATTGCAATGAATATTACCAATCGCAATCTCGATTTAGCCCCAGTTTTGATGCAGATCGCCAAGCGGTGTCAGCTCCAAGCGGTCTTGATGGAAAGCCCACTTGAGCGAATGCAAGATCTGGAAACACCCCCAACAAATCGTTCGATGGTGCGATGGCTGCTGCTCTTTCCACCCGACGTTTCACTTCCTCAATGGGAAGGCCAAGTCCCCATCGGGGATCCTAAAAACCTGAATCCATGGACGGACGACTTTGGAAGCCCCTTCCACGCGCTGCGTTGGGTGAAACTCTAGCGTGAAGGGCTTATGCAGACGTTTGAACTTTGATCGGCTTGCCGAGTTTCATTTTACGGGTCCCGATAACGGTGGGGTTTCGTAGTATCTGCCATCGTCGACCACCCGAGGGTCTCCGGTGCGGAGCAATTCGTCCATCAACCGTTTTTCCAGTTCCGCGCGGGCTGCCGCATAACTTGGGTCGGCCGCAACGTTGATCGTTTGATGGGGATCTCGGTGCAAATCGTAAAGCTCTTCTCGAGGGCGTTTGCCATAGGCCCGTTCAAAGTACTGCTTCCATTCCGAATGAGTGCGGTGCGCGACCAGCCATGCTTTCGTTGGACCTGCGTCTTCGTCGGGCAGCGTCACCCGTGTTGTCTCTGCGACTTCAGCACTTGTCGGCGGATTATCACCATCGAGTCGGTAGGGATCCCCGAGCGGCCATCGTTCCGGTCGGAAGTTGACGATGTATAGAAAATCGTGAGTGCGAATGGCGCGCTGAGGATAGGGCATAAAATCGGCTCTAGCAGACTCGACATGCCTCTCGCGGCCGATAAACACGGCGTCACGTTCGGGTTCGATACGGCCGCTTTGATGACTGCGCAGCAATGCGACCAAGCTCTTGCCTGTCATGGTTTCGGGTTGCCCTACCCCGGACACCTCAAGCAGCGTCGGGGCGATATCGGTCAAGCTGATCAAATCGTCGCAAACGCGTCCTGCGGGGATGCCTGGGCCGCAAATCGCGAGGGATACACTAGCACCGAAATCGTAAAGGTTGCACTTGCCATGTGGAAACCCAGGTGGACCATGGTCACCGCTGACGAGGATCCACGTCGAGTCGAGTTCCCCCGCCCGTTCAAGCGTCTCGAGCAATCCACCCAGCGCCTTATCCCAAGCGGCGATCTCTCCGAAGTAATCCGATAGGTCTTCACGGACCTCGGGAACATCGGGCAAAAAAGGTGGCAGTTTGCCTCGGAAGTCGTCTGGATCATACCCCCACAATTCCTTGCCGGAACCACGAACCCATTTGCGGTGCACATTGGTCGGTCCAAACCAATAACAAAAGGGTTGCTCTGGCGACCGACTTTGGAGAAAGGTGTCAAAATTTGCCACCGCTAAATCGACAAACTTCTTCTTCGTGGATTCAAGATCGCCGCCCGCTCGCAGATCCTTCGTCACCGTCTCCGAGAATTGGTTGAAGCGACCGCCGGACTTTTCAAAGGCAAACTTTCCACCACCAAACGGTGCATCACCTGGTGTTCCGGGACTCCAAACCTTGAAGGTTTCGCCGATGCAATAACCTGCATCGCGGAGCTGATGTGGAAACGTTGGTATCGCAGGATCCCAAACGGCGCCTTGTAAAATAGCTCCCCGACCTGTTCGCCAAAAATGCTGCCCAGAAAGCAGAGCGCTCCGGCAAGGGGTGCAACTAGGTGCGGAAACAAAAGCCGATCGAAACAACACACCTCGGTTTGCGATCCGATCAAAATTTGGCGTGCGGACCAATCGCTGAAGCTCCGGTTCTCGATCGATGCTAGCGTAGATACTGGCAAAGCGCCCCCAATCGTCTGCAAACGCGATCAGAAAGTTTGGCTTCTTCGTTGGCCCACCTTCGACGGCCGCTGCTTGGTGGGCTATTCGCGTACTACAGACCGAGAATATGAGCAACGAAATAATGAAGATTCTCATGCAGCACTTTTGGCTCGAAAACATTGGAACATTCAACGTCGCGGCGGGATCGAAATAGCGGCGTTCGACAGCTGCCCATATTGGATTCAGGCAGGTACACGGACAGCTATTGCTTCAAATGGTGAATTAAGAATGCATGTGCATTGGCAAATGGAGAGTCGGCATTCGACGGATAGACCAGATCACACGAGACCCCCGCCCCTTTGCAGCGTTCCTGGAACTGAACGCCATACATCGCGGAATGGGTGGGATCGGATTCGTTTCCACCCAGAGTCGGGGCTTTTTTCTGGTTGGGATATTCGAGAAAAATGGGTGGATCATCGGGTGTGATAAGCTCGATCGGTGAGTACTCGCGGATCCACGGAAGCACTTGTTCGCGATTGGCGAGAAGGAGCTCAAACTCATCGGCGCGACTCCTTCCTTTTTGTGCAAATCCAAATGCATGTCCACCGTAGATGGAGTTGCCGATCCATGTTCGGAGCTGTTTTGGGTCTAATGAGGTTTGGGCTCCAGTCACAGCGGCAAACTGCAGGCGAGAAGACTCCCGGGCGATGGGGTCTTCACTGCTGGCATCAGCGAGGTCGTCATGCAACGCCAACCAGAGCGACGTGCATGCACCTGCAGAGCTACCCGTCGCACCAATCTTGGTCGGATTCAGGTTCCACTCTCGGGCCTTGGAGCGAATCGTTTGGAGTGCCCGTGCCGCATCGGTTACACAAGCCTTCACCGGCGGCTCGACCCCTTGTTCCATCGCTTGTGGGATGAATCGATAATTGATCGCCGCAACGGAAATACCTGCTTCCAGATAATTCTTGATCGGACGATTGCCGTAATTGGTTTTATCACCGCCGACCCAGCCCCCTCCGTGGATCAAAAGCACCACCGGTGTCGGCTGATCCGATTCCGCTTTCCAGAAATCAAACCGTTGCCGCTGTGAGTCTCGACCGTAGGCGTAATCCGCAACCGTTGGCGTTGGGCGCTCAGGAGGTTTCTTCGTGGCTGGATTCGCTTTGTTCTGCTTCGTCGTATTCGATTTGAGAGCGTATAGTCGAACGTCATCGAACTCATTCATATCATCGAACGACCCGATCCCGACCCGCCCCGATCCAAAAGTCTTATCGTTGACCGACATGTGCGGTTTGCTCATGTCATCGAAGTAGATCTCAATCAAACCGGAATCGCTATCTCGCACCAATTTGACCTGGTGCCACGCATCGTCCCATGGGATATCTTTCTTGTTTTCAGTCAATGGGCGTCTCGGTTCTCCGTTGACGATCATGATCTGTCCGCTCGCTGGGTCTGGTTTAGCACCCAAGTGCACATAATAAAAATGCTCTGCATCTTGATGGCAGAAGAAAACACAACAGTCGCGATGGTTTCCCGTATCGTTCGTACTGCGGACTTTAAAGGTGAGGACGAAGGCCCCTTCGCGGAGATCTTTGATCAGAGCGATGTTATGAGGGCTGCGGACTTTTGGCGTGTAATTGCTGATGCGTTTGTTGAGGCCGATCGAATGATTGCCATCCTTCTCGAGGATCTCCCAAGCCTCTACGTCGGTCAAATCCCAGCGACTGATTCCATTTTCAAAGTCCTCCTCGAAGATCGGTTGCTTTCCATCGGATGATTTTTGGCAAAACGCGGATGGTGTACCAAGGAGAAGGTGCAACAACAGGAGAGGAGCCAACATGAAAAGAGGCTGGCGTACCCAAGAATAGGTTTGAATCGAGATCATAATCAACCCTGGACTGGTAGTAACCCGTGACCTTGGTGGACAGTGGGTATTTACAAAAAACGCAGTAACGCAAAAACGACGCGATGGATTTAAGAAACGTGGGCCATCGAAGCAACGTTCAGTATACCCCATTGCAACCCCGTTTTCACATCGTTGCAGGAATGGACGGCAGAGACAGAAACAGAAGTGCCGCGTGGAGAAACTCTGAAACTGTTCTTACTCGAGGGTTCTGATCATGAAAAGCAGCAGGGGATGTCGGGGGGCCGGCGTCCAGTCGCCAGTTGTTTAAACGTGTGGCTCGGGCTCAGGAGCTCTTCTTTTCGGGCACTGAAACGCAACGTTGCTGGGAAATCGGAAAATGAAAATGAGAAAATATTGGGCAATTTTTTGACTACCCCCAAAAATAGACATAGTGTTTCTATTGTGAACGTTGCATCCAACCCTTCGCAGATGCAGCCCTTCCATGAATCACAGCATGAGGAAAACAATGAGCGAATGCAACCAATCCCCGGCAGAAGGCTACTGCAGCTTTCGCGGTTCTCTTTCGTCATTGGCGTCAAGTTGGTCGATGCCGACAACCCGCCAATCACACTGTTGTATTGTCACTCCTTTTCTGACGGTGGACTACCGTTGGGCAACCGGCCCAGATGGTCCTTGAGCCGAAAAAACAGTCAAGCATTGGTCGGTAATGGGAAACCCCTCCTTCTGATGCTGAGTTGACAGGATCGCTGCCCTCTACCATGTGGCCCGATCGTCATGGCAACTTGTTTCCACTCGGGCGAGTCGTGCTGCTCTATGCCAGTACGCCACTCTCGCCCTCGTGGGATGCTCTGAACCCGTCCTAGAAACTCATTGCTATAATCTGAGGAGTTAATCGTTGCGAAACCGCATCCTGAGGAAGGATGTTGGTCTTTCGCCGTTGGTTCTGTATTAGCCAAGGCTCCCCAAATGCAAGTCAGCTTCTCGGGCATTATTCCACCGATCATTACTCCGATGGTGGGACGCGATCGTTTGGACCATGCCGGGCTCGAACGCCTCATTGAGCATCTCCTTGCTGGTGGCGTGCATGGGATCTTTGCATTAGGAACCACGGGGGAGTCGCCCAGTCTCAGCTATGCTCTGCGGCGCGAGATGGTTGCACGTACGGTCGGGTTTGTCCGCGGCCGAGTTCCGGTATTGGTCGGAATCACCGATACGTCGTTCGTGGAAACCGTTCAGCTTGCGAAACACGCTGCCGATTGCGGCGCGACAGCGCTTGTTCTGTCCACGCCTTACTATTTTCCTGCTGGGCAGACGGAGCTGCGATACTATGTTGATGAGTTGATGCGGGAACTCCCACTTCCGGTGATGCTCTATAACATCCCGAGCTTGACCAAGGTCGCGTTCGAGCTCTCAACGTTGGAGTATCTAACTCGGCACCCGCAAATCGTCGGGCTCAAGGATTCCGGAGGCGATTTGGGCTACTACAAACAAGCTATTGGGCTCAAGGCAATGAGGCCAGACTGGTCGATCTTGCTCGGCCCTGAGGCGCTTTTGGCCGAGTCGCTCAAACTCGGTGGTGATGGTGGTGTCGCCGGCGGCGCCAATATTTTCCCCGCACTCTTTGTGCAGCTTTATCAAGCCGTCCGCGATAACGATCCAAAATGGGAAGCGTTGCAGCAAAAGGTTGAGCGACTTCAGAAAATCTACGATGTGGGCAAATACGCTTCCCGATTTATCAAGGCGACTAAATGCGGCGCGTCGTTGCTAGGGATTTGCGATGATTTTCTCGCAGACCCTTTCCACCGCTTTCATCCGGAGGATCGGGCCAAGGTCGATGCGATCCTGAAGACCGTTTAAGCAAAACCTGACAGCAACCCATTTCATCGATTAAGGGGCGATGGCGACGCGAATGTTGCTGCCAACTTGCGCTGCGGTAATCCCGTCGGCCAACTCCGCGAGCGGGTATACATGCGAGACCAATTCCTCGAACGGAAAGCTATTGCCTTGGCGCTCCATGAAGTCGACCGCTGTAAGAAGATCGTCGCTGCGATAGTTATGCACCCCATGCAGGGTAAGGTGCTTGCGAACGATCCGCTCAACGATTAGCGGAGCGGGCTCAGAAGGGAATACTGCACCGACCAAGACAATTCTGCCACCGACGCGAACCAACTCGATCGCTTCGAGCAACCCGGCATTCGTTCCGGAGCATTCGATCGCTACATCGAATCCATAACCGTTCTTGATGTCACTCACCTGCAGTCGCCCTGGCTGCGCGACAACGGTTGCTCCGAACCGCATCGCCAACTGACGGCGATACTCGTCTTTTTCGATGCAGGCCACCGACCAGGGGCCTTGCTTGTTCGCCATGGCACAAGCCGTCAACCCGAGCATACCAGCTCCGACGACGAGCACATCGGCGTTCCCTGCGATATCAGCGAATCGCATGGAAGCTGCAATCGTCGCTGTCGCGCAACTCAGCGGTGCGGCTGACTTCAGAGATAGCGAAGTGGGCAAGCGTACGATTTTCGTTCCAGGCACCAGGACGCAGTGCGATGCGAATCCTCCTTGCCAATTCTTTCTCTCGCCGACCTGCTGGTGCCCGTACTTGAATCCGCGTTCGCATTTTTGAGGCAGGTCGTTCTGGCAAAAAAAACAGTGACCACAATTGGCGACGATCCCCCAAACGATGCGGTCACCGGCTTGGAGAGTTTTTCCGCGGACATCTTCCCGCGACGCCGAAGAACCGAACTCCACGATTTCGCCGACGATCTCATGCCCCAATACGCTAGGTACCGGCCCGCTGCGTCGCCCTAGGATCGTGTGAAGATCGCTCCCACAAATCGTGCAAAGGAGCACCTTCACCAAGATTTCATCAGGCGTGAGTGTCGGAAGATCGGCTGACGCGAATTGCCAAGGGGCATTCGGACCTAGAAACAGGGCGGCATTGGATTTTGGCATAGTTGTGATTCCCTCGCGGGAGCGTAACATTACCACATGGGTAACAACACGCAACAACAAGGACGCTCGATGGCAAAACATACGCAACGCGTTGGGATCGTCGGTTCCGGGATCGTAGGCTTGGCGCACGCATGGTCTGCGGCAGAGCGTGGGCACCAAGTCACCGTATTCGAACGTTCTCCACGTGCCTATGGCGCATCGATCCGAAACTTTGGGATGGTGTGGGTCATCGGACAGCCTGATCATGTCCAGGACGTTGCTAATAACTCTCGCGAACGATGGTTGCGTGCCGGGCGCGAGGGCGGCTTGTGGGTCAATCCCTGCGGGTCGGTCCACATGGCGCACCGCGACGATGAGTGGGCCGTTTTGCAGGAGTACGCTGCGATCAACCAATCCGGGGCTCGGGGGCCGTGGTTGAAACTTCTAACAGCGAGCGAGGTCCTGCAGCATTCTCCTGCGGCCAATCCCAACGGACTGCTGGGTGGGCTCTGGAGCGATCGCGAATGCTGCGTCGACCCGACCAGCGCCATCCGATCGATCCCGCCATGGCTCGAGCGGCAATATGGAGTTCAATTCCACTTTTCGACGGCTGTCGTGCACACCGAATCGGGTCAGATCGGATTGGCCAGTGGACAACGACATACTTTCGACCGCATCATTATTTGCTCAGGAGACGATCTGGCCACCCTGAGGCCCGAAGTGTTCCATGGGATTCCGCTCCGCCTATGCAAACTTCACATGATGCGCACGACCGCTCAAACCGAAGGTTTCAGGATCGGTCCCCATTTGGCAGGTGGATTGACTCTGCGGCACTACCCGAATTTTAAAACGTGTGGATCTCTCCAAGCGTTATCCGACCGCATTGAATCGGAGACACCCGAGTTGAACCAATTCGGCATTCACGTGATGGCCTCGCAGAACCATCGCGGTGAGGTCGTGCTCGGCGATTCCCATGAGTATGGCGATGCGATCGAACCTTTCGATCGCCAACAGATCGATGGCTTGATCCTTCGCGAATTGCACAAAATCTTGAAGTTGCCCCATTGGATGATGGAATCTCATTGGCATGGAGTCTACGCCAAGTATGCCGATGGTCTCGTCTTTGAAGCGGAACCAGAACCAGGACTCCACATTTGCACGGGGCTCGGTGGAAATGGGATGACACTATCGTTTGGAATCGCCGAGAGAGCTTGGACCCGTTGGGAACCCGCAAGTGAGTAAAACCGATCAACGAGCAATACGATGAACAACTGCTATCTAGACCCGTCGCTGCAACGCCATTTGAAGGACATCGCAGCTGTTCTGTTTGATTGGGCTGGCACTACGATCGATTTCGGTAGTTTGGCCCCAGTCCATGTTTTCAAAGAAGTTTTTGGTAGTGTGGGGATCGAAGTCACGGAGGCCGAAGCCCGCGAGCCGATGGGTCAAGCCAAGATCGACCATATTCGATCCATGCTCTCCATGCCTCGCATACAGTCCCTATGGCAGCAAGCCTACGGTCGGCCGTCGCGCGACGAAGACATCGAGGACATGTACGCCACGTTCCTGCCGCTCCAAAAGCAAGTCCTCGCGAATCATTCCACGGTCATTCCGGGAGTCGTCGAAGCGGTCCAAATGCTGAGGCATCGCGGGATTAAGATCGGATCTACGACGGGTTACACCAGGGAGTTGATGGATACGGTGGAACCGCTAGCGATCGAACAAGGCTACCAAGCGGACTGCGTAGTCTGTTCGGACGAAGTTGCCAGCGGGCGTCCCGCTCCCTGGCAGAATTTTCGAGCCGCGGAATCCCTCGGTATTTTCCCGATGAATCGTGTCGCCATTGTCGATGATTCCATTGCAGGGATCCATGCTGGACGGAATGCGGGATGTTGGACCATCGCCGTTACCGTCACTGGAAACGCGGTAGGGATCGCCCCCAACCAACTCGAACGATTGGATTCAAAAACCAGACAGCTTGCGATCGAATCCGCAACGAGGAAGTTCATCGACGCAGGTGCGCATGCGGTGATCGAATCCGTTGCCGATTTGCCGGGACTGCTCGATTCGAGTCAATCCATAGTGCCATAGCTGGAAACGCCGTAGATGGAAACGCCTTGAACCCCTTCATCGAATACCGCTACCATTCTTCATGCAAACTACTCAAGACGTATTTACACTTTGCTAGTCTCAGGTTCTCTCGCATTTGAGAAAACCAATGAGGGTTTTGGAAATCGGTTGTTGAGGAATGAGTCTTTACAATGTTGCAATGCTACAGGAACCCTTTGAATACCATGCACCATCCGATAGTCGGGCGAATCGTCCAGTTATTTCATGAGCGAGGAAATGGGCGGTACGGAAGCGAAGCTGTTTCGCAAAAGCAGCATGCGATCCAATGTGCCTTGCTCGCGATTCGAGCGGGAGCCGAATCACCGCTTGTTGCGGCAGCTCTGCTGCACGACATCGGACACATTCTCGATGACCATGAATTGCCCGAATCCGACGAGCAGAACTTGGATGATCTTCATGAGCAAAGGGCCTATGCGTGGCTCCGAGAAAACTTTGGGCGAGCGGTCGCAGATCCGGTCCGTTTGCATGTTGTTGCGAAGCGATTTTTGTGCACCACCGAACCGGAATATGTGAACGCGCTTTCGCCGACATCACTGAAGAGTTATCACGATCAAGGGGGATTGATGAGCCAATCGGAGATCGACGATTTCCGCGATGAGCCCTTTGCCTTTGAGGCGGTTCAATTGAGGCGATGGGACGATTTGGCCAAAGATCCAAACCTTGAAATACCATCCATTGAAGACTTTATGCCCTTACTGGAGCAGTTGATTTTGTCACCCGCCTAGTGGAATCGGCATAAGGATCCCAATCTCGGAATGCAACTTTATTCTTACGCGACTTGCTTCTGTTGAATGAAGTACGTGCACTTTGGAACATCGGAGATAGAGCGTGCCGAGCGATCCGACAAGGCGATTTAGGATAGACCATCCGCTGCTCCTCAACGCGTGGGCTGTTACGGCGGCCTTTGGCACGTACTTTTGCATGTACATGTATCGCAAGCCCTTCACGGCGGCTTCGTACTCGAGCGACGGTTGGGAAAACTGGGATCAAAAGGCGATTTTGGTGGCCTCCCAAGTTGTCGGGTACATGCTCTCGAAGATCATCGGGATCCGTATTGTTTCCGAGGTGTCACCGTCGCGACGGGCCGCCCTCCTCATGTGCCTGATCCTGGTATCTCACGTTGCGCTTCTCCTGTTTGCTGTCGTCCCCTCTCCGTGGCATGTGCTGTGTATCTTTTTGAACGGATTGCCACTTGGGATCGTTTTTGGATTGGTTCTCGGATTCCTCGAAGGAAGACGGATGACCGAGGCACTGACGGCGGGTTTATGCGCGAGTTTCATTCTGGCGGGAGGTGTCTCCAAGACGGTGGGTCAACGGGTTCTGCAATACACGCAGTCGCAATGGGATTGGTCGTTGGGGGAATCTGAACGCTGGATGCCGTTCCTGGCCGGCATGATTTTTCTCGCGCCGATTGCGATTTTTATTTGGATGCTACAGCGGATTCCCCCGCCAAATGCACTGGACGAGGCGGCTCGGAGCAAACGGGAGCCGATG
>JBKCUW010000072.1:0-131221 GCA_046318275.1 Pirellula sp. | reverse complement strand
CTGCGGGAGTTCGCCGAGGTCCCAGAAGAGTGTATGTTCGGAGGATTCGTGCCACGATGGGCCGCAATGTAGAGCCGTTGTCCTCAACGGCTCTCGCCAGGAGCCAAAAACGATTAACACAATCGTTCACCATCAAGATTGTCCCCTTCGCCCAAGCCCGCTCACAGCCAGGATCTTTCGCAAGAACCTCTAGCTCTCCTTTGCGGGTTTGCGTCTTCGCGTGAGGTTGTTCGGAGGATTCGTGCCACGATGGGCCGCAATGTAGAGCCGTTGTCCTCAACGGCTCTCGCCAGGAGCCAAAAACCATTAACACAATCGTTCACCATCAAGATTGCCCCCTTCGCCCATGCCCGATCACAGCCGGAAGCTTTCGCAAGATCCCCTATCTCTCCTTTGCGGGTTTGCGTCTTCGCATGAGATCGATCAGGAGTTGCTGCCACTCATCGATTTCCTCGCGAGGAATCAACCAACTGTTGCAGTCGCCGGAAGGTGGTGATATCCACCGTCGCAATCGCCGCTTCGCTTCAAACTTCAGCGCGGTGACGTGTTCAAATCATTCTCGAGAGTAGTGTGGAGTCACCGGAAGTCCTCGCAGATGATACATCAATCTTCTGCAGGGCTGCCGTCTTCGCACATTTTAACGATCTTTGGGTCAAATCGTGCGAGCACGTCGACCAAATCCGATTGAGCGGCCATCACACGGTGGATGTCCTTATAGACACCAGGGGCTTCATCGGCTCCTGCGGAGATGACACGCACACCTTTGTTGCTCAAGTCATTTCGGACCGCTTTCCAAGTGTACTTGTCCTTTGCCGCGCGGCGGCTCATGCAGCGTCCTGCGCCATGAGAAGCGGACGCCAAACTGGCCGCGTTGCCTTTGCCTCGGACGACGAATCCTGGTGTCGCCATGGAACCAGGGATCACACCCAACACTCCAGGCCCAGCCGGCGTCGCACCCTTGCGATGCACGATCACCTCGCGTCCACCATGGGTCTCTTTCCATGCAAAGTTATGGTGGTTTTCCACGCCAGCGATCACCCGAACGCCGAGTAACTTGGACACCAAGCGATGGATCACATCGTGATTAGCCGCCGCGTAATCCCCCATCAAGTTCATTGCAGCCCAATACTCTTGGCCAGCTTCGCTATCCATGTCCAACCATGCCAAGTATCCAAAGTTCTCCTGATACTTTTTAGGAAGGCGGGAGCAGGCTATGCTGCTGTATACCGAGCAGACAGCCGCACCGGTTCCGCGACTGCCGCTGTGGCTGAGGAGCGCCGTGTAGACACCCGCATCGAGCCCCAATTCGGAACATCGATTACTGAGGGTCAATGTGCCGAACTCCACAAAGTGATTTCCGGAACCGCTCGTACCAAGTTGCTTTCGAGCGATGTCTTTCTTCTCTCGCGTCGTACGTGTCACGCTCCAATCCTCGTCCATCACCGGATGATCTTGAGGAGTCGCATGCTCCGAACCGATCCCGAATCGGGTACCGCGTTGCAACGCATCCTCAAACCGAGACTCTTGATTCTTCAGGTTTTCAGGTGCGACATCGAGGACCGATAGTTTCATACGGCAAGCGATATCAACACCGACCGCGTAGGGAACAACAGCATTGTCGAGCGCAAGCACACCACCGATCGGCAGACCATAACCCACGTGCGCATCAGGCATCAGCGCAGCGCCGATCGCCATCGGCAGGCGGCAGGCTTGTTCCATCTGAACGTGCGCTCCCGGGTCGATATCTTCACCCCACGTCGGGTAATCGATCGGCGTTTCAGACCGATCCCCGAATCCATCATCGGCGAGGCTAGTTGCGACTTCCTTGGCTAAATCACCCCAATTCGGATCGGCTAAGAAACGAACGGGATCCGCAACGATCGACTTGATCTCAGCCTTAATGTCTTTACCCCGGATACCTTGATCGCTGACCATTTTTTGAATTGCGACGATGGCAGCAGGAATGCATTCGCTAGGCAATCCTAGTTTTTCCAATTGGCGTGCGTTCATGTCCTCTTCCAGTTGGCGACAGATTCGCCAGGCAGGCATTCGAATTGAATGTTTTTCGATTACGTTTTTGTCCAGGAACTAGTCACAGTCTGGGGTCGACCGGTTCACTTTCTAAGGCCAATACTCCAAAAACACATTCATGGACTTTGCGTAATGGTTCCCCCCGAACGAAACGGTCCAGGCCTTCTAATCCCAGGGCGAACTCGCGAATCGCTAAGGAACGCTTTCTCCCCAACCCACGGTTGCGGAGTCGCGACAGGTTTTCGGGGGCATCGTAATCCGGCCCATAGATAATACGAAGATACTCCTTGCCACGGCATTTGACGGCAGGTTGCACAATTCCATTTTTGTTCCGAACGATCCATTCCAGTGGTTTGATCACCATCCCTTCTCCTCCGTCATCCGTCAGCGTCTCCCACCATTGCGTCCCCTGAGCAACACTGACTGCGTCTTCGGTATCCACGAGTAGAAACGGAGTCGCTAAAAGCAATTGGGAATCCTGCTGGCAAATCCGGGCTATGGTTTCCATGTGCCAATGATGATCCCGATCGGTGTGGACTCGTCCTTCGGTGGCGAGTAAATGGAAAGGAGCAATTTTGTAGTCAGCGATCGAATCAACGCGCCAACAGTATTGCCGGTAGGCTTGAACATAGTCCCGAACGGCATGAGCGCGGTAAGCGAACCGATCCCTCATGGAGGCGAGGGCCTCTGCCCCATCCCCACCTCCGAGTCCCTCCAGTCGTTCGACGGCTAGTTCGATCGAATGCATCGCGCGGTCCAGCGACAATTCACCGACAGCGCCCACCGCTGCGTATTGAGTCCGCAATAACTCCTGGGCCTTGGCAGACCAAGGCATGATCTCGCAATCCAAACAGGCCCATTCGGTGTTGAACTCCTCCCAAAAGTTGGCTTTAGAGAAGGCATCGCGGAGTTGCTCGATCAGTTTCAATTCGACCTCGGAATCAGGAAAGAATCGACGGCCGGTTCGCGTATAAATCACTCCAAGCTCACCGGAGGTCACGCCAAACCGTTTCGACGCTGACTCAGGGGTTCGGCAAACGACAACCACCCCCCGGGACCCCATATGCTTCTTTTGGCAGATAACCTGCTTCACTCCTTCCTCTCGAAAGTAAGAAAAACCTTCCGCTGGATGCTCGAGGAGTCCAGGTTCACGGGAGGTTGCACAAGGGGACATCGTCGGTGGTAAATAGACCAACCATTTCGGATTGGCCGCGAATCGACTCATGACTTCAAGGGCGGCGGTTCCATTCTCCTCGCGAATCGTGATATTCCTGGACAACTGAGTCGATATGATTCGCTTGCCAATAACATCTTCCAAGTCGAGGACATCATCGAGTAAATGTTGTGCCGTTCGGCCTTGAAGGTTTTCCCTAAGGAACGGGCGCGACGGCTCACAGTAGGTTTGGTTGGCCGGTACCGATACGAGTTCACGTTCAGGGAAACGAAGAGCGGTAAGTCGGCCGCCGAATACGCAACCTGTGTCGATGTTGATCGTTCGATTCACCCACTCCGGATCCGGGACGGGAGTGTGACCGTAGACAACGTGGGCACTCCCTCGGTAATCGGCGGCCCAATTGCAACGGACGGGTAATCCGAATTCATCGGTTTCTCCGGTCGTTTCACCGAACAGCGCGAACGCCCTAACCGCCGCGGAACCGCGCCCATGAAATTCTTCCTTCAGCCCTGCGTGCGCGACTACAATTTTTCCATCATCGAGAACATAGTGGCTTACCATATTGTCGAGAAACTCGCCCAATTCTCGACAAAACGCATCTTTGATCCCAGCTTCGAGCCCGTCGATCTCAGCAAGCGTCTGCGCTAAACCATGAGCAATCTTAACATCGCTGCCGTTGAGCTTACGCAGCAACTTCATATCGTGGTTTCCTGGAACGCAAAGCGCCGAACCATGAGCAACCATTGTTGCCACCAAACGCAAGGTATCGACGACTCGCGGGCCGCGATCGACCAGATCTCCAACAAATACGGCCTTACGCCCCTCTGGATGGACAAATACGTTTGGGGCAAGCAATACCGAGTTTACATCGCCTGTCATGGGCTGAACCGTGTAACCCAATCGGCACAGCAAGGACTCCAATTCATCGCAACATCCATGAACGTCGCCGATGAAATCGAACGGTCCGTGCTCGGACTTTTTATTGCACCACAGAGGTACACGCTCGACAGTCGCTCCGTCGACGTGCTCCTCGGAACTTAACACAAAGACATCGCGAAAACCTTCTCGTCTCAAATCCCTCAAGGAGCGTCGCATTTGCGATCGCTGCTGACGAATGACGTGTGGCCCAAAGTTACGATCCTCTCGGTTTTGGTTCCGCTGTTGGCATACAGACTCTGGCAAGTCGAGCACGATAGCGATGGGCAAGCAGTGATGAGCTCTCGCCAATTGCACCAGTGGCCTCCGTGATTCAGGTTGGACGTTGGTTGCATCGACAACCGTCAACCGACCTCGGGACAAACGCTTGGATGCCAGGAAATGCAAAACCTCAAACGCGTCTGGCGTTGCAGCTTGATTGTTCTCATCATCGGAGACCAACCCACGGCAATAATCCGAGGAAAGTACCTCCGTAGGCCGGAAATGCTTGCGTGCAAAACTACTCTTTCCAGAACCGCTCGAGCCAATCAATACAACGAGCGACAATTCTGGAACTTGAATCCTCATGAATCACCTCGCACGGTCTCGAGGGCTGCTAAACGGATACGAATCAAAAGGTCGCTCAATGCCCGCGTGCAACTCGGCTGCTCTGGCAAATGGCAATCGGCATGCGATTGTTGCAACACACCGACCAAGCGAGCGAACTCCTTCGCATGAAACTCCATATCCGCATGATCAAGAACTTCTTTTTCCTTACCTGTCGTTTTCCTCGCGATCAAATCAGGAATATAAGGGAGTCGATATTCCTCATTGAGGACACGCAAATTAGCTTCGATCGTTCCGGTTTTCATCAAATGGATACCCGTCAAAAGAACCCGATAGACGTAAAGCAACGGTTTTACGCGGGGCGGATCTTCCTTTTGAAAGAGCCGCCACTGAGTGTCCGCAAATCCCAAATAATGAAACGCATGATGACGTGTGATGCATCCAGTTGCCAAAGACTTGAGCTCTTCGTGTTCGGGGGATGACTGAACCACCCACGGTGATAGCAACTGTTCCAGCACATAGCCGTTCCGCTTGAGCATCAATTTGAAGAATTTCTCGGCGTCATGCGTCACCAGATCGATTTCCATACCATCGTAAACTCCCGATTTCTCCACCGTCTCTTCCCGCTCCCCCAAGCCGACGACTTGGCTGAGCGGTAGAAGGTGAACTCCTCGCAGGTCAAAATCCGAGTCTGGGGAGGGAAACCCATAGAGGTGGGCGCCGCTGATCGTCGCGAAAAGCAACGGATAGGGATGGCGTTCGACTTGCTTCAACAAGCAAGGATGGGAAGTCAGGGAATCGTTCATGGTAATCCAGGTTCTAATGCAGCGCGACGTGCGCGAATCAAAAATGCATCCGCTCGATGATAATCGGGGCGTTCGGGAAGTCGGGTATGGGCAAATGCAGTACTGAAATCCTGATGAAAACTCAACCGCAGAGCATCGATCTCCTTCCAATCCAATTCACCCCGTTTGATCGCGAGCAAGGTATCGCGATGGGAGCCAACATCCACCGGAACATAGGCATGCTTAAGAACTTCGATGCCCGAAATCAGCAATCGGATCAAATGCATTGCATGCTTCCATTTTACGGAGCCTTTATTCCTGATGTCGGACTCCATTTTTTTGAATTGCGATGCAACGTATCCATTGTAGGTTTGAAAGACAAGCTTTGAGAGAAACATCTCGCGAGACTCTATCAACTCTTGTGCAAGTGGAGTTAACTTTTCAACCAGCGGTGAATAGAGACACTCGAGCACATTGGGGTTCGCTTTAAGGGCCAATACGATAAACTTCTGAAGCTCCCAGTATGCTTCTTGGGTCTCGTCGCATTCGATTTGTTCTGGCACACCGGATAGAGACCAATGCGCATCTGCCGATGGCAAGAAAAAGCCTCGGCGATCGATATCGGATGCATCATCCGCCAACCCATATGCTTGGGATCCGATGATGCACTGAAAAAGGACGCGATCATACCATTCGCTGGAATCGAGAATTGCTACGGAGTCCTGGAGACTTCCTCCTTGATATTTCGTCAACATCGTGATTTCGCGTGGCAGCAACGATTCCACGATCCCGTCGAGGAATTGGACGCGGTACGAATGGCTCCCTTCCGACGGGGACTCTACCACCGTGCCCACGGCACCTCGTGGATGGGCCACCCCACCGTCTGTGTTACGCACGTCGCGCAACACAACGATCTGCGTTCCTTCCGCGATAATCCATTTACGTTGAGGATCCGATCGATCAGGCAATTTCAAAAACTCCCATCTGCGTTGGAGAACCACGATCCGTATCGACAGGCCCTACCGGTAGCAATCGGACGCGATATCCGTAACGATTGCAGATGGATTCCGCCCAATCTTGAAACTGAATACGACTCCACTCGAATCGATGGTCGGCATGTCGAAACACGCCCGATGGAAGCGATTCCCACAAAGAGTTGTATTCTTGATTGGGAGTTGTCACGACCACGGTTTTAGGGCGTGCAAACTGAAATACGACCCGTTCAAGCGCAACCAATCGATCCGGGTCCAAATGTTCGATGACCTCGACTACAGTCGCCGCATCGTAGCCATTCAGCCGTTTGTCCCGATAGATCAAGGATCCATGGATCAATTCAATGCGGCTTCTTTGGCGTTCAGTCAATCGCGCTAATCGCAATCGTCGGCTGGCGATTTCCAAGGATCGGATCGAGACATCCATTCCCACAATGCGTTCAAGTTGTCGTTCCTCCAGCAGCAGTTTGAGCAATTTCCCCTCGCCGCAACCTAGATCCAAAACCGATTTTGCGCCCGACCGACGGATGGCATCGATGACCGCATCGTAGCGCTGCTGATTCAAACTCCGAAAAATGGTATTTTCGGGGCTCTCGCTACTAGCACGATCTCGTTGGGGATCGACTGACCCATTCATGGATTTCCCGGTGCTTGTTGCGGCGGTACTTGTTGCGGCGGTGCCGTCAGCGATCGATGCACTGGCAATCGGGGCACTGGCAATCAGGGCGCTGGTAATCTGGTCGCTGGAAACCGGGTCGCTGGCAATCGATTCGGCGTCTATCAATTCGGTGTCTTGCGAGTCCGAATCCATATCCAACTCGCTACGCACTTCCTCGTCGGAGAGTCGGGCGAGCGCATCTCGGACCAATCCTGGTCGATGACGCAGATACCTTCGGGTGATTTCGATTTTTTCGGGATGGGTTTCCAACCATCCAGCACCCTTCGCGAGGAGCTTTTCGATTTCATCGGGGCCTACGAAGTAATGCTTCACATTGTCGAAGACGGGAATGAGAACGTAGAGATGAGCGAGAAGTTCCGCGATGGTTTTCTTACCCCGCAAAACGACGCGATAGTAAGGGCTTTGTCCCCATTCGGGAAATTCCGGGTCGAGAAGCCTTCCTTCGGCGGTCACCGAATATCCAAGCGGTTCGAACAATCGAGGGACCATAGCTACATCCCCGCGCACGGCAAGCGTATCGAGTGTTGCGGTCAGTTCGAAAGTTTCCTCAACCAATTCAGGGAGCTCTCGGCATCGTCCTGCCAACGCAGTCCCGAAGACTTGAGACAATGCAACACTCATGAACGAAGAGGCGGTGAACGGTCGATCATTCACGTATTGCTCAAGAAGGAAACTGCTATCTCGGCTTTTACCGCGAACCATACTGACCGGATCCACTTCTAAGAGCAAGCACGCGACACAACGGTCTTGTTCCACGACCGGATAAAATACATGAGCAGCACCAAAGCTCATCTCGAAGGATTGAACGCGGTCGGGGTGCTTGTGGAGAAGATAACTGAGCTGGGGAGCTTGCTCCGAGGTAACATCGATGGTTAAAAGCATGATCGGTGGTGGTTTTTCTATCGATTTTCAATGAACCGGCAACACAACCGGCGGCAAGCCGCACGTTGCGGGGCCAGTCACTCAGCACCAATACAAGCCACATAATGCGCATCGAATACACAGTGAGTATTCCACGAGCGACTGCCGCCGCGCCTATTCTAGACAATGCTCAAAAGGATCGGTTCGGGCAACAATGCCATGCATCAAAGAATACAGCATCAAAGAATACAGCATCAAAGAATAAAGTATCGAGAGAATACAGTATCGAGAGAATTAGAAGGCGAGCGATTGCGAGATCGCTGTGAGCCCAGGCTGCGGTGGGTCCATGCTGTGTTGGGCCCAGGCTGCGGTGGGCCCATGCTGCGGCGGGCCGGTTCCGCAATAAACCAAGGCTTTCGCGAGCCTATGCCTCGGGGTTCCATTCGGGAAACTTTTCAAGCTGCGTTTTGAGGGCGGCGCGAGCTCGGTTCAATCGAGAGCGAACGGTACCGATCGAGATATTGAGGGCATCGGCGATTTCCTCGTAGGCCAGATCCTCCATTTCCCGCAGGACCAAGATCGAACGGTGGTCTTCTGAGAGTAGAGCCAAAGCTTTGTGGACCAGTTGGATGTCTTCGTTCCTGGACATCCGGGTATCCGGAGTATCCCCCTGAAATGAGGGTTCTGCGCCGGTGTTTTCCCGAGACTCTTCGAGCGAGAGATGGCCGCGATTGCGTCGGCGGCGCGCCAGTGCGTAGTTGAATGCGATACGGTAGAGCCACGTGAAGAAGCGGCTATTTTGCTGGAACGTGTCGAGTTTCAAGTAGGCTTGAATGAACGATTCCTGAACCACATCCTCGGCTTCGTCGGCATTCCCAACGATGCTGATCATGGCCGTGTAGAGTCGGTCTTGGTAACGGCAGACCAACGTCTCAAAGGCGGAGCTTTCCCCGGCGAGCGCAGACTGAATCAGTGCTTCTTCGTCGTTCACGCTCAAAGGGGTCTTTGCTCTTTGGTACTACGAAACGGAGTAATCCTTCATAGTGCCTGCCTGAGACGAGGCACCTGACGTTTTTATCATCGAAGGAACGAGTTTTATACAATACGAGACCATCCGTGGCGCGTCCTATCCTCGGCAAAAAATCGAATGCGAACGTCTTCAGCTACCGGCAAGGCCGCGCACCCGTCTTAATTCATACCTTTTTATTCGTGTTTATTCGTACCTGAGGGCGTCGATCGGATCGAGCCGGCTCGCCCGCCACGCGGGGTAGAAACCAAATCCGATCCCGACGCAAGCCGAAAAGATCAAGCTCACAACGGCTGCTAGTTGATTGATAATGATCGGCCAATCCCGCCCCGAGGAAACAGCGTTGATCGCCGAAGTCAACGCAACCGAACCAACAATTCCCAACGTGACACCGATCGCTCCCCCCACCATCGACAGCACCATGGCTTCCACCAAAAACTGCATCAAGATATCTCGCGGTCTGGCGCCCACCGCCATTCGTATTCCGATTTCGCGGGTACGCTCAGTCACGGAAACCAACATAATGTTCATGATCCCCACCCCACCGACGACGAGCGATATCCCTGCAATCGAGGCTAGCATGGCGGTCAACGTACCCGTCACAATTCCAAATGCACTGGCTATTTCCGTTGTATTGGCCACTTCAAAATCAGGCTGCTGGCCCATCGCTATCCTGTGCCGGTCCATCATGAGGGAACGGATCTCTTGTTCCGCAACCCCCATCAGCTCCGTCGACTTTGCGGACGCCAACGCAACATCCACGTTGTTGAAGTTACTTCCCTGCAATCGCTTGCGAACCGTGGTAAACGGCATCAAGACCACATCGTCTTGATCGTCACCCACAATGTTGGCCCCTTTGCTCGCTAATAAACCAACAATTTCAAAAGGAATGTTTTTGATCCGGATCGATTGCCCGATAGGATTCGCCGTTTGAAACAGTTTTTTAGAAACGGTCGCGCCGATCACGCAAACCTTGTTCGAGTTGTTGATATCTCCATCCATGAAAAAGCTACCGTTGGCGATTTGCCAATTGCGAACCAATAGATAATCCGCTCCGACCCCCACCAATTCGCGAGGGCGCCAATTGTTGTTCCCGCTGATCACCTGACCAGCAGCCCCAACAATCGGGCTCGCAGCCAAAATACTGGGGCATTCCTTCGAGACCGCCGCAATGTCCGCAGCCGTCAACGATGGAATCTGACTCCTCGCCCCGCGAGCTTGACGACTCCCAGGCGAAATAACGATGACGTTGGTTCCCAAGTTCCTGAACTCTCCTTGGACCAATTCGCTCGCCGATGTTCCAATGGAAACCATAGCAGTAACCGCAGCAATCCCGATCACCACACCGAGAATCGTTAACCCCGCTCGCATCTTGTTCTTGCTCAAGGCGGCGATTGCAATGCGAAACGTATTTAAAATCGACACACGAAACTCCGGTGTGAACACTTCACCAATTCGATCCCTGGCTCTCGGTAGCTCGGGTCGTACCAACGATTACAACCTACGTCAGCACCGAGAGTTCCGTTCAGTCTAACCCGATTCTCGGCCCGACGCGAAACCCTTCCCAAAACCCAGTAGTAGACCTGCTGATTAAGCAACCGCAATATTAGCTAACCTACGACTCTAAGGCATCTCGTTTCCCTTTAAAGCCGGTCAAAAGCAAATTTAGTTGCCCGAAATGACTTTTGCTATGCTTGAACTAGGATTGATTTGACGATACTTTACTCCCTCCAATCTGTGAGCGCTCACTCTCCACGAATTAGTAGGATTGATTCGATGAAATACCCAGTCTTACCCCACCTAGCTGGCCTAAGATTGTCCCTCGGTTGGGTCTTCGGTTTGTTCCTTTTCGGAATGGTTTTTACCGGTCTGAGTTTTGGCCAAGAAGGGCAAGCCGGCGCGCCCGCCGTCCATGGCGAAGCGGACTTGGTTCTTCCAGATTTAGGAAACTCAAGTTTCCTAGGGTTGTCTGGTCGCATCCTGCTCTTCATCGGACTAGGGATATGTGTTGCAGGCTTGGCCTTCGGTATTCGGATCTACAATCAGTTAAAAAACATGGACGTGCATTCGAGCATGCTCGAAGTGTCCGAGTTGATCTATGAAACGTGCAAAACCTATTTGATCACCCAGGGCAAATTCTTGGCAGGATTGTGGGCGATCATCGCCGTTGTGATCGTCATGTACTTTGGATGGCTGGAAGGGAAACCAGCGACAACCGTTGGAACGATCGTTCTGTTCAGCGTCATCGGAATCTTGGGCAGTTACATGGTCGCGTGGTTCGGTATTCGAGTGAATACCTTTGCAAACTCGCGAACTGCACATGCGAGTTTGGTAGGCAAGCCGTACCCTGTGTACGCGATTCCTCTGAAGGCGGGGATGAGTATCGGCATGATGTTGATCAGCGTCGAACTCCTCATGATGCTATGCATCCTTCTCTTTTTGCCACGCGAAATCGCCGGTGCTTGCTTCATCGGTTTTGCGATCGGTGAAAGCCTCGGTGCGGCGGCCCTCCGAATCGCCGGCGGTATCTTTACCAAGATCGCTGACATCGGCTCGGACCTGATGAAGATTGAGTTCAAGATCAAAGAAGACGATGCTCGGAACCCTGGTGTGATCGCCGACTGTACCGGTGACAACGCGGGTGATTCTGTGGGCCCCAGCGCTGATGGATTTGAAACCTACGGTGTTACCGGCGTTGCTTTGATCACGTTTATCTTATTGGCGATCAATGAGAAATCGGCCGGTGCGAACTTCGAACAAGTCCAAGTCCAATTGCTGGTTTGGCTGTTCGTCATGCGTGCCATGATGATCGTCGCTTCAGTCGCCGCGTACTACTTGAACGAGCGATGGACTGAATCCCAATACGGCAATGCGGAAAAGATGGATTTCGAACATCCACTGACCCGTTTGGTCTGGATTACCAGCTTTATCTCAATCGGTCTAACCTACGCTGTTTCCTGGCTACTTATTCCGTCCCTCGGCGGAAACAGCAACTTGTGGTGGCAACTTTCAACCATCATCTCGTGCGGTACCTTGGCCGGGGCGATCATTCCCGAGTTGGTCAAGGTTTTCACCTCGACCTCGTCCGCTCACGTCAAGGAAGTGGTTACCTCGAGCCGCGAAGGAGGCGCCTCCCTCAATATCCTTTCAGGTCTAGTCGCCGGTAACTTCTCCTGCTTGTGGCTCGGACTCAGCATCACAGGCTTGATGGCCGTCGCCTACTGGATTTCGACAATCGGCGGTAGCGCAGGCCTTGGTGGATTGATGGTCGCCAAAGAAGTCTTCGCATTCGGTCTAGTCGCATTCGGGTTCCTCGGAATGGGACCCGTCACCATCGCTGTCGACTCGTACGGCCCTGTGACCGACAACGCGCAAAGTGTTTATGAACTTTCCTTGATCGAACAAATCCCCAATATCAAAGACGAATTGAAGTCCAAATTCAACCTCGACGCAAATTTTGAATCGGCAAAACATCTGCTCGAGGAAAATGACGGGGCAGGGAACACGTTCAAAGCGACCGCAAAGCCGGTTCTCATCGGCACCGCCGTTGTCGGGGCAACGACGATGATCTTCTCGATCATCATGTCTTTGACCAACGGTCTGACCAAAGACATCGAGCAACTGTCGCTGCTCCACGCCCCGTTCGTCCTGGGCCTGATCTCAGGTGGTGCAATCATCTATTGGTTCACCGGTGCCTCCACCCAAGCAGTCACGACGGGCGCGTATCGTGCTGTTGAGTTCATCAAGAACAACATCAAGCTCGACGGCTCCACGAAAGCGAGCGTAGAAGATAGCAAGAAGGTCGTTGAAATCTGCACGCAGTACGCGCAGAAGGGGATGTTTAACATCTTCATGTCGGTCTTTTTTGTGACGCTCGGCTTCGCGTTCATCGAACCCTACTTCTTCATCGGCTACCTCTTCTCGATCGCAATCTTCGGTCTCTACCAAGCAATCTTCATGGCGAACGCTGGGGGTGCATGGGACAATGCCAAGAAGATTGTTGAAGTCGAATTGAAAATGAAGGGCACGCCGCTCCACGATGCGACCGTAGTTGGCGACACTGTTGGGGACCCATTCAAGGATACTTCGAGCGTGGCCCTCAACCCGGTGATCAAGTTCACCACGCTATTCGGACTGCTTGCAGTAGCACTCGCGGTTCGGATTCAAGCGACTCAAGGAACCCAAGTCACCACGGCATGGGCTGTATTGTTCTGTGCAGTCGCAGCCTTCTTCCTGTGGAACTCGTTCTACGGAATGCGAATCCGCCGCGGCGAGTAATACCAGAACAAGGAAGCACGGCGTACTAAAGCTTCGCCGTACTGCCCAAAACAGACCATATTGAAATGCACGACCCCCGGAAATTTTTCGGGGGTCGTGTCGTATAACGACTGGAAATGCATTCTGCTTTAGCAAGCAGCAAGGCATCAGCCGGTGGTTTGGTGATCGCACCCATCGTCATTGCTGTTGTCGCCGGTTGCACGCCCCTAAAGACACCGACGGCTAGCGCCAAAGTCGTTCACAAACCCCCATTCAGCTTTAGCGTCTTCCCGGCTGTTGTAGGCAGCAAGGTGCTAGCCGGTGGTTTGGTGATCGCACCCTATCGTCTTTGCTGTCGTCGCCGGTTGCACGTCCCTAAAGACACCGACGGCTAGCGCCAAAGTCGCTCATGATGACGGGCCAGGTGCCACCGTGGAATCCGGATTGACCTTCAGCATCGACTGGTCTTCCGCTAGTTTGCTAAGATCGTTCCAGAACGTCACGTATTTATTCCGGTCCTTGATGTAGTCTTCATCGAAAACCGCTCGCCGCAATTCCTCGCGCTGCTCAATGAACCTCGAAAAGTCACGAGGATCTTCCGGCCGAAAAACTGGACATGGCCGATCGTAGACGATGGTTGCACCACGGTCACCTTCGGTATGAAAACGACTCATTCCAATCACACGATCCGCAACATAAATGGCTTCATTCAGTTCGTGTGTCACCATCAAAATCGTATAATTGGGGCGTCTTCCTTCCCGCTTTGCCATCAAGTTCTCTTGATAGAACTTCAAGAGCATCATTTGCAGTTCCTCGCGCATCGCTTCGTCGAGTGCACCGAATGGCTCGTCGAGCAACACAATCTTTGGCTTCATGATAAACGCCTGGGCGACAGCCACTCGCTGCTTCATTCCCCCAGACATTTCACCCGGGTACTTTCCACATGCATGCTCGAGGCCGACTTGATCGAGGAATTCTCTCGCCTTCTGAAGGTGCTCTCGCTTCTTTTTGAGGTACTTGGGAAAAAGAACCGTCCGTCCAAATAGAGACGTCTCATCGAGTTTTAGTCCAAAAGCAACATTTTTCTCTGCGGTGAGGAAGTCGTACAGCGAGTAGTTCTGGTAAACGATTCCAACATTTCTTGTTGGACCAGTCACCGGGATACCATCGGCGAGTATCTGTCCTTCGGTGGGTGGATGCGTCCCTAAAATCGCTTTAAGCAGAGTGCTTTTACCACACCCGCTAGGACCGACAATAGCAACGATTTGGCCGGGAAGGATCCGTAGATTCACGTTGTCGAGAACTCTTGTTTCACCGTACCTATGGTGAAGCCCATCGATCTCAAGTGCGTAATCGCTCATGAATCTTCCTGTTTCGTTGTTAATTGACCTTAGACCGACAGTGCCAGAGTAGCCAGCGAGCGGCCAATCACAGCCCCCGCCGCGGACGGCTTTATTCTACTCCATGAGGCCATACGAACGGCATATCTAGGCGACAACCTCTGGGGATTGCTTGCCCCGAATTAGCAATTTGGCCAGTTCCACGATCCCAACAACCACGGCACCCGCAAGCACACCGAAAATCAAATCGAACGCGATCGGTACCACGTAAGGTGCAATCCCGCCCACAACAGGGAAATGGTGAATCCGTTCGACGATCGATTCGCTGAGATGGTGGAGCCAATCGATATGATGGGTGACGATCCCTCCTCCCACCAAAAACATAGCAATCGTCCCTGCAACCGATAAAAACCTTAGCATGTGCGGAGCACACCACAGAATCGCTTGACCACACCCTCGAAGTGTTCGGTCCCAAACCGTTTGACGGGTACGTCGGAGCCAGTGAAGTCCAACGTCGTCGCATTTCACGATCAACGCAACCAAACCATAAACCCCAATGGTCATGACCACGCCAACAATCAGCAAAACGCCAAGGGCAATCCAAGGAGATTTATCAGCGAGCGTCCCCAGAGTGATGACGATGATTTCCGCTGAGAGAATAAAGTCGGTGCGAATCGCTCCTCGGATCTTATCCTTTTCGAGCGTTACCAAATCGACGTTGGAAGTATCGAAATTCGCAATGTCGGCCGGTGGCGCGCTGGAACCTACGACCTCTTGCGTTTTGTCCTTGGCATGCTCCTCATCATGCCCTGAATGCAACCAAGCGTGAAAGAGTTTTTCAACCCCTTCGTAGCAAAGATACACCCCGCCGATCATCAGCAGCGGGATAATTGCCCAAGGGATAAACGCGCTGATCAGCATAGCGCCGGGGATGAGGATCATCTTGTTGACCGCCGACCCGACTGCGACCCGCCACACAACGGGTAGTTCACGGTCTGCGGTCAAACCGTGAACTTGTTTGGCATTCAAAGCCAAGTCATCTCCCAAGACCCCAGCGGTCTTGTTGATTGCGACTTGGCTCATTGTGGAGATGTCGTCAAGGAGCGATGCGATGTCGTCCAGCAACGTGAATAAAGTCGCCCCAGCCATCCTATGCTCCTCAAAAATCGCGTGCATCCGCCGATGCACGCGAATCACCAACGGGTTCTAGCCCTTCTTAGCGGCATCATACCGCTTGCCAACTTCATTCCAGTTCACCACATTCCAAAATGCTGCAATGTAGTCCGGACGGCGATTTTGGTACTTGAGATAGTACGCATGTTCCCAAACGTCCAATCCCAGAATAGGAGTGCCTTCGATCCCTGCGATCGCTTTGCCCATCAGCGGGCAATCTTGATTCGCAGTCGAACCGATTTCCAACTTGCCATTGTTGAGAACCAACCACGCCCAACCTGAACCGAACCGGGTTGTACCAGCGGTCGCAAACTTTTCCTTGAAGGCGTCAAAACTTCCGAAGGTTGCTTCGATGTCGGCGAGCAACGCACCCGATGGCTTGCCACCGGCATTCCAACCAATGACTTGCCAGAAGAACGTGTGGTTCCAATGACCGCCACCGTTGTTGCGTACCGCCGTTCGCTTGTCGTCGGGAATCGCCCCCAAGTTTTTGATCACTTCCTCGATCGTTTTGTCCGCGAAAGGAGTGCCATCGAGTGCCTTGTTCAGGTTGGTTACATACGCCTGATGATGTTTGCCATGGTGGATTTCCATGGTCTGCGCGTCGATATGGGGTTCCATCGCATTGAATGCGTAAGGAAGCGGTGCAAGGGTAAATGCCATTGCTTGATTCTCCTGGAGGTTGATAGGTGCGTCGATTTACTGAATTGGATTTACTGAATTGGATAGTTTAGGCGTGACGCCGTTTTTGGCCAGTAGGAAACCAGGGTGCAGCGGGGGTTCAGACCTGGGAAAAAACCTTGTTATCCTGGATAATCGCCGGTCAGAACTACCAAACAACTGCTCCCAACCATTCCACTTTCAGGGATCCACCCACTTGCCATCGCCTCCCCTAGAACTAGGTGCCCCCCCCCTCTCGATCCAATTTGCGAAGGCTCACGACCGGTTTGTCCACAGCATTGGGTTCCTGGTCGAAAATGCTCGTCGGGAGTTGCTCTGTTCCGTACCCAGTGACAACAGCGATCCTTGGCCTGCCGATGCCCCCCTCCAACACGTTGTCCTGGAGTCGATTCGGCCTGAAAGCAGCCCAGTTGCCTTCGGAGTTGGGCTCTCCGGCCACGGCCACTGGTCGTTGGCTTGCGAGGTTTTAACGGGCAATACGCCAGGGTTCCAACTCGATTTCGCCTGCAAAGCGAGTTCGCCTCCTCTTTCTCTCGCGAGCTCTTATAACCTACTCCTTCAGAACGGAGAATCGAACTCTACGGCCTCTCATCTGCTCCCTGAGATTTCTGTTTCGGGGAACTGTTGCCGCATCCACAGAGCGATGGAGCCCGCGAACGCGTCTTCCAGAGGCTACTTGATCGTCGAGGTTCAGCGGGGCCAACTCACGTACCAGCCGGACTATGCGACTCTTCAAATTCGACCATCCGAGCCACTGGACCGCGCAGGAACCTACCGTTGGTGCTACAGCATCCGATGGGAAGCCTGCTGATCCAGCCAACTCCCACACGCCGAACCACCGAAACAAAAAATCCGCTGTTCTTACGAAATCTCGGTGTTGGCTACGCCCCGATGAAGTTCCCGTCGTCGTCGTAACGGACGAGCGCGAAGTAAAAAAAGTTGACGATCATCATCGGGAGGATGGCGAGGAAAATCTTATGGACAAAAAGTACCAAAGCGAACGTGGCAACTAAGTAGATACACCAAAGCCACCACGTTTCTTTCAAAAAAGCTTTATAACGTTTCATAACGAAAGATTATCGGGTGAAGCCCCTTGTCGGGTCAACCCAAGATCACTCTCCGTCCTTGGACATCGCGACCTTCGCCAAACCAGCCATGCCACCGAATCGAAGTGCGCCAGGCAAGAAATTCGGATCGCGAATCGATTGAACCTTTGCAAAATCGAACGCACTATCTCCAGATGGTAACTGGACTGTGAGCTTCGGTCGCAAGACGGCCGCGGCGCCAACCAAGGCAGCATTCGCGTCGTCACCGACCCAGGTTACTTTCCTCAAATCGCTTCCCTGGGTGGAGTCCAGCATCGCTACCACAACCGCCAATTTCCGAAGGAATAAAGACGGGTTGTATCCATACGTGTAGCAAGCGGCAGGCCGAGGATTTTTCACGAGGGTTTGTTCTGTGACATCTCCATCGATCCCCCAGGCATCGGCAACCAAAAGTCCCCAACCACCTTTGATTTCCGTTTGCGATCCATTTGCCACGAGACGGATCTCTTTCGCGCTGGATGAATCACCATCCCCTTCGACCACTCGAAACAATTTTCCGACCACTTTGTTATCGGCGTTCACGACAGAGACGATCTCCATCATCTTGCCATCGTTCTCCTTGCGCTCCATCGGCTGGACCTTGAGAGTAGATGCGACTTGCAGAGCAGGACTCAATATTGTTTTCCAGCCTTGCTTTCGAATCTCAGGCGACGCCTCGACCTTGGCAGCGACATCGTTGGCCCATCGCTTGAGCAGATCCGCTTCGAACTCGATCCCTGCGGGTGGTTTTGGGTGCGATTCGTCCCAAACTGTCATGTCCGAATCTTTAAGGACTTGGAAGTCCCGTTCTAGAATCGGTTCTTCCATGCCGAGCCCGAACAATCGGTTCATGAAGGCATACATCGGCACACGCGTGACATGGTTGTAGTTATGCGGAAAATGCGTGGCATTATGCAGACTCACTCGGTCAGCGGCTCCGTACAAACCGTATAATTTTTTGAGCTCTGGGAATCCATCCTTGGCCATATCGCGTGTCCAATCGTTCGCGGAATTGACACCCAATGGACGCGGAGCCGTGAGGGCCGCGAGTTCGACGTTCCCAGTATTCACCCTCAATCCAACAGCATTCTCGCACGTGCAACCACCTTGCATGGAAGTGCTCACCATGACGACGGGGTACGCACCTGCAAACCGAGGTTCGATCGCCGACGCGATAAATGTTTGGGTTCCCCCACCGCTGGCTCCCGTAATCGAAATCCTTTTCGGATCGACATCGGATCGCTTGAGCAAAAACTCGAGCGATTGAATGCTGTTGATCGTTTGTATCCCCATTATGTTTTGAAGCATGCCCTCGGCGGTTGGGCTGTAGAGGAGCCATTTTCCTGCCGAGACTTCTGGATTGGGTCCATGATTTCCGAAACCATGAACCCGTTCCGCGCTGATTTGTTTGGAATCCGCGTTACCCAACATGTCATAGTGGAACACGACAATCCCCATCCTCGCCATCTGAACGCAACGTGCTTGCAGGGGACTTCGTGCCGCTGACTCGAATCGCTCGGCACCCGTCGCAATCTCACGCTTCATTTCACCATCGTTGGTGTAATAAAATCGTCCATTGGCCCAATGACCGTGCGGGCAAAGAACCGCAGGTAAACGTTCACCCTCGGCGAGCTTACGTGTTGGCGTGTAAAGGCTGCCGGTAACATAGAGTCCGGGCAAGCTTTCGAAGAAGACTTTTTCGATGGCGTACCCATCCATCTCGCGCCGCGAATGGACTACCGGTTTCATCGGTGCCAGCGTAGGCATGGGATACATCCCCAACGAAACGAGCATTTGCTGACGCAACTCGCTCGCCCGAGCCTCCCATGCTTCTTTGGATTCAGGCACTGAAAATGGAAAATGCCCATCGAGATCCTTGATCGCGTAATGGGACTCGGGTGCCGCTTTTGTGCCGATCGGTTCCGTCGCCATGCATGAGGAATGGATCTGCACGGGGCCAAACATTTCAACATGAAGCAATTCACCAACGAGCAATGGGGCCGCAGCGAACAACATCCTGGCAGACCGCAACTTTGAAAAACGGATACGAGAACCTTTGCTCACGATGAAACTCCTCGAATAAACCAATAGCGGGAAGGGAGAGGGGAGAATTGGCAGGGACCTCGGTTGCTCCCGAGGCAAGCTCGCATTATACACCAATACAATCCGTCGGAGATCCTCAAGCAAGCGTCCTCCATAGATGGTATCTTTTGGAGTCCATTCTGTGCTTCATCAGTCGCACACCAAGTCCCCTCGCGCAGATGAACCAGAATCCACCCCGTGAACGGACACTGCTCCATGGAAACACGTTCTCTCGAAACCCTCATCCCATGGAAACCAAGGCTGGAGTTCTCGATCGATTGACGAAAACACGACTACTCTATTTTTTAAGCGCGATTGCCGTCGTGGTTGCCGGTCTTTTATCGCGCCGTTACCAAGCGCGATTGCCTCAATTTATCGCTGAGTATGCCGGAGATACACTTTGGGCGCTCATGGTTTATTTGTTGGTAAGCACTTTGTTAGCTCGTCGATCCTGTTCCTTCCGAGCATGCATCGCAATTCTGTTCGCGTTCCTCGTCGAGGTGAGCCAACTGCATCATGCACCTTGGATTGACGCGATTCGCCAAACCACGCTGGGTGGTTTGGTTTTGGGACATGGCTTCCTCTGGTCTGATTTCGCGTGCTACTCAGTGGGAGTGGCCGTGGGCGTCTTCGCCGAAAAGGGGCTCCAATGGCGATGCAATCTAGGAGCTCCCAACAATGGGAGAGATTGAATCGGGATCGGATTCCTACGAGCAATCACAGGCCACGAGTGGCAAAAGGCGAGAGTGGCAAAAGGCGAGATCGGCCAAAGGCAAGCGGGGCAAGAGCGATGTGAGCCTGACGGAAAGACAACCTAATGAGAAGGTTGCTCCAGCGATCGCCTTGTGGAAAATTCGAAAGAACTACCGAACCGAGGATTATGGGTTGGTCGCACTCGCAGCGTTGATAGCGTCAGCCAATGCTTTCTGATTGCTGACGATCCGATCTCGCATGGTCTGGATTTGCTGGAACATACCGGCGACTTCGGATCGAGTAGAAACCAACAGATCATTCAAGCGACTTGCTTCCGCAGTGATAACTTCGTTTTCTTTTTTGTACTGGGCGAAGTCCTTATCGAGTTTGGACCGCTCATCCTGCCCCAATCGAACTTGGTTATCAGCTAGGCCCTGGGACTTTTGCATTTCGGCCAGTTCTCGCTCGATCAGCTTTGCATCCTGCGTGGAGAGAGTAATCTGCCGACGCAGTTCGCGGAACGCATATTCATAGTCATTGAGCGGACGGACGAAGACCGGAGCGAGAACTTTGACGAACCCTTGCTTCACCAATTCATCGGCTGTGATTGAGTCGAAGACAATTTTGTCCTCGATCTTGAAATCGACCCTGGCTCCATCTTCACCGCGTTTGAGCCTTGCGTCGACGGATCGACCACTTAAATCGTAGTAACCTCCTTCGGTCGCATTGCGTTGGTCTTGAGCATCCACCTCGATCGTGTGATCCTTCAAAAATTCGACCCGCACGTAGACTTGTTCCGGTGGTGTTCCCTCGGGAGGACGGCCACCATCGTTGAGGTACGATTGGAGAACTCGAGATTTGATCGCGTCTTTGACGTTCAATCCCGTAGGCTCTGCGGTAGCCAGCGCGGGATCGATTCCGAGTAGAGTGGCCAATTCATTGCTATCCATACGGCCAAAGATTGCATTTTCGTCGGTCTTAGAACCTTCGGCGGCAAAAACCGAGTGGGAGTCGAGTGGCATCAACTCGTAGATAGCCCAGCTTGCAAACGCGCCAGAGGCGATGGCGTCTTGTTGTTCTTTGGTGAGCGAATTGGTTGGCTTCAGTTTGACAACACCATTGCTGGACTCGGTCACCAAGAACTCTCCGAAGTAGCTTGAGGGAAGCAGTCCTCTCGGATCGGTCGATTCACCAAACGCATGGACAACGGTTTGCGGAGCGAGTCCCGAGTCACCAGCGGCAGCAGCAGGTGCTGCGCCATCGGCACCGTTACCAGCAGCGGCTACAGGTGCGGCGCCCATTCGATTCACAGCCAGTTGAAGTGTCGCTTCGCCAGCGTTGATTTGGCCCAACGTGGCGCCTCGCCACACGCGACCTCGCTCAATCAACAATCGGTTCAACTCATTGGTGACCGGAACGTACCGACTCAAATCGTCCGTGTTTGGATTGACCCTGTCTCCCCAACGGGCTGCGTCCGCTTCGATTTCCTTTGCGATCACTTTCTTTTTGAGAAGTTCGTAGGCCCTCATGTACCCATTGCGACGGCTTGCAACACCGGCGGTGAAGAACAGAAAGCTCCATACCTGAAGGAACAGGAGAATCATAAGGGTCGTATGCAATGCCCCCCACGACTTGACGGATTTCACTACCATCAAGATGAACACGACCAGCGACACCAAGACCGCCAGCCAGACGATAATACCCATTAAGTCCATGAGTTCTGCCGTGATGAATGTTCTAAAGGGGATTCAAAGGACCGACCGCATTTCCCTTCTCAGGACGAATGCCTTCCCCTAGCATAGTTGCGAATCTTCCGGTTTCCTAAGATTTTCGAGCGAATCCGATGGTAAGTTGGGTAAATTCGAGTGTCAAGCAACATTGGTGGTGGAGACTGTGCGGGTCGTAGGATTCTCGCGGATTATTAGGAATTTCCCGCTTTTTGAACCAGATGGAGACTTAAATGCCGGAACCAATCATCAGCATCAGCGGACTTCGAGGAATTGTCGGATCGGAGTTCACACCAGAAGTCGCCATTCGGTTTGCCGCTGCATTCTGCTCGCAGAGCCCCCCCGGCCCGATCGTTTTGTCCCGCGACGGACGGACGAGTGGTCCGATGCTCGCCGATGCGATTGCCGCCTCGATTACAGCGTGCGGCCGGGACTGCTTGGACCTCGACGTTGCTTCCACCCCAACCGTAGGAACCGCCGTGCGTAACCTTGGTGCTGCGGGCGCGATCCAGGTATCTGCCAGCCACAACCCGCCCCCGTACAACGGGATGAAACTGTTCGGCCCAGACGGACGGGTAATCCCGGGTGACATCGGTAACCGAGTTCTGCACGCCTACCGAAACCTCGATACTCCGTGGGTGTACTTTGAATCGCTCGGCGCGCGCCGAACGATCTCGGACCCCCACGGCTATCACGGTGAATTGGTTTTAGCTACTGTCGACGTCGAGGCAATCCGCGCCAAACGATTTCGAGTCTTGGTCGACAGCAATCATGGCGCCGGCTCGATCCTCGCATCTCGGATCCTCTCCTCGTTGGGGTGCGATGTTAGCATTCTCGGGGGAACTCCCGATGGCAAATTCTCGCATCCCCCGGAGCCGATCCTAGAAAACCTAAAGGCTGTTGGTGCAAGTGTTACCGCAGGCAGATTCGATGTTGGGTTCTGCCAAGACCCGGATGCCGATCGCTTGGCAATCATCGATGAGCAAGGGACCTACATCGGTGAGGAGTACACTTCGGTCCTGTGCATGATGCGAGCATTAATGCAGCATCGCGGTCCTCTCGTAACGAATTGCGCATCGAGCAACATGACTTCGTTCCTCGCCGCAAAACATGGCGTCCCATTTTATCGAAGCAAAGTAGGCGAAGCCAACGTCGTCGATGTCATGCTCGCGCACCATGCACTCTACGGGGGTGAAGGAAGTGGCGGGCCGATCGACCCGCGTGTTGGTTTGATACGGGACAGCTTCGTGGGCATGGCCCAAGTCCTCGACTTGATGGCCGCCACACAGAAATCGGTGAGTCAGTTGGTGGATACGCTTCCGCGAATGGCGATGATCAAGGACAAGATGACATTGACGAAGGAAAAACTCCTAGCCTCGATCGATCATTTGAAAACTCAAATGCAAGCCGAGCAGATCAGTTCCGAAGATGGGATCCGCCTTGATTGGAGCGACGCTTGGCTACTGCTTCGCGCCAGCAACACCGAACCGATCGTTCGACTGATCGCCGAAGCCCCTGATCAATCCTCTGCCGAGGCCCTGATCGCGCGCGCGAAATCGATCATGGAAAGAAACGCTTAGGCGTCGGAAACGGCCACCAAAAAACGTTGCCACTCAGCCTTCCATCCGACTATCGGTTAGGTCTGAAACCCAATGCGAATTGCTATCGGACCTTCGCATCGAATCGCACGAATCCGCCTTCGCCGGGCTTCAACTCTTTGTTGATTTCCCAGCGTAGGACCGAGGATCCGGCTTCGTTCGGGGTGACTGTAAAGCTCGCCTCGAGACTCGACTGCTGGGTAGCGTCGACGTATTCCAACCGAGGAGCCAACGAGTCGGTCACCACCAACTTGTTGACGGGTTGCTCCCCAACGTTGTCGTAGCGAATCGTGAAGGATATCACATCTCCAGGATTTGCCATTTGCTCCGATGCGACTTTGCACAACCGGATTCGAGCTCCCTTGTACTCGTACAAAGTGAACTCGCGAGCTTGTTTAAGATCGGTGATCGCCACAGCCTCTTGACCATCGATGATGACTTGCAATTGTTCAAGATTCGTCCAAACGCGAGCTGCGGCAGCGGCCAACGCCAACTTGGCTGGATCCGTACCACGCAAATCCCCATTTCGAATGATGTCGAGATCTTCATACGGTTTGAAGGCATCGCTCAGAACACCCATCGGTAACACAAGATCAGAAGGCATCGGTCGTTGTCGATCGCGGAATGCTTCGACGACTCGAACGGCATCCTTGGTGTTAGGTTTGAGCGGTACCATGACGTTGACAGGTGGAAGTTGCTCCTTCAGCATCCCTGGGCCGTTCGGCAGAATCGCGGCTTGAGGTCGCAATGCGAGATCGGTTGTCAAGATACCAGTTCGCTTGCGGACGCTTCCGAACCGAGGTGCATAAATGGCGACACGGCAGCCGCTCTGCACCTCGGTCACACCGGTCTTGGTTGTGTATTGAATGACGGTATCTTCTGGATCGAGCCCAGTTTGTGTCAAATCCTCGCGCAACCGAACTTGAGGATCACGGTCACCACCATCAAAGATGTATTCCTGTGGATCCGCACACCTCTGAGCAGGGCTACATTCCACCTCGCAAGGGACATTGCAACTTACTCCGGAATCTCCGGCACAGGCTGGTTCGCAAGTGCCCGTCATCTGTGGGAACAGAGGCCGATATGACTTGCCTCGCACGCAGCAAGCGCACCCGTCTGCATGCTGCTGAGGCATACGGTTCCCCAGAGTGCCACCACCAAGTACTCGTGCGTGAGACGCTTGTCGATAAGGAGACCCTACTGCGGGAGCGGTCGGATCCACAATTTGCGGCGCGACCGGCAAGGCTTCGCGAGGAACAGCATAGCTCTCTCGGTTAAGTTGTCGATTATTTCCTGGTTGGGATGCGATGGCAGGAGATGCTGAAGTGGTTGGCATGCCCCCGTTGTAGGAAGCCAACGCGATCGAGTTGAGATCTTTGGTTTGAGCAGAACCGGGTTGAGCAGAAGAGCTTTGCGTTCCAGCACCGGGAGCGACCTGTTGCTTAGCGACTTGAGTTGCTTGACGTTTCTCTGCCTCCGCCGCTCTGGCTTGTGCGAGAGGTGTCTGGGCAGCGCTCAAACGGCGTTCTTGAAGCGACTGTTCACTGAAAATCCCTCCGGGCACAGAGGCACAGCCAGCGGTCACGCAGGATAGGAGTCCACCAGTGATCGCGAAAATCAACTGTCGCTTCGTTGGTTTCATGCTCTCGATGGTTCCCATTAGATGTTTTGTAAACAGTGTGAGTTTGGAAGGACTCATCTCAAATCCGAAATCGAGCCCGACTTAGCAGTGACCGGGGACGCTTGTGACGGCTTGACGATAGTGGGTAGCTTGTTATTCGTAGGGGGTGCTCCCGCGCTGCTTCCAGTGGTTCCTGGACCGGAACCTCCATTCCCCGCTTCGATCACGGGCCAACGACCTTCCTCGATCAATTGGTCTTTGGTCGGAATCGGTTTCAACGTGGTCCATGGTGGGCAACCGTAGAAGAACTCGAGGGCATCCTGCCCTGATGTGATGTGAGGAACCCTGGAACCCATTCTCAAAATTGCTACCGGACGCCCCAGTTGGTCCGCCGTGCGGAGGGCGTTTTGAGCGGGTCGAACATCGAGCACCCGCTGAGGCTTGTTCGAAGTATCGACCGGCTCGGCGATTTCTGAATCCTCAAGATAAATCACTCGCATCACCATTTCCCCTCGCATGGCATCGGCGATGTCTGTCTCGTCGATTTCGATGGGGATTGGAAATCGGTGCTCACGCTCAGCGGGTGGGCACGTGCGATCGATCACTTCGATGGTTGGAAACAACTCAACATCTTCATAGCCTTCGATACCCGTTAATCGCAAGCGGTAGACAGCACCCACGAGCACCGCGACGCGAGCTGGCGAGGCGATGTCAGGGGCGAACTGACCGTCTTGGGCGAGATTGAATTGAACCCCACGAGGTCCTTTAACCTCGATCCCTTGCCACAATCCGCGAAGGTACGGCTTGTTTTGCAGCTGGATCGACCCGATCACCCCAGGTGCCATGTCGTCATGAAATAACGCATTGGTACTTGAGGGAAGCAAGTTGGCCCCGGTCTGTGCGTGGGCCGAATTGTGAAAGAGCATCGCGAGAATGCAAATCGCGATGAACGCAATCCAACCCATCAGGAGCGTCGGGAATGAGATTCTTCGGAACATAGCGGATTCCATTCGTCTCGCGATAATAAAATAGTCCCAGCATCACCGGGACTATCGCTTGTCCGAAACGCGGCTCAACCCACAATCTGCAGGTGCATCAGCCGATGCCTAAGGGCCGCGTACTAGACCAATTCAACCGATCATCAGAAGCGTTCGTTCGTCGAACGCTTAGCGAATCTGACCGGGCTCTTGCCCAGGAGGACAGTATTCGCCATTTGCACCAGCAGCAGGCCCTTGAGGACCACCGTATTGGTTCGATGGAACTGGTCGGCTAGCATGGTAGAATCCAGGACGTCCCGCAGGGTAACCTGCGTTGATGTTCTGCTCGTGGATCTTGACCCGGCTCGGAGGAGTCGGATAGCTATATCCAGGCTGTTGACGAACGGTCATCTTCATCTTGTCTACAGGATCAGGAATGTGCATGTGAGTCTTGTTGTGCATCACATGCTTTTGCAAACCTGCTGGATGTCCCAATGGAATGTGAGGAGGTCCTGGCAATCCAATCGGGGTACCACTATAGGTCATCCCGTATTGAGGCGCCGTGACACCTGCAACCATATTGGGTGGTACGTGCATCGGATCGATCGGGCGTCCGTCAGGACCGCACATGCCGCCGGCTCCGTAAGGCATCATGCCGCCCGGGCCCATTCCACCCGGTCCCATTCCACCGGCACCACCATTCGCGTACGCGGCACCGGTGAGTTCGATGTCTTTGTTTCCGAGGCGAACAATCGCTAGAATCGACCCGCGTCGGTCAGCTTCGATGATCGGGTCCAATCCTGGCTCCAACCGGGTGCTGACGAGAGTATCGATGCCGGAGATTACCTCTCCCTGGAACTCGGGATCTGGCAAGTAAATCACTTTGGTCACAAAGTTGCCAGACAACGCTTGATCCAAATCCTCTTCCGTGAACTGAATCGAGATCGCGTTGTGAGCTAGGTACGCAGCAGTTCGAGGGTTTGCCAAGCCAACTTCAACCGTTGGATAGAGCTCAACCCCTTCGCGGCCTTGGATATCGGTGAGCTTCAAACGGTAGATACCGCCTTGAGCGAACTCCAAGCGACCCGGGACAATCAAGCAATCGCTGGTGAAGGATCCGTCCCCGACAACGTCGTAGGCGATCTTCATCGACTGTGGCTGATTGAACAGAATCTGCGTCGTTGGGGCTGGAGCCCCGTAGTTTGGTACTGGAATGGTTTCAGGGCACAGTACACCTGGTCCTGGACCTCCGACCATTGGGCCTGGTTCTGCCAACCGAGCGGCAGGAGGCATATTGTGTCGGATAGCGGGCTCGCCCCCTAAGCTTGGTGCAGCCAAACCCAATGCGGCCATCACGCCTAAAAATCTTACCTTTTTCATGCGATTCCCCTTGGAATGTATTGGGTCCAGCCAGCTTCGCTGCTTGGCAACTGCGACCGACTCTTTCCACCTGGACTTGATCTGCCCTGGGATCCTACAATGCCGCGCGATCTTCGCTCGGTTGCAAATCCGTCAGGAGCCTCAAAAGCGGAATTTGAGGCGCGTCCTGAACCTATGTTCGGCACCTTGCTTTTGGATTCTTTGATAAAACCGGTATAACTTGCCCATGGAGAGTAGGAATTCAACTGCTAGCAAATCTCGCACTCGGCGAGGCATGTACTCCATCCTCTTCATCGTCGCGATTGCTTGCATAACCCCTTGGTCGCGCGGACCGAGTTTGATGGTCTTCGCCCAATCAGGAGCAATCCCAGCGAACTCGGGTGCAGCAGCCAATGCGGCAACGAATCCAGCAGGTAGTTCAGTTCCTAACAGTCCGACACAGGGCACACCGACTATTCCTCGCTCGCAGGAATTGAGTGCCGCTAACGACCGCTCATCCGATGTCACGGTCGTCACTACGGATCCGAACCAACTGGTCCTGGCTGCAGTGCGACAAGCGGTGTGGGGGCCATCGGTCTCGTGCAAAATCCAACAAACGAGTAAAGCGTACGGTCAACAAGCAGTCCTTATTGGAGATTTCAAATCCGAAGGAGTAGGCCCCGAACGATTTCGACGGTTTCGATACAGTGTGCGCGTCGCTGTCGGTGAAACAGGGTTGGACTTTCTCCAAGTCTCCGATGGCCGGATGATGTGGACGCAGGTCGGAAACGAGTCGCCTCTGCGACGCGTGATTCTCGACCAAGTTTTTCAGAGTGTGCCGAATGCATTCCAGTTCGCTGACAGTCGCCCCGATGTGAATTTGATCATGGCCATCGGCGGTCAAGCGGAACTGCTACGGGCACTTTATCATCGCTACAATTGGTACAAAGCCGCCGGAGGTAAGCTCGGCGGAAACGATGTATGGCAACTGGTCGGAAGACTACGGACCGAACCGGCAAGGTACGTCGGCAACACGTTGCTCGATGAGCAGAACAGCATTCTGAATGATCCGGCGTCGAAGATTCCGACCGAAGCTCGCTTGACATTGAGTCGATCCGCCAAGCTCCCCTACTTTCCGTACATCGTTGAGTACTTCGATCGAGCGCGAAACCGAGATGGAGAGCCAAGCGGATTTGAACTCACAACACGAATCGAATACTCGGAGCCCAATACGAACGTTGTATTCACACAACAAGACTTCCTGTACCGAGTCAGCGATAATACCGACGAAATCAAAGATGAGACTCAGCTATATGTACCCAGAGCGCCCCTGCCAGGCCTGGGACTCTTCCCCACGAATTGATCGCTCTCTGATCGATCTGGCCCGCCGACAGTAGCACCCCTATCGCGCTCGTACTCAGCGAAGCGGTGCTCGTAATCGTGCTCGTATTCGTGCTCGTGCTCGTGCTCGTGCTCGTAATCGCTCGAGTCTCCTACCCGGCATCGTTGCATGGTCCATTGTCGCTCGCGGATCCAAACGGATAGTTCCCCAGTCCCTGGATCTCCGTACTCCGTCGGGCCGATTGGAAAATCCAATCCGTTCGTGCACCGAGCAGCGAGGAATGGTACGATCGATCTTCGCAACGCCCGAGCACGAGCACGAGCACGAGCACGAGCATGAGCATGAGCACGAGCATGAGCACGAGCATGAGCATGAGCATGAAGAGCAGCCAGAATATAACCATGCACCGAAGTGGCCGGTCGTTGGCGTTTGACGTTTGAGGTGATGACTTTTTTGGCGGCCAGTCGGTTATGGTCGCCGATCGCTAATCGATCGCTCGACAGTACTAGATAGCCTGATCCCAGGGAGAGCGGCGAAGGTGTTGCCGACGCATTACTCGCCCGGAACCCGCACCGGAAAGATCGGGTTCTCCTCCATCTCTGAACGGAGAATCTTCACGCCTTCATCGACAAGTTCTGGGAAGCGATCCGCCAAATTGTCTCGCTCACCTCGATCCGATTTCAAATCGTACAACTCCCAACCGGACGGGTTCTTACCCGCCAATCCGCGACGCACTAACTTGTGGTTGCCAAACCTGACCGCTACCTGCCCACCGTATTCCGGGAACACCCACACCATCGGAGGGCGCCTCTTCACGGAAGACGCTCCGCAGAGCTCAGGTAACAGACTAATGCCATCGAGTCCTTCGGGAGTCTGTTGACCGATCAATTCCGCGAGGGTTGGAAACCAGTCTGCGAAGTAACTCGGCAAATCAGAGACAGAGCCCGCCGGGATTCTGCCTGGCAAACGAGCAATCATCGGCACTCGAATCCCTCCCTCGTAAACGCTCCCTTTGTAACCTTTTAAATCGGCGGTGCTTTCAAAGAATACGGGATCGGCCCCCCCTACGTGGAAGCGCGGTTCCTTCGATCCAGCATGGGTCGCTCCGTTATCGCTGGTGAACACTACCAAGGTTCTTTCTTCGATCCTGTGTTGTTTCAACAATGCCAAGATGCGACCGACGGACGTGTCGAGTTCTTTTATCATCGCGGCATAAGCGGCACGCGGGCGTGGGTGGGGTAGATATCCATTCCCTCCGCGATATGGCACTTCATCCCACGACTCAGGAAACGAACTGAGTTCGGAAACCGGAGGATGCATCGCGACGTGGGGCTGGATAAAAGGCAGGTACAAGAAAAACGGTTGGTTTGCATTTTCGTTTAGGAAAGCTTCTGCCTCCGATAGAATCCGATACGGTGCGTAGGTCTCACCCACCCAACGTTCCGCCGCAATCTCACCTTCCTCGGGCTTGGTATGCCCCGGAATCGGCTTCGGATTGATTTCGATAGACTCTCGATTGCGCCACAAAAAACGAGGGTAATAGCTGTGCGCGATGGCTTGACAGTTGTAGCCGAAGAATTGCTCGAATCCTTGTTCCGTCGGATCCCCCGTGCTACCAACGGGTCCGAGCCCCCATTTTCCAAACGCACCGGTTTTGTACCCCGAACGTTGAAACATCTCTGCCAACGTATACGCTTGGGACGAGACCGGATGCTGTCCCTCAGAAAACTCTGGGAAATTAACTTTCGCCTGAAGGTTCCCTCGAATCTCTGCATGCCCTAAATGCTTGCCCGTCATCAACACGCATCTCGAGGGCGCGCAGACCGGAGCGCCGCTGTAATGCTCCGTAAAACGAACCCCCTCGCTGGCTAAACGATCCAAATGAGGGGTCGAAATCTTCTTTTGCCCATAGGACCCTAGCTCCGCCCATCCGAGATCATCGGCGAGGATAAAAACGACATTGTAGGGTTGGGCTTGGGTGGGTTGCGACGTGATCGGCTGGGAGGCAAAAAGTGAAGTCTCTCGGGATGGTGCGCCAAACGTTGCGGCCAGAAAGACCCAAAAAATCGCGATGGCTTTCGTCCGTACTGCCGCCCGCTTGCGCCGCAGTTTGACGGCAAAGGGTAACCAGAACATCCACAACCCAGTGATCCACATCACCAGCACAACAATCGCCGCAGGTAAAAAAACGCCGAGCTTCGACCAATTTCCAGCAAAGTAGGAGCCGTCATGAAGTGACTCGATCCAATCCGATCGTCGAATCGCCTGCTGGAGGACTTGGCCATTTTCCAGATCCAGTTGAACCTCCCAGCCTGAATGAAGGATTGCTTTCGCGAGACCTTTCGAGGGCCTAATATCCAGCCGCTGGACGTCATTCCAATCTTGGATCCCAAGTTCAGGTCGGTTCTTTAGCGCCCCCAACACCTCTTGGAAACCCACCCAGTTGAAGCTTTTTCCGCCTCGCATCTCTGTTGGTTGAACCCAAGGCAATTGCTTCTTAAGTTGTAAGAGAGTTCCTGTGAGCAGGACGAGTGCGAACGGGACAGCAACAAACGCTGTAGCCCAGTAATGAATACGGCGGGTTAGTAGATTGAGTTTCATCCTATCCAGTCTAACCACGCCACCGATCAAGGACTACCGTCGGCTCGATTTTCCAGCGTCTTGCCTCTCTCCCCAAGCCGATCAAGAATCGCGTTAAAACCTGCTTGCGTGGCACCTAGTTGCCGAAGTCGATCGAGTGTTTGCGAGGCCTCTGCGATGGCTTGTCTCGCTTTTTCAGGCCGTTTCATCGATAAATACACTTCAGAAATCTGAAACAGCGTTTGAACAAGTGAAACGGAATAAATCGGGACGCTGGGATACCTTTCAACGAGCGATCGTTGGATGGTGACCGCTTCCTGCAATCGCCCCACTGCTTTCTCATTGCGTTCACTCATTGGCCAACCGAATCGAGCCAAACGGGACAATAGTGAGGCTTTCAACGCTTGGTAGTCAGGAACCGCGGGATGCTCCTCCAAGATCGAATTGCAAATATCCAACCCACGAGAGCAGCGTTCCTCATCCACCGGCCTGTACGCGATCATGATTCCCAAGGTATCCGCCAATTCGTACTTGAACGCCGTCGATTCCGGATACTGAGCGAGCAATTTCTCCAGCAAATCCACCGCCTTTTGAAAGGACAAGTCCGCAGTCGCGATGTCATTCAATCCAATCGCAATATGGATATGATTCTTGTGCACCCGCGATAGTGTCGCTCGGAAGGCTGAGTTCTCGGGCCGTTCTTGGATCAACCCGTCCAGAATTGCAGCCGCTTCATCGTTCAACTCCTTCTCTCGATTCAATCGTGCCAAAAGAACAGGCTGGATGGGTTCAACTCCACCGTTGCTTTGCGGTCCGCGCACGGAACCTAAACCCGGTAACACGCGCCTGCGCCGCGTCTCAGCGAGTCGGGCTCCACCACTACTCATGCTGTTGAGCAATTTGGCCATCGCGAATCTCCCCTCCAAGGAATCGCGCGCGTCGGGAAATCTATCGATGAACTTCCTCGTCTCTTGATAGAAATTCAGTGCCCTGGGGAACTGCCCGCGTTTCATAAGCACTGAAATTAACTCTTGCCTAGCAGCGATCTCTTCGAGCAATACATCGGTCGAAACGGTGTCACCTCGCCGCAGCGCAGCAAACTCTTTGAGCGATTTTTCGAGCGTCTGCGTAGCATCTTCGAGTTTTCCGATCCGATGCTGAATTTCCCCTACCCGCCGGCGAGAAATCGCCGACTCGATGCGGAGATCCGTCGCATTCTCTTCTGCAAACCGGCCAAAAAAATCTTGCAATAACTGGAGCAACTCCACGTCAGCTTGCGTGAGTGTTGCGTCTTCAAAAACCCCGACGTCTTCGTCATCGACCCCGAAGTTTGCGCTGATCAAACTCCCTCGCGATGCGATATTGGTGGTGATCCGATCAAAGGCTTCCAGCGCCAACTCCATATTGCTTTCTGCCCGCTGCTGTTCTGCGCTCACACGTGTCAGCGCCTCCTGCAGTTGGACCAAGCTCATCTCAGCTCGGTTTTTTTCTGCCTCGATACGTTTCAGGGAGCTTTGTTGCTGACGGTTCCAAACCCCCAACACCCCCGCGAGGGAAATCAATAACCCAAAGGTTGCTACCGTCAATGCAGCGATTGCGGGGTTACGCCGTCCCCATCGGACCATCAACTCCAACGGGTTCGCTCGACGAGCCGCGATAGGTCTGTCCTCAAGAAACCTTTGTAAGTCACTCTCCAATTCTCGTGCGCGCTGGTAACGCGAATTGGGATCGTACGAGCAGGCTTTCAGAACGATAGTTTGCAAGTCGCGAGGGATCCGTTTGGTCAATGCTCTCGGAAACGCGATGACCGAATGGCGCTCCGGATCCAACAATCTCGCACGCGGCGATTCAATCGCACCTTGCAACGTCAACAACTCGTAGAGGGTTAATCCCAAGCTATAGATATCGATCCTAGAATCACCTCCACCTCGCAACTGCTCCGGTGCCATGTATCGCAATGTACCCAACACCTCGCCAGTTTCTGTAGCCCCCTCGGTGTCGCTTCGTTTGGCAAGGCCAAAGTCGGTCACCCATACGGTCCCTTCATGGTCGAGCAGTAGATTTGCAGGCTTGATGTCGCGATGCAGTACACCGCAATGATGGGCATAGTCCAGCGCATTCGCAACATTCGCAATGAGCCTCGCAACATTGCGATAGTAATGGGCAGGCAATAATTCCGCCGCTCGCAATTTATCGGTGAGTGCATCGTGCTCTTCAGCGGATTGAATCGCAACCTCGATGCGATCGGTCACCTCACCGACCTCCACATGGGCTGTATCATCGATTCGGTCAGCAAGGGTCGCTGAAGCATCCCTGCTGGGACTATGAACCAATTCCAACCTACGGGTGTTCGAGGCTGTATCCTGCATCAAGTATCCAGCCGCATCCTGAGGGCAAAATCGAATCCGGCTCTGTTTCCATACCCCAATTCCATGGATCCCAGGTGCTTCACTACCGCTTGTCGAAACAGAGTCACCGACAAGCGGCCGCGCTGAACCAACTCCTTCCTGCTTATCCCCAACATTACCTCGTCTGAGGTTCGAAGTCGCAGATTGGGTTTGCGGCGATTGATTGATCATCCTCGCGACGGATTCGATCACCTCATGGAGAGAAATGCCTTCAATCAATTGCATGGCGTAATACTGAAGACCATGATCCTCACCGATCCCAAAGATCGGAACAATGTTGGTATGGTGCAAGCCAGCAGCGGACTCTGCTTCGCGTCGAAAGCGAATTTTATTCTGCGGTTTCTCAGAAGCGATCGCATTCATCACCTTCAATGCAACATGGCGTTGCAACGAGCGTTGGATCGCTTCGTACACCACCCCCATCCCCCCTGATCCAATCCGTCGAATCACCTCAAAGTCACCGAACGATTTCGGAAGTTCACCCGTGTTTAAATCGGAGCCAATTGCACCATTGGTTCGGTCAGCGCCTACGTTTGTCCCCACATGTCCAGCATTGCTCAATCGGTCGGATCCACCAGCGCTCGATTCGCGAGCGGCAGCGGATACACGTTCAACCAGCATGAGGGATGGAAAAATCGATCGAATCAATGCCGAATGCTCAGGGTACTGCTGCACGTAATCATCGATCGATGGGGTTTCACCGCGGCGCAACCGTTCGGAAAACTCTTCGGACAACAACTCTACTGGATGGCGTTCGTCCGGTTGATCAGACCCATTCATTTCAGACCTCACTTCGCACCGAACCGATTGAGTATCTCAGACAATCGAGCCGCGGCTCGGACATAGCGATTGCTGGCTGCGGTGGGACTGATCCCTAGAACGGCTGCGGTTTCGCTGTTGCTCAAATGTTCGAAATGTCTCAACGCCAAGATCTCCCGATCGGTTTCATTCATCGCATCGAGCGAGAACTTCAATTGCTCCTCTTCTTCAACACGCATGGCAACTTGGCTGGGCGTCGGAACATTCGCGATCAACACACGAGCCAACGAGAGACTGGTACTCTGAAAATCATTCGCTTCGGGCATGCGAGACTCCAAGAACACACTGCGTTTCTCTCGAGAGTGAGCGCGCTGCATGTCCACTAAGGTTTGTAAAACTCGCTGCCTAATCCAAACAAATAACGGCACGGTCGATTGCGACTGAAACTCAGAGAACCTTCGGGATGCCTCAAAAAACGATTCCTGAATCACATCCCCGGGTTCAATGCGCGTTTGAAATGACGGATCCATTCTGAACGCAATCATGCGTTCCAATTTGGCCCGGTACTCTTCAAATGCTTGGCCGAGCGCTCGGTCTCGATCGGGCGAGTGTCCAGAAATGTCGCTCATGCGTTCTGGTTGTCCTGGTTGTCCGGAAGGCTCGCGTCTATCCATCGTGAACTAATCCTCAACTCCCGGCAAAAAGTTGCGTCATCCAGAAAAATTTTTACTGGATTCATCAACTTCGTTGCTACTTTTCCCAGCATCCTCATCCCTGTGCAGCAAAATTGCTGCGTAATGCACACTTGTGTGTAAAACAACGTGCGGCAACAAAAGCTCCACGGCTCGAAAAAACAGATCATTCGTTGAAATCCGATGTGGATACATTACCCACGGAAACGGTACCAATTCTATCGCTCCTCACCTCGCGGGTACTTGGGCAGGTTAAAAAACAAGCCACGGATACCTTTTTGAAACCGTTTTTTGGGAATCTCCACCCTAATAGGGACTCGATGATGAAGCTTCGCACTGGATTAATTTTGACCGTTTTAGGGATCGCTCCCGGTTTAGGTTTCGCACAAGACGCTGAAAAAAAGGACGCCGACAGGAGAGACACTTCTCCTAATCAGGCTCGCCCCGGCATGCTTCAACGGCCCGGCCAGCGACCGGGCCAAGGTCCCCGTGGCGAGCAACCCAACCCGGAAATGATGGCGCGAGGCATGGCGATGATGCTTCGAAATCTGCCGATCGTGAAGGCGCTCGATCTCGATGAGGACGGGCAACTCTCCTCGAGCGAAATCGAAAATGCATCCAAGTCACTCATGAAGTTGGACAAGAACGGTGATGGAGTTATCAGCGCTGAGGAAATGCGTCCAGAAGGCGGTCCATTCATGGGCCAATTGGAAGGGGCTGGACAACGGCCGGGAAGCCCAGATGGCCGCAACAATCCCAATCCTGCCATGATGATGCGGATGTTCGAAAACCGCGACGAAAATAAAGATGGCAAACTTTCGGGCGAGGAAATCCCTCCTCAAATGAAAGAGCGACTATCGATGATCGACGAAAACGGTGATGGAGCTATCGACAAGGCGGAGATGGAAAAATCGATACGACGAATTGAAGGGATGCGTCCTGGAAATCGGCCTGGTCGTGAAACCAGCGGTGGCCAAGGGGTACCGCCCCGACGTCCCCCAGTCGACGACAAACCGTAATTGGTTTCAGGAACTCCCAAGAGTACTCTCTATGTCCTAGGTCTTACGGAACACCATCCTGCGTGCTGCGATGAATCCTCAATTACATATTGTCCCCTCGGTTCTTTCTCGCCTTGTTCAGGTTCGGCAGTCGATCGCACTCGGTCCAATTGTCCTATCGGCATCGATGCTCGTTTGTCTGACATCGGTGCACTTCGCAGCATTCGCTCAGGAGAGCGGAAATGCCGTGGAGCCGAACAAGCCTACAGCGGAGCAATTGCAATTCTTCGAAGCCAAGATCCGCCCTGTGCTCATCGAGCATTGCTACCGCTGCCATTCGGCGGATGGCCAAGGCATCCGAGGTGGATTGGGAGTCGATAACCGCGACGCGCTTGTTGCAGGTGGCGAATCAGGACCAGCCATTGTTCCGGGCAATCTCGAGGAAAGCCTTCTCTGGAACGCGATCAATTACCAAGATTACCGAATGCCGCCGAAGGGAAAGCTTCCGGATTCGGTGATCGCGGATTTCAAAACCTGGATCGAGATGGGGGCTCCTGATCCACGATCCAATGATGGAGTTGTCATCCATTCCAAAGTAACGGAAGCAGACATCGAAGAAGGAAAAAAATTCTGGGCATTCACGCGACCTACAGTCGTTCCAGCAATTGCGAACCAATACGATTCGTGGGCTAAGACCGAAATCGATCGCTACGTCGCAGCAGCCTGGGCCAAGAACGAGATCCAACATGCAGAGGATTGCGAGCCCGAAACCCTAGTGCGACGCTTAACCTTGGATTTGGTCGGATTGCCACCCACACGCGAAGAACGCGAAGGCTTTTTAGCGCGATGGAAATCGGACAGCGATGCTGCGGTTTCGGACTTGGTGGATAAGCTCCTCAATTCACCACAGTTCGGCGAACGCTGGGGACGGCACTGGCTCGATGTGGCGAGGTACGCCGAGACCAGTGGAAAGGAGACCGACGTTACATTCCCGAACGCATGGCGTTACCGCGATTATGTGATTCGTTCGTTCAATGAAGACAAACCCTACGATCGCTTCATCACGGAACAAATTGCCGGTGATTTACTACCCGCCAAAAACGATCAGCAGTGGACCGAGAATCTGATCGCAACGGGATTTCTTGCCATAGGTCCAAAATCCCTCTCGGAGCAAAACCCGCGTCAGTTCCAAGCCGACTTGATCGATGAACAGATCGACACAACATCGCGCGTCGTACTCGGACTTTCAGTCGGATGCGCTCGTTGCCACGATCACAAATTCGATCCGATCCCGCAATCGGATTACTATGCCCTCGCGGGGATTTTCTACAGTACGGAAACTCTCTACGGCGGGACCAGAAGCATCCGCAATCGCCACCCTTCGGATTGGATTAGGTTGCCAGTTCAAGACGCACAGCCAATTGAGCGCCCTATCCCACCCGACGAATTGGCAGCCTTGAAGAAAGAACTTCAAGAGAAACAAGCGGAATTAGCAGAGGCACGCCGGGCACAACGCACGGGAACAACTGCTCCCAGTAACAACAAAGGGACACGACCTGTAAACCCACAGATCCAAGTTGGCGTGCTCGACCAACTGGTTTCGCAACTGAACTCGCGCATTAACAGTGTCGATGAAAAGGGTAAGCCGATATCGTTCTGCATGGGGGTCCAAGACAACGATCAACCACGAAACGCCCGGGTGCTTATCCGCGGCGAAATCGACCAACCCGCCCAAGAAGTCCCCCGTGGCTTTGTTCAAGTCCTCGGCGGTAATCCAACGAAATTACCAGGTCGATCTTCGGGCCGGAAGGAACTCGCACAATGGATGGTTTCCAAAGACAACCCCTTGGCGGCTCGCGTCATGGTCAATCGCATATGGAAACACCTGATCGGTAAACCCTTGGTGCGAGACCCAGACAACTTCGGTGTTTCTGGCACCCCGCCGACCCATCCCGAACTTTTGGACTTCATGGCCATCGAATTCATGAACAACGGCTGGTCGGTAAAGCACATGATTCGCAGCATTGCAAACTCGCGAGTTTATCGGCTCTCTTCTTCGTATGACCCAACCCGCTTTGAATTAGACCCCGAGAACCACTGGATTTCCCGCGCAAACTCGAAACGTTTGGATGCCGAAGCGATTCGAGACGCGATGCTCGCAGTAAGTGGACAACTCGATCTGAAACCCCCGAAGGCATCTTTAATCGCCACCTTTGGCTCAACCGTCATGGGCCCCAACGGACCGCAAAATCTTCCTCTCCTGGCCGCCAATACGAGCAAGCCAAACGCCCCGAACGACTCAACACGAGCAAATACAATTCGCAACATGATGGGCCAAGGTGGCTTTAGAAACCCCAACGCCAATATCTTTGAAACCCCTAATTACCATAGGTCGGTTTACTTACCCGTCGCGAGAAACGCCCTCCCTCGAGCTCTCGATGCGTTCGACTTCGCCGAACCAAGCTTGCTGGTAGGTGAGCGGGAAGTTTCAAATACCGCCGAACAAGCCCTCTACATGCTCAACAATCCATTTGTTCTGGAGCTCAGCGACGCGCTCGCCCGAAAGGTGATGAAGCATTCCAAGGAGCCAAGGCAACAAATGGTCCATGCATTTCAACTCGTCTATGGTCGCCCACCCTCCAATGACGAAATGAAAGCCGCGAACCGTTTCTACCGTCAATCGAATGAAACACGCTCCTCGGGCAAAAAGGACGAGGCGGCTTTCCGTTGGCTAAGCCAATTCTGTCAAGCGTTGTTCGGCTCCGCGGAGTTCCGAATTGTGAATTGATTATGAACCGATCCTAAACCTCCCGATTTCCCTTCGCATTAAACCCAATTCGATTTCTGGGATAGCCTATCATGATGCCAGCAATAACCCGTCGACAGATCCTTCAATGCGCTTCCGCAGGATTCGGATATTTGGCATTCGCCGGCATGAGCACCCTCGCCTCACGGCGAAGTTGCGCCGATGATGCGTTGCCAGCGAGCCCCAGCAGTTCAGGCACGAGCAACAATCCGCTGGCGCCGAAACCACCCCATTTCAATGCGTCTGCAAAACGGGTTTTGTTCCTGTGCATGCAGGGTGGCCCTTCGCATATCGACACGTTTGATTACAAACCGCAATTAGCGAACGATGAGGGGAAAAAAGGGCGCAACAACGCTGCCAAATTAATGCCATCACCATGGAAGTTTTCGCAACGAGGCAAAAGTGGCTTGTGGATCTCGGAGCTTTTCCCAGAACTTGGCAAGCACGCTGATGAGATGTGTTTGATCCGCTCCATGCATTGCGACCAGCCCATCCACCCGCGTGCGATGACCCAAATGCATACGGGCAATGCGCAGTTCGTTCGCCCGTCGCTTGGCGCTTGGACACTGTACGGTCTAGGAACCGAAAACGAAAGCTTGCCAGGCTTCATCGCGCTCAATCCCCAAATTGCCTCCTCTCAAAATTACGGCAGTGCGTTTTTGCCCGCGATTTACCAAGGAACAAAAGTGGGACGCCCACAAGCACGACGCGGGGGAATGGCGCGAGGGGATTCGCCCACCAATGCGATTCCCGACCTCGCAAACTCTCGGCATTCCCGCCAATCGCAACGTGCCCAAATTGACTTCATTCAAAGCCTGAACCAACAAAAGCTGGAAAAGGACATTGTCGACTCCAACGTTGAAGGAATCATCGAGTCGTACGAACTCGCATTTCGAATGCAGGATTCGCTGCCCCAACTCATGGATTTGTCCGATGAATCCGAGAAGACATTGGCTCTTTATGGCGTTGGTAAAAACCCGACCGACGGGTTTGGAAGACAATGCTTGATGGCGAGACGGTTCCTCGAAGCGGGAGTACGTTTCGTAGAACTTAGCCATGGCAATTGGGATCACCACCAAAGGCTTCGAACCTCGCTTCCAGAGAACTGCGAGGAAATCGATCAACCCATTGCTGGTTTACTCACCGATCTCAAGCAACGCGGAATGCTAGATGACACCCTGGTTATCTGGGGCGGAGAATTCGGGCGCACACCCGACGCGCAAAACGGTGATGGCCGAGACCACAACCACAAAGGCTACACGACATGGATGGCAGGTGGCGGCGTGCGGGGCGGATTCAGTTACGGTGCCACCGATGAACATGGTCGTGAAGCCGTTGAAAACAAATGCCATATTCATGATTGGCATGCGACAATTCTAAACCTTTTAGGCCTCAACCACGAACAGTTAACCTATCAGTACGCGGGTCGCAATTTTCGACTAACCGACGTCTACGGCTCCGTGATCGAAGCAATCAAGAGCTAGCTGTGGTCTCTTAACCCACCACGGCAATTCATTATTAATTCACACAACCATAACACTCTCGCGACTTTCCCGTGAACATTGTTTGGATCGCGTGAAGAAAGAGTGAATTTAGCGTTCTAACGGTATACCGCTTTCGCAACCTCGATATTCTTCCGCCATCGAGTCCGCGATCTATTGAGGATCGCGAAGACAGTTATTCGGGCAACGCTATTCGAGCACAGCGGAGTTATTTATGTTGCGACGGTTGGGTAGGAAGCAGCCTATTCGGGCTGCGTTTACGTTAGTGGAACTTTTGGTAGTTATCGCCATTATCGGTATCTTGGTCGGTTTGCTGCTTCCTGCAGTCCAAGCCGCACGCGAAGCAGCTCGACGCATGAGCTGCTCCAACAACATTCGGCAAATAGGTCTTGGCGTCCTAAATCACGAATCAGCTTACAAAAAACTTCCTAGTAGCGGTCAATGTGGATCGACCGGCAGCACCACGACCGCATACATGATCCATTCCACGGCTACTCAAATCTTGCCGTACATTGAACAAGTAAACCTTTACAACATGTTCGATCATAATACAGTTCCTTCGATTCACTACGGCGCGACGGCGTCGGGAAGCAATTGGTTAACGCCGAGCGGCTGTCTGGTGCATCGCAACGCTAAAGGCAAGAGTTACGATGACCCAACTCATCCATCTGGTCAAATTGCTGCACAAACCCAGATTGCAACTTTTGTTTGTCCATCGACCCCTCTCGATCAAGGAACGAGAGATCCTGTGGACCGACTGGGTGGAATCGACTACATGTTCGTAGATTTGAGCGACGTTGATCACCGACCTGGTTCCGCGACATTCGGCGCTCGCACTCCCTCCGGCGATCCACAAATTGCTGAAATGCGAGTGTCAGGCATGCTCGATTGTGAAAGTAGCAAAATGGCATCCTCTACCGATGGAACCGCATACACGATGATGTGCATTGAAGATGCTGGTCGAGCCCATCCAAATGTTGCAAAATTCGGCGCACTTTCGGCACGTAAAACTCCTGTGAGCAGCCCTGCGTTCAGCGTTGGGTGGATGGGTGGAACATCGCTTGGGCGACATATGTACGCTTGGGCTGACGCAGATGCAGTGACCAACGGTTACTCTGGTCCGAGCAACGCAGTATCGCCTGGAACACGTACTGCAAAGATCAATAACTACAGCCAAGTCCTCGGCGGTCCTCCAGAGTGCCTCTGGTCAGTCAATAACTGCGGTCCGAATGACGAACCATTCGCATGGCACGGCTCTGGATCCAATGCGGTGTTCGGAGACAACTCGGTACGTTTTCTGTCCGCGAATACGGATGGTATCATCCTCAAGTGGATGATCGGTCGTAACGATGCCCAAACCTATGCTGTTGAAGAGTAGGAACTCATACGAATGTGTAGACTTTGTTTGCTTTTGATTTGTGTATTGTTCGCAGGATGCGGTTACAAAGCCCCGCTGATGGATCAACCCGTCGCGGTATCGGGAAAACTAACCCTGGGCGGTAGCCCGTTAAGCGGAGTCACCTTGATGCTGCAGCCCTTGCAAGCTGGCCACCCAGGAGTGCTCCCTGTCGGGGATGACGGTAGCTTCACGGGGAACTTGGTACCAGGCAAGTACGCTTACTATGTGACCAAGGGGGAATCAGCACCACTTCCGGCAAACATCGATGCGAAACTCCTTGAGGCGAACATGGAACGAACGGTTACTGTTCAACCAGGGCAATCGCAGTTGGATATTTCGCTCTAAGCCACAATGGCCTAGAACTTGAACTTCTCAAACGGGAAGCGGTTGAAAAACCCCTTCCCGTTTTTTTATTGCTGAAGAGATAGGTTTGAGCCTGCGAGCCTGCCTACGATCCTTCCAGGAATCCTTAATCCGCAGATTCGGCAAAACCGTTCGATCGCGCATCATGCGAATAGAACGGGAGAATTCTCCCCATCAACAAGTTGGTTGGGGCGAAATCCGAAAGCTAGTTTTTTGAAAGCCCCATTTTTCTCGGAGAATGTCTATCGGATCCACTTGTAACGATTGTTCGCACCATGATGTCTCACCCATTGCTTCGCAGCTTGCTACTCTCCACCGCTTCTTTAGTGACAGCCGTCCTGCTGGCACTCCTTTCCCTTGCACTTTGGGAGAAGCAATGCGAAATCCGGGACCAACGAAACTTGGATCGACTCAACGAATTGGTCACCCAGTACCGGATGCAGACGGGCCGATCTCCAGATATCAACATGATCGAGCTCTTCCGAATCGGAATGTCCGACAAAAGGCTCCATAAAACCCCCTACGGCGGGTATTACCAAATCGATGTTTCCCAAATGATGGTCTACAACCCACAAAAACCGCGACCGCGCGACGGAATCGCGATTGGTCGCCGGTAGCTTGGAGGGTCGCTCGGGATCGGTTACCCTGACGGCTTGGAAAACTGCGTCCAAGCCTCCCTTATCCCAAGATCCCCGATCCACCCTCCCCGAATGCCTAAAAAAGCTCGCTCGTCCTCGCAACAGCCTTCGCTGCCTCTTTTTGAACAAAGCCTTACAGAACAGGGGCTTATCGAGCAGGGACACCATGAACCGGGACACGATAGGCAGGGACACGATGAGCCAAGGCTCAATGTGCAGAGCCCCCGTAATCAGGGGAATAGTGAACCCGCACCAACGCTCATTGGTCGAATCGACGTAATGGGGGAAGGCCCGAACCAAACCGTCCTCGAACCGAGCAAAGCCTCGAAAATGGATGATTGCGCCGCGGCGGCGGAATCGTCGTCCGACGAGCCCCAGTCAACAGCTACCCAGTCAACAGCTACCGATCTAATTCTGGCCGGGCAAGCCAAGCATCCAGTAGCTAGCGATTTGGTGATACTAGTCGACTCCCATTCGCTCATTTATCAGGTTTTCCACGCATTGCCCCCGATGACCAGCCCACATGGCCTCGAGGTCGGCGCCGTTCACGGGTTCCTTCGCGACATCGCGAATCTCCTTCAGCAATGGAACCCTAATTACTTGATCTGCGCCTTTGATGAATCGGACATCACATTTCGCAATGAGTTGTACGATCAGTATAAAGCCCATCGCGACGAAATGCCCGAAGCGCTCCGCGCCCAGATAGGTTTGATCCACGACAGCTTAGACATTCTAGGTATCCCAAAGATTTCCGTCTCTGGCTTCGAGGCCGACGACATCTTGGCAACGCTGGCCGATCAAGCCGAATCGTATGGGGCCCGAGTTCTTCTGGTCACCAGCGACAAAGACTGCAGGCAGTTGATCACGCCGCTGACTTCGATGCTGAACCTGAGAAAAAACGAAGTCTTCGGGGCAAAGGAACTCAAGGAAACCTGGGATATACGGCCCGACCAAGTAGTCGACTTTCAAGCGTTGGTAGGAGATTCGGTCGATAACGTGCCCGGTGTCCCATCGATTGGTCCTAAAGCGGCTCAGCAACTTCTCGAGCAATTCGGCTCGCTGGATGCAATCTACGAAAATATCGGTCTCGTCAAAGGGGACAAAAAGCGTGAAAAGCTTCTCGAACATCGTACCGATGCTTATCTCAGTCGAGATTTGGTTCGACTCCGCAAAGACTGTCCCATCGACTTAGAGTGGCCGCAAATGCGTCCTCGCTCAGCCGACAAGGAAGCTCTGGAAAAACTCTTTCGAGACCTCGGCTTTCGTCGTCTCGCGGACGTATTCCTTGCGATCTCTTCAAATGGACACACGGCCACGGAACAAACCGTCCGAGAAAGCAAACCAGCGAGACTGGTCACTGATCACTATCAATGTATCCAAACCGACGAGGACTTGGCTAAACTCGTCCAGACCTTAAGGCAACATGCGCGTATCGCAATCGATACAGAAACGACCTCGACACGCCCACGCGACACGTCACTCGTCGGCATCAGTCTATGCTGGGAACCCGGTCGGGCTGCATACGTTCCCATTTTGGCGCCTGCTCCGTCGGTATGCCTTCCACTCGAAACGGTACGCTCACATCTAGGGCCATTGCTCGCGGACGAATCGATTCAGTGGATTGGACAGAACATTAAGTTCGATGCGATCGTGCTGAAAAGCCACGGAATGCCCATTGGAACCACCAACGTGGATACCATCAACTTCGACACGATGGTCGCAGACTATCTGCTCGATGCCGGCGGTCGCAATCACGATTTAGGGGATATCGCAAAACGATGGCTCGGTGTTGAGACCATCTCGATCCAATCGTTGATCGGCACTGGCCGCAATCAAATCACCATGGATCGCGTCCCGCTGGATCTACTCGCGACCTATGCCGCCGAAGATGTCGACATTCCCATCCAGATCTACGACGCCATGCGCGAGAGACTCACGTCGGAGTCGCTCCTCAACGTCATGGAACAACTTGAGCTACCCCTCATCGGCGTCCTAGCATCGATGGAGTTCACGGGAATAAAAATTGACACGGAGCGACTCGAGCAACTTCGATCGCAATTCGCAGCGCAGCTTGAATCCATCCGACGGCAGATCATGGAAATCGCCGGTGAGGAGTTCAATCCCGACAGTCCCAAGCAACTCGGTTTCCTACTCTTTGAAAAACTGCAACTACGAGTCGTCAAAAAGACAAAAACAGGTCCTAGCACGGACGCAGAAGTGCTCGAGGAATTAGCCTCAGAACACCCACTACCCGCCAAAATTGTCGAGTATCGGCAACTGGCGAAATTGCTGAGTACCTATGTCGAAGCGTTACCTCGGTTGGTCAGCCCCGTCACAGGGCGAGTCCATACGTCGTTCCGACAAGACACAGCGGCTACCGGTCGGCTGAGTAGCATCGAACCAAACCTCCAGAATATCCCCATTCGAACCCCCGAAGGGCGCTCCATTCGATCCGCCTTCGTTGCAGGAAATCCTGAATGGAAATTGTTGACAGCGGATTACTCGCAGATCGAACTGCGAGTGCTCGCCCATTGCTGCGGTGATCCCAATCTCTGCGAAGCATTTGAAAAGGACCTCGACATTCATACCAGTGTCGCGGCCCAAGTCCACGGCGTGCCGCTGGCCGAAGTTAACTCTGCCATGCGACGGAGCGCGAAAGCCGTCAGCTTTGGCATCCTCTACGGACAAAGTCCCTTCGGACTCGCAAAAGGACTCGGGATATCTCGAACCGAAGCGAGCGACTTTATCGACGAATACTTCGCTCGCTATCCCAAGGTTCGCGAGTTTATCGCTTCGACGTTGATCGATTGCAGGGCTCGCGGATTTGTGGCGACCATGTCGGGACGCAAGCGATACCTCAAAGGAATTCGGGACTTTGCAACGCTCGATGAACAAAAGAAAAAACAACTGCTCGAACCGGAGCGAATGGCCGTCAATACTGTCATCCAAGGATCCGCGGCAGACATGATCAAAATGGCGATGATCAGCATCGCGAAACGTCTGCGTCAAACCCCATTGCCTGCGAACATGCTCCTACAAATTCACGATGAGCTGGTTTTCGAAGTCGCGCCGGAGGGAGTCGATACACTCGCAGGTTTGGTCCGGGAAGAAATGACCCGCGTTATGCCTCTCAAGGTACCGTTGAAGGTCGACGTCAAAGCAGGAAACAACTGGGCGGAGTGCGAACCACTATGAAACGATCTGTGGTCGTCGGGATCCTGGGCGGAGTCGCCAGCGGCAAAAGCGAAGTGACCCGTCGACTCGAAGCGCGCGGTGCCCATGTTATCCACGCCGACACAATCGGCCATGAAGTTCTGCGCGAGCCCGACATCCGAGATCGCTTGATCCAACACTTCGGAAATGAGATCCTCTCTAAGGAAACTGGTGAGATCGATCGGGTGCGAGTGGCACAACTCGTTTTCGGAAACGCCCCCCCCGCAACCGAGAACCGGCGTGTCCTGGAAAGCATCGTGCATCCGCGCATCCGAGCCCGAATCGCAGAGCGACTCGAATCGATCCAACAATCGATTTCTCCGAACGAGCCACCCAAGATTGTGGTGCTCGATGTGCCTCTCCTGATAGAATCGGGATGGAACAAACGCTGCGATCGCATCCTCTTCGTCGACACCGCCGAAGAACTTCGACTCGCGAGAGCCATAGCCAGAGGTTGGACGAGCAACCAATTTCGAGATCGTGAAGCAGCGCAACTCCCCATCGAGCAAAAACGCCGGAGTGCTACCGATGTAATCGATAACAACGGCTCCATCGGATCACTCGATCAACAAATCGACAAGCTCATCATGTCGCTTACCAACCTTTAAATACACTTTCCAATTTCTGCTCCATGAATTCCTGGATCAATTCGAATATGGATAACTCTCCCTTGCCCACCCAAATAATGGCCGTTTTAATCCTCCTCGTGTGCTTTGCAACCGTGACACTCGGACAGGATAAAGGCATCACCAAGAAGGAAATACCTCAAGATATTGCTGCCAAGGTTAAAAACGAAGACGCCTATTACGGATTACTTAAAGACTCGCTGAAGTTTTCCTGCGACTTCAATCGAAACGGCGACGCACTTCGTTCCGTAGGGGACGGCCGAATCTACACCAATGAATCGTTGCAGCGCAAAGAATGGATTCCCGGGATCCAACGCAAGGACGTGTCGATCGTAGAAGTAGGTGGGGTGTCGCAAGGATTCCTCCGCTTCTCTGACAAATCTCCACAGGTCCTTTCGTTCAAAGGGGAAGCGATGCACCCGATGGGGGCGGACTGGTCGGGGACCGTCAGCTTTTGGATGCGATTGGATCCGGACAACGATCTCAAGCCCGGGTATTGCGACCCTATCCAAATCACCGAAAAAGCTTGGAACGATGGGGCGATGTTTGTCGACTTTGACAAAGACCTACCACGTGACTTCCGCCTCGGTGTCTTTTCCGATTTGAAGTTTTGGAATCCAGAGAATACGCCTTGGGAGAAATGGCCGATTGAACGCCGCCCCATGGTCACCGTCAAGAAACCCAGTTTCACGCGTCAGGCATGGACCCACGTTGCATTTTCAATCTCGGGCGTAAATTCTACCGACACGTCCAATGCGAAAGCGACTCTCTTTATCGATGGCAAATCCCAAGGAAGCATCGAAAGCCCCATGAAATTCACATGGGATAACAGCAAAACCGCCATCATGATCGGTATCGAGTACATCGGCGACTTCGACGAATTGATGATCTTCGACCGCGCGCTCAACGAAGCGGACGTGCGAACCATTACCAATCATTTCCGTCCCACGAACCCCGCGAAGCCATAGGGCTGACCGATGTTCTGTAACGCGGATGATGCAACCGCGTGCTCTTGATTATTTAAGCCGTACAACTCGATCAGCTACGATTTGCTTGGCTGCGAGGTTAGGGATGTAGCCCTTAACGCCGTAGACAGTGACGGGTTGTTGCAGGTATCGCCGTAGATTAAGGCCTGTGGTCCCACGGACATAGGCAAGGACATTGCCCGCATCATCGGTCAACGCAAACTCTGGTTGCCCCTGGACTGTCGTATGGACTCCAACCAGCCAGCCAGAAATCTCGGAAGCAGATTCAGCTGCACGCAGAGGAACTGCTTCGGTGTAGGGGGCAGTAGGAGCAACAATGTTCCCATTTGTACTGGACAAGGAAAGATCACTTGGAAAAGCCGCATTTGGTGCCGCTGCATTCGCAGACGCAGCACCAACACCGTTGAGTGCAATAGTACGCTGGCGAATCGATTCAAATCGTTCGATACGCTCGAGCAGCAGTCGCGCCTCACCTCGGACCAACGGTGTTGCACCTTGTTCCACCCACGTGCTAGCCGCGTTTCTCAAGGGGGCGAGGTTCCACTCCGCGGTAGGTTTGCTCACCATTGCAGAAAGCTGGACCAGCGCGTCTTGGACCTGGGGAGTTTGAAACCGATCGGGTTGATCGTAAGCCACGTCCGACATCGTCGGGTTCGATTGATTGCGATAATCAGCCACAGCAACTCCCGCACCCGGAGCTACCGCACCCGACACCGTCTGGATATCGTTTCCTGCTCCACCGAAAAGTGGCTCTTTGGAATTGATTAGATCGCTGAATAAACCACCCGTCGATCCGATGCCATTGGTGGAACCACCAGCATAGTATTCTCCACCCATTGATCGGCGAGGTGGTCGTGGAAGACGGTCTATTCGGCTCGAACCAAATGGAGTCGTCCCATAATTGGTCGCCCCATATCCTGCGTAAGCTCCACTGTTGCGATCAGGATAGGGAGCAGGTCGGGCATCTCCACGACCGCTACGTCCACTCATATTTCTCGCGTGACCGGCATTGGGACTGACATCGACAACACTCAGTCCTAAAAGTCCCAACACGTTATCCATGGGACCAGTTTCCGAGTTCACTACATTCTGCCCGCCAGCTTTCGATTGCTGCATCGCCCGCCAATGCTTTTCGTCAAGCGAATGTGGATCAACAGCTTTCTTGGTCGAGCCACTAGCTTTTTGGACAGAACTTGAACCGCTCCTCACCAGCGATTGAGGGGACCCATTCGCACCCTTGGCGCTACCTCGTTTCGCTGTTGATACTCCTGTACGCGAACCGGACTTGTTTCGGTCTCCGAGATAGATTCCCGATTGTTGCATTTCGTTTTCGATCTGTTGCTGCTCGCGTCGAATCTCGCGATCCACTTTCTCGAGTTGCTCAGATTCATCCGACCAAACCAACTCGCCTGATGCCGAGCCAGATGCGTTATCGCTACTCCCTTGAGGCGGTGCCTGATATCCGGCTTGCTTCACCGATCGATCTATCTGGTTCTCGCTGCTCTTTGGCGCTGGACCAACCCCATTTTCAGAAGCGATTCGGCTGGATTCTGCTGGTACGGTTTCCACGCTCAGCGAGCTGCTCCGCACCCATCGAAATTCTCCCTGGGGTGGAGCGATCTTGAACCAAAGCTTCTTCTCGTCTTCCTGCCCGCGATACGCTTCTCCCAAGATCGAAACGGATTGACCTTTTACCAACTCGGTCTGGTAAAGCAGTTGCTCGTTTTTAGTCGTGCTACTGCCAACCCATGCCGCCACCTTTTCAACCGACACCTCGGCGGCGCGGGCACCGGGGAGCAAGTATACGCAGTCGGCAGGAATCCAATTATGGCTCCCTTCAGGAGGACGTACTCCGGACCAACCATCTGCTGTCTCGATGTAGACTTCGAGCGACTGCCCTTTGTTGAGCACAACGGTTGAGTAGTACTGTTCACCCGGTCCGCATCGTACCGTCGCTCGTGGACTGTGCACGAATCGCACCATCGCCTTTTCGTAAGTCTTGGCTTCGGAAGTTTTGGCTTCGGAAGTTTTGGCTTCGGGGGTTTTGGCTTCGGGAGCTACTGATTTTTGAGTTTTGTTTGGGGTAGGCTTTTTAATATCCCCTTTGTCGCCTGCCATAGCAGGTATAGATGATGTAGCAACGAACGCCATGAGAAACCGCAACGCTTTCAAGGAAACGTACAACGCAACCCTGGCTCGCATTTCGTCTAAACGGCTTGCATTCAGCTTTGTACTCATGGTTGAAAATCCTTTTCCTGAGTCCTCGTTTTAGCGATGGTTCGATCGCGCTGAATCCGCTGCTAGAAGCACTTGATTGATTTGCTCCGCGACACGGTTGTCAGACTCTTTATTCTTTAATTGACGCAGTTTCTGCAATGCTTCCTCGTCCGCAGTGGCCCCAAGCAGGCTCACAGCGCGAAGGCGTACTTCGCGGTCTGAAGATTCTGCCATCCATACGAGCCATGGGACCGGATTCAATCCTGCCACACGCACCAGTGTATCCATCGCTTGCAATCGTTCAGCAACGGAACCACGAGCCAATTCCAAACCCAGTTCCAAATGCTCGGGCTGTACGCCTCGACGTTGCAATTCCTGGGCAGCTTGAGTGACCATGCGGTCCTGCCGGCTCTCAAGCAGTCGCAGCAATTTGTCTTGAGGCAGTTTCCGAATCCCTCGCAGCGTAGGCTCGTCGGAATCTTCATCGCTCGACACAGGATTCGGAGCGATCTCTACAACCGATTTCGATGCAGCCATTCTTGTATCCACCGAATCGTCATCGTCCGATGCGAGATCGATCAAGGATGCGGTTGTGCCTTTTGGTGATTCGAAAGCGAGACCGACCTTCGCAGGCTCCAATCGCGGTGAGCTAGATTTTTGTGAGGCTACCAATTGCATGGGCTCGGGGCCTCGTGAGTCGCTTAGTCGACGCGACGAACCTCCATCCTCACGCCGCGGACGACTGGTTGCTTGTGTCGATGCACTCACAATCTCCGCGCCCGAGGTTTCTTTTAAATCGCTTTCGCCGAGCGTCATTGTCCTAGGAAGGGACGGAACAGGTGGATTATTATCGGCCGTTTGTCGCAAACGGTTTCCCATCGACGCCGCCCCGGGACCAACCGCCCCAACCCCAGGTGCAACTGGCGAAGACATCGATGGCGATGGAACCGAAGACGCTGAAACCACCGGTGGGTAATCATCATCTGATAAACGAATCTTTGTCGGTGCGGATCTTCCCGACGACGATATCGGTAACGGGTCTGCCATCGACGAAGCCGCGATCCATTGGTTCAAGCTTTGGCGAACGGGAGCATCTCCACGTACCTCTTCCCCAAATCCAGCCAACAATCTCGATGCGAGGACTCCTCGCATCATAACCAACTCGCGGTCATCGGCGGAAAGCGTCTGCAAAAGCTGACTCAGCGCAATCCGCTGCGCATTCGCAGACGGATTTGCCGGGAGTCGATCGACGCGATCCTTCAGGATTTGAAAGGCGACCGCCCGACGAGTCGTATCGGATTGCCCCAATTGACCGACGAGGATTCGATTTGAATCATGAGCTGTTTCGCTTAGAGCTACGATAGCCTCGAGGGTTTCCTCGTTGGTATCTGGAAGTTGTAGCAGTCGATTCCACTCCCAACATAGGACTTGTTTCGACAGTGCATCCCAATTGAACGCAACCGCACCACTGACACCGATCAGACTCGCAATAAATAGGAAACCGCTCCACCTTGCCCGCTTTGGGTTCAGCGCTTTGGAACTGGTAGCTTGCTCCGTCACATTCGACGCACCGCTAACCTCGACTTTGGACGTTCGATGACGACCAGATTTCCGGGCATGAGCAGGCTCTGACGCGATCGGTGCGGTCGGGGCAGGCCCCAACAACCAATCGACATCAATCTGCACTTTTTTGCGATGTGATCTTCGAAATGAGATCATGGCCATCCTGGTCTAAAAACACCTCACCCGAATCCTTCGGGCCTTGTTCCATGCAGAGCGTATAGAGTTCTCAGGGAGAGGAATCAAGTGGAAGTCTGAGAAGCTGTCAAACTGGATAAGATAGGCCTCTTGGCACCATGTTGATTCTCGCAAATGCTCGCATAGAAAGCAAAAATAGCGAGCAACCATAGACAGCAAATCAGCCCTCTGGCATCCAACTAGACAGCGGGATTATCCCCGAGTTTCTTTAGTTTGCGGTCTAGAGTGGAGCGCTCAATCCCGAGGATCGCTGCCGCTCGATTTTTCTGCCCCCCCGTGTGCTTCAACGTTGCTTGGATGTGCTCGCTCTCAATTTCTTCAAGAGTGCGTTCTCGATATTCATGAGTCGCTTCCGAATGCTCAACATGGCTCGCACCTGGAACTTGGAGGTAGGACAATGCTAGATCCTCGGGTTCAGCGAGTTCCCCCGGTGCGAGGACAAATGCTCGCTCGATGCAGTTTTTCAATTCACGAACATTTCCTGGCCAGTGATATTCGAGCATCGCTTTTTGGGCCCTCGAACTGAAACCTCGCGGCCCATGCCCCGATTGATTTCGGAACTGCTTGAGAAAAAACTCCGCGAGGGGCAGGATGTCATCCACTCGTTGCCGAAGCGACGGTACGCGCAACTCGATCACACGCAAACGAAAGTAGAGATCCGATCGAAAGTCACCGTCCTTGACGGCTTGTTCGAGATCCCGATTGGTGGCTGCAATAACACGTACATCGACTCGAACTGGTTTACCTCCTCCTACGCGTTCAAACGCTTGTCCCTCGAGCACCCGTAAGAATTTCGCTTGGATCTCCAAACTCATTTCTCCAAGTTCATCGAGCATCAATGTACCTTCGTTCGCCAACTCGAATTTACCTAGCTTGCGATCGGTAGCACCGGTGAACGCCCCTTTCTCGTGCCCGAAGAGTTCGCTTTCGAGGAGTGTTGGGGTCAATGCAGCGCAGTTGATAGCAATGAATGGGCCAGAAGCGCGCGGACTGCGATCATGAATAGCGCGGGCTACGAGTTCTTTTCCCGCCCCGCTCTCTCCGCGAATCAAGATAGTGGCTTGGGTTGGTGCCACGCGAGCAACTTGCTCCCGCAAACGCTTCATGCTTTCAGAATTTCCGACCCAATCACCGTGCCCGATCCTTTTTTCCAATTCATCCAACCGCCCCTCGGCCGAGGTCAACTTGGTTTCTAGCGTCTGTTGCTTGAGAAGGTTCTTCAGCGAAACGGCCAGCACATCCGCAATCGCAAGCGAAACCTCGAGATCATCTGGTGTCAGATCCGGCTCACCGCGACGGGAATAAAGATGGAGCAATCCAAAAAGGGAGCCATCGATCCGCAAGGGTGCGACGATGACACTGGATGTGTTCAGAACATGGCTCGACGCATTCCCGTCTTGCCCCAATAGCTCTTCATCGGTGGCGATGTTGCGCGCGAGCAATGCTGACGGGTCGCGCTTGAGAGTGCCTAGGATTGTCTCGGACACCGGATGGTAAGCCCGTCCGCTATTCTCATGCGCAGCGAGCACCACCAATGCCGGATCGGCGTTTGGTTGCTCCGAGGTTGCAGCGCTGTGCTTCTTGGACTTTTTCGTAGTCGCAACGGAGTCGCTATCTCCAGACCCCAATCGCAATACTCCGCCGGCACTACAGCCAACGGTTTGCAATAAGCGTCGAAGCGCCAGATCGCAGGCCTCGGAAATGGAGGTTTGTTGTGCGAGTTCGAATGCCAACTGCAATAATTCAACCGCTACCGGCGGTTGTGCTCCCTGCGTTTCTCCCCTTGGGGCCGTTGTAGGTTTGTTAGCGTTTTCAGAAAGTTCGCCACCAGCGTTCGCGCGAGGCTTAGCATCGGGCGACTTTCCAATGGTTGCACCTTGGGCAATTTCATCATCGAATACGCGAGACTCCAGCAACGCCGCCTTCGACTGTCGATGGGTAATGGCGGGGGCGATATCGGATTGCGTCTGAGCTGGATTTCCAGCGCTTCCTGGTTCGCCGTCGGGGGGTGGTGGGACAAAATCCTCTAGGGAATGGACGAAAGTCATGCGGCAGGAAGCGACGGCGATTTGGTTGCCGGGAGCCAAGATTCTCGGGCCATCGATCTTCTCACCGTCCACGGTTGTCCCGTTTCGGGAGCCTAAATCCCGTACAAACCAATCCTGATTTTGGAAAAAAACCTCCGCGTGACGACGGCTTGCCCGCTCGTCCGCCACCGGGATTTCATTGGAAGAAGCCCTTCCAATCACCAGGGAACGGCCATTTTCCAGACGAAACACGTCCGTCCACCGATTTCCTTGGCGAATAATGAGGTAAGCGGACCGTCTGTTTGGTTGCATCGCGGGACGAGTGAAATAAACTGGAGGAGGAATGGTGGGGTTTTTCCCCCTTCCATCGTAGCACAAACTTCTCTCAAACTAATGGAGTAACGCACATGCGATTTCAAGCTTTAGCCATACCGAGTTCTCGGTGGACCCGGATGCTGGTCTTTGTTTGCGTTGCATGCGCCGTGCATCTCCAAACAGCCCAAGCCCAATTCTTTCCCGGTCGAGGCGGATTCGGCGGGGTCGTCGGTGGGGTGCGAATCGATACTGACGGCGTCCTCCGCACGGCGACCCAGGAAGAACAGAATGAGCTTCTCGAGCAGATGCGAGTTCAGATGGTTGGGGCCCAAGGTGATTTGGCCAAACCAACCGATCTTCGAATGATCTCTTTGAAGAAGATCCAAGAGATGGTGCTCGAGTCCGTCCGGTCCAACACCCAACTGCCGGAAGAAGTTCTCTACCTCGGCGGTTTGACTCGAGTTCAGTACGTCTTTGTGTATCCAGAGCGCCAAGACATTGTGATCGGCGGACCAGCCGAACCATGGCAAGTCGGACCGTCTGGAGCTGTCGTTGGTAAGGTATCCGGGAAGCCGATTGTCTATCTCGACGACTTGCTGACCGCGTTCCGTTATGTATCGAGTGCCCGCCAAACACCAGTATCGGTTTCCATCGAACCGACCGAACAAGGCGTCCGTCGCTTGAACCAACTCATCAGCAATATCGGTTCGAACGCGAACCCACAGCAATTGGTCCCCTTGCTCGCGGAAGCTTTTGGCCCACAGCAAATCAAGCTGACCGGCATTCCTTCGGACAGCCACATGGCTCGCGTCATTCTGGCTGCCGACTACCGCATGAAACTCTACGGCATGAACTTGGCTCAAGCACCGGTGAAGGGTCTACCTAGCTACCTGGAGATGATCCAAAGCCGATCCAACGCATCGACCCAACTCCAAAACCGATGGTGGATGGCATGCGACTACGAGTCGATTGCACACAGCCGCGATCGCCTTGCCTGGAAGGTCAGCGGACCAGGCATCAAGACACTTACCGAGCAAGAAGCCTATGACCAGAATGGTACCGCAAAGCAACTGGGCAAAGTCGACGCGGTTGCTAAGAAATGGGCAGACCTCTTCACCAAGAAGATCGATGAACTCGCCAAGGTCGACACAGTGTTCGGTGACTTGAGAAACGTGATGGACCTTTGTGTGATCGCAGCCGTTATCGAAGGCCAAAATCTGCAATCCCAATCCGGATGCGATTTGTCAGGGATCCTCGGCGATCGCGCGACAGTGGAAACCACCAAGTTCGCAATTCCGACCTCGCTCGATCCACAAGTCAGTTTCTTGCAAACCGTTCAAGGACTCTTGGTCTCCGCAAGCGGTGGAGTGATGATCGAATCATGGCACGTCGCTACCACAACGACCGAAAACGATACAGTAGCCGCAGCGCGAAGCAAAGCCGCTCAATGGAACAACAGCGATAGCTGGTTCCAGTAATCGCGATCGGATCGCCCGTGGTTGCCTCGCAACCGCAGGACATCCAGAACCTCATGAAAAGCACCGCATCACGCGGTGCTTTTTTTATGGCCTTAACTATCTTTAGCGGTCAGCTTTGGTAAGTGAATCGCCGTCGTTGGTTCGCGTCAAAATGCGATCGGTCAAATACGGAAAGAACCTAGCCAACCAGACCAACGCTTTCCCACCGACGCTGAGAATCATATCGCGCTTGCTCCTCACCAAGGCCCGGATTGCCAATTGAGCGACACGCTTCGGGGACATGCTTCCCAGAGAACGGCTCTTGGTATCAGGGCTGGTATCCATCAATGCATCGAAGAACTCGCTCCTCGTGGTGCTTGGACTGACCATGAGCACCTCGACGCGGAGCGGTGCCAGTTCCACTCGAATCGATTCCGACCAACCCCGCATCGCAAATTTGGCAGCGCAGTATTCGCTCTTGTCAGGGACAGCCCGATGCCCGAGCACGGACCCGATATTGAGCACCGCTGGTCGAATCCCCTTGAGCAAAAGAGGCAAACAAATCCGTGTCAACTCAACAGGGGCGAAAAAGTCGATTTCCATAACTCGCCGCAATCGATCTGCTGATGCTTCGGCAAATGGCCCTATGGCTCCTGCGCCCGCGTTGTTAACAAGCGTGTCGATGCCACCCCATTCACGATCGCACCAAGCCACTATCGCCGCGCGGTGCGAAGGATCGGTCAAATCGCCAGGCAGTGCGCGAATGAAGGTCGCTCCATCGGGTACTCCGTTGATTGATTCGGCGATCAACTGATCCAACTTCTCTTCGCGCCGAGCGGTCACCAGCACCTTGGCACCAGCACGAACCAGTTGAAGAGCGAGTTGGTACCCAATGCCGCTCGATGCACCGGTCACGACAACTCGCATGCCTTTGAGGTTTCGTTTCGCCAAAATAGACTCGCAACCCTAAGAAGTCTTATCGGCCTCATGGACCATCGAGCCCAGATCACCCATACTCGAATCACCCGTGTTGGACGCGCCGTAAGAGTGGAACGCAGAATCCTCAAGGGGCAGATACGTAGCGGCATCGGGCAGTCCGCGTTTAGCAGGTTCCGGTAACTTGCCTGACAACACCCGCATCTCGATCCCTTGCCCAGCCAACTTGCCAGCCGCACCGATAGGCATGCGGCAATGAACTACCGCATGATCATCGTTGTATTGCTTGGAGAGAACCTCGGCATGCGAAGCCAACCATGAGATGGTTTTTCCATCTTGGATAGGTAACTTCAGCTCCAACTCGACAAAACCGGCGGTAAGTGCATCGCTAACACCCATAGCCAGAGCGCCAAGACCTTCTCCCGAACGGGCCGAAATGGCGATCGCGTTCGGGTAACGTTCTCGGACCAACTGAATGCGTTCGCTCGCTCCCTCGCAGTCCGATTTATTGAGGATCAAAAGCGTATCCTTCTCATCGATCCCTAGGTCCTTGAGCACTTTGTACACCGACGAAATCTGATGCAGCACTGATGGGTTGCTCGCATCGGCGACATGCAGAAGCAAATCCGCTTGGCGAGCTTCTTCGAGCGTTGCTCGGAAACTCGCGATCAAATGGTGCGGCAAATCGCGGATGAAACCGACGGTGTCGCTTAGCAGAATCGGGCCCCATCCAGGCAACCTCCAACGGCGAGTGCGTGTGTCCAACGTCGCAAAGAGCTTGTCAGCCGCCTCGACATCGGCACCGGTCAACGTATTCATCAACGTGCTTTTTCCGGCATTGGTGTATCCTACGATGGAAACACAGAATGTGTCGTGACGAGACGCGACCTCGCGCGATTTACGTCGCTCCACTTTGACCAGATCCGATCGCAAATCATGGATTCTTTTCTCTGCCAACCGTCGGTCGACTTCCAATTGCTTTTCCCCAGGACCTCGCATGCCTACACCCATCGTTTGACGAGAAAGGTGGGTCCACATGCGTTTCAAGCGGGGTAGCGAATACTCCAACTGCGCCAGTTCGACCGCCAACCGAGCCTCATGTGTTCGCGCATTCGTCGCGAAGATATCGAGGATCAATTCCGAGCGGTCGATCACCTTGACGGAAAGCGCTTTTTCCAAATTCCGAGTCTGTGCGGGCGTTAAATCGTTATCGAACGCAACCACGTCGGCCCCGGCCATCTCAAGCAATCGCTCCAATTCGGCGACCTTCCCTTTCCCCAAATAGGTCGATTGGTCCGGTTGCTCCCGCTTTTGATAAACGGTACCAACCACCTCGATCCCAGCCGTTTGTGCCAATCCGCGCAGTTCATCAAACGGATCCTCCGTCGTGAAATCATTTGGCAGAATCAAACGAGCGAGTACACATTTTTCACTGGCCAGGCTTTGGGATCGATCGTGCGTTTGCACTGGGATTGGTTGCTCCTAATTTGAGGGATGTGCCGTATTTTGGTAGCCTGGGGTTCATCCAGGTTAAACCATCTGAATTATAGCTCGAAGGTTTTTCCTAGGTGGCCCGCATCGACCAGTACCACGGTAGTTTCAGGCTGGAATCAAGAAACCAAAGGGAAGTGACGTCGGTCAAATCGCTCTTTTTATATGGACACGTGGGGCCCGCTTCGGTTCATCCCCTCCCATTTACTCTACCGCGTTTTTGACGGGAAATTACTCTTCCTAGCCTGAGACACTAAAACCAACCAGCACAAAACCGCGAACCGATCCCCAGAAACCAGAACCATTCGGTCCGCCTTGCGTAACTCTTCCAGATGGGGTCCAATTTCGTAACTGCCTTGAGCTTTTTAGCTGCCCGAAAATGGCACCTCCCAATATTCCACCATTTCACCCGCGATATCGCAGGATTTATCCCGATGAACCTTCGAAAGTTCCTTGTTTTGTCCCTTGTAGTTTCCACATCCCTTTGGCTTGGCTGCGATGTGAAAAAGCCAGTCAAGGCTCCCAATGGTGGCACGGCCGCACACGACCACGACCACGACCACGACCACGACCACGACCACGACCATGACCATGATCATAAAGAAGAAAAACATGATCATCCCGAGCATGGTCCCCACGGTGGACATGTCGCTCATTTCGACACTAGCCCAACCACGCACTTTGAGTGGGCCCACGATGATGACGCGCACACAATCACGGTTTACTTCGAGGAATTGGTGAGTGCCGGCGCAAAGGTAGAATCGGTCGACGTGTTGGTAACCTCCGGTGGAACGGAGAAAAGTTTCAAACTAGCCCCCCTCGAATCGGCGAAAATTGCTGGTTCAATCTTCGAAGCAAAAGACCAAGAACTCCTTACTCTGGTGGGCGCCAGCGGCGATGATCCAAAGGGTGTGCAAGCCAAACTCGTCGTCACGATTGATGGGAAAAAGGAATCGGTTCTCCTCAAAGACGACCATCACCACCACTAAAACCAGATCTGAATACCATAGGCCTCCTCGGCGTTAGCCGCGGTTTTCGGGGTTTTCGGATAGGCTCTCAATAATACTCGTTACTCGAAGTGAGTCTCTGACCGGGACCCACGCACTCCATTACTAGCTACGCAATCACTAGCTACGCCATTGTCGTCCAGCGTTAACAACTCGCCTCACGGCGAGTTCTCACCCACCGTTGTCGAGTTACCGCTCGAATGCACACCTGACCGCGCATTCGAGCGTCTTTCCCATTTGCCGTACTGCATTTGGCTCGATAGCGCATTGAGACCCGATCCGCAGAGCCGATACAGCTTCCTCGCCGCTGATCCGGTTGAAGTTGTTCGTATCGAGCGTCCAACCGCGGATCCGCTTGCAAAAGCAGAGCGTTGGTTGGAGAGGTATGCAACTGCCAACATCGATGGCCTTCCGCCATTCCAAGGTGGAGTCGCGGGCTACATGGCATACGAATTTGGTACGTGTTTCGAACGAATCTCGCCCGCAAGCCACGACGAATTCGGCTTGCCACTTGCAGTCTTGGGACTGTACGACGTCGTGCTGGCTTGGGATCACAAAACCGAGCAATGTTGGTTGATTTCCCAAGGCTTCCTCGACCATGGGTTCCCCCAAAACGGCTCGCACGAAGCCGCACACGCCCGCTCAAGGACACTTCGCGCCAAACAACGAGCCGACCGATTTCTGAAACTTCTCAACGACCAGCCTCCCTCCAAAGAACGCCCCAAACTCGGCGCGAATTTCCATGCCATGGCCCATGGCCTAACAGCTCCTCAATTTGAAACGCGACTCGGTGGCGGATGGCTTGGGAATTTCGATAGCCACGGTTATCGCGACGCAGTGCGGAAAGCCATTGAGTACATTCACGCCGGGGATATCTTCCAAGTCAACCTGTCTCAGCGTTTACTCTGCCCGGCCCGCTGCGACTCTCAATCGCTATATCGACAACTCCGATGTGTCAACGCAGCTCCCTTTGCATCATTCTTCGATATGGGAGTCGCTCAAATCATCAGCGCATCGCCTGAACGATTCCTCCGAGTCCAAGAAGGCTGGGTCGAGACGCGTCCCATCAAGGGTACTCGCCGTCGCACTGGAGACCCTACTCGAGATCGCGAATTGGCAATTGAATTGCAGTCCTCGCCCAAAGATCGCTCAGAAAACATCATGATTGTCGACTTGCTGCGAAACGATCTTTCACGGATCGCCGATATCGATTCGCTAAGCGTTGATCAACTATGCTCGATCGAGACCTTTCCATTTGTGCTCCATATGGTCAGTTCGATCCGTGCCAAACTCCGATCGAATGCCAGCTTCGGCGATCTCATCAGCGCCGTGTTTCCGGGCGGAAGTATCACAGGTGCACCCAAAGTTCGCGCAATGGAGATCGTCGCGGAATTGGAACCAACGGTCCGAGGACCATACTGCGGCTCACTCGGTTACGCGAGTACTAACGGCCACATGGATTGGAATATCCTGATTCGCACACTCACTGCCTCCAGGGGATGGTGGCAGTTCCAAGTGGGAGGTGGGATCGTCGCCGACAGCATTCCGGAACTGGAAGAAGAAGAAACGTGGACCAAAGCCGCTGGGATCGTCGCGGCGATTCAAGCTTCGTTAGCGTCTGCGTAGTCTTAGCGTCTGCGTAGTCATCGTCCATGCCATCGACGATCTGTCCGTCGATTCTCGCATCGCTGTACTAGAATCGAATTGGAACCGGGATTTATCCAAATCCAAGGAATTGCTTGGCGATCGCCATCCAAATCGGAATCGATAGCAACCCGACCACGGAAGTACCAACGACGACAATCCAAGCTGTTTCAACGTCTTGGTTGTAGAGCCGGGTCATCACGATAGGGAAAGTGCCCGCTGGCATCGACGCTTGCAACAAAAGGACTTGCTTCAATTCGTCATTATCAGTCGTCCATTTGGCCAAGGCCAGTAAGAACAGTGGTAACAGCATCAATCGCAAGAGCAATGCGAACACCAGCGGTCTCCAAGCGGTCGCGATCTGAAAACGACTCGCATAGTCATAAATAATCGCTCCCCCAAGGACCAAAGCCATCGGAACCGAGCAGCGTCCCAACTGCTGGCACATGTACATAAACGGTCCAGGAACCCACGCATCCCATCCTGTCTGTCGCAATGCTACCGCCAGTCCAACCGACATCAGCGGGGGACTAAACACAATACGCTTCCAAGAGTTCTTAATTCCTGAACCTGAAATGATGTACAGCCCAACACTCCATAACGCCAAATCAACGCCGACGTTATGAATCATCAATGGAACCACGCACGCGGGGAAAAAGACATCCGCGAGAGGAAGCGGCAAATAGCCATAATTATTGATACCATTGCAGAGGGAAAACGTCCGCTTCTGCGAATCGCTCTTCAGTCCAAACCATGGACCGGCGAGCCCCACGACGAACCGAGCAAAGATCAAACTAGCTGCTGTACCAAAGAATCCGTAAAGAACCGGCAACCATGCATCCAAGTGCATCGAAAGTCGGTTATCCGACATAATCCTAGAAAAAAACAGAGAAGGCATAAGTACGTTGGACGTAAACCCCGCCAACGATTTATCCACTTCGCTCGTAAACCATTTCCAGTGACGAGCCAATCCGCCCATCGACATCACCAGAAAGACTCCGGTGACCGCCGTCGCAACACTCAGAAAGGAATCGAGCATCGAACACTACTTTGATAAAGCGAAGACGCTACCACCTAACAATCGATTGAGCATCGAACGCTCATCTCGCACGACAACCACGTGATCGCCGGGTCGCAATGAGTAATTCATTCCTTCCATGACTTGCTTGCCAGAATCATCAAAGTCTACATCCAACCGAACCGGAGCGCCCGTACCATTAGGACGCAAGATTTTAACCTGGATACGTCCTATCTTACTGTAGAGCTTCGCATCACGGACGAGATCCGCAACGAACATGGGCTGACCAGGATTTAGCGGCACCTTTTCAAAATGCCGCTTGCCATCGATCACCTCCAACACGATCGACGGCTTGCCTTCCTCAGTTGGTAGTGGTTGCATAACACCATGGCTACCTAAGGTGTACCCTTCCTTCTTCAACGATGTCGTATCGATGTTGTCGAGAGGCGTTTTGCCTTTCCCGATCAGGGTTGCACAACCACTCGAAACGCAAATAAGCACCATGACAGTGACCGCACCGCATGCGGTGTTCGCTCGCAGAAAGTTTTGCGTGGACAAAGGGCGAAAAGTCATTGGATGGATCATGGTTTCTTCTGTCGCATATGCTTCGCGTGCACTCCGTCCCTACCCCACCTCCTTTTTCGGCAACCAACCAAATCCCCCTAAAGAAAAAATCCTCCCTTTCGGAAAAGTTTACCTAGACCGCAGGAACCTAAGCGAGCGCCCCATGGAATTGATTGGCTAGCAATCCATCGAGCTCGAAAACTCGCCATGCTCACTCCAGCCTATGGATGCTAGCAATACGCTACTGCGTCGCTCTTTGCCCTGTTCTTTCCTCAAAACACTCAATTGAGCCCGTTTCACCTTGACGCGTGACGGCGAGATGAACTACTCCCATCCTTCGCTTGAGTTTTTCTGGCCGGATTTCCGAAAATTTCTGGATGAGAATCGCACCCTATTCCAAAACGAAGCTCCCTTGTCTCGCTGGCAAAACGCTAGCGATTGGGCTCGTGCTCGCACCGATCATGCTGGCGAGCTCAGGGTGCCGTCAACGCGCGTTCACGGAACTTTACGTTGAACATATGGCTAGCGAAATCCGCTCGCTTGAAGACATCGTTTACGAGTTTGATGCGGAATACCGCGCTCTCGAGTTTGAAGTCGAAGACTTGAAGCGGACCAATGCCGAACTTCAAGCAAAACTTCAGCTCGCACAAGCTGCTCGCTCGTCATTGCCCTACGATCGCTCTCCGTCCGACAACCTGCGTCCCGATCCAACGGGGTCCAGCGGCTTGAACTTGGCTCCAAACAAATCCAGAACCGGAAATGGGGAATCGAATAGACCGAACCGGTCGAACTCCAACCTTCCGAATGATGTTGAGACCAAAGACAACTCTTCGTTGTTAAAGTCTCCTCCACCCTTGAGGTTGCCTCGATCTCAAGTGGAAGAACTCGGCAATTTGGATACGCCAGAAGTCATCATTCCAAAGCAACCCAACCCGGCAGTGAAACCAGAGGGAGTTGCTCCGTCCGATGCGATTCCGCTTTCGAACGGTAACCTCGAGGCTCCATCCTCTCTTTTAAAACCAGGTTCGACGTCGCCGTCGAGCGCAGTCCCTGACGCACTTCCACCCTCGACAGTACCACCATCGGTCACGCTACCCGCGGTTGAATCAGTAACGCCGACGAAGGAACTGGAGTTGCTTCCACCGACACTCGAGAAATCGGGCAATGCTCCCTCCGGTGATAAACCGGTTCGCGCCAAAGAACCGTTGCAACGGCCCGCTCCTGCTGGACTACCCAATGAGGTCTCGGACGCGGTGCTGAAGGAACGTAAGATCGAAGTTCCATCGATTCCAGTTATCCAAAAAGCTTCTGCCAATATCCCGGTAGCCACACCCACGAGTACACCGGATTCCCGCGTTCGCGATCCCCGTGTACGCGAAATTGATTTTCACCCAACGCTTTGTCGCGGTTTGAATCTCGATGGCAAACCTGGAGACGAAGGATTGTATCTAGTGCTTGTACCTCGCAATGCTTCGCAACAATTTGTAGGCGCAGCGGGTACATTGACCATCGTCGCGGAAGAAACGAGCCGCGATGGGGAACCCGTCCGAGTCGGCAGATGGGAAATGAGCGACGAACAGTTGCAGGATTTATTAGAGCCGATCGGAGCCGCACAAGGCTTCCACATCAAACTTCCGTGGCAAGATAAAACGCCGGCTACAACCACAATCGACGTGTATGTTCGAATGGCGAGCACCGATGGAACCACCATGGTGAACCGTAAGCAAATTCATCTTCGAACGTCGAACACGGCACCGTCGGCATGGACGCCCCGGTAAGCGTCTCCCGCAAGGTTCCTCTAAGACAATCGCTCTCGGATTACCTCCGTTTCGGAGGTCGCTCCAGAGTTGACCTGCTACGCTGCATTCTCGGGAGGCAATTCTAAAACCTCGGGAGTCTTGATCGCTTTAGTCTTCCTTTTCATCGGGCGAACAACCTCCAAAGCCACGCAATAATCGAGGTTGGGACGAAAGACGGTGAGAATTGCCAAGGGCAAGAACCACGCCAAGTACAATCCTCCGCCGAAGCCGTGCCAAAACTGGGTCGCGGCCATCAAGGCCGCGGAACAACTGATCAAAGTCGCAAGGTTCTTCTGCGGAGGCCAAACGACGAAAGACATGCTCAACAAAGCGAAAACTACGATGATCGGAATACGAATAAATGGATGCCAACCCAACCCCCAGATTCCGTCCATACCGTTCATCGCGACCCGCTTGATTCCGAACATGTAACTGAGATGGTGCGCGAGATCCGCAGGGTGCAGGATCGCCATCGCTACGACCAGGGCGACCACCGCCAGAACAAAGCCGGAGGTAAATCGACGGATTCCTCGCTGCCAATAGAAACTGCACCAAAGCGGTAGCAACGAGAAAGGATAGTACGTCACACCCGCTGCGCATCCAAGGAACAGGCCTGCGATGAAGGGTTGGCGGTACATCAGCAAAGCCATCAAAAGCATAGCGCCCGGCACCACATGATCCACTCGACCAGTCGCATACGCGGTGTAAGGCAGCAACAAGTAAAACGTTGCGGCCCCCACCCCAGTATTGAGACTCCCAAAGTGCCAATAGCCGATACCGACGATGCAGAAGACAAGAACCAAGTTGGCTCCGATCGCTAACACTCGGGCAATCATCTCTTTCATCTTGCGATTGCCGGTCGGTTGGGCCTCCGGAACCGCTACTGCCTCATCCTCTGTGTCGACAGAACGTTCCAAAACCGTGGATATTTGGGGCAGCGCGCTAAGCAGTACATAACCGGGACCTAGATCAGGTCCCTGCTTTCGGTTCTCATCCTTGGTACTCATACCAACGTTCACGAGCAAAAACACGAGAAGCGAAATACCGATAAACAACATCCCGCCCCCGTTCAAGTTCGGTTCGAGGAGTGGGCGTCGTACGATCGCGGTGTCGAGCAACATGCGGATGGTTAACAATCCTGCACAGACCAAGAGCGACAAGAATCCCCAATAGAGCAGTGACCGCGGGGACCAAGCAGTATCTGCACGTTCTCCCCCTTCCGTCGCAACCGACGCAATTCCACCGAGCGATGGATCCGAGACACCTACAGTCCGGTTGGCATCTACAAGGGATGAACCGCTACCGGATGCAATGCTCTCAGCCAGTGCAACCTCACCATTGGATAGAGCTGCTTTGTTCCCCTCGTACACCATCATGTAACCGAGGGTGAACGACAGAATCAAAAGAATGTCCAAGTTTCTCATCGACCAGAAACGATGAAAAACGACGAATACGCCTAAGATCGAGAAGATCGAGAGGAATACCCACGTTTGCGGTTCGGGTCGAACGTAATAAAAGAGAAACTGACTCATGGACTACGTTGCCGAAACTCTTTTTGGACGACGAGTAAATTTACGCACGATTCACCGATGGGAATCATACCTGAAATCCCTCTTTCTTGGAGGATCCCCCGGCAGGTTTGTTCGCCATGAAATCCCAGCAAATTTGGGGGTACCGGAAAAACCATTCGCCCCAAACCTTTGGCGGGTGTCTCTGCCAGCGGGCCCCCCACCCCATCCCCATCTCGACAAGATCCGCATTCCGCCGCTTGAAACAAGTCCTGGCATCCCCTCTTCCGCCGCTAATCCTTTGCAGGGAAAGGGAATCCTCCGAACTGCATTTGGCCCGCCTCAAGGCCAATCCACCGGTAGCCAACCCACCGACATCCTATCCCAAGGCCTACACGTCCCAAGGCCTACACGTAGGACTTCTCCAAAAGATCTCGGACTGCAGGGGTCAGTTGATCGCGTTGCCTCAATGCGTCGAATCGACTCAAAAGATCCTCGGCTCGAACTCGTGCTTTCTCAGGTCCACTGAGATCCGCAACGACCTGACCTTGGTGCATCATCAAAATACGATCACCCAGATGAACAGCTTGTTGCATGGAATGAGTCACCATGAGTGTCGTTAACTGATCTCGGGTAACGATTTCATGAGTCAAGCGAATTACCTGGTCCGCAGACCGAGGGTCCAAGGCTGCTGTGTGCTCGTCAAGCAACAACAGGTCGGGCTTCACCCAGGTTGCCATCAACAACGTGATCGCTTGCCTCTGCCCCCCGGACAGACTTCCGATAGGATTGTCGAGTCGATTCTCCAAACCCATTTTCAGGGTGCGAATTCGATCTGCGATCTCTTCCCTAAGACTCCGTGAAAGCGACCAACCTAACCCGCGGCTCAATCCACGACGAGATGCCAAGGCTAAGTTTTCTGCGATCGTCATCGTGGGTGCGCTGCCGGAAAACGGATTTTGGAATACTCGCCCGATTCGACGAGCACGCCGATGCTCCGGCTGCCGCGTTATATCCTCGGAGCCTAGGACAATTCGTCCCGTGTCTATCAAAAATGTTCCCGCTACGGCATTTAGAAGCGTAGACTTGCCTGACCCATTCGTCCCAATCACATTCACGAATGAGCCTTGCTTCATCGATAAACTGACACCTCTCAGCGAACGAACTTCATTCGGAGTACCAGCATAGAAAGTCTTGTGGAGATCACTGAGTTCAAGCATTTCCTGCCATCCCCGCTTTCTTTAGCAACAATCGCGATTTCCTTTTGCGACTCCACTGAGGTGCCACGAGCGCTATGAACACAAATAAGGCGGTGATTATCTTAAGGTCATTAGGATTCAATCCGCATCGAAGTGCAATCGCAATCATCATCCGAAACAGAACGGATCCGAGTATCGCCCCAGCGATCAACAACCCGAAACGGGACTCTCCAACTAAACTCTCTCCAATGATTACACTCGCAAGCCCCCAAACCACCATTCCAATACCCATTTGCACATCCGCAAACTCCTGGTACTGCACCAAGAGCGACCCCGAAAGCGCTGTCAATCCGTTAGCGATTGCCAACCCAAAAGTCAGGAGGAGTTTATCGCTTACACCCATCGCTAATATCATTTGGGGGTTGTCGCCAGATCCCCGCATCGCTGTCCCAAGTTTCGTCTTCAGAAAACAAAACAAAGTTAAACCCACAACCAGCATCAACAACACCAGCAATAGCAGACTTGCCAGATCCTGAATCCCCACCATCCATCCAAAGATATCGACTCGCTCTACGTCACCAACAATCCTCTTGACGATCGCCGTCCACGATTTATTGAGCGTCGAAGCTTCGCTAAGCGCAACGTTGCTTTTACCCAAAACATGCAAATTGACGGAATACAACGCCGTCATGACGAGGATCCCGCTTAAAAGTCCATGAATACGAAATCGGGTATGCAGAACTCCTGTCGTTGCTCCGGCTATCATACCAGCCAAAAATCCTGCACCCGTAGCAATCACGGGTCCCCATCCGCTCACCAACATGGCGGTCGTAGCAGCTCCCCCAAAGGCAAATGCACCATCCGCTGTGATATCGGGGAAATGAAAGATGCGAAAGCTGATGTAAACTCCCAACGCCAAGAAAGCAAAGATCAATCCAAAATTGAACGCGCTAATTAAGAGCACCATGACCAACAACACCTTTTAGCTGTATCTCGCTTCACACATCGGCAAGCGATGAATCCAAACCTTCAGTTACTCACTAAAACTCACCCCAAATTCCACAACCGACCATCGTCAATCTTCAGTTCGCTGGAGTCCAGTCCTTGATCGGACCACACCAACACGCACCGCGCATGAACTCCGTTTCCCCCACTCCCTCAATCGGTCGAGAATCCTTCATCAGGTGCAAAACGCTGCGCGGAGAATCTTTCTCGAACAGGCTTCGGACTGCATCCGCCAACTCCCAAACGCCCTTCGGCAATGGGCGATAATTAAACTCAGCAGCGTGAGCATGCCCACAAAAATATTCGTCTTCGCCAAGTGGTCTCAGAAAAGCCTTCGCAGTTTCCGGTGGGTTCCGACAAGCGATCCCAACAATCAAGGCAAGCTTTCTGGATTCACCTTGCTCGCTCGTGAAGGACAGCCAATCGCGGATCCCCGGAAACTCCCAGGGTGACTGTCCATGCGACGCGTCAGGAAAACGTAGCAATCGAGCTCCTACGACCGATGCGCATTCCGCGATGATTGCAAACGCAAGATTTTGGCAATCAAAGTGATCACAAACTTTGGAAACAAAATCGCTGTACCCGATAGTTCCATTGGAACTTTCCGCCGCCTCGAAACGGACCAAATGGGAAAAGTCACCCTTGCCAAAGATACCGTACAGCACTCTCAGCTCAGGCACGAGATCCTCATGCCTCAATTGATAATCGGGAACACGACTATCATCCGCAGCATGCTGAACCGCAACCCCTGCAACTCCCAACGATTCCCCGAATCGCCCCAACTTCCTTGAGCCACCCTGGGCCTCACTGTCGCTGAAGGCCCCTAAACCCAATCCGAAGGTTGTACTCTCGAATGGAACGCGAAACTCCATACTCGATTCCAAATGCCCAAGCGAAAACAATTCCGGCTTGCCTAAAAACCCACACTGCAACGGGTTCCTTGATTCGAGTTGGAAAACATCAAATTGACACCCATGGTGCTCAAAGCCAATAGATTGCTGCGTTGGAGCACTTTGTATATTCTCGCCTGAATCCCCCAACAACAACTCACTTAACCTCATCAAACGAAGCACAGAGAGAACGTTCTCCGTTGGATGGATTACGCGCAAAGCCCCCTGAACACCGAGCAACTTCTTTCGGTACTTGAGCAGAACTCCGATCCCCGCAGAACTCATGTAGTCGACTTTAGCGAGATCAATGTCGATTTCATGATGCCCACCCTGAATCGCAGCCTCGATATTGGCATCAACATAAGACGACCAACTCGCATCCAAACGACCATCCAGTTCCAGAACATATTTGGCCTGATTGCGTCTAGTTTGAATCTTCATTTTTTGTAACTTGCATTGGAAGCAACAGAATGCTTGGAAGCGATTGCTACTTGGAAGGCATTAAATGAGCGGGAATATTTTTCTCTGTCTCAGTAATCCAACCGTTCGCTCGCTTTCGAATCGATGGCGTGATTGTCCATCGTTCCTTAAGCTTGGAAAGCGTCGTATCGTTATAAAGAAGGATCTCGTCGGTTCGGTTTTCAACGGGTATATCAGCCGGATTTTTGCCGCCGATGACATCTGCGGCCATATCTCCAAGCGTTCTTCCAATGCTGATATAGTCCGCTCCCAAATCGAGAGTACTCCCTAGGAGAACAGCCGATGGCAACGAACAAAATACCGGTACACCAGCATTACTTGCGGCTCGAATCACCAATGTGTTCGCCGAGGAAACCGTGATATCACCACTGATCCACATGCAATCGACGCCACGAGACAAAACCGAATTGGTCGCCTCCTGCACAGCGGCCGAATTCTCAACGCTGCCCTCAATCAACTCCAAAGACATTTCCTTGCAAAGCGCACGTGCTAAAAGGGTTTGTGCGGCTGAATTTGATTCCGCTGGATTCCACACCAATCCGATACGACGAGCCTCAGGACGCATTTCTTTGATGTAGCGCAGAATGGATTCGATTGGTTGCATACTACCCATCCCGGTCATGTAGGGAGGATGTTTCAAATGGTCCTCGCGATCGATCCCTACCCCTGCCGAATATGGATCGGTTACCAAACCAAAAACATGGGTGATTTGTCCGGCAGACTTGTTCGCGCTCGCGACAGTCTGCAAGGAAGGAGTGCTCATCGTCAAAATGAAATCGTAGGAACCTGACGTTACCTCTTTCGCGATCGCATTCGCCGTACCGATATCACCCTCTGCGTTGAAGTATTTGATGGAGACTGTCTCTCCATCGATATACCCTCGTTTCTTGAGTTGCTCGATCGCCCCAACCCTTCCATCATCGATTGCTTTGATCGACGCATGCTGAACAAAAGCGATCCGAGGATTCGCGGCGCCTGGACCCGAGTTCCTGGCGCCTTTCCTCGATTGCAGGTCCAACAGCAAAAGCACCATCCCAGCAATTGCCAACAAAACAATCCCAAGACTTAATCGGCGCAAGCCCTCAAAAAAAACTCGGACCATTGAAAACGCTCACAAAAATCATTCGAACGGCCCACCCAGAGTAGATCGCTGAGCATCTCGGCATCAAAAACCAACCCAAGTCCCACGGCTGCTCCGTCCCGTCGTGGCAGGAAACTCCACACGCAGGAAGACGCCAACGCCGTCGTAGTCTAGCACGCAGGACCGCCTCCACAACAGGACGACTGTACAGGAAGAGATCTCGCAATCATCGAAAAACCACTAAAAAACCCACGAGGAAGAAGCCCCTTCCTTTACTTTCCATTACCAGGAAACATCGCAATTCAATCGTCGAAATTCAAACGTCGCACCAGGGCAAATACGATCGATCGACCCGTTGCACCGGTGCATGAATTGCCGCGATCATCCCTGAGAAACGCGATTGGTGGCTATAAAGTTGGATGGCTGCAACGCAAATGGAATCGACGATTCCCAGGCCACACTTTATCCTGAGTGTTACGATTTGATTACTCCTGAAGCCTTATTGGTCAACCAACTCTATTGGCATCAGCATTTACATCCCGACCTTTTTCAGTTTGCAAACCATGAAAGCTTTGGTCAAACATCATCGCGGTATCGGCCTCCAACTCCAAGACGTTCCTTTTCCCGAAATCGGCATCAACGACTGTTTGATCCGAGTCGAAAAAACTGGAATCTGTGGGACGGACCTCCACATCTACAATTGGGATGCTTGGGCACAAAAAACGATTCCCGTCCCAATGGTTGTCGGCCATGAGTTCGTCGGTGAAATCGTCGAAGTCGGCTCGAACGTGAAGGACTTCTTTCCAGGCGAGATCGTCTCCGGTGAAGGCCACGTCGTGTGCGGACGATGCCGCAACTGCTTGGCCGGTCGCCGCCATCTCTGCAAGGATACGTCCGGTATCGGTGTCAACCGCACCGGTGCCTTCGCCGAATACATCGCCTTACCCATGACTAATGTTTGGCACCACCATGCCGGAATCGATCGCGACACAGCGTCAATCTTCGATCCGCTGGGCAATGCAGTTCACACGGCGCTCAGCTTCGATTGCCTCGGTGAAGACGTGTTGATTACCGGCGCAGGTCCGATCGGCCTTATGGCAACCGCCGTTGTTCGCCATGCGGGAGCCCGCAACATCGTCGTTTCCGATCTGAACCCTTACCGTTTGGAACTCGCGCGAAAGATGGGAGCAACGGTCGCGGTCGATCCTCGCACCGAGTCGATCGCAGACGTCCAAAAACGTCTTCATATGAAAGAGGGCTTTGATGTTGGACTCGAAATGTCCGGATCTCCTGCCGCACTTCGATCGATGATCGATGCCATGTGCCACGGTGGTAAAATTGCCATCCTCGGAATTCCATCCGAACCTATCTCGATCGATTGGAACACGGTGGTTTTCAATATGCTTACCATCAAGGGAATCTACGGCCGCGAAATGTATGAAACGTGGTACAAAATGACGGTCATGCTCGAAAGCGGCCTGGATATTTCACCCGTGATCACCCACCGATTCCATTACACCGAGTTCGAAAAAGGTTTCGAGGTAATGCAACAAGGCCAATCGGGCAAGGTTATACTGAGCTGGAGTTAACGCGATCGCCGATCGCCCACCCTCCTGACTTCCTCGCACCCGGAGCTCAGTTTTCGGATGCTCGATCCCTCCTCAGTTCGGATTCGCCAGCACTCGTCAGTCCGTCGATACAAATCGGCTTACCGATTTGTGGTCGATCTATTGGCGGTCGAACGATTTGCGGTCGATCTATTGGCGGCCAACCTGTTTAGCTCGACCGCGCAGCGCTGTGCATTCGCCGCCTTGCTCGTATTCGCGGCTATCGTTCCTCTGCGGGCCGATGATCGACTCAAGCATTTTGAGTCCAAGATACGGCCGCTCCTGGAACGAAATTGCCTGGAGTGCCATGGCGACAAAGAACCCAAGGGAGGCCTGCGATTAACCGACCGCGCCGGTTGGTCCAATGCGGGAGTCATTGAACCAGGCCGTCCCAACGTCAGCACTATCGTCGCCGTGCTCCGGGATCCAGACCCGGACGTTCGCATGCCTCCGCCGAGCTCGGGAAATAAACTTTCGGAACGGGAGATCGCAGACATCGAAACCTGGATCGCTGATGGCGCAATCGATCCCAGGGAAAATCCCGCCGATGGTGTCCCTGCTTCGATGGGCCCCAAAAAACGAAACCGCAATTTTGAAATCACCCCAGACGACGAATCTTATTGGGCCTTCCAACCGATCCGCTCGCCCAGCTTCACCGACTCGGACGCCGCACTCTCCGCCAGTCAGAAGATTGACTTGCTCATTCGAAGGCACTTGCAATCAACCCAGGTTGCCGATGGGACAGCCCCTGCATCAGCCGCCCCAGCGTTAGCCTCGCCTCGCGAACAAATCCGTCGGGCAACCTTGGATCTGTGGGGAATCCCTCCGAGCCCAGAGGCAGTTCGGGCGTTTGAAAATTCGCCGACGATCCAAGCGTGGGATCAAACACTCGATATGCTCCTACAATCAAAGCAGCACGGCATGCGTTGGGGAAGGTACTGGTTGGATTGGGTTCGATACGCGGAAACGAATGGGTACGAACGGGACGGACCGAAGCCTCATGCGTGGAGGTATCGCGACTATGTGATCGATGCCTTCCATCGCGACAAACCTTATGACCAATTCATTATCGAGCAACTGGCCGGCGATGAATGGGCTCTTGAGCAGGGTTGGAATGAAACCAACGAGCGCGACGCCTGGCGACAAGCGATCATCGCAACCGGATTCTATCGATTGCACTTGTGGGATGACGAACCGGATGACTCGGACGCATCCGAATTCGATGACGCGGATGACATCATGGTCACCATCGGCAGCGCTTTTCTAGGCCTAACGGTTGGATGCGCGCGCTGCCACGATCACAAATTCGATCCGATCAGCCAGCGGGATTACTACTCGATGCTCACGTTCCTCCGCGGGATCGATCCCTACGGGCTTTCCAAAAAAGGGGGCGGTGGTCGAGGTACCGGTCGCATTCAACGATACCTTGTCTCCGAAGAAGCTAGCAGCGCCTGGGAAAATGATCGCCAGCAACGAATCGCTTCGTTGCAGAGCAAATTGGATAACGCGACCGACCCGGCGGTCAGGCTCGGACTCGAGGGTGAAATCAAATCCCAGAGGGATGCCGTCCCACCCTTCGATGCAGCCCTCTCTGTTACGGAAATCGGCAATCAACCGAAACCAACGTTTATCCTGCACCGGGGTGATGTCCATGCGCCTCGCGAACAAGTCTCACCGGAGGTTCCGCAGATACTCAAACGCCGGCTCGCTATCGATAGCCCCATGCCCACCTTCCCCAAGTCATCTGGGTTGAGGCTGCAATTTGCTCGATGGGTTGCCAGCCCAAACCATCCCCTTACAGCCAGGGTTATCGTCAATCGAATTTGGCAACGCCATTTCGGGATCGGCATCGTCCCCACCTGCGACGATTTCGGTCGCACCGGGGCCGTGCCCACCAATCCGGATCTCCTCGACTTCCTCGCAACCGAACTCATCGCATCCAACTGGTCGATCCATCACATGCATCGCATCATTATGCGGACGGATGCCTACCGCAGTCCATCGGAACCCACCGACCCCATGAGCCAAGCCCTCGATCCAGATGGCTCTCTCTTCTCAAGGCAACAAATCCGGCGACTCGATGCCGAGGCCATCCGTGATTCGATGTTGGCGATCGCCGGCAATATGGGAGCGAAAGACTCAGGACCCAGCGTTTACCCCACTCTGACGCAAGAGGTTCGCGACTCGGCCAACCCCGTGTCGCTCTCGCAATGGAACGACAGTCCGGTCGACCAACAGAATTGCCGAAGCGTTTTCCTAGCTGTGAAGCGATCCCTCAAGATTCCCTTTCTCGAATCGTTGGATTTCGCCAACAGTTCGTCACCCGCCGGCATTCGATCGGTCACCACGACTGCGCCGCAGGCCCTTCTACTCCTCAACGATCCATGGGTTCATCAACAAGCTAAACTGCTATCCGATCGTGTCCGACGCGAAGCAGGCATAGAGTTCGCGCCGCGTTTGGAGCGATTGTGGCAATTGGCATACCAACGATCGCCATCTCGCGCTGAAATCGAAGCTTGCCAGTCGTTGCTCGAGGATCAGTCCGTGGGAAGCAATGCGGAAGGATTCATCGCCGACTCCGCATGGGAAAGCCTTTGCCGAGCGGTTCTCAACAGCAACGAATTCCTCTACGTCGATTGAGCGCTCCACCATGAACCCCTCCGAACATCGACCACTTTCGCGACGACACTTCTGCACCAGTACCGGAGCGGGTTTCGGATCGCTCGCTCTGATGAACCTGCTTTCGCAAGAACGATTGCTGGGGGATGATTCGAAGCCGTCCCACGCGATCGAAAAGAACCCGATGGCTCCAAAAGCCCCGATCCTGCCTACCAAGGCAAAGTCGGTGATCTTCCTGTTCATGTTCGGTGGTCCTTCGCAAGTCGACTTGTTCGACTACAAGCCTGAACTGCAGGCCCGCGATGGCCAATCGATTGAGAATGAGTTTCGTCGAGGTACCAAGACCAAGGCGGTTCTGCAAGCGAGCCGACGGAGCTTCCAGCAGTACGGCGAATCGGGATTATGGTGCTCAGATGCATTCCCAAGCATCGCCAAACATATGGACAAACTCGCGGTGATTAAGTCACTGCAAAGCGATTCGTTCGCCCATGGCAGTGCGCTGCTCCAAGTCAATTGCGGCCGTATCTTGCAAGGGCATCCGTCGGTTGGATCCTGGGTTACCTACGGACTCGGTTCCGAGAACCAGAACTTGCCTGGGTATGTCGTCATGCTCGATCCTCGCGGTGGGCCGACGAGCGGTTCTCCAAACTGGTCCAGCGGTTACATGCCCGCGGCCTACCAAGGAACATTGATTCGGACCTCGAATCAACCGATCTTGAATCTTCAGCCCGCCGACGGAATCTCCCGCCCCGCGCAACGTCGCGAGATCGATGCTATCAACCAACTCAACCGAATTCACCAGCAATCGCGCACGGAGGTGTCGGAGCTTTCGGCTCGCATCGCGAGTTACGAATTGGCTTTCCAATTGCAAATGGCGGCTCCCGAGGCGCTGGACCTGAGCCAAGAAACGGCTGAGACGTTGGATATGTATGGGATCAACGAACCCAAGCCTGATTGGCATTCTCTCGCGTTGGGACCGAGCACCTTCGGCCGGCAATGCTTGATCGCCCGTCGTATGGTAGAACGCGGGGTTCGCTTTATTCAGATTTACTCTGGTGGTGGAAACGCTGGGGGCCAAAACACATGGGATGGACACCATGGCATCGAGGAGAATTTGCGATTGCATTGCCCGGAGGTCGATCGCCCGATCGCGGCCCTTCTCGAAGATCTCCAGAGACGGGGATTGCTCGAGAGCACGCTCGTGGTGTGGGGTGGCGAGTTCGGGCGCATGCCTGTCTCCGAAACGTTCAACACCGGTGGTAAACCCGGAGGACGAGACCACAACCCGAAAGGCTTCACCTATTGGCTAGCGGGTGCAGGAGTCAAGGGTGGAACAAGCTACGGGGCCACCGATGAAATCGGAGAGAATGCGGTCGAAAACCCCAGACATCTCCGGGACCTTCATGCGACGATCCTACGATTGATGGGCTTGGATCATCGCCGACTAACCTACTTTCATGGCGGACTTGACGAAAAACTGACGGGAGTCGTGGAATCGTCACCGATCTTCGAAGTCATCGCATAACTGCCTCGCTCTCGATGATGGAATGCCGTCGAGAAATCCGTTAAACTGCTCGCAGCGTCGTTTTCATTTGGCCAATTTTTCTCTCAGCGATTCCTTTCACTAGGCAATCACAATCGAGGTATTATCTCCATGCTGTTTTCGTTTATGGCAATGTGCTTCCTCATGTCTGCAGACGACAAGACGGAAATTACTGCAGATTTTATTCCAAGCGGTATCACCCGACGCATGGGTGGCTATCGTCCTATCCAAAGTCAAATGGACCAAGAGGAAGGCATCGTCAAGGTTAAGCCAGAGGAACTTGCGAATCCCAAATACGGCTTCATCACGCTTGATAAAACCAAGTGGGCTTATGTGATCGATGAACCCGAAGAAGGGGACGCAAAGCTTTACATCGACGCCAACCGCGACGGCGATTTGACAAACGACCCCGAAGTCCAATGGATCGCAAAGCCGTCGGGCGAGTACACCATGCACGATGGCTCGGCAAAACTGCAACTTGAGAACGGGGAATTGGGACAGATCAACATGTACCGATTCGACCCTAAAGATGCTCGACGCCCCCAACTGAAGAATGTCCTACTCTTCTATTCGGACTTTGGATACGAATACACGATCCGACTGGACGACGAAGAGTTCAAAACGGCCACCTCGGGATCCCTCGAAGACAAATTCTCGCTATGGCTCGACCGAAACCACGATGGTCGTCCTAGTCGCAACTATGAAATGGTGACCAGCAACAAGCCTTTCAACTTCACGGGCACGACCTATGTTATCTCGTCGGAAAACGGCAAGATGTACATCGAAAAGTCGGCCGAGCAGGTCGAACAGTTGCCTCCTCCTCCCGATCTTCGACTAGGAAAACAATCCCTTCGATTCGCGGCAAAAACCACCGATGGAGAAGAGTTGCAATTCCCATCTTCGTATGCCGGCAAAGTGGTCATGCTCGACTTCTGGGCAACTTGGTGCGGTCCATGCATCGGCGAGATCCCACATATGAAGGAAGCGTATGCGGAATGGCATGACAAAGGCTTCGAAATTCTAGGCATCAACTTTGACTCGGAAAACATGGAAGAAAAGCTTGCCGAATTCCTGAAGGACAAAGAACTGCCGTGGGCACAGATTTACGAGGGCAAGGGATGGGAAACCACGATCGGTAAACAACACGACGTCAGCGGGATCCCCTTTGTGCTTCTTGTCGACGGCGACTCTGGAGAAATCCTAGGTACCTCGTCGGAACTTCGCGGCCCAGGGCTGACCAAGTTCATCGGCCAAGCGATCGAAAAGAAAGCGGACGCCGGCAAGAAGTAATACGCCGTGTGATGGCATCGTATTCCGCGCTAAAACGCCACCACCAGTTCCATCGGTAGCAACCGTTGGAACTGGTTCGGCTTGCTTACTTTACTAGCTCATCAAACCAAGGCTTGATCTTCAACAACGACATCACGTAGTTACCTCGATGATCGGCTCGAGGACCATTGAGGATGGCAACCGTGTTCGCCCCCAACAACTGATGAGCTTGAGCCGTGGATTGAGGAATCGATTGCGGAATCGCTTCATCCGCATCGCCGTAATAGATTCGCAGCGGCGTCTCACAACGCCATTGATATGCCTCTGCCTTGTTCAAGGCTTGCCAAAACGGTTGCTGAATAAACCGTCCACCTTCGAGGAACTCTTTGCGGAATACTTCAGCGGTTGTGCGAGGTAACTTGGAAGCATATTCGCTGTAATTAATCTTGAACTCGAAAAACTCCTTAGCCGCCGCGCGATACTCAGGACGGATCGCTTCTTCGGTCAATCCTGGCATCCCCCAATAATGCTCTGCGGCATGCAACAAGTTGGTGGCGCAGGCTGGCAACCAAATGGCATCGGTCGACTGCGGATTATTCATCCAACGATCCACCATTAAGAGCATATTGCCACCGGAACTTGAAAGACTAGCCCCCTGGACCGAAATCCCCTCCATCTCCAATCGCCTGAGGAAGGCCAATGTAGAGTAGCCTCCTTGCGACCAACCGTTTAACAAGAGAGGTCCATGCGCAACATCGAGAGAATGCAGAACCTGCTGGGACGCCTTCAACATGTCCAAACACGCTTGCTCGGTACTCTCCCGCATGAGATATGAATTAGGTTCCTGATTATCCCCCAATCCAAAATAATCCGCTGATATCACGATGTAACCTTGGCTGCCAAACTGCGCGAGCATCAATTTGGTCTCCATCGAATTGTCAGGGGATGATGGGCATTCGTATCGACCAAAGATCGTACCGTGTTGATAGGAAACGATCGGCAAAGGACCAGCCTTGGTGATCGGCACAGCAATCAACCCAGTCGCCATAGTCGGCGCATTCCCCTTTTCTGGGATCCTCGATGGATAGGAAACCTTGTACAGACGCACTGCGAACTTAGGGGCAGCCAGCTTCCCTGCGTAATGAATCGGCTCCAGGGTCGAACCATCCATGAAAGCGGCTAACTCCGTGGTGATAACCTTTCCAAGTTTCCCGTTATCCCAGGTTCCAATCGACTGATACTTGACGCCGGAATCGAGTGCGACCCACTCTTCTGCAGCGGTCCCTTCACGAAAACACATACTCCAACAGAGGCAATAAAAAACGAACCCAATGGTCTTGCGTCGATGCATCGTGAGCTTCTCCGTGGGAATAGTTCCTGCGTGAAATTTGCAACTAGAATAGGGATTAATTCCTCGAACTGTACTCTCAATCCTACCTGGCCGGTGTTGGTCGCTGTTGATTTATCAAACGTGAGCAACCGGCTGCAAGCAATTCCGCTGATGATTTATGCAAGCAGTTCCCGGACCACACGGGCCGGACGGTTCGCGGTGATGATCTGCTTGGTATTGTTATACGGATAAGTGACTTTTTCATATTCCAAGCCAAACAAATGCATGATGGTCGCTTGGAAGTCGTTTGGGGTAACGATGTTTTCGACCGCTTTGTGACCAAACTCGTCGGTCTTTCCATAGGCCATCCCACCGCGCACTCCTCCTCCCGCCAGCCACACGCTGAAACCTTGGCCGTTATGATCTCGACCCGCTTTCTCAGGACTACCGTGATCTTGCGTGACCGGTAAGCGTCCGATCTCACCTCCCCAATGGACCACGGTCGAGTCGAGCAGCCCCCGTTGCTTCAAATCGGCGATCAATCCCGCAGCCGGCTTGTCGGTCTTTCGGCAAATCGCAGGCAAGTTCTTTTGAATCCCTTCGTGATTATCCCAAGGCTGCCCAGCGTGGAACAATTGAACAAACCGAACACCGCGTTCGACGAGACGCCGCGCCAACAAGCATCGAGTACCGTACTCCCGGGTCTCCGGATCATCGATGCCGTACATCTTGAGAGTCCCCTCGGTTTCTTTCGAAATGTCCAACGCGTCCGTTGCAGCCAATTGCATCCTGGCCGCCAACTCGTAGCTTGCCATGCGAGCATCCAGCTCCGACTCACCCGGGTGAGCATAGGCATGCCTGCGATTGATCTCGCGCAGCAATTCCAAGTTCTGTTGTTGCATCTCTCCAGCCAAATGCGACGGGGGTTGCAGGTTGAAAATTCTAGGTTCTTTCGGTCGCAGAACAGTACCTTGGAATAACGCCGGCATGAACCCATTGGACCAATTTGTCACCCCATCGACAGGATGCCCACCCGGATCGCTAAGCACCATGTAGGCTGGCAATTCCTGCGATTCACTTCCGAGCGCATAGGTTAACCAGGAACCCATCGTAGGCCGTCCTAGGATTCCAGGTATTCCTCCGTGAAAGTACCGTATTGAAACCTCGTGGCCATTGGCACCAGTATGCATACTCCGTATCAAGCACAAGTCATCCACAACTCCAGCCGTGTGGGGAAGCAACTCAGATAACTCGGTTCCGCACTTTCCGCGCGGGGCAAAAGCAAACGGGCTCCCCAACAACTTCTTGCTGGCTTGATTGACGAACGAAAAGTGCACATCTCCTTGGTAATCAGTCCCGCTATACTTGGTCAATTCAGGTTTGGGATCGGTCAAGTCCATATGCGATGGACCGCCGTGCTGGAACAAAGAGATCATCGCTTTCGCCCGAGGCGCAAAATGGGTTGGCCGAGGAAGCAAATCTCGATGCGGTTTATCTTTCAAGACCGGCGGTTCCGCCCGGAGTGGATCCTGGGCGAGCATGTGCTGCAACGCAATCGCACCTATCCCCATCCCAAATTGCTGTAGCCATTGCCGGCGAGCAAATAATGAGCGGTCGTTCCAGTCTTGCTTTGGATTCATTGGGCATCAATGCTCGTAGAGAAAGGCTCGTAGAGTAAGGTTAAGGTGTTTTGAGATTGGGGTTCAGTCGCGATCAACGTCGAACACGTCGCGATCGATCGCCGGGATTAGGTGCTAGCATCGCTCTTTAGTCAACGTACAAAAACTCATTGGAGTTCAGGAGCATTTGACACACATTAATTACCACTTGGCGACTCGCGTTAACCCCCTGGCTGAGCCGCTGCGGCTCGCGATGGATCAACTCCAATTGCCTGGGCACAAATTGACCGATCGCATGCAATTCATCCTGACTTGGGGGTCGCTTTAATAACAACTGCCAAGCTACGATGATTTGAGTGCTAATTGACGAGTAATCCTCTTGCTGAAGCTGAAAACCGACCGACGAGTCGAAGAGCACTACTTTGCTCGGTGCATCCACAGCTCCCGATCCGCTTGCCGAAGCCGATAATGGATGAAAAGCTATCTGTATCGGCCATTGGAACGAATCCGAAGTCTCATGCTCACCACATTCAAGGACGAAATCGATCGTATCCCCTTCTTCGACGGCAATACTATCAACGGCTGTCGCGACCGTACCTGCTTTCGCCGTCCACCGTCCGGAAGAACCATGCTTGGAGACGATCGTACCAATGACGCCATCCCCATTTTCGCTTCCATGAGACAGCGATCCAGTGACCTTTATCACCCCGGAATTGGGTGCAATCCAACGACGGATTGCAGGGTACGAAGGGTTTCCTGGGTGCCCTCCCGTGGCCGTTAAAAACACCCACCCAAAGTTTGCATCGGGGACTTGCGCGCCGGCATGACGGCGTCCCTCCGAGGTCGATACAAACTCCATGAATTCTTCAACGTTGTTCGTATCGCGATGGAATTTACCGGTACCGTATCGCCATCGCGGCTCTGGTGGCGGAGGCAATTTCCAGTCCGCGAAACCAACAACTTGGTTTGCTACCTGTGCCGAGGTCTCATCACTTCCCATTTTGGAAACTTGTTCACTGACACGATTCGCAATGATGCTTGCTTGATCCAAAACAAACTCATTATTCATCATCATGAGGGACTGTGTCGCCACTGTCGAACTCGGTCGAGAATCGCAGTTGACCCCCATGACGGGCGCATCGAACGCTTGTAGCAAGGCCACAGGTTGCGTGCGCCGCCATTTTGCATAAATGCTTCGGCGCGGTTGGCTCGGATCCATGCGAACTTGGCCGGCATCGTCCTCCTGCAGTGGGACAGGGGCTCCGTAAAGATCCGACTTCCATTGCCCTGAAAGCATCAAGATGGAATCCCTCAGCACCTCCGCATCCAGTCGTTGCAGATCTTTACGCCAATAGAATCGATTCTCGGGATCGATTGCGTCGCGCGTTGGATCATGTTGCGATGATTGTCGAAAGGCGGTCGATTTCAGAATGGTTCGGTGAAGATGCTTCAAACGCCATCCATGTTCGATCAGTTCCCAACCGAGCCAATCCAAAAGTTCTGGATGAGTGGGGGCACTTCCTAGTTTCCCAAAATCTCCTGGCGTTGCGACAATGGCCTTGCCGAAATGATGCATCCAGATCCGGTTCACAAAGGCTCTCATAAAAAGCGGATTAGGTGGATCAGCCTGGGTCAGCCATTTCGAGAAAGCCAAGCGTCGTCCGCTGGTTGGCAGGGACGGATCATCGGATGGGAAACTCTTTCCGGATCCTTCGGGGACCAGGACCGACAGTTTGCCTGGCATGACTTCGCGCGTTGGTTGGTTGTGGTCGCCGCGATGAAATAGTTTGGTAATAGGGAGATGTCCAGCCGGTTCGACGAGCGCTTGCAAAAAAGTCTCAGGTGGCTTCTTAGAGCGAACATCAGCGATCCTCGCATCGAATTTCTTGAGCTCTTCCGCTGCGGCTGGAAGGTATTGATAAAGAACTCCAGGAGAAATATTGACACTCGGATTTTTATCGAGGAGCATCTTCTGTTCTTCGGTGCGTTTATCAGCAGGGGTTTCATACGCCATTCTCAACGAGCCTCGCAATGGCTCCTCGAATTTCATAAGCTCCTTGTCCAGAGCTTCCTTCATAAACTCCGTTTCTTTGATCGCTCGTTCTGCCGCAATGGTTTGAGCATCTTTCTCGATCTGCGCAGAAGTATCACGGTCGGCTTGGGTATACAGCGAAACCAGGCGTTCACTTGGCGTTTTCCATTGCTGCCAATCAAGAGCTGGCTCAAAAACAGCGCGGATGGCGAAGTAATCTTCGTGGGAAAGCGGATCGTACCGATGATCATGGCACTGAGCGCAGTTCAAACTCGATCCAAGCAACGTGCTACCGATGACCTGCATGGTATCGGCGATGGTTTTATTGCGCGCTTCGGGCGAATTGTCTCCGCTCCCAGTCCCATCTGCGGTCATCCTAAGAAAGCCAGTTGCAGTCAAGCAATCCAACTGGGCTGCTGACCAGTCGCCACTCTTCACCCCAGCTAGCTCATCACCCGCAATTTGCTCCATGATGAATCGGTCGATCGGTTTATCGTCGTTGAAGGAACGGATCACATAGTCGCGATACTTCCACGCCCAGGGACGGTCGGCATCGGCCAACGTTGCTCCATCGCTATCCGCATAACCAACAGCATCTAGCCAATGACGCCCCCATCGCTCACCGTAATGGGGCGATTGCAGCAGTGCATCAATCAATTGGTCATACCAATCCGACGAAGAGTGCTCCATCCATTGCCGGAACTGCTGGTCCGATGGTGGCAGCCCGATCACATCTATATAGGCACGACGGATCAAGGTCGCCCGTGAAGCATCCGATGAAAAATGGAGTCCTCTCGGCATCGCATCAGCGAGAATTTGGTCAACACCAGTTCGTATTCGATCACCGTCTACCGGACGGTTCGGCTGAGGTTTGCGAAGCGGGGCATAGGCCCAATACGAGCGTTCCGCTTCAGTCAGTGGGATACCGGGGCCAATCGAATCAGGCTCAGGTCGCAATGTAGGGGCTCCAGCAGCTACCCACGCCTTGAGTATCGCGAGTTTCTCGGGAGAGACCTTCAACGTGGTCGGCGGCATGTCTCCCGACTCAATCCGTTGAATGAGCAGCGAGGCATCGGGATTGCCAGGAATGAGGGAAGTCCCGGAGTCCCCTCCTTTTTGCATCAACCGGACCAATCGTAAATCGAGGGTCCCTTCCAGTTTTTCCGTGGCACCGTGGCAGTCGAGGCAATACTCGCGCAGTATGGGCCTGATGTCCGATTCGAACTTGGGAGGGACCGACTGTACTGACTCTTGGGCACAGATTTGTTGGGTATCGATGTATCCAAGGCTCCCTAGGACGTAGAACATCCCAAGCATTACCGCAGCCTCTGGCATGATGTTCATTCGACGACACCAAGCAACAATCGTATCCGACAGCGTCGACGATCCAAACATCGATACACTCATGGAGGGATGGAGGGAGTGCGAGGGCAGGGCAGGGGGTGGGGGGAACTTCTAGTATACCTCAGTTTCTCCGAAAAAATCGGCGATATCGAATGCTCCCTGCCATCTTCCAAGTAATACAGTTCGGCTTTTCAGCCTGCAGGCTACCCATGAAATGGTACTGGTGCTCGCGCCCGTCAGGTTCGGTCGAGCATCCGCATGGGCGGCTATTCACCAAAATGGATATGATAGGGCCAGCGAGCGCGGGACTTTGTTTTCGAACATGAGGATGAAACGCTATGGCATTCAGGGATTCAACGTTGCAACGTCGTCGATTTCTAGGCATGACGACCGGGGCTTTGGGGAGCAGTGCAATTTTAAAATCGACTCCGCAAAAGCTGTGGGCGGCCGCAAAGAAAGCGGAACTCAAGCTGGGTTTGGTAACCTACCAGTGGGGCAAGGATTGGGATTTAGATACGGTGCTGCGCAAGTGTGCCGAAACCGGTTTCGGCGGCGTTGAACTACGGAGTACTCATAAGCACGGCGTAGAGATCAGCTTGAATGCGCAACAGAGAAGCGACGTTCGGAAACGATTTGCCGACACACCTGTCAAACTGGTTGGCCTCGGGACAGCTTGCGAATACCACGCAGCGGATCCAGCGGTCGTACAACGCAACATCGACGAAACAAAGGCCTGGGTCGACTTGTGCCGCGATCTTGGTGGAGGCGGTGTCAAGGTCCGACCGAACGGGTTGCCTAAAGAAGTCCCTGTGGACAAAACATTGGAGCAAATCGGCAAATCATTAAATGGGATTGGGCGTTATGCCGCAGAGCAAGGGGTGCAGATTCGTGTCGAGGTGCACGGCGCTGGGACCCAAGAAATCCCGCATATGAAAACCATCATGGACGTCGCCGATCACCCGAGTGTGGCCGTCTGTTGGAATTGCAATCCGACCGATTTGAAAGGCGATGGGTTTTCAGCCAACTACCAAACTCTTGAGGATCGAATGGGGACGATCCATATCCATGATCTTCGACCGGGTAAAGTCGATTATCCATGGGAAGAGCTATTTGCTCGATTGCGTGAGTGTGAGGCAGACAGCTTCACTGGCTGGTGCTTGCTGGAAGACGGAACCGTACCACCCGACATCGTCGCCGCGATGAGAGAAAATCGTGTCATCTTCGATAAACTAAAGGTCTGAACGAAATCAGTTCCACGTTGCGATCTCCGACATCTCTCACCATCGCGTGCCATTCCGATCCCTATCTCACGCGAAGGCGCGAAGAACGCGAAGGATTTGAGGAATGCTGGGAACCAGTTAGTCATCCCTCGCAATGATCGAAGTAATCAGACGATCCATTCCTTCCAAATCCAACAACCTAACTCTCTTCTTCCTTCGCGCACTTCGCGGCTTCGCGTGCCATTTCCGATCCTTGTCTCACGCGAAGGCGCGAAGAACGCGAAGGTTCGAAGGAATGCTGGGAACCAGATAGTCATCCCTCCCAATGCTCGAGCTAATCAGCGAGTCTCGAAATCGAATCCCTCAGAAAATCCAACCAACCATTCCTTCCATTTCCAAAAACCTAACTCTCCTCTTCCTTCGCGCACTTCGCGGCTTCGCGTGCCACCCCCGATCCCTGTCTCACGCGAAGGCGCGAAGACGAGAAGTCCTGGTGATTATTCACGATCCGTTTGCAACCCTCTTTAAAGGTTGATGACCCAAAGTTTATCAGCAAACCAATCGGCAACTTTGTCAAACGCAAATAGGTAAGCAACTGCTTGCTATGCACCGGTGCGATATTTTCTACGGACTTAACTTCCACGATTAGGCTTTGATTTACAAGTAAATCAACTCTCAATCCATCATCGAACCGCATTCCGTGGCATTCGAAGACTATCGCTTTTTGGCGATCGACCTGCAAGCCTCGTTCCACAAGCACTCGAGCAAGCACCATCTCATAGACCGATTCCAGCAAGCCTGGCCCAAGTTCCAAATGCAAGCGGTACGCACTATCAACAACAATCCCCGACAACTCTTCAACATTTATTTCTTTATCCAATTGATATCACCGTTGAGATTTTCTAATTTTCCGAAACTCAAGAGAAAATGAACTGATTCGACCGTAACGCAATGCTATTGAGCATGTGTCAAGGGTTGGACACGTTTGGTCACTCCCTTCGCGGCTTCGCGTGCCATTTCCGATCCCATTACCTTTAGAAACGAAAAAACCCTTGGAATCACAAAGGAAACCAAGGGTTTTAGCGAATCGGGCCGGCGGGATTCGAACCCACGACCTCTACCACCCCAAGGTAGCGCGCTAGCCAGGCTGCGCTACGGCCCGATTGACTGGACAGCCACACGTCCAATGCAAATCCATGGGACATACAACCTATCCGCCACACCCTTCAGCAATCACCACAGCGATCGCTCCAGGTGTATCCGCGTAGTGTACTCCATACCCATAATTCAGCAATCCGACTAATTCGGCACTCCGACCCTACCAACTTCGACCACGCGCCCGATCGCTTGAACGATCCAAGCCCGCTGTTCCCAAACCCCGTGGCAGTCGCATATTCGCATGAAAAACCTGCATTTCCGCCCGTTCGCTACCCTGACTCAACTCCCATCCTCGGGTAAACTGAGCATCGGAAAATCAGTCCCTCAACCCGCCCAAAACGACAAAGCTTCTCGACTTTTTGGTCCCACCGTCAAGCTCCCCTAAAAGTTCCTTAGTATGGCAATCCTGAAAACATCTGCTCCGACGCACCGCCTCCGATCCCTGCCGTTGCTGAACATGAGACCGACAAATCGGTTTTGGTTCACTTCGATCACTGTCGGGCTCTGCACCTTCGCTGCCGTAGTCACCCTCGGGTCGATCGCAACCCTCGCCATCGAAGAGGCCGGGACAGAGGACGATGCCGTTGCCGAGGTAAAAACCGCCGCCGAGGCGAGGATCTACAAAGACATCTCCTACCTCGCCTCGGATGAACTCAAAGGCCGCGCCGCGGAAACCCCTGGGCTGAAACTTGCCGCTGATTACATCGCCAAACGCTACAGCGAACTCGGTTTGCAAACCGACCTTTTCGATGGCAAACCCTTCCAAGAGTTCCAACTCAACGGCAATCCTGGTGCCTCCAGCGAAACCAATCAACTGAAAATCACCAAACCCGACGGGACCGCAGTCGAACTGTCGCTCGGCGATCAATTTCAACCCCTTTCCCTCGGTACTAACGGTGAATTTAATGCTCCGTTGGTCTTCGCAGGGTATGGCATCACTGCCAACGACGACTCGATCAAGTACGACGACTACGCTGGTATCGATGTGCAAGGAAAAGTTGTACTGGTCCTCCGAAAAGAGCCGCAATCCAACGACCCGAAAAGTGTCTTCGCTGGAACAGAACCGAGTAATTACGCGTTCTTCACTAGCAAAGAAATGAACGCAGCCAAGCATGGCGCTGCGGCATTGGTGCTGATCAATGACGCGAACTCCGAATCAGCAACCCCAGGCGCGCTGCTCCCTGTATCCGGGGCTGGGAATGCCCAATCCGAAGACAAGATTCCCACCCTTTTTGTAAGCCGCACCATCGCTGAAAAATGGCTCGCGGATGCGGGTAAGTCGTTGACCGAATTGGAATCGAAGATCGATTCCGAGTTCCAACCGCAATCCTTTGAAATGACCGGTTGGAAGGCATCCGGAAAAACCGATATCTCCCGCCGTAAGATCCCATCGATGAATGTGCTCGGACTGCTTCCAGGAAAGGGCGTGCTTGCCGAAGAATTGGTCGTCATCGGGGCCCACTTTGACCACGTCGGAATGGGTGGTGCCGGATCGCTCGCCCCTGGAACGTATGAGATCCACAATGGAGCGGACGACAACGCATCTGGAACCGTAGGCTTGCTTGAGACCGCTCGCCGGTTGACCGAGTTAGTGAAGTCTAGCCCCGCAGAAACGCCCCGTCGCAGCCTCCTTTTCATCGCTTTTTCAGGGGAAGAACTCGGCTTGATCGGCAGCGAATACTACGTAAACCATCCTCGATTCGAGCTAAGCAAGACCGTGGCAATGCTCAATCTGGATATGGTTGGCCGCATCTCCGACAATGTCCTTACCGTCTACGGTACTGGCACAGCGAAAGAGTTTGACGGGATGCTCACCGAAGCCAACGAAGGTATCGGCTTTGATATCAAGCGGCAACCGGAAGGGGTCGGCCCAAGCGACCATCAATCGTTCTTCCTCAAAGGCATCCCGGTCTACCACTTTTTTTCCGGATTTCATCCCGATTACCATCGTCCCAGCGATGACTTTGACAAGATCAACGTCAACGGCATCTCTCGAATTACCGACATGGTGGTGATCCTCGCCGATCGAATCTCAACGATGCCGCAACGACCTGTTTACTTGAAGAGCGTCACGACCAAGGTTCGTTTAGGAGTCCGAATCAAGCAGTCGGAACCGGGCCTGGTCGTAGACCGTGTCATGCCCGGCGGTTGGGCAAAGAAAGCTGGCATTCTTCCAGAGGACCGTATTTTGCGGATTGGTTCGCGAAATGTCGTTGGTCGTGAAGACATGGACGAAGCGTTGCAGGAGTTCAAACCAGGGGATATGCTCGAAGTTGAAGTGCAGCGAGGCGAGGAAAAAATCACGGTTCGTTCCGAGATTGGCACCTAGATTTCCAGGATCGGTATTTACGCGGATCGGCGATTTCGTCAGAATCCGCGACGGATTGTGAGCTGAACTCCCTTCCCTCGGCATGGATTGTCGGGGAATGCGAGTGGTTTGCCGTCTAGAAACGCGGCAAAAAGTGGCTGCAACGTCGAGCTCCTCCTGAATCGAGCGATTCGAGTCAGAAGTGGTTTCGACAGATCGAACGCCAATTGGCAAAAAATGCATCCGAGCAAAGGAACTGAGGACATCACGGTCCGCAGGTGCTCGGTACACGCAAGCAACATAAGCGCATTAGAAGCAAGGAGTGCTAAAAAGTGCCGTTCCGAATCCGTTCTGCTGTATTTGCTTTTGCAATGGTATCCACCGTCTCGGTGGCTTTCTGCACGGTGACCTTCTGCTCGGTAGCATCCGCTCAAAATGGTGCGCCCGCACAGGCGTTGCAACATCAGCCCACATCGACCGCAGTCGTCGACATGGACTATATCCTAGACAATCACCCATCGTTCAATGCCCAAGCCGAAGCGTTGAAGGCAGAGTATCAAAAAACGATGGAGGATTTCGAAGCTCGCCGCAAGGCGCTTCAACAAGAGGTCGAGCAACTCAACACGGCCCTCTCCGCAGACAGCCCAGAGTTTAAGCAAAAGCAAGAGTCCCTAGTTCAACGGGACAGTAAGATGCGGCTCGAAGCAGTCAACAAGGAAAAAGAGTTGACCGAGAAACGCGCGAAGCTGATGCTCGACACCTACAACCAGATCGTAGAACGAGTTGCAAGCGCCGCTCAGTACTACAAATACGATATGGTGGTTCGTTACAGCCGCCGCCAAGCTTCTCAGATGAATCCGAAGAATCCACAAACTGTCATGCTCGGAGCGGATCGAGAAGTGATTTACTTCAATCCCAACTTCGATCTGACCGATACGATCATCGCAATGCTCAAGCGAGATATTCCAGCTGCCACGCCAACCGCAGGTGGAAAGGTTCAGCAGACTGCCACGGCTCCTTCGATTGCTCCTAACGCAAACGGACCTGCAGGAACCCTCCGTAAGTAATCGCGGATCCTGCGAAGCCTTCTCAACGACCTGAAACGGATTTCGGCGTTTACGATGACACAAGCCCCACTCCAAAAGACGATTGCGCATATCGCTCGTGTTAGCGGTAGGGGCTATTGGTCTGGACAGCCTGTAACACTCTCGTTTTTACCGGCCAATCCGGGAGACGGGATCGTGTTCCGGCGAGTCGATCTACCGGGCCGTCCGATCGTACCTGCGTTAGCCAAGTACCGAGTTGAGACCAATCTGCGAACCAGGTTGGTCTATCAAGGTACGACGGTCGAAATGATTGAGCACGTCATGGCCGCCCTTTATGGAATGGGAATCGACAATTGCATCGTCGAGTGCGATGCGTGCGAGATGCCCGCGATGGATGGAAGCGCCATCGAGATGGCAATTGCGATCGATCAGGCGGGCACCAGGCTTCAGGGAATGCGAGCCCGAGAAATTTGCATCGACTCGTTGCTTCGAGTCGGCGACGACCGCTCTGGCGTAGAAGCCATTCCAGCAGCCGGAACGCACGCATCAGGTCTCGAACTTCGATACCATCTGGATTTCGGCCCGAAGAGCGTTATTCCATCGTCGACTTCATCATACGTACTGACTCCCTCCGAGTTCTTAGTGAACATCGCCCCCGCTCGGACCTTCCTATCCGAGCATGATGCAAAGGAGCTTCAGCGAATGGGAGTTGCTCAACATGTGACCTATCGGGACTTGATCGTTTTTGGTAACGATGGCCCCATCGACAACACGCTTCGGTTTCCCGACGAGTGTTCACGACACAAATTATTGGATTTGATTGGCGACTTGGCGTTGTGTGGCGCTCGCGTGCGAGGCACCATCATCGCTCGTCGCAGCGGACATAACTTGAATGGACGAATGGCAGAGCACTTGCTGAACTTGCATCTTGCGGAACAGCATCCACTAAGCCACGTCGCATAGAGAGCTTAAACTTCATTTGACTTCACGTTAGAAAGTGGATTCAACACATGCCGACCATCATTGCACATACCGCCGTGGTAGATCCCCGAGCCGAACTCGATGACGACGTTCGGATTGGGCATCATTGCGTGATTGGACCGAACGTGAAGATCGGCCGAGGTACCCGGCTCGAAAACGGCGTTACCTTGACAGGTTACACCACTATCGGACGAGACAATCGTTTTTTCCCCGGGTGCGTGATCGGCGGAGACCCCCAAGATCTGTCGTACCAAGGTTCCCCGACCCAAGTCATCATCGGTGATTCCAACGTGTTTCGCGAATGCGTCACGGTTAACCGCGGGACCGAAAAAGACGAAGGCATCACCTCGGTCGGAAGCAACTGCTACTTTATGGCGAATAGCCATATCGCTCATGATTGCTACGTCGAAGACCGTGTGATCACCGCGAACAATGTGATGCTAGGCGGACACGTAAAGGTCGAACACGATGCAACACTTAGCGGTGGCGTCGCCGTTCACCACTTTGCATCGATCGGATGCTACAGCTTTGTTAGCGGACTATCGCGCGTCCTCCAAGACGTCCCACCCTTTATGCTCGCTGAAGGATTCCCAGCTCGACCGCGATGCGTCAATGTGGTCGCTCTCAAACGGAAAAACTTCACCACCGCAGCGATCCGAGCTATCGGCGAAGCCCACAAACTTCTGTACCGATCGAAAGTTGGTATGAAGCACGCCAGGGAAATCCTCCAGGGAGACGGAATCTTGATCCCTGAACTCGAAACACTTTTTGCGTTTATTGAAAACTCACAAGAAGGTCGGCATGGTCGTGGTCGCGATCGCCGCGCCGCTGCGGCTTGAGCGGCGTCCACACGGCATAAGTCCGGCCACGGTTTAACAGCCTCCCGGCACGAATCAGAGCATCGAGGCACGAGAATAATGACGCATCCATTCAATACAACGTCGGACCTCGAACGAGACACCACACTATCGCGAGAGATGCGTGGCCCGGTCCGGACGGCTGTCGTCGGAGGTGGTCATCTGGGACGAATTCATGCGAAACTCTTGTCCAAACGTTCAGATACGCGCGTGGTGGCCGTATGCGATCCGTACGCTCCCTCCCGGGATTGGATCACCCAGAACCTTTCGCTTCCAGTCGTCGAAGACTACAAGTCATTGGCGGGCGGTGTGGATGCAGTACTCATCGCCACACCTACGACGCTGCATTTCCCTGTCGCACAATGGTGCTTGCAAAACGGCATCCACGTCTTCATTGAGAAACCGATCACCACAACCGTCGAGGAAGCAACCGAACTGAACCGGTTAGGTGCGATCCATGATTGCACGATCCAGGTCGGTCACGTCGAGCGTTTTAATCCAATCTGGGTCGATGTTGGACGGCACGTGAATCAATCGGCTGTTCGACACATCGAATCGTGCCGCGAAGGAGTCTACACTGGACGTAGTACCGATATCGGTATCGTCCTCGACCTGATGATCCACGATCTGGACTTAATTCTCAGCATGGTCTCTAGCCCACTGCAATCGATTCGGGCCCACGGGCGTTGCGTCCTTGGGGCGCACGAGGATTTTGCCATTGCGGATCTAGTATTCCGAAACGGAACCACGGCACACCTTCGCGCCTCGCGAATCGCTCCATCTGCTAGCCGAACCATGGAGATCCACTGCGATGACGATTGGTACTCCCTCGATTTTTCGAAGGGGTCCTACACCTGTACCCATGCTACGGAAGAGGTAGCCAACGGACACCTCCAAGCAGACAATCTGCCGGTCGAGGAACGGCTCAAGGTCAAGGATGAGCTATTCTCAAGATGGCTCACCCAACAGACAGTGGCACCTGAGAGTTGCAACGCGATCGAACAAGAGCATTCCGACTTCTTGGAAGCGGTCCGCACTGGACGAGCACCGAGGGTTTCAGGCACCGATGGCGCCAGGGCACTACAAGTCGCTTGCGTCATCACCGAACAGATCGCCGAGCAGCACTCAGCGGCTCGGGGGATCATTCCGGCAGCGCGTTTGGCGGAGGCTCGTCGTCGAGCGGGTTGATCGCTGGACAACGGCATCTGTTACCAAGGCATCTCTTGCAATTGCGTGACTACTACCGCGGCGTGACTACTACCGCGGCGTGACTGCCATACTTATCCGGAGCGACTGCTACGCAGGCAAATCACCCAACTGCTTCGGTTCGGAAAAGACCTGGATAGGAACGGTCATCCCGTATCGTCGATAGATTTTATTCAATCGGATGGTATCCAAAGGGTTTTCATCGATTTGCCGAATGCAGATCCGTAAAACTTGTTTCGGATGCTTGGCCGCGATCTTTGCGTAGATCTCAGGGTCCCGTTCCCCGCTATCACCGATGAGCAGGAACTGCCGTTGCGGCAATCGTTTCATCATCCCTCGGATGACGCCAGCTTTGCTTTTTCGTCTTACGATCTGCCATTTTTTAAAGATCTCGTCCCGCAATCGAAACCACTTGAGGTGCATGCTTCCAGGCGGGAACCCCGAGGTGACTAAAAACTCAAGGAGTGCATCGTAAATCTGCCACGGACTACTGCTGACATAATGAAACAAGGCACCTTGTTCTGCCCAATCCCTGTAGATTGCGGCCATCCCATCGATGCTTTCGAACGGTTCGGCAAACGTCCTCCGCAACATTTTACGTCGATGACATACCTCGGTCAGTTTGATTGTGTCGTCGATATCGCTGATGACGCTGATCCCCTGCTCCTCTGCCAAAAACACATGGCTTGAGACTCTTGATAAACCATTGTTCCAATGGATCTCGCACTCTGGCGAGTCGACTCCGGGCCCAACGACGCCATAAGTTCGAAAGTGGGCCAATTGATTTCGAGGCAGATCGAGCTTGCAAGTGAACAATCCGCTCGATTTTGATTTACGAGGGAGAACATACGTTTGCTGCCCGATCGCGACCTGAACCCGACCCCGCACCACTGGCGCGGCTAAAAAACCATGGACTCGCTCGGGAAATATGGGCCCGTTAACGACTTCCTTTTCAAGCTCTAGGGCGCGAATCAGCCCACGAAGCATCAGTCGCTTCGCGAGCGATGGTTGAACCGTTTGGCAGATGCGACCTTGGACGAGGATCCGCCAGAGGGAGCCTCCGTCGATCGGATACGCCACCGTTGGGTAGAGTTGAACCTCAGGCTCAAAATCACCACTACCTACAGACTCAGGGGTCATTCGAAGTGTCCGCTTGGGAGCATCATCTGAGGACATACATCGTTAAACCCGTGATTAAGGACACGCGATAAAGCCGCGTAAACTTTCGGTTTTACGAGACCGAGACCACGCCGCGTTGTTGGATCGATCGGTAAATCGCTTCGATCGCGAGGATATCCTTTAGGCCTTCTGCGCCGGAGACTCTGGAGGGGCGGTTTTCGCGAATGCATTTTGCGAACTCGTCCAATTCGGTACCAAACTGATCGACTTGAGCCAATTCGATCTTTCCATTCGAAGTCTCGATCCGATTGCCTTCGTAGCTGTAGGCGGGATCCATCCCGAACCATCCCTTATCGCCGTACGCACGGACACGATTCAGTCCATTGAAGTTATAGCTGGTGCTGCAGGTAGCAGTCACACCCGAAGGGAACTTCATGGACCACGTAATCGACTCATCCACCTCCGCGAATTTTACGGGATCGGTTTTGGTTTCCTGCGCGATGACCGATACAGGCTCTTCGCCGGTCAAATAACGACAGGCTTGCAATGCGTAGATCCCGACATCCATCAAAGCACCTCCGCCAGCGAGTTCGCGGCGTAGACGCCATTGTTTTGGATCGCCGATGGTGAAGCCAAATCCAGCATCGATACGGCTGAGTTTGCCCATCTCCTGGCTTCTCGCCATTTCCATGCACTTGAGATGGTGCGGTTCGAACTGACAACGATAACCGATTGCCAGCAACCGATTCCTCTGTTGGCACGCTGCAATCATCGCGTTGCATTCGGCCGACGAGTTCGCCATCGGCTTTTCACACAGCACATGCTTGCCAGCCTTTGCCGCTCGAATCGTGTATTCCGCATGCATGCTGTTGGGGAGCACGATGTAGACAAAGTCCACCGAATCATCGCCGGCGATTTTATCGAACGACTCGTAGTTGTAGCGATGCGCCGGACCGATGCCGTACTTGTCACCCCATAACTTCTCTTTTTCAGACGAACCGGTCACGATTGCGGCGAGCCGGCAATGCTTTGTTTTCGCGAGGGCTGGGGCAATCTGGTTCGTGCTCAAACTCCCCAGGCCCACCAAAGCGACACCGAGCTTACGATCCTCCGAGGCATTCGCTGCAGAAAAAAATCCGCCTTGGGTCATCCCTGCAGCGACTCCTGCAGAGACAGTCGTCAAAAATTCGCGTCGTGATGCGTTCATGAATGGGGAGCAGTAACAAAAGAGGAAGGAATCGAAAGCAAACAGGATTCGACCGAGATACTTTTGAGTCGAGATTGTATCTGCGTTATTGTAACCGCGACATTCCATGGATGGGACATCGTCGCGGTCGAGATTTTAAAGCTTTTCGACTCACAAAACGAACAATAGGTGGAAATCGACACCAGCGACAAAACCTACCCTGTTTGACTACGAATTTTCTGAAGCGTTGGGTGGGGGCGGTTGGTGTGGAGGTTCGCTATGCGGCTCACTCGGCAATGTCGGATTTGGTACTGCAGGCGCACTTCCGGTAGCTGAGGTGGGTGAAACACTGGGCGATGGCGAGATCGCAGCAGGCGTTGCCACGGCAGGAGTTGCGGGCGATGCAGGTTTCCCGTGGGGGGTAACTTTGGGAGCGTTGAGCAACACCGTCACGGCGCCGAGGATTCCCAATAGGATCGATGCCATGAAAACCGGAGTGATACCACCGAACGTTTGGTCGATCGTGATGCTGGCGATGGTGTTGATCACCGGTGCAAAGCCGAACACGAGGGGCATGACAAAGATCGGTTTACCTCCATAGGTAAAGGCCATAATGATTCCTAGAGCCCCCAATGCGCCCGCCGCACCCGCGCCGATCGAATAGAGCATTCCCGGTAGTGTGAAGGAGTTGCCGGCTTGGCTCGACAAAAGAATCACAATCGGAACAATCACTGCAATCACAAAGTAGGCGATGCCGACGCAACAGAATGGCCGCAATCGCGAGCCCCCCATTTTGCCTTGGCCCAAGTGCAGAAAGGGACCGTACGAGCCCCAGCAAACGACCGCCATCGCGATCGATAGTCCAACGTACAGCCAATGAACTTCACGCTCGACAACCGCCTTCACTTTGCTCTCAACCTCGGCCGCAGCCTCCGAGACTTTTTCGCTCAAGCTCGAACCGGATGCGGCATCTGTTTTCTTCGAATCCGATTCAGCCGCATGCGATGATGCGGCGTGATTCGCCGACGGTTTCGGAGCAGGCTTCGTGATGAGGACTCCGACCATTCCCAAACCGACCATGATCATGCCGAGCAAGAACAGTGGTTTGATCTGCGAGAACGATTTGTTGAGCCACGACGTTAGCAATGTGTTGACAACCGGAGCGCCTCCAAACACGATCGGCATCACGTAGATAGCTTGTCCGCCATTGGACAGAGCTAACGCCACACCGAGTGCACCCAGCGCACCAACGGAGCCAGCGAAAAGCGAAAGGAGCGTTCCGGATATCGACCAGTGACCTACTTCGCGACTTCGATTGAGCAGTGCGACAGGTACCAAGACGGCGATTAAAAAATAGGCCAATCCGACACCAACAAACGCGCAAAGGGAATTGTGGTCCATCGCTGCAGTTCCGAAGCGAAGCACAACCCCGTAAACGCCCCAGAAAAAGGCGGTCATTGCGGTAAACGCCAGTACAAACGGTAATTTCAACATGAGTCTTCTCGAAAGGGTGGTGGGTACTAACGGACCGTCAGCATTCGTTCTAGGGCAATGAGCGACCAGCGAGCCACATCCTCCTTGACGTGGATCTGATTGACAATGGTTCCGTGGACAATGTTTTCTAGGCTCCAGCACAAATGCGCCAGATCGATACGGTACATGGTAGCGCACATGCAAACCAACGGCGACAAGAAATGAATCTCTTGTTCGGGATGCTCTTTTTTCAACCGGTTGACTAAATGCAACTCGGTTCCGATAGCCCATTTGGTTCCAGCCGGAGCATTGCGGACCGTTTCGATAATCTTGCTCGTGGATCCCGAAATATCCGCGATGTCGTTGACCTCTTGGGGGCATTCCGGGTGGACCAAAATCTTGATGCCGGGAATCTTTTCTCGGAACTGATGAACGTGGGCCGCTTGGAACATCTGGTGTACCGAGCAGTGCCCTTTCCAGAGGATTACCTTCGAGGAGGTGATCGCATCCTCAGAGTTGCCGCCGAGAACTTCCTCATGCGGGTTCCAGACCGGCATTTGTTCAACAGGGATCCCCATCTTGAGCGACGTGTTTCGGCCTAGGTGCTGGTCTGGAAAGAAAAAGACTCGTTTGCGTTGCTTGAACGACCATTCCAACACCGCTTTGGCGTTGCTGCTGGTGCAGACAATCCCGCCATGCTTACCGCAGAAAGCCTTCAAGCTCGCCGCGCTGTTGATGTAGGTAACCGGTGTAATATCCGAGTTGTCGATCACCTCGCCGAGCTGCTCCCAAGCCGATTCGACTTGGCGGATCGCGGCCATGTCTGCCATCGAGCAACCAGCCGCCATATCCGGCAATACAACGCGCACACGAGCCCCGTGACGCGACTCCAGTTTCTCCGGACGATTGGCCAATATGTCGGCTGTCTCCGCCATGAAGTGCACACCGCAGAACACGATGGTTCGGCAATCAGGACTATCCGCCGCCAGCTTGCTTAATTGGTACGAGTCACCCGTCAAATCGGCATGCTCGATGACCTCGTCCTGTTGGTAATGGTGCCCCAAGATCAATAGGCTCGAGCCAAGCTCCCGTTTGGCTTTTTGGATCCGGTCTCGCAGTTCTTGATTTCCCAATTCGCGATAGGATGCAAATGGGTGCGCAGAATCGATCGTGACTGTGCTCATGGCGTAATCTTTCCAGTAGCCTTTCCATTTCAAGGGACAGTCCAGTCCAACCCAACACGCAGTGCAACTGGCGTTCGGCTCGGCTGTTGCAATTTCCTGGCTCAGCCTATGCAGTTTTCTGGCTCAGCCTGTGCAATTTTCTGGCTCAGCCTATGCCTTTTTCGCCTTGGCCTACCCCAACATGATTGCATCGTCGAACGATCGGAGCACCTCCTATTCGCAGACCAAGCATTGCTTGGTCTGCGTGACCGAGATAAGCCAGCAATCCCGATGTGCCCCAATTTTTCGCGGACGCCATTATCGTCGATTGTAGACCTTCGCAAAGTCGATTTACCCGGATTACCCCACGAAAGAGCTGGTTATTCCTTGCCGCTGGAACACGTGAACGGTGAAGGTGGAGGCTTATTTTCGTAACAAACGTTCAAGTTTTCCTTGATAGGAGGGCGAATGGAAGGAGAGACGCCCCATGTTGGCTCTTCTTTGAAAGCATTCGTTGCAAACTCCCCAAACTGCAGGTAAGCGGATGGCCGCAACCAAACCTTTAACCACTAACGACCCGGCCAAAATGAACTTTTGGAAGAGTCTGCTTCGCATCGAGGCAGAGGTTCATGTGACATTGGCCCAACAACCTGTCCCTGTGGATCGCGTGTTGCAGTTCGTCCCTGGGGTGATGATCCAATTTGAGAAATCGTGCGATGCTCCGCTGACCTTGGAAATCGATGGTCAGAAGATCGCTGAAGGGGAAGTGGTCAAGGTGGGAGACAAGTTCGGTTTGCGAATTACCGAGGTATGCGAGCACGCCGAAGCGTGGATCCCTTTGATCAGCGGTTTACCCAGCAACTCCGAGTGAAACGCGGATTGGCGAGCCACAGCGTGATCGCTCCGGCAGCGTCCGCATTTGGCGAGCCCCGGAGATGTGCGACGTCGCGGTGTCTCCGACTATCGTTTGCCACAGTAATCGATCGCGGCAGCAATCTCGGTCTTAAGTCGGAACCGTTCCACGATGCGATCGATATAACCGTGCTCGAGCAAGAACTCGCTGGTTTGGAAACCTTCGGGTAGCTCGATCTTGATGGTGGCTTTGATGGTGCGAGGTCCTGCGAAACCGATCAAGGCTTTAGGTTCTGCAAAGACAAGGTCGCCAAGGCTGGCAAAACTTGCTGCGACTCCACCCATGGTTGGATTGGTGAGGACACTGATGTAGAGACCGCCGGCTGCGTGGTAGCGAGCAAGGGCCGCGGAGACTTTCGCCATCTGCATCAAGGAGAGGATGCCTTCGTGCATACGAGCTCCACCTCCGGAACCGCTTACGATGATCAGTGGCAGGGACTGCTCGGTCGCTCGTTCGATCAACCGAGTAAGCCGTTCGCCCACGACCGACCCCATGCTTCCCATGATGAATGCCGAATCGGTGACCGCGATGGCAACGCGTCGGGCGCGGATCATCCCGAGCCCACAAAGGGCAGCGTCGGTCAAACCGGTCCGAGACTGCTCCGCCGAAAGCCGCTCTGCATAAGACTTCTTGTCGGAGAAGCGAAGTGGGTCGGTGGGCAGTACATGCTCATCGTAGGCCTCAAACGTCCCCTCATCGAGCAATTGGGAGATGCGCTCTCGGGCCGAGACGTAGTTGTGGTATCGGCACTTTGGACAAACGTTGAGATTCTTTTCAAGCTCCTTGCGATAGATCGAGTTGCCACAACCAGGGCAACGGATCCAGAGCCCCTCGGGGATTCCGCGGCGTTTGGTCTCGTCGATGTTCGTGTTGGTGCGCTTTGGGGTATCCACAATAGCCATTGAATCGCTCGTGTTCGGGGTCTACTTCGAAAGTTTCCGTGGGTCGCAATACTGACTGACTGTATGTATGTTTCAAGTTTCGAGTTTCGGAGAGGCCGTTGATTCCATCGTACCGAGCACCCGTTCGTCGCGTCGCCAATCTCTGGGAAAAAAGAGGTTGGCAATCCGTGTTTTCTCACAAAGTGAACCGGTCCGCTAGTCGCAACGAGATCACCCGCGTGGCCCGGACCCTCCGACCGGCTCTGGTGCTTCACCCGAGCGAGAATGGGAGTTTTGGCCCTCGCCGATGATTTCCCAAGAGCCTTTGTCGCATTCCGACTTCCAAAGGTCCTCAAAATCGACCGACTTGAGCTTGCTGGCGACCAAGGTCGCCAGCGGCTCTGGAATCACGACCGCGATGGTTTCGTTGGCGTGTTTCTTCTGCAGTTTTGCCAACTGCTTCGCGATGCGCGACTCCGCTTCATCGATTGTCTCGCCGCCTGGTGGGCTAAACGCGCGAGGATTGTCCTGCACCTGTTTGTACAGCTTCGGTTGCTGACGTTTGATTTCCTCGATGCACTTGCCTTGCCAAAGCCCATGATCGAGGTTTTGAAAACACTCGCAGACTTTCCAGCGGCACCGGGTCGCTTCAGCGATTTCTCTCGCGGTAGCTTGAGCGGATTCGCAAGGGCCACAGTAAACAACCGTGATCGGCAGATGCGCTATTTCACTCGCCATTCTGCGGACCTGCTCGAGTCCAGCAGTCGAAAGGGGGATATCCAAGCACCCTTTCATACGATCTTGTTCATCGAACGAGGTCGAACCTGGACGAACGACCACAACTTTACTCATACAAACCCAAACTCCGAAATAGAGTAAGCCGCACTCACGGGATATTCACGCTTTGGAACTTACACCGGAGGCGCGTCATCGCTTGGCAGTAATCCGCCTCGCGGAAAATAGCAGATCCCGCAACGAGCAGGTCCGCTCCAGAAGCGGTGACGGGGCCAATCGTGTCGGCATTGATCCCTCCGTCCACTTCCAAAAGTAGTTCAGGGCCAAACTTGGAACGGAGATAGCTCAAGCGTTCCAAGGCGATCGGATTGAACGATTGGCCGCCAAACCCAGCTGCCACGCTCATCACCAACACCAAATCGCAACTACCCACATGAGGCAGTAACGCATCCAAGGGCGTCGCAGGATTGATCGCCAATCCCGCGGCAACACCTGCTCCACGAATCCTGTCGAGAATCGGTTCTGGTTCCGGTGCAGCTTCGACGTGGAACGTGATGCTGTCCGCCCCGGCGTCGACGAATTGCATCGCATACACCGCCGGATCGGAAATCATCAGATGGACGTCGATCTTCAATTCCGTAATCCGGCGCAGCGACTGGACGATCGGCATACCATAGGTCAAATTCGGCACGAAATGGCCATCCATGACATCCAAATGGAGCACCTCGACGCCGGCTTCCTCCAGCAATTCCACCTCTCGCTGAAGATTTGCGAAATCGCAAAGGAGCAAAGAGGGTAGAATCGTTGGTCGAGCCGCCCGCAAGAAGCGAATCGTTGTTTCGGTGCGAGAACGAAGTTCAGGCATAGGGAATAAATAACCGAGGATCCATCGTTGGAAGTTGATCAAACAATAACCAACCGCGGGCGGAATCCACAAGGGGCAAAATGGAACATTCAGCCAAGAGAACCCGAGAAAAAACCACTCCGAAGAGGGGTGTTTTGAATTGCATGAATTGGCAGCACACTGCGGGGCGATCGAGGGGGAGTTGGCACCCGCTCGCTGAATGGCTCTGCACGCTGCGATGGCAAAGTATTCCCTAGGCGCAAAGCACTCCCACGGCGCGCGGTATCCCTGGAAACTCCGGTTTCCAGAAACAGCATCCCCAATCACGACGGAGCGTTGAAAACCCAAGCGATGATCAATCCAGACGACCAGGATGGCCTCACCGATGAAGACGGCCTCACCGGCGACGAAAGCTTCACCGGCGACGAGAGCTTCACCGATAACGGGGATCCGGAAGATCCTCCGCGCACCGGCGAGGAATACCCCGATGAGGCGAGCGACGAACTTCTGGCTACCCCAACTCCAGAATTGCTTGGTCGCATCCAAGACCTACTGTCTGGGAATCTCGGATTCCGTCGGTCGGCGGAAAAGGTTCGGGAGTTCCCACAGACCCCCGGCGTGTACTTGATGAAGGACGCGTCGGGGGTCGTGATCTATGTTGGCAAGGCGAAGAATTTGCGAGCGAGGGCAGGCAGCTACTTTCACGCGGCGGCAGCTCAGGAAATCCGAACGGCGGATTGGATCCACGAGATCGCCGACATCGACTTTATGGAATGCAATAACGAAGTCGATGCCTTGCTGACGGAAAATCGATTGATCAAGGACATTCAGCCGCGTCACAACAAAGACCTCAAGGACGACAAGACGTTCCCGTACTTAATGATCACCACCCACGAGGCGTTCCCTCGGGTCGAGGTGACGCGAACACCGCGCGACAAAGGGGCCAAGCTTTACGGGCCGTTCACCAGCGCAGGCCAGCTTCGAGGGGCCTTGCAAGTCATGCAGCGCGTCTTCAAGTTTCGAACTTGCTCGCTCGACATCGATGATGCCGATCCGCGTTGGCAATGGTTCCGACCTTGTCTCTTAGCATCCATCGATCAGTGCACCGCGCCTTGCAATTTGCGCATCAGCAAGGCCGACTACCGACGCGATATTCGGCGACTGCAAACCTTCCTCGAAGGGGGAAGCACACGATTGCTGTCGCAGATGCGGGAGGAGATGAAAGAAGCCTCGGCCCAACTCGATTTCGAGCGAGCCGCTCGGCTTCGCGATGAAATCAGGTTGCTGGAGAATCTCGATCGCCGAGGCGAGATCGATACGCATGCGCAGCCCGAGGTATTTTACATCGATCCTCAAAAAGGGTTGCGAGCTCTGAAGAAGGTGCTCGGCATGGACCGCGAACCACGTGTCATCGAAGGAGTGGATATCGCCCACCTCGGCGGAAGTGACACGGTCGCATCGCTTGTGCAGTTCCTCGATGGCCTCCCCTTCAAGCCTGGATATCGTCGCTACAAAATCCAAGGGGTGGATGGAATCGACGATTTTCGATCGATCCATGAAGTCATCGCACGGCGATTCAAACGTCTGCACGACGAGCAAGAAGCCTTTCCCGATCTGCTGATGATCGATGGCGGAAAAGGACAACTCAACGCGGCACTCGCCGCCTTTCGAGACTGCGACATCGCCCCACCTGTGATGGTCTCACTTGCCAAAAAAGAAGAGGAGATTTTCCGACCAGGAGAAAAAGAGCCGATCCGACTCGGACGGGAATCGTTCGCATTGCGTTTGCTGCAGTACGTCCGTGACGAAGCCCACCGATTTGCCCAGCACTACCATCATCTACTTCGCCGTAAATCCTCCTTCGAAGGTCTCACCGACAAAAAATCGAAACGCTCCGATCGCAAGGCGCAGGATTAGGGGTTCGATACACACCCAATTTCCAGGTTTAAGCTAGTTTTCTCACACCAAACGGCCCGACACCTCGGGGAATCAAGGATTCCTTCGCTCCCGCCCGCGATCCTGCAACAAGCGATCTTGCTTCCCCCTATCGGCTACGCTGTCTCGCCGATGGCCCTTACCGCGTTTGCCTTTACCGCGTTTGCCTTTACCGAGCGATTCGGCCTTGAGCAGCCCCACTGCGTGAGCAGCACCTCTGCATGGGCAGCACCACTGATGGAGTACCTGCGATGTTGCATATGGGTTACGATACAATCGGATCGCTTGAAGAGGGATCGGAGAAACAAAGGGCTCGCAGATACGCAGACCAGTGAACCGACCGAGCCTCACTCCACCACAGGCAACTCGCGGAGGCAGACTACAGTGGGAACAGCAGCAATGTCGACAACACCGTTAGCAACCATCCAGCACCAAGGCCTGGCGACTTGGGTGATGGAGACTGCATTGCTTTGCGAAGCGGACAGTGTCGTTTGGTGCGACGGTTCACAAGACGAATGGAACCGATTGACCGCGCAATTGGTGGAATCCGGAACCCTGATCCAACTCAATCCTGACCTGCACCCGAACTCGTTCCTTGCGCGCAGCAATCCATCCGATACAGCTCGCGTCGAGGAGAGGACGTTCATTTGCTCGCGGCGGGAGTCGGACGCCGGTCCGACCAACAACTGGCATGAACCCGAAGAAATGCGAGCCAAACTGACCGCGAAGTTTCGTGGTTGCATGCGGGGCCGCACTATGTACGTCGTCCCTTTTTGCATGGGGCCGATCGATAGTCCTCTGGCGCTCGTCGGAGTCGAATTGACCGATTCCCCGTACGTGGTCGTCAGCATGCGGATCATGTGCCATATGGGTGCGAAGGTCCTGGAGAAACTCGGTACGGATCTACCGTTTATTCACTGCTTGCACAGCGTCGGCGCACCCTTGAACGCGGGCCTTCCCGACACGGCATGGCCATGCAATGACGAGAAGTACATCGTGCACTTTCCGGAGACGCGCGAAGTTTGGTCCTACGGTAGCGGTTACGGTGGCAATGCGTTGCTCGGAAAGAAATGCGTCGCGCTCCGAATCGCTAGCTCCATCGCCCGCGACCAGGGGTGGATGGCAGAACACATGCTCATCATGGGCTTGGAATCACCCGACGGCGCCAAAACGTACTTGACCGCCGCCTTCCCGAGTTCGTGCGGCAAAACCAACCTGGCGATGATCGTCCCACCCGAGCGGTATCAGAAACTCGGTTGGAAGACGACTTTGGTCGGAGACGATATTGCTTGGCTTTGGCCTGGGAAGTCAGGCAAGCTCCATGCGATCAACCCGGAGACGGGATTCTTCGGCGTTGCGCCCGGAACCTCATGGCTCTCCAATCCTGCGGCCATGCAAGCCATGTCGAAGAACACGATTTTCACCAACGTCGCATTGACTCCAGAAGGTGGCGTTTGGTGGGAAGGGCACTCCGACCCACCCGAGGAATTGATCGATTGGACAGGGCAACGCTGGACCCCCGACTGTGGGCGATTGGCCGCCCACCCGAACTCGCGATTCACGGCGCCCGCCGAACAATGTCCGAACATCGACGCGCAATGGCAAAACCCAGACGGTGTCCCTATCGACGCGATTGTGTTCGGAGGTCGCAGACCCACCACGATGCCACTCGTCTTCCAAGCCTTCGATTGGACGCATGGTGTTTTCTTGGGAGCCACCCAGGGCTCTGAAACAACGGCCGCTGCAGCGGGCAAAGTCGGTACGGTACGCCGAGATCCGATGGCGATGCTTCCCTTCTGTGGCTACAACATGGGAGAGTACTTCACCCACTGGCTCGACATGCGCAAACACATCCAACGCCTGCCTCGGATGTTCCATGTGAACTGGTTCCGACGGGACTCTAATGGCAAATTTCTGTGGCCCGGTTTCCGAGAAAACCTTCGGGTCCTCGAGTGGATCGTAAAGCGATGCCAAGGCAAAATCCCTGGGCACGAAACCCCGATCGGCTGGATCCCGGACTGGGTCGATTTCTGCGTCGATGGGCTCGACGGCTTCACCGAAGAACAGTTCGACGCTGCGATGGAGTTTCGACGGGACGAATGGATGGCCGAAATCATGAGCCAAAACGAGTTTTTCCTGCGTCTGTATCATTCCATGCCCAAGGAATTGATGTGCCAGAGAGAACTTCTGATGGCCCGTATGGCTTGATTTTTTGCTACCCAGCATTCCCCCAGCCGTTTTCCGCAACAATTCCCAGCGTCTTTCCGCGACGCTCTCCGTTCGCGGAAAGACCTGTTTTTTGCCGGCCAGCCCTTTTTTGCCGGACATTGAGGGTACTTCCTCCACTGCACGGTTGACATTTGGGGGTCTTGTTCCCTACCATGAGCCCGTCATGTGACCCGTTTCTTTGATTGGAGAAAATCTATGAAGACTTTTATTGCGGGCGCTTTTGCTGCCCTCGTTGCGTTCACCGCCGTCACGGTTTATGCAGAGAAGATTGACATCGCCAAGGTCAAGTGCTTGATCTCGGGCGCCGCTGCTAAAGAAGACAAGACCAGCGAATGGAAAGAAGGCACCGTTTATTTCTGCTGCGGTAACTGCCAAGGCAAGTTCAACGGCGACAAGAAGGCTTTCGCTGCCAAGGCCAACCACCAACTGATCGCTACCAAGCAAGTTGAACAAAAGGCTTGTCCTTTCTCGGGCGGCGAAGCCAAGGCTGAAACCGCAATCGAGTTCAAGGGAGCGAAGATCGCTTTCTGCTGCAACAACTGCAAGGGCAAGGCTGAGAAGTTCACCGACGAAGAAAAGCTCGACAAGCTCTTCGGCGAAGAAGCTTACGGCAAGGCCAAGTTTGCTAAGGCTGGCAAGTAGTCATCAGGGCGGCTCGCCCCAATGCTTCGGCAGGTGTTTCCGCCCAAAACCGATGATGTCCAAAAAACAATGACGCCGAGGGCTCAACCCCTTCGGCGTTTTTTTCTGCGCTAAGTGCTAGCAATCCTTCCAATGGGCGGAGGTTAGCAATTCCCCCCACGCACTCGAAACCCGCGCTGAATTTCAATCCGTCCTCCCCTATAATCGGCCCGGTCCATCGAATTACAATCGGGCCGGAGAGTCTTTCGTATCGTCGGCCATTTCGGTTCACGAACGCGACGCTGATTCGGCCGTCCACCATCAAGCACTCACTCGTCCTCCAAACGCTTCCTGGCAATAAACGCTCGGGAGATCAACGTTCGGGAATGCGGGTTTAAGCACGCAGCGAAATCCTTAAGGCATGAGCAATTCCAAAGCGAGTCCTACGAGCACATCGACTCAAACTCCAACGCAGAAGCCCCAAGTCGTTCGCGAAACCATCGAAAGTTTGGCGGTCGCATTTATCCTAGCGTTGATGTTCAAAGCCTTCATTGCAGAGGCGTTTGTCATCCCGACAGGTTCGATGGCCCCGACGCTGATGGGCGCCCACAAAGATGTAGCATGCGACGATTGCGGTTATCAGTACCAGTGCGGAGCAAGCTCAGAGTTTTCCGAGACTGGGGCCAAAACCGGAAATGTCGTCTTCGGTACGGTTTGCCCCCTTTGCCGCAAACCGCAAATCCTCGATTTGCCCGGGAACCCGAACCACAAAACTTTCTCTGGCGACAGGATTTTAGTCAGCAAACTCGCGTATGCTTTCGGGCAACCGCAACGCTGGCACGTGTTCGTCTTTAAGTACCTCGAAGACGCGCGTCTCAATTACATCAAACGCTGTGTCGGTCGCCCGAACGAATCCATCCGGATTCAGTACGGCGATATCTTTGTGCACAAACACACTTCGGATGCAGAAGCCGACAAACAAGCTGGCGTTCGTAATCCAGCAGCATTCGAGATCGCTCGCAAGCCTCCTCATGTCATCCAAGCGATGCTGCAGCCTCTCTCCGATTCGAAGTACATTTCGAAAAGCCTCCTCAAGGCCTCCGTGCCCGATGCATGGCAACCGGAACGGAAAGAGGACGCACCCCAGTGGCAAGTCGCTATTGCCGACAACCGTTGGAGCGCCCGGGTCACCGGTGTCCCCGATGGCAACCCCTCGATGCTCCGCTACCATCATCGTGTTCTCGACCCACTCCAATGGGAAAGCTTGAAAACCAAAGGTACCCTTCCCAAGCCGATCGACGCCGATGCTTATCGATTGGTTACCGATTTCACCGCCTACAACGCGCACATGACCTTTGGCGGTAGACTCGATGGCATCCCAGCCAACTATAAAGATATCGCGCCCCTCGAGGAACGACGCGTTCTGCGTGAGGGATTCATGGCCCGCGGATACACTCGCCCGATGGAAAACGACGGTCTTCACTGGACTGGAGACTTGAGCGGTGAATGGGAAATTTCCACCGAGCCTAAAACGCGATCGCTGCGGATGCTCTTAGTAGAAGCAGGGGTAGAACACATCTGCGATATCGATTTATCAACCGGCGTAGCGACCGCACGTTTGGTCTACGAAGGCCAACCCATCGTCGCGTTTGATGCGTCGAAGGGTTTTGCAGAAACCATTCAAGCGGCCACCTCGATGCGGGCCGGGGGAAAGCATCGACTGCAATTCGCAAACGTCGACGATTCATTGACGCTGTGGGTCGATGGGAAACCGGTCTCTTGGGGAGAAGGGGGCAAATTCTCAGTCAACAAAGTCATCCCTAATTTCACTCGAACCCCTCGAACGTCAGCCACCAACCCCCTCGACGCAGCCCCTGTAGCGATCGGAGTGAACTCCGGCGGATGCACGATTACGCACGCGAAAGTCGCTCGGGATATCTACTACATCGCGCACAGCACAGGGGACTACCTGACCGACTACAACAACGTGATCGGTTTCTTGAATGAATCCGCCACCAAAGAAATTACGAGCAACTACATAGGACAGTACCATACGCTCAATGAGAAACAGTACTCCGACAGCTCAACATCGGAAGCACTCGATCGAAACGCCTTGATTTCCAATGCGGACGCTTGGGCCAAGTCGCTCCTGGCCTCGCAGAGACGCGCTGTCAGCTTTGACATGTCCTCGGACCACTATTTCCCAATGGGTGATAACTCGAGCGCGTCGCAGGATGCCCGCTCGTGGCGAGAACATCATGTTCCCGGTCGATTGCTGATCGGTCGTGCGGTCATGGTATTTTGGCCCCATTATTGGAATGCTCCAATCCCATTCCTCCCCAATTTCAAACGGATGGGACTGATCCGTTGATAGCCGCATCCAACGCGACAACAACATTATCGCCCTTCACAACTCGGTTCAATTCACTCGGTTCAAGTCACTCGGTTTCAGCAACACGCATTCTACAACTCGGACTCAACGAACATGGATGTTCTCAACGTCATTGGACTCGAAAAGACCTATGGTCGGCGCAAGGTGGTCAACGGCGTTAGCATGCGAGTCGCACCCGGCGAAATCGTTGGCTTGCTCGGGCCCAACGGGGCGGGAAAATCGACGTCCTTTCGGATGACATGCGGCATGGTCCATCCGGATCGAGGTCAAGTCTTCCTCGGCGGTGAGGAAGTTACCTACTGGCCGATGTTTCTTCGGGCGCGGGATGGCGGCATGGGCTACCTAGCCCAAGACTCCAGCGTCTTTCGGAAACTGACCGTCGAACAAAACATTTCCGCCATCCTTGAGATGCTCGGGTACTCGTGGGCGCAGCGCCGCAAACGAACCGATGAACTGTTGCAGCAATTCAACATCACCCACATCCGAAAATCCCGCGCGTCAAAACTGTCGGGAGGCGAACGTCGCCGGCTTGAAATCGCCCGATGCTTAGTATCCAACCCTCGCATCATCATGCTCGATGAGCCTTATGCCGGTATTGACCCGGTCACCGTTCAAAGCATCCAGCAGATCATCTTCAAACTTCGGGATGCAGGAATCTCGATCCTGATCACCGACCACGCTGCTCTCGAAATCCTTTCCACCGTCGATCGTTGCTACGTGATCGCCAAGGGGACGGTCATGTGCGAAGGGACGCCGGAAGAAGTCAAGCAGCATCCCGAGGTGCGGAAGCAATACTTGGGTAACCTCCAAGATTCACCGATCGCCTCGCCGCCGGGCGCTCCAAATCACGCTAAACCCAGCGGTTCTTTTTTCGAGCCATTGACCAACCGCGGCGCAGAGAACGGATCGGATTACGCACCCACCGCGACGACACCCGCCCCTTTCTTCCAACGAATGTCCATTCGTCGCCGCTCAGAATCGAAGCCGGATACGGTCGAACCGTAGTTCCAATCGGCGGACCGCGTCCGTCCCTCATGGACGATGGCATGAGAATTTAAACCGGCGGCTTAGCGACGGTAAACCGGTCTCGAGAAATGGATTAGAATGGCGCGGTCGCGTTACGGCTACGCGTGACGGTCGCCAATTCTGGTACCCATGCCTCGCTCACTCCTAATCAGCGTGAGCTCCGCTCGATCAGACCACGGATCCTCCCACCACGATTTTTCTCGATCCCACCATGAATGCAATCCTCCCGAGGAATCTACTGCTAAGCCTCGTCCTCGTGAACCACATCCTAGGGCCCGACGTCCAAGCTTCAGAGCCGATCCAATTCAATCGCGATATCCGGCCGATCCTTTCCGCCGCGTGCTTCCGTTGCCATGGTCAAGACGCCGGGCACAGGGAAGCCGAATTGCGTCTCGATATCGCCGAGTCCGCTTTTGCACCTCGCGAGGAAGGAAACGCCATCGTTGCGGGAGACCAAGAGAAGAGCTTGGTATGGTCACGGATACACTCCAGCGATCCCGAACTGGTCATGCCGCCGCCCAATGCAGCGCGGCAATTGACGGCCGAGGAAAAGGAATTGATCGGCGCATGGATTCGCGATGGTGCTAAGTACGAAAAGCATTGGGCGTTTGAGCCGATACGTCGCGAGAATACTTCCGAACAAAAGGAATCGAACCAAGGCGCCATCGATCGATGGATTATGAAGGGAATCAACGACCGCGGATTGCAGGCCAATGCTTCAGCCGACCCTCGAACACTGGTCCGTCGCTTGGCTTTTACTTTGACAGGCCTACCACCAACGGTGGAAGAAGTCGAACAATTCGCCAATCAACCGACTGAAGAAAATTACGAGCGGCTGGTCGACCATTATCTGGCTTCACCTCACTACGGAGAGGAAATGGCAAAGCATTGGCTCGATGTGGCAAGGTACGGCGACACCCACGGACTTCACCTCGACAACGATCGCTTGATTTGGCCCTATCGCGATTGGGTTGTCGACGCTTTCAACCAGAACATGCCGTTCTCACAATTCACCGTCGAGCAGCTCGCCGGTGATTTGCTTCCCAATCCCTCGCAGTCCAACTTGATAGCGACCGGTTTCAATCGGTGCAACGTGACCACCGCGGAAGGTGGAGCTATCGCAGAAGAGTTCCTGTTTCGGTATGCGGTGGATCGCACCAGCACCACGATCCAAACGTGGCTGGGTCTCACGGGAGGTTGCGCCGTTTGCCACGATCACAAATACGATCCTCTTACCACGCGCGAGTTCTACTCGATGTACTCTTTCTTCTACAGCGCGGCCGACCCCGCCATGGATGGAAACATCAACACAACTGCACCGTTTCTGAAACTCCCAACGCCAACACAACAACAGGAGTTGGAACGAGCAAAAGCAAAGGAAAACAAGGCTCTCGAGAGGTTACGGCAGCTAGCGAGCGAGTGGGCACTCTTGGCGGAGGCTTCCCCTACAACAAACTCCCCCGCCAATACAGACTCTGCGACACCGTCGAGTTCGACTCCGATCACCGACGTATGGCTCGACGATGAGCTTCCGCTGGGTGCCACCCAACGCAATACCTCGCGCAACGGTGCTCAATGGACCGACGGTTCGACACCCGTACCCATGGGCCGTCGGGCCTTGGTAACCGCGTTCGGGGATAAACTTGAGCAGGTCATCTCTAATCCGTTGGTACCAAAGTTGATTCCTGAGCGAGCAAAGATCCATGCATGGGTGCAAACCGATGCGGACGAGCCACCCGAAGCGATATTTCTGGAAGTCCGAACGGACAAAGGTGCCAAACGTTGGGTTTGGGCAAACGACCCGAGCAAATCCAAACTCGTCGACGCAGCACCCGGACGGGTTGTTGGCCCTTTGCCTAAACCTGGTGTTTGGCACCAAATCATGGTTCCCCCGGTCGTAGTTGCTTCAGACGCAGACAAAGAACCCGCAAGCGACATGCTCGCTGCGGGCTCCGTCGTGCAAGAGATCAAGCTTGGGGTCTTTGGCGGAATATGCTTCTGGGATTCGTTGATGGTGACTGGGGAACTCAACAATGCACCGTCACTAACGCGAGACTTCAATGCGTGGTGGAAGCACCGTAAAGGCAAAGGTGCCCCGCATGCTACAAACGAAGTAGCCAAGGCCATTCAAGACGGCCCGGATTCGGAAGCGGGTGCGAAAGCGAGCAGTGAAGTTCGGGCTTACTTTGTTGCGATGATCGACACCGAGGTTCCGGCAACCATCCAGCGTGCGCGAACTCAATGGCAAGAAGCCCGAGTTGAACGCGAGATTCTCGAGGATTCGATCCCAGGCACCATGATCTTTAAGGATCGTGATGAACCGCGGCAGGCACACGTCATGACCCGCGGTCAGTACGATGCAAAAGGGGATGCAGTATCGTCCGGAACGCCTTCCTTTTTGCCCCCCCTCTCCCCTGCGAACAGCGCCCGGCCAACGCGATTGGATCTTGCGAAATGGTTGTTGATGGATAGCAACCCACTTGTGGCGAGGGTCGCTGCAAATCGTTTTTGGCAACAAGTCTTTGGAGTTGGAATCGTGAAAACCTCCGACGACTTTGGAATCCAGGGAACGCCACCATCCCATCCCGAATTGCTGGACGAACTGGCCGATCGATTTCGTCAAAATGGCTGGGACATCAAGGCATTCATGAAAGGGATGGTGATGTCCTCTGCATTTCGCCGCGATTCTCAAGTCTCCGCGGATGGTATCAGCAAAGATCCTGAAAACCGCTGGCTGGCCCGCGGACCAAGGATTCGACTGGATGCGGAACAGATTCGCGACAATGCGCTCGCGGTGAGCGGCTTGCTCGTTCGCCCTCTAGGTGGCCCCGGTTTTCGAGGCTACCAACCGCCCAAAATCTGGGAACCTGTGGGATATGGCGATTCCAACACCCGTTACTACATCCAACAGCACGGCGATGCGTTGTACCGAAGGAGTTTGTACGCGTATATCAAACGCACCGCACCACCTCCCTTTATGAGCAATTTTGACGCCCCAAACCGAGAAACATTCTGCACTCGTCGCGAGCGCAGCAACACACCTCTCCAAGCGTTGCAATTGATGAACGATGTCCAACACTTCGAGGCCGCACGATGCTTGGCCGAACGGATCGTGCGCGATGTCTCATCCGATGACTCAGCGCGCTGCGATCGCCTTTTCGAAATCACTTTAGCGCGAAAGCCCAACGAACTTGAACGGAATGCCATGATGAAATTCCTGACGCAGTCCCGCGAACGGCTGAAACGCTCTCCCGAAGATGCGATCAAAATTGCCAATACAGGAGAACGTTGGCGCGATGCAAAACTCCAAGTCGACGAGGTTGCACCGTGGACCTTGGTTTGCAATCTAGTCCTCAATCTCGACGAGACGATCACACGAAACTAATCCGGCTGAGTTAAGCCCACTTTGGAACAAAAGTCACAATTACCATCGAGCCTGAACCAACTCAAGCTCCAATGCAGCGATCAGCGAAAACACCATGAATTCAATTATTCAAAGCCACTCACCGATACGGCAATTTGAGGTCGAACAAACGCGACGTCAATTCTTCGGGTCCAACGGACTTCGACTGGGCAGTGTGGCGCTCGCAGCGATGTTAGGGGCCAGACCTTCAAAACAGCTCATCGCACAACCCATGGCCCATCCGGCATCGGGAGGGACCGTACACCCAGCGCTACCCGGACTTCCCCATTTCGCCCCCAAGGCAAAATCGATCATCTACCTCCACATGAACGGGGGACCATCGCAGATCGATACATGGGATTACAAGCCATCGCTCGCAGAGCAGTTCGACAAGGACCTTCCCGATAGCATTCGCAAAGGTCAACGGATCACAACGATGACCAGCGGCCAAGCGCGATTGCCAGTTGCGCCGAGCAAGTTCAAATTCAATCAGCATGGTCAATGCGGGCGATTTGTCAGCGAACTTTTGCCCTTCACTTCGGGAGTCGTCGATGAATTGGCAGTCATCAAGACGGTTCATACCAACGCCATCAACCATGATCCAGCCTGCACGTTTGTGATGACAGGTAGCGAAGTTCCTGGCAAAGCAAGTCTAGGTTCGTGGTTGGCGTATGGACTGGGCAGCGAGAGTGACAACTTGCCCGCGTTTGTGGTTTTGACCCCGACGTGGTCGGCCACGGCTCCGGCTCAGGCACTCTTCACGCGGATGTGGGCGAGCGGATTCCTGCCGACGCGTTACACGGGGGTGGCATTGCGGAGCGGAGCCGACCCCGTTTTGTATTTGCGAAACCCGAATGGCGTCACCTTTGAGGATCGGCGGGCGATGCTCGATGCATTGTCCGAAATGAATCACCATCGACTGCAAACCGTTGGTGATCCAGAAATACAAACCCGTATCTCGCAGTACGAAATGGCCTATCGGATGCAAAGCAGCGTTCCCGACCTGGTCAACCTCGGCGATGAGCCGGAATCGGTGCTCAGTCTTTACGGACCCGATGTCAACAAACCAGGTACGTTCGCCGCCAGCGCCCTTTTGGCCCGCAGGATGGTCGAGCGGGGGGTGCGAGTCGTCCAATTGCTTCACCGTGGCTGGGATCAACACGGGAATATCGCCAACGATCTTCCAGCGCAGTGCCGCGACGTCGATCAAGCCTGTGCGGGGTTAATTCAGGACCTAAAACAACGAGGTTTACTCGATCAAACCTTGGTCGTATGGGGAGGTGAGTTCGGCCGGACTGTTTATTGCCAAGGTGGTCTGACCCGCGAGAATTATGGACGAGATCACCACCCCAAATGCTTCACAATGTGGATGGCAGGTGGCGGGATTCGGGGAGGGATCGAGTACGGCTCCACCGACGATTACAGTTATAACATCTTGGAAAATCCCGTTCATATCAACGATATCAACGCAACCATCCTGCACTGTATGGGGATCGATCACGAACGGCTGGCGTTCTCTTCCCAAGGGCTTGACCAACGCTTGACCGGGGTCGAACCCCAACGGGTCGTCCGAGAAGTATTGGCCTCCTGACCTCCACGCCTTCTTAATGCTATATTAACCCCTCCTTCACACTCAACGGTTACCATCTTGGCGACTGGAAATAACGATGTCATTGCACTTAAGCCAAGACCTTGACGAGGCGCACAACTCACTGCTGAAACTTTCTGGACAAGTCGAAGACATGATTGCCTTGGCGGTCAAGTCTTTGGTGGAGCGCCGAGGAAGTCTCGCCGGCGAGGTGATCCAACGGGACACGGAAATCGACCGTGCCGAAGTTCGGATCGAAGAGGAGTGCCTCAAAATGCTTGCCTTGCACCAGCCGGTGGCTGCGGATTTGCGCCGCATTACCACCATGATGAAAGTCAACAATGACCTCGAACGGATTGCGGATTTGGCGTGCAACATCGCACAGCGTGCGGATAGTTTGTGCCAATTACCAGAGTTCCCGATTCCGAGCGGTATCAACGAGATGGCGACGATGATCACAAAAATGGTGCGTTCGAGCCTCGATGCCTTTGTGCATCGCGACATCGAACTGGCTAAAAGTGTCATCGAACAAGACGATCCCGTGGATGCAAAGAACGTTCAGGTGATCGAGAAACTCTCGCAGTTGATGTCGGAGGACACCTCGAAAATCGTTGCAGCACTGCATTGCTTTTCCGCTTCAAGACACCTTGAGCAGATTGCAGATCACGCGGTAAGCATCGCCGAGGACATCATCTACATGGTAGAAGGTGTGATTATCCGACATCGCCAAGCTTCGCAGCCAAAAACACAGTCACGGTAAAGACTCGAACAACAACGATGGGGAAAGCGAATGCCTACCTCATTGGCGAATCCACGAAGCGGTGATTGAGTAGGTATGCCTAAGAGCAAAATACTAGTAGTCGAAGACGACCGTTCCCTCTCCGAGATCCTGATTTACAACCTGGATAAAGCTGGATACGAGGTTTCTCTAGCCATTGACGGTCGAGATGGGCTCAGCCAAGCACAACTCAAGCTGCCTGATGTGATTTTGCTAGATGTCATGCTGCCGATCATCGACGGTATTGAGGTGTGTCGCAGGTTGCGATCCAAGCCGGAAACGGCACACGCAATCATCATCATGCTCACGGCAAAATCTGAAGAGGCTGACCAGTTGATAGGCTTTTCGGTGGGTGCGGACGACTATGTCACCAAACCGTTCAGCGTCCGAGTGCTTCTCGAACGGATCAAAGCGCTCCACCGTCGCAAAACCGCCAAGGTCGATGAGGATAACGATATCATCACCCGATGCGGGATCACGTTGGACCGAAGGCGATACCGAGTGACAGTCAACGACAAACCCGTGGAGTTGACCAAAAGCGAGTTTCGGTTGCTCGACACATTGATCCGCCAACCAGGCCGAGCTTTCGATCGATCGGAACTCATCGACTCCGCCCTCGGCGAAGACACCTTGGTGCTAGAACGGACCATCGACGTTCATATTCGCGCTCTGCGAAAGAAGATCGGGCCCGAAGCGGACGCCATCGAGACCGTCCGGGGTGTCGGCTATCGGTTCCGAGAGGACTGAAAAACCGGGCGAACAACAAGTGCTGAAAAGTCCAATTTTTGCTGGATTTTCTGGGGAAAATCCACCGAAGAGGGGCCATTCCCAACGTTTTTTTGGGAATCTCGTCAAAAATACAGCGTTTTCCACGGGTTTTCGCCCATTCCCGGTTGCATTTCGTTGGGTACATTCTTTAATTCAGCCATCAGCAGTGTCCTACGTCGGACCGTTTTTTGATTCGAGATTTGTTGAAAGGGATTCCTCACATGGCGAAAGCAGCAGGCAAGGCAGAAAAGCCGCTCACTAAGGTCCAGATTTTTTCGAACATCGCCGAATCGACTGGCCTGTCGAAGAAGCAAGTTGCCGAAGTTTTCGAAGCGCTGAAGAGCGAGATCGCTGGAGCTGTTGGCAAGAAGGGGGTTGGTACCTTCGTTATTCCTGACCTCTGCAAAGTCGTTCGTATCCAAAAGAAGGCGTTGCCAAAGCGACAAGTTCGTAACCCACAAACGGGCGAAATGAAGTGGGCAGATCCCAAGCCAGCTTCGACCTCCGTTAAGGTTCGTCCTCTGAAGAAGCTCAAGGACATGGTCTAATCGACCTAAGAGCGTCATCGAATTGCAAGGTTGCAAAACCTAGCTCATAAATCCAACAGGGGTGCGTGTTCAACTCGCACCCCTGTTTTTTTACCTCTGGTCGCAGCGCGTACGCCGATCCCCAATTCGTATCTCGACACTCCGTACTTGGGTGCTTGAGTTCGATCTGCCAAAGCCAATCTCAGACGATCAGTTGACCACACGCTGCTTGGATCGTTCCGCCGAGAGTATTGCGAAGGGTTGTAAACAGTCCGTTCTCTCTCAAATGGTGCACGTAAGCGCGACGTGTCTCTTGGCTTGGGGCTGACATCCTCGCTTCGTCGGACGGTGCGTGCGAGATATCATTGAACGGAATCACGTTGATCTCAATACTCAGCCCCTTGCAGAAATCAACCAACGCTTGGGCTTCGCTCAAAGAATCGTTGATACCTCGGATCAATGCGATCTCCAACCAGACAGGCCCCTCCGGATCAATCTGATTGATCGCTCGAATAGACTCCCGAAGCGACTGAAGGTCATGGGTGGCGCGAGGCACAAGCATCCGTCGCGTATTCTCGATCGCGGAATGCAGGCTCAACGCGATCCGCAACCGCGGAAATGCTTGGGCGAGGCTCACCATTTTTGCTGGTATACCAGCGGTGGATACTGTTACGTGCCTGGGAGAAAAACCAAAACCTTGATCGGCCAACAAAAAGTCCAACGCCTCAACAAGTGCATCCCAATTGTGGAGCGGTTCCCCCATCCCCATAAAAACAACATTTCTCAGATGAATCGCATCCCGTCGTGGAATGCGCCCGATAGCCTTCTTTTCATGCAACGCGTTTTCGGCCCAACGACGCACACGCAATCGCGCTAGCAGAACTTGTTCTAAGATCTCGATAGCTCCGAGATTCCTCACCAACCCCATTCGGCCCGTGGCGCAAAATCGGCAACCGACTGCGCAACCTACCTGGGTGGAAATACAAACCGTAGCACGATTCCTCCGAGGGCGCATTACCACGGTCTCGCAGGCATCCCGCCATCGTCGAGATCGCAGCCGCAATTTGGTAACTTGACCATCTCCAGAACTGAGTTCCATTTCAGGGGTCCAACACCAACCCGCCCCGCCCTCAACCACTCCTGGGGTCACCCCAATCTCGGTCCACGAGGCAGGCAGGATACCTTGCCTGAGCAATCTCCATCGCTCCTTTCGCCAACCGTCGTCGGACGAAACAGCGAAAAGCTTTTCCCAAATCCAGGGAAACCGGTCGTCGCTCGGGAGTCGAATTGGATTTGGATCAGTGCCGTTAATTGGAGTTCTCAACCAAACTTCAGGAACTAGACTACAATAGTATCGGTAAACAATAGTGTCGGTAAACGTTTTGAGTTACGAACCACTGGGTACTACGTTCAATAGTCCCCGATCAATCTTTGCAAATCGCTATGAATATCAAAACCTATCCCAAGGCATTGGTTTCTGCAACGTGGATGCTTTTGGCATGCATCGGGTTCATTGGACTACTCACGGGAGCAAGTGCTTTTGCAACCGATCCTAGCGGCGTATGGCGCGGGGAATGGCGCAGTGGATCGACGGGGCATCGCGGACCGATGCGAGTCGCAATTCGGCCCGACGGAAACGGCGCTTACCAAGCGCGATTTTCAGGGAGATTCGCCTTGGTAATCCCATTCGCGTATCGAGCGACACTATCCCCTGGGTTCGATGCCAACGGAAACAGTGTGCTGACCACTTCGAAAAAACTCGGGCCAATGCTCGGAAGCTACAACATGCAGACATGGGTATCAGGCTCGCAGCTCTCCGGTACATTCCAAGCAGCCGGGGACAACGGCACTGTATCTATGCAACGTGTTCGTTAAAATCCTTTGCACCGATCGCATTGCACGCGTCATTGGTGTCCCATTGGTTCTACAGCGTGTCCATCGATCCATCGTCGCAAATGGGTTCGACCGTTTCAGTTGGAGCAAATCCACTCGAGGAACCGCATTCGCCGGACGATAACGCTCATCGGAGGAGGAGTACAGCTTGAGGAAAAGCCAACGAGTTCAATTCGCAGGCCATCATGGCTTGCCCCTCTCCGGGATCTTAGAAATCCCTCAAACAGAACCGCGTGGATGGTTGCTCTTCTCCCATTGCTTCACCTGCAACAAAGACTTGAAAGGGATCGTTCGAATATCGCGAGGCTTGTCCGATCGCGGTTGGGGTGTGCTGCGGTATGACTTCGCCGGATTAGGAAATAGCGAAGGAGTATTCCAAGAGACCAACTTCAGCACCAATTGCGAGGACCTTCGCCGGGCAGCTGAGTTCCTGACAGCCGAGTTCCATGGCCCACGATTCCTGATCGGGCATAGTTTCGGAGGTGCCGCGAGTTTGGCGATGGCGAGTGAGATACCAAGTGTCGTCGGAGTCATCGCTGTCGCGGCCCCGAGCGACACACATCACCTAGCACAATTGTTGCTTTCCATGTCGCCAGACATCGAATCCGTTGGAGTTGGGGTCGTCACCATCGGCGGTATGCAGCACACCATCTCCAAACAAATGATCGAAGATTTTCGATCGCAACGGTTGAGCGAGCGTGTGCGGACTCTGAAAAAACCAATCCTAGCAATCCACTCCCCTGACGACGAAACCGTCGCCTTTGAGCACGCCCTCATCAACGCGGGGTATCGAGGATCCGATGGCTCTGCACCGCCGTTGCCCAGTGGCATGTACCCACGGACACTCGTTGCTCTTCCCGGCAGCAATCACCTGCTCACCTCGAGCGATCGAGATATCCCGATGATCGTCTCTATGATCGACGCATGGTGTGAGCGGTTAAGCTAGCCGCTTCGAAAGACCGTTGCGCAGAAAATCGACGAAAAGGCTCACTGCATTCGCGTCGAAAGCAACGCGGATGCAGCGAGCCCTTTCAACCGTGAAAGATGGGCCTAACCAGTGCGATTGGTCTGTCGGTTGTTTCCAGGTTTGCTGGATGTTCGACGCCACTAAGATCACGGCACTTCCATGCTCGGGTCGCTGTCGTAATCCCTCTGGGACCAGATGGGTCTGGACAACTCTTCAAAAGCGGTTCCACCACTTTTGCCCGCCCCGGCAATCACCAAACCCGGTGTTGCCAGAACGCAAGACCAGTAAAGCACTCGCCGTGCCAATTCCAGTTTTGTCGAAAAGAATTAGCACGAATAACCAAATGGGAAAACTAGGAAGGATGCGCACACAGTGATTTGTAAAATTTGCAATTTCGACGGATGTCCTTTTTACAATTGCAAAAATGCAAATCGCACCACGGATGGCGATCGCGGTAAAGACCTCGACGAAATGACCAACTTCATCGATTAGCTCGTGCCATTCCGCTGTGGGTTTTTCAACATTCCAGCAGGCGATACATTCGCTACTTCCAGAATAAACGGAAACGGTTGAGAGGATTTGCCAATCGTTTTTTTCGCGAGGGAGCTGCCGAATGGCAATCGGAATGAGCCTGGGGTACTTTAGCTATCTTCCCGGGGTGAATCAGATCCCCGCACGAAAGGACACCGCCCCCGAAAATTTGGGCTGAGTAATTGGATTGTGGAGCACAGGTTGATGACTTCTAAAACAGCTAGTACACCAACCCGAATCTGTTGCATCGGGGCCGGATATGTCGGCGGCCCGACTATGGCGATGATCGCGAAGCAATGCCCTGACATCCAAGTCCACGTCGTGGACCTGAACCAGGCTCGCATCGATCAATGGAACTCGAATGAACTCCCCGTGTATGAGCCTGGGTTGCAGGATGTCGTCGAGGAGGCACGCGGGCGAAATCTAACCTTTTCAACCGATGTGGAAGGGGCAATTCGCGAAGCCAATATCATTTTCATTTCGGTCAATACGCCGACGAAGACATTCGGCATTGGTGCCGGAAGAGCAGCCAATCTGGAGTTCATCGAGAAATGCGCTCGAAAAATCGCTGAATGCTCGATCGGTCATAAAGTCGTCGTTGAAAAATCCACCCTTCCCGTCCGAACGGCAGAAGCAGTCAAACGAATCCTGAAAAGCGCGGCGAACGGCGCGACCTTTGACGTGTTGAGCAATCCGGAGTTCCTCGCCGAAGGGACCGCCGTCCAAGATCTCTTGCATCCCGATCGCGTTTTGATCGGGGGTGAGTCGGCCGATGCTGTCGAACAATTGGTGGCAGTCTACAGTCGATGGATCCCTCGCGAAAAAATCCTTACCACCAACCTATGGAGCAGCGAGCTCTCCAAGCTAACTGCTAACGCATTCTTAGCCCAAAGGGTTTCGTCCATCAATGCGATCTCCGCGCTGTGCGAAGCGACCGGAGCCGATGTCGATGAGGTGGCCAAGGCGATCGGTACCGATTCCCGCATCGGACCGAAATTCCTCAAAGCCTCGGTTGGTTTCGGCGGCTCCTGCTTCCAAAAAGACATTCTCAATCTGGTCTATTTGTGCGAGCACTTCGGATTGAACGAGGTGGCCAAGTACTGGGAGCAAGTTGTGGTCATGAACGACTACCAAAAGAGACGATTCTCGGCGAGGATCGTCCGAACGATGTTCCACACCGTCTCGGATAAAAAGATTGCCATCTGGGGATTCGCATTCAAGAAGGATACAAACGATACACGAGAGTCGGCCGCAATCCATATCTGCCGCGATCTTCTGGAGGAACGCGCACGATTGACGATCTACGATCCCAGGGTGCCTGAATCTCAAGTTCGAAGTGAACTGGAGGGAATCTTCAAGGACGCGTTAGGCGTCGTTTCGGAGCGGCACAAGCAACTCATTCGCGACCATGTCACGGTTGCTAATGATGCGTACTCCGCCGCCGAAAATGCGCACGCGATCGCGGTTCTGACCGAATGGGACGAGTTCAAAAAACTCGACATGGAACGGGTTTTCCAAGGCATGCACCGCCCAGCCTTCCTCTTCGATGGACGCAATATCATGGACGCCGCCCGATTGTCCGAAATGGGCTTCGAAGTGCATTCCATCGGCCGGCCCGCGTACCAGGGCAGTTGATTCCTACCGACACGAACATCAACAGGTAGGTGCCACTCCCAGGGCCAGCCGCATTCGAACGAACCCAAGCCTACCAGGAGGGTAGGGCTGGATGGGTCGCGGGTGATTGCATCCAGTCGGGGATCCACTACAACATCATGGATTCGTGGTACTGTCCGATCGCTGGTGGGTTGTTCTGCTGCTGGGTTTTTACGCTGGTGGGTTGTTCCGCCGCTGGGCACTACCACTGTTGAGTTTTCCTTTTGCGTTGCACCTATCCATGGCCTCCCCAAATATCCAATCCTGGAACTTGATCGTTTCTCGCGGTTCCACCTCGAATGCACTGAGCCCGATTCCGGATTCCATCGATGTCTCAGGAGGTAGATTTTCCATCGATTGGTCCGCGTGGAACGATGGTCCTTCTTCCGGAATGAAATGCCTGACGATCGATACAGGTGCCATGAAAACCACGTTGCTGCCGGCGCGTGGTATGGGGATCTGGAAGTGTTGGTCAGGCAACACGGAATTAGGTTGGCAGAGCCCGGTACGCGGTCCAGTCCATCCAAGCCTGGTCCCGGTCGGAGATCCATCTGGCATCGGTTGGCTCGAAGGTTTCGATGAGTTGTTGGTCCGCTGTGGCCTGCTCAGCAACGGTGCACCTGAGTTCACCGATCAAGGGAACGTGCGTTACAGCGTTCATGGTCGTATCGCCAATTTGCCGGCCCACTCGCTTCGGGTCGAAGTAGACGCCCAAGCAGGAGTGCTCGACGTAATCGGAACGGTCACCGAGTCGAGATTCCTGGTCTACACACTGGAACTCGAGTCGCGGATTCGATTCAAGGTAAATTCGAGCGAGATCGAGATCACGGACAAGGTCACCAATCCATTGACGTCGCCGGGCACCATGCAATTGCTCTACCACATCAATTTGGGCCAACCTCTTCTGCAAGCTGGCTCGAAGCTGGTTGCGGCTTTGGAAACAGTGGCACCTCGCGACGCCCGAGCTGCGGAAGGCATTGGCGATTGGAACACATGCCAAGGCCCCCAAGACGGGTACCGCGAACAAGTCTACTACACCACTCCTTTAGCGGACGAAAATCATTGGACCGAAGCGATGCTCACCAACAGCGAGGGTTCGCTCGGATACAGTGTTCACTTCGATACACGCACGCTCCCCTGCCTCAATTTTTGGAAGAACACCGCCGGAGTTGAAGATGGGTACGTTCTCGGGATCGAACCCGCCACCGGATTCCCCAATACGAAGTCGTTCGAGGAGCAGCAAGGTCGCGTGGTTCGATTGCAAGGTGGTCAGTCCCGAACATTCCGATTGAAGTTGCAACCTCATTGGAATCAGGAAGACGTAGGTCGAGCAAAACAACGCATCCAAATCCTACAGTCAAAAACGATGCTTACCGAGTCCACCCCTAAACTAGGCTGGTCACCTGGTGCCTCGAGTTAGCCGCGGCCCCTTAAGTTGGAAATGGGGTGTGGCGATCGCCCTTTGCTTCGCGATTCGGATGGCTGTCGTTGCAGCGAGTTCCGACTCATTTCGCGAAGATCCAGACGCCTACCGGTCGTTGGCGACGACATGGGCTAAGACCGGGGTCTACGGTCTCCTCGGAACCGATGGCGAGGCGGTACCGACTGCGTATCGTCCACCCCTCTATCCCTGGATGCTGTCGTGGATGGTAACGCCAGTACGCACTCGCGGCGAATGGATTGGGATTGCCGTTGCTCACGCGGTATTAGGGACACTCACCTGCTGGCTCACGTTCAATATTGGTAGGCGTCTGATGCTAAGGCAATCGACCAGTGCCATCGCTGCCGGTTTGGTCTTGATCGATCCGATTTTGCTCAGGCAGTCCACCTTACTGATGACGGAGACACTTGCAACATTTCTGGGAGTACTCGCTTGGTGGCTCGCCGTTACACGGCGACCATGGCTTGTGCGAGAGCCGCACAATGATAAGCCTGGAAATGCGGAATCGCCCGTCCGGGCAGTTCATCCGCGCATGACTCATCCGAATGATTTGTTGCGACACCAAATCGTTCGGAGCCTGCTGCTGGGTGTCACGCTGGGTCTCGCATGCCTTTGCCGTCCAACCGCGTTGGCTTGGTTGGTCCTATGGCTTCTCGGTGATGCTGTCGGTCGAATTCTTTTCCACGAATGGAACTTCGTGTGGCGATGGCGAACGGTCCTGAATGGTGCCATTTTGGTGGTAGCCTTTGGAGCGATCCTCGGCGATTGGGGGATACGCAACCAGAACATGCTCGGACACCCTGTGGTGACGACGACGCACGGTGGCTACACGCTGTACTTGGCCAACAATCCCGTCCTCTATGAGCATCTTCGTTCGTCGGGGTCGCGCGAGTGGAACGAAGAAGCATTTCATGCCATGTGGCGATCCGAGCGGATGGCGGTTGAAGGCGCAGGCGAGATTGCTAGCGACCGGTTGGCCAATCGGCTTGCGGTAGAAACCATCCGATCGGACCCGTGGATATTCCTTCGAGGATGCGTGGTTCGGCTCGGCTGGTTTTGGGCCATGTGGCCTTCGGAGAGACAAGCGGGTCCGCCGGTGCGTTGGGGAATCAGCTTGTGGTACGGTGCTGTATACGCTTGTGCGGCAATCGGGTTAGCGGTCGGCCTGCTGGCGTGGAAGTTTGATTCGAAGGATGATAAGCATGCCCCGAATCGGCAAACGGGGCCGAACAGCCTTCGATTTGCATGGTTTGCGTGGGCACCAGGTATCGCGTTAGCAATTAGCCTAATGTTGGTGCACAGCGTTTACTGGAGCAATATGAGGATGCGAGGTCCGGCTGTGCCGGTCATCAGCCTTTTAGCGGCTTGCGGTGTCGCACGGCTTGGACGTCGCCAAACGGGGATGCAAACCGGCCAAAAGAGGCCGTTTTCCGACGCTCGAGAGAGTCGATAAGCCGAGCGAACGGTGAATCCGTCGACAGCGCAATCGGCAAAGCCTGAACGCGGAATATGCTCTAATTGCATCGGGATTTCATTGGATTTCTTGACATTGCACCCGCATCCCGTACCATAGAACTAGGCCTTGAATGGAGCAATCTCGGCCTAGACTTCGATTTCCGCCGCTGCACACCACGCTGTAGAGTTCACTCTGCAGGCCCCGACCGCCATGGCGAAACGAGCACTGCAACATTGCTCGCGTTCCGGTACATCTTTCGCGACAGGTTTCTTTAGCAACTTGTTTCGATTTTTGGGCTGGTCAACTTTTCAGACTTCTGGAGATAGAAAACATGTCAATGCGTACTCGGCTTCGTCGACGGGGCTTCACCTTGGTCGAACTGCTGGTGGTAATCGCCATTATCGGCGTGATGGTCGGATTGTTGTTGCCTGCCGTTCAAGCTGCTCGTGAAGCAGCCCGCCGAATGAGTTGCAGTAGCAACATGCGTCAACTCGCGATGGCCGTTACGAATTTCGAAGCTGCACGCAAGCAGATGCCTGGTAGTGTGGGCACTGTCAATACCGCAGCCAGCGTAGACATCATGACCGATCCGCTTCCAGCAGGTGCACCGGTAACACAAATCTCTTGGATGACCAACATCCTTCCCTACATGGAACAAGACACCCTCTATCGTATGATCCTGCCGACTGCGGATGTGTCGAACGATCCGCGGAACACCACTGGCCCTGTGACACCTACCGTCAATTCAAACACTTGGGTTGCTCAGCAGAAGATCGCATTGTTCCGATGTCCGAGCGATACAACGCCGACCGTCCTTCCAAACCGAGCTCAGCGCAGCTCCAGCAGTCAACAATACGCTGTTACCAGCTACAAGGGCGTCGCAGGTTCGAACTGGGCGTGGGGAGCTAGCTCCACCGCGACTCACCCTGTTTTTGGAACCGATCCATTCTTGATCAACAATGGAAATGGTATCGGAAATGGAAACGGGATTTTCTTCGCCGGTTACAACGGCTTGGCACCCTCGCCCGCCAATACTCGCGGCGGTGTAGCATGCAACACCTTGATTGCATCGATCAAAGATGGTTTGAGCAACACACTGATGATCGGCGAAGCGGTAGGCTCGTACAGCAGCCACAATTGGTGGTACTGGTTCAATGGAAGCGTCGCAACAGTCGCAATTCCCCTCAACCAACCCCCTGTCTGCCCAGAAGCAGCCGGCAAACCCATCCGCAAGGGCCTGGAAGCTTGCTACCTCGACTGGGCCAACAATTACTCATTCACAAGCGAGCATTCCGTGGGTGGTAATTTCGCCTCTGCAGATGGAAGCGTGCGTCTGATCTCGAATCAGATCGACATCGATACCTATCGAGCGTTGGGTGGTATGCAAGAAGGCGCCATCGCAACCATGCCGGAATAAGGCGACGACAGTAATTGAACATCAAGCTTTAGGGGCATGCTATGCATGCCCCTTTTTTTGTGACAAAAGGCGTAACCAATACGACCACATCCTCGCTGCGCAGATGGGTTATTCATAGATTTCCTGAACGGATTTCCAGGAACATTACGTGGTGGAGCCTCAGCAAAATCTACGTTACGACTGGCGCAACTGCCTTATGCGGTCATGCCTAGCGAGTCGAACTGCTCAACGATTTCGCTCCCAGCGATTGCATCCGATCGCGGTAGAGCTTAAGCCCCGCTAAGCCATGGTAAAGGCCGCCACACTCCAACTCAACTTCGTTGGCAGCCGCAAGCATTTCACAGAGTCGCTGAACGGCGCGTTCGACCCATGGGGACTGAAGCTCTCGGTCGTCCAAAGCAAACGCGATGAACTCAAGAGTATGGCCCGTCGTGCCGATTCGAGTGGTCAGGTCAGAACTCGTCCCCGGTCGAGATGTGTAATTCGTTGAAAACGTCCCATCGGAGTTTTGGAACTTGCGAACCGTATCGATCGAGTTGCGGACAACTTGGTCGGCGAGCGCCCATCCACCTCGAAACCCGAGCCCTCTGGCTTTCCAATACTTCACCGCGTGAGCCAGCCCCATCAAACGATGCATCCCGCCACACGGGCTTTCGGTAAGATCCTGCTTGGCCTCGAACTCGACCAATGGTTCCAATGTCCAGGTCTTGCCATCCGCCGCTTTCCATTCATAGTCGGTGGGAAATAAGTTCGTAAGGGCGATCAAAGTCCAGCTATATTCGAGGTACGGATTGTTGGGTATCTCCCACTGCGCCGTCCGACCCCAATCCTCGAGGGTCAACTTCTGATTGTCGACCAAAATCTCCAGATCGAGGGGAAGGTGGTTCTGTGAGATATACCCCAAGAACTGATCGACGTGGCCTTGGCCAACATAGCTCCCCGCTTCCACAAAAGCCTTCAGCATGGGCCGCCCTGTTACCGGATGCACCGGCCCAGCCGACAGCTGCCAACCTCGCATAGTCCCGCCAGAGAATAAATAACCCAGCGCAGGCGTGCGATTCCCGTCGACATCCAAGGGAAGCTCGAGGCCATACGCGACCGCTCCGTGAGCTACCTGCCAAGCCGCATTGCGATCGACCGACAGCAACCTGCGATCGCGATTCTCCAAGATGGTTCTGTCGACGAATTCGATAAGGCTGGACGGTGAGGAATCGCTGGCTGCCTTGCCAGTCGCCGACGAGGCTGTCGTGGCAGCTGCCACTCCATCCGTACGGGATTCGCACCCCACCATGCTTGCGACGGCGAGACACGCCGCCGAACTGCTAACAATCGACAATAGAGGCAGATTCGGAGCTACCATCGAAGCGGGCATCAATGATGCGACCGCCAAGATACGCTGCTGTATTGACCTGCGGGATCGCTGTAATGACTTGCGGGATCGCAATTTAGTTCTCATCGGTTCAAGGACGTGCTTTGGGTTGGCTGAGCGAAGTTTAATTCGCAACGCCAAACTTCTCAAACCGAACCGCGAGTTATTTTGCAGGGCCCCGAATGGCCCCTGGCCATCAAAGAGCTACCGTCTTTAGCAGTCCGTTGAAAAACGGAAGCGGCACGGCGCGAGCCGTCCGGTAAGTCTCGCTTGATGGGGAGAAACCGGGCAGCTTGCGCTGCACCGCTAGGAGTTCGATCGTTTTTCAATGGGTTGAAGGAAATCATCGCCCCAGTTCGGAGAAAACCGAATCGGTCGCAGACGTCGATTTCCTCAGCACAGCCGCCGTTGCGGCTAACGGCGATTGCATGCCTCGAGGTAATGGCAGACTCAGGCGAACCCCCGATACGACCTGATCGCCCCGTTGGATCCCGATCAACTGCGAATCGCCGCGGACGATTCCGTTCCCCACGGGATCCTTCGTCACTTGGATTTTGAAAGTACCCGTTTTCAGTCCGGAGACAGGATCCAATCGAAATTGTCCTCGCGAGTCCGTTCGTGTGGAAGCAACCTCTATGCCATCTTGGCCGATCAATGAGACGGTCCAACCTGCCAACGGTGCAGCGACGGAGGTCGGTCGTATGGGACCTCCTCGCACTGCTCCTGAAGGATTGCTTCGAGGTAGTTCGGCAATAACCATTCCTTCGATCCTAGGATTAAAAACGAAGACGTTTGGCTGCACATTTTTCAGCGATGTATTCCTTGCGATCACCTCCGAAAGTCGGGTCCTCTGAATTTCGTTGAGCATGGCACCGCTGAACGATCGTTGGTACCAAAAGCGATCACCATTGCGAATGCGTTCGAACTGCGAAGCAATGATTTTGGTCCCCGTGGAGCCAAGATTCCCGCCGGGAACATGATCCTCGGCCAATATCGCAACCCAAAGATCCATATTGTCGACCGTGCCATAGAGAGTTTTGAGTTTGCTCTGCATCGCAACATCGCTCGTAATCTCTGCGAACCCATTCACCTTCGGCAACCCCAACGACGTTCGGACCGCATTGTAACTGGCCAGCCCATGATCCCGTCCCCGTTGGATATTCAAGCTGACCAGGTCCAAACCGCCCGCTCCTGGAGGTCCGAACAGGAAATTTCTCACACTATTTACCGCTTTCGTATCGAGTTCGGAAGCGGAGTCGCTTGCTAGGTATTTCAGGATTGGCTCAAGCCCAAATTTTTGAAGCAGAACCGGATTGAAGAGTGCATCCGAAAGGGCTACATCCTCAGCCATCGCATTGCCATTACTATCCAAGAATCCGATTTCATCGCTGAGCAAACTATGTCCAAAGCGGAATGCTGCAGTCGCGAACTCATTGCTCAACTGCGGATTTGTGCCCGGGTTGTAGCCCCGATAGGGACCGATCGCGTTGGGCCCCAGGATCGACGGTAGCCACTCATTGAAGGTGATCGACTGAAGTTCCCCGATAACAATAGCTCTAGCGCGCACGTAGAGTTCTTCGTCGGTCAATGATGGACTCTTGGTCTTGAGAATGGTCGCCCAGCGGTTATGCTCGCGAACGAACAAGGTCTGCAGACTCGAAAGTTCGATATTTTCGTTGGCCCGCACTTCACCCGCTGCAAACATTTGGTCGGACGTCAGCGTCGGCGACCCGTTGAACATCGGCACCGTTCCGGACGGGAAATTCTGACTATTGTTGAGGGGGAGCATCCCATCACCGGCAAGCTTCATTTTGCCGTCCACCATCGTCCGGAGCGATTTGGCGGTCGCCGCATCGGATCCATAGATCATTGAACCATCCAGCCAAGCGGTCAATGCATTGAGTTGCTGGCGAGGATTCGAGGTGCTCGTCCCGGTACCCGCCGCAACGGTCGAGCGATCGAGCGACATCGTCTTCGTGCCAGTGCCAGTCGGGTCGAAATAGGGATCCCTTTTTGGAATTGCAATCGATAGCTTTTCCGAGTTGCCTGTCGGAGTCAGGCCCAAATCATGATCAATGAATTGTCCCCACGCGTATGCAAACGCAGACATTCGGCCTTGGTTCACCATTCCCGAGGAACCTTGGTCAGAAACCATGTTACTGATCTCCCGTGCACTCGGGCGATTGGTCCCACCCGGCGAAGAAATCCCGTCGGAGTATTGGGGACTGGCCAAGCGAAGTAACTGCTCGTCCGTCGATCCCCATTCGATCTGCGCAAGATTATTCCCTGTTCCATTGACCGAGTACGTTTCAAAAGATCCAGGTTTAAGCACCCCCGGCAGATCGCTCGCCATCAACTGCCGCAATTCGAGAGACTCCAATTGGAGTTTACGAAACGAAAAACGCTTTGCCATGATCATCCCTCCGACAGAGAAAAGAGTCGTAACCGAGAAAAGAGGCGTGACGGTTTGATTTCATTCACTCTATGGAAACCAACCTGAAGGAACGATGAAGCTTGTTCCAACAGCGAACTATCTTCGACATCGAACTATGTCCAACAGCGAAAAACGACGTGCAACCTTGCTATCGATCACCCAGGCCGCACTCTGGGTTCTTGGCTTTTATGCCGTTGTGAGATATCGTGATGGGAATAAGGGCAACGAGGAATTTCGTGCTTATTTTCAGTGCGATCGTCAAGTTTGTCCTCGGTTTTTCTGCACGAGCTTTCTCAACAGGAATCTCGTGGCCATTTTGGGGTGATTGTGCGAACGCGAGTTTTCGGATGGTGGAATTAGGCGTCAACGTAGACCACATTGCAACGATTCGGCAAGCGAGAAGGACAGTCGAACCTGATCCGGTCGCAGGAGCTGTTCTCGCGGAGTTAGGTGGTGCAGACTCAATCACGGTTCACCTGCGCGAAGATCGTCGGCACATCCAGGACCGCGATGTACGAGTCTTGAAGGAAACCATCCGCTCCAAGATGAACTTTGAGCTCTCGTGCGCTCCGGAAATTGTCTCGCTGGCATGCGAGGTCCTGCCTTACCAAGCGACCCTCGTGCCAGAAAAACGAGAAGAGGTTACCACCGAAGGAGGACTCGATCTGCGTCCCCGATCCAAAGTTCTTTTGGATGCGATCGACCGGCTCAAGGGACTCGGAATCGCAATAAGCTTGTTCATCGATCCCGATCGCGAGCAGGTCGACATTGCAAAAGAACTTGGAGTGGAAGCGATCGAACTGCACACGGGGCAATATGCGCATGCGGCGGGCTCCGCACAAACTCAGGAGCTTGATCGATTGACCCGGGCAGGCCAACATGCGATCGATTTGGGACTTCACTTGCACGCAGGACATGGTCTTACCTACTACAACGTGATTCCAGTAGCATCGATTCCCGGAATGCGCGAACTTCATATCGGTCACAGCATCGTAGCCAGGGCAGTCTTGGTGGGGATGAAAGAGGCGGTGTTCGAGATGAAGCGGCTAATCCGGTCATGCTAGCCAAACCGACGACGAAATCAGAGAGCAGTGCGTCCCCAGCAGAACCACTCTCCTGGAAGGTGTTCCTCGAGCGTTTCCAAACCACCGCTATCGCCGTATGCGCATTCCTCTGCATTGTGCTCCACTTGCTGATGCAGTACGCATGGAACTTGCCTAGCAGCGTTTCCAATTGGCCCCTCTGGGTAACTCTCGTACTCGGTGGAATTCCGCTCGTGGGAGACTTGCTCGCGAAAGTCTTTCGCTTGCAATTCGGCGCTGACCTCCTCGGCGGAATATCCATCATCGTTTCGATCCTGCTCGGAGAGTATCTAGCAGGTGCAATTATTGTTCTGATGCTGTCTGGTGGAGAGGCGCTCGAGTCTTATGCGCTGTCGAACGCGACGAGCGTTCTGTCGTCGCTTGCGAAACGGATGCCGAGTATTGCCCACCGCCAAAAGGGAGCTGAAGTGGAACAGATACCACTGAGCGAGATTCGCATCGGAGATCAAATCGTCATTTACCCTCATGATGTATGCCCCGTCGATGGGACTGTGGTCAGTGGCCACAGTGTCATGGATGAGTCTTACCTTACCGGAGAACCTTTTTTAATCACCAAGACCATCGGCTCCGCAGTGATCTCCGGAGCGGTTAACGGTGATTCGATGCTGGTTATCCAGTCGACCCACGAAGCATCCGATTCGCGGTATGCGAAGATTATGGAAGTGATGCATGAATCCGAACAGACACGACCGAATTTAAGAAGGTTGGGGGATCAGCTAGGGGCCTGGTTTACGCCGGTCGCATTGCTCGTAGCGTTCGCCGCATGGTGGTTCTCCGGCGATGCCACGCGATTCCTCTCCGTCCTTGTGATCGCAACTCCATGCCCCCTGCTACTGGCCATTCCTATCGCCATCCTGGGCTCGATCTCCCTGTGCGCATCGCGTGCGATTATTGTGAAGAGCCCC
>JBKCUW010000071.1:0-4174 GCA_046318275.1 Pirellula sp. | reverse complement strand
TGAACGATAACGTCACAGAAGATTGATTACCCGATAACGAAAACGTCTTGTAAACGTCTTGAACGTTTTGGATACCTAGGGTAGATGCGTTCGTATAAAGATTGTTGACAGCTGCTGCCGAGGCCAGAAATGGTCCAAAGTCGGCAGACGTCGTGACAATGGTCCCACCGGTCCAGCCGGTCAAATCCCCATTGTCAAAGTTCTCGAAGATGGGACTGCTTAAGGCCACATCAGCCGTCGTGTAGTCCCCATCGGTGAATCGAAACGTTTCGATGTTGGTGACAATGTCAACACCATCCGAACGGGCTGATCTCAGATCGGTGAAGGTGTAGGTCGAACCGGAAACTGCTACCCGATAATCGGCTCGCGAACCACCGAATACCAAAATATCTGTTCCCGTTCCACCATCAATCGTCTCACTTCCGCCCCCACCGCGAATCCAGTCGTTCTCGCTCCCTCCATTGATCGTATCATTCCCACCACTGCCGATGATGGTGTCGGCACCTGCATCCCCGAGCAGCGTATCGTTGCCGTTGTTCGCCGTTACATCCGCGACAACCACTTCGGCGAGAACGGCGCCTTGTGCCCCGCTGGGAGATAAACTCTTAAATTGCAACGTTGTCGATGTGCTCGATGCGGTGAACGTAAAGAACCGCTCCTGCCAATCCATCGCAGTGGTCGAATGCGTGCTGGCAGTCGTTATGGTGAAATCATTCGTTGTTCCAGCAGCGCTCGCCTCCAATGCCTTGGTGACTACACCAGCACCGTTAGCACTCATCAAGAAACGAACTTGGTAGGTATTACCTACGACCGTTGTCAGTGTTTGCTGGATCGTCCCCGGCGCACCTCCATCCATGTCGATGCTTCGCCCACCGGTTGGTGAACTCTGCCAGTATGTACCAATCAGCTCAACACTACCTGCCGTCACCGTCCAGCCACCAAAAGTGGCGCCACTACTGTAGTTTACTAACGATCCCGGATTCGCCGCTTGCAAGAACTGACCATCGGCCGCCACGTTCGTACCACCGATTACCACGTCATTACCAGCCAGCGCATCGTGCGTCTCCGTGGCACTCGATCCGATGAGCCAATCGGCCGATGCGGTACCGGTCGCTAAAAGACCGCGATAACGTGCGACTAATCCCTCGGGAACCGAAGAAGCGACATCGATCACTCCCGTTTGATACTCCAGTTCCCAATCACCACCCGATTGCGAACCACCCGTGAGATCGGTCGACGCGGCGATATCTGCCCCGGTCGCCGATGCCAATGCCTCGACGAACGCTCGCCCAAGATCTCCTTGCGCTACGTTACAACCATAAATAAGAATATCGCCATACTCGGATAACGATCCCCCGATGGCTTGCAATTGCTCGCTGTACTGTGCAAATGTCTCCGCATCTACGATGCCACTGCCCAGCCGCAGCGAACCATCGCTTCCGTGCGCATAAATCTGAATTGCGGCGATATTCGATTCGCCCCGTAGGTACTCCGCGATTTGAGCCAATCCATCCCGATCGCTCTGCAGAACATGAACTTCGAAGGACGTGCCCGCGGCATTCGACGATGCCTCGAAACTCGATCGAATCACGTCGACGTCCGCCAAGTTATCTTGGACGAAGACAACCTGCTTCGAAACACTCTCCGAAAGAAACTCGGTTACCTGATCGGTCCACGGTTCCATGGACGATGGCAGCGGAGCATCCGAGGCTGCCGCAGCATCAATAGGCGTTTCTTCAGACTTCGCAAAGAATTTTAACCGGTTGGCATCAAAAGCAAGCATCGCGTTCGAATCGAGCGCGGACTCGAGGAACTCAGGGACCTCGATCAAATTCAAGTCGGAAACAACAGCCCCTCGCACCCCATTTCCAAGAGTCCGAATCTGCAGCGACGTTACATCGCTTGTCGCAACAAAGGAGAACGTTCTACTCGACCAACGCGTACTGAGTACGGAATCCATCGGGTCCGCGACCAAAACCACCGTTTCGGTGGTATCGTTCGCGGCGATCTCGATCGCATTACTTTGGTCTCCCATCAACCAATTGCCAGCGACCGACATCGTTAACTGATACGTTTTCCCGATCTCCGTGCCAACCTCGCAGGTGATGCTGTTGAGGTCGCGAGTTCCACCGAGATCAAGACATCGCCCCTGAAACGGCGACTGCAGCAACTGCTCACCGAGGAGATCCACTGAGCCTTGATCAACTCTCCAGCCACCGATGCCTTCTCCCGCTAGGAAGGTTTCATAGCCAGGCAAAAGAGGTGCCGAGGGGTAGAGATCCCATGAATCCTGCTCGATGAGATTCACTAAATCCTCGACTCTCGAAGCCGAGTCACCGAGGATCTGATACGGCTCGATCAGACTAGGCTGATCAAGCGCAAATACAAGTGGTAATCCATACGCGAACTCTCGGTCTTCGTCTGGGGTGGCTTCGCTGGAAGCGATTGCTTCACTTCCAATCTCCGCCAGCGAACCCTCAGAATCGACGGAGATCTCACTCTGTATCTCGGATTGCAAGGCCGAGGATTGCTGAAGAATCTGCTGCAATACATTATCCACGGTATCGGAATCGAACCATGATTCCGAGTTCGACGTGGAGTCAAGATCCATTGCATTGTCCGACGTTATAAGCTCGTCGAACGAAGGTTCGCTATCTGTGGCACTCGAAATAGATGAAGTGGCATCAGTTGCGCCATCGGATTCGTCGGTATTCGATGTCGTCAGACCCAGTTCTTCAGGCACAAGCGACCCAACTGCAGACTCCGCCGCCTGGGAATCTTGTTCCTGGACGGAAATGCTGGTGACTCCACTATCAGGATTGAGCGACTCAATGAAGGCAAGGACTTCCTCCGAGAGTTGGACGCTACCCTCGTCGGCACCGCCGTCCATTCCAGAGTCCAACATCTCTGCGGGCATGGGCGAACCGCTGTAGAGGACTCGCTCCTCAAGAACGATCACATCGACGTCATCGGGCGACAAGGGACGATCCAGCGCCACGGCAGCCTTAAGCCAACGGCCGATCTTAGCGAATAGTTCGGATAGTCCGCCTTCGCCGGTTTTAGGGATTTTATCAAGCTGTTTGTTATCCCGGCTCATCGTGGATACTCGACACCTTCGATGGGGTAAACGACATTTACACACGTGCCCTTCATCGAAACGGTATGCCACCTTTGTCAACTGAGCAAAAGAACTCTCCCTGGGAAAGTTGGCGGTTCAGTCAATCTGCTCCGCTGATACCGATTTTGCAGGCATTGAACACGGAACGATCATCGACAATGAACAAAACGCAATCTTAACCAAACCGTCACCAAATCAGAGCCACGCGTGTAAGCAAGTGGCAACTGGACGCTCCAACCCGAATCCCCCGACACTAGCCATGATCAATCACTCCCCGACGCGATCGTCAGAATAACTGGCAAACACAGCTCTCGGCGCACCTCCGCCCGGCGCTAACGCTTAGGGCTCTGACAGATTCGCTTCGCGAATCACCGTCATATCCTTCGCGCAGCGAGCCCATCAGAGCCACGCGTGTAAGCAAGTGGCAACGGGACGCTCCAACCCGAATCCCCCGACCCTAGCCATGATCAACCTCTTCCCGACGCGACCATCAACACAACTGGCAAACACAGTTCACGGCGCACCTCCGCCCGGCGCTAACACTTAGGGCTCTGACCGATTCGCTTCGCGAATCACCCTCATATCCCTCGCGCAGCGAGCCCATCAGAGCCACGCGTGTAAGCAAGTGGCAACTGGACGCTCGAACCCGCATCCCACGACACTAGCCATGATCAACCACTTCCCGACGCGACCATCAACACAACTGGCAAACACAGGTCACAGCGCACCTCCGCCCGGCGCTAACGCTTAGGGCTCTGACAGATTCGCTTCGCGAATCACCCTCATATCCTTCGCGCAGCGAGCCCATCAGAGCCACGCGTGTAAGCAAGTGGCAACGGGACGCTCGAACCCGCATCCCCCGATGCTGGCCATGATCCATCACTTCCCGACGCGAACATCAACAAGACTGGCAAACACAGTTCGCGGCGCACCTCCGCCCGGCGCTAACGCTTAGGGCTCTGACCGATTCGCTTCGCGAATCACCCTCATATCCTTCGCGCAGCGAACCCATCAGGGCCACGCGTGTAAGCAAGTGGCAACTGGACGCTCCAACCC
>JBKCUW010000070.1:0-77049 GCA_046318275.1 Pirellula sp. | reverse complement strand
TCGCGAGGGCAATCGCATGACTCGGCCAATGCTTCAATACTTCGGGACAGGAAAACGGACGTTCCGTCAAGGGTTCACTCTTGTCGAGCTCCTGATTGTGATTGCGATTTTGGGGATCTTAGTGGGGCTCCTTTCCTGGGGCGTCAACGCGGCGAGGATCTCAATTCTCAAGCGAGCTCAAGCTGCCGAGATGGCGAGCATTTCGAGTGCGGTCGAAGCGTACCGAAACAAGTACGGTGACTATCCGCCGGACGGTACCCTCTGGCCGGTTATGGAAGCACATCTGAGGAAAGCGTTCCCAAACATTCTGATCACAGAACTTAACATGCTTAATCCAGCGAATGGAACTATTAATTCGTATGTTCGAAATGACAACGATCAGACCAATACGCATCTTTTTGGAGGCCGCGTCTTCGACTCTGCAGAGGCCCTTGTATTTTTCCTCGGCGGATTTAGCAGTGATCCGCAACGCCCGTTAACAGGTCCCGGAGGCCCATTTCGAGCTGTCGGCGGATCATTCGTTTACAACACTCAGCGAGAAAATGCGTTTTTCGAGTTTAAAACGAATCGACTCACATTGAGTGCCGATGGAACGACTTCGACCGATGAAACACTTTACGGAGAAGGAGTTCCCAATGATTTGCTGCCTGTATATGTAGGGAACGGACCAACCATCCAGCAAGGTGGTGTGCCGATCGTGTACTTCGATAGTCGGACTTATCAGATTCGCGGTCCATTGCCGAATGACGACCGTTACTACTTCCCTTTCTACACGCCAGGTTTGGTCAATCAGAGCGCCAACGCGTCGCGAAACTGTGCTCGTCCATTCTTGTCGACGGACGTCAACGCAGCTAAGCAATTGCGATATGCGAACGACAAATCGTTTCAGATAATGAATGCGGGTTACGATCGCGTTTATGGATGCCAGTCGGTTCGAAATATTGTCGACAATCCAAATTTGTTTTTCTTATTCACTGCGCCAGGTGGCAATGCAGTCCAGTTCAACACCGCAACCTTTGGTTTTTATCCTCCAAGCACTCCGTCGGCGATTCGCTACTTCAACCCCGAGTTTCCTAAGGATCGCTACATCGATGACAACACCTCTAACTTCATCGACGGTCCGACATTTGCTGAGTCTCCGTGATATCAATTTACGTGAGAGACCATAGGAGCGGAGTTGAGACCATGACAATCGACAAACATCAATGGGTTCGGAGACAAAAACGCGGTTTTACTCTCGTCGAATTGCTCGTGACGATCAGCATCATGGCGACAGTAGCCGGGATGTTCCTCGTCGCGTATCGCGGCGCTGCAACAGAGGCGTCAAATATCAAAACACAGAGTACTATTCGGAAGATTACCGAGGTGCTCAATACGCGGTTGCAGGAGTACGAGAACACTCCTGTTTCGTTCGTGACACCGATACCCGGAAATGCAGTTCCAGCGCTGGCCGCAACCGATGCGGGTTACGAGCCTGCTACCGTACTTCTTGAGCGAGCCCGTTTATTAGCGCTCCGCGAGTTGATTTGTCTTGAGATGCCGGACTCGCCGGCAGACATAAGGTGGACCGCCCCAAGTTTTCAAACCTCAGGTGTGCCAATGCCGGACCTTCGATTCACTGGTTTGGCGGCCGCTGGCTCGTTTGTGACTGTTCGAGCCACTCAATCGAGTAGAGCACTTCGTATAATCCAAAAGTTAAGTCTCAACGGAAACGTTTTTCAGGGGCCAGTTCCTAACTGGGAAGTCACCAACGCTAATGCGGAGCTTCTGTACCTAATTGTTGAAGATTCAACGATCAATGGATCCTCTGCGATGGAACTTTTTGGTCGTACAGAAGTTGGCGACACAGATAATGATGGATTTTTAGAATTCATCGACGCGTATCGGCATCCGATTCGCTGGGTGCGATGGCCATCGGGTTTTCCGAGCACTCTTCGTTACCACCCCGACTTGCTGGATCCAGCACTCATCGATCCGGTCACGAAAGTCAGTCGTTTCAGCGGCGATTCAATCGACAGAATGAAGGTCGATCCTGGGCTTAGGCCGAACGCGACAGGAGATACAAGAATGTTGATTCCAGACATAGGAACTTTTCCCCTCGTGGCTTCTTCAGGAGCAGATGGCGTTTTTGGGCAACGATTTGCATTCGGTTATGTTGATTCGTACGAACACTTATACGGATATGAATTACAACCGTCAGATATTGCAGGTTCTGTGAATGGATATGAGATCGGAATGGTAACCACGGGCGCAGTGCACCCGGTGAGTGGACAGACCACAAAATTCTACTCGGCACGGGATGTGCTGTTTCCAACACCTTATGGGGTTATTTCGACCCCGGATCCATGGTATCCGAGGCCTCGTCCCCCTCTTTCCACGAGTGATCTATCAATTTATCGATTAGGTGCCGTCATTAATCCCGCAGCATTCAAGGACGACGTCACGAATTTCGACATCAATGGTGCTTCGCAATGACCCAGTCTCATCTTGAAACGACTCCTCATTTTGCGACGGAATCTGCGACGCGCACGACTGCCTTCAACCGTTCGTCGAACCGACTAGGTTTAACTCTTGTTGAATTGCTGGTTGTCGTTGGAGTGGTTTCTGTTTTAGCAGCGGTAGTACTGCCTTCGGTGAAGACCGTGCTAACGGATCGCAAATCCAGTCAGGCAGCTATCGTCGTTCGCAATTTTATCGATGCTGCTCGAGCGAGGGCGATTGGCAAAAACAGATCGGTGGCGGTTGTATTGGAGAGACTGTCTTCACGCGCACAGTGGGATCCGACTGCGAACGGCGGTTCAGGCGGCTATGTTTCAGAGACTGCGTCGGGCTCTATCATGTCACCCGATACTAATTGGGTTCCGTACAACGCTTGCATTCGCATGAGTCTCGCCGAAGAACCGATGCCTATAAACGAAGCGATGCTTTCGGCGCCGGTCACGATAACGGCTCGATCTCCCGGCGATGGATTGAATCCTTCGATCCCGAACCCCGGGGGATACACCGGGCAGGACCAATTGATCGATGCGGATCAAATCGCAGGTTGGCCAGAAGTTCGAATCTTCCGTGTTGCGTCCAGTCCGTCTGTGGACCTCCCTCGATTACTTGGCGAATATCTGGTCAATGGTGCGGAAATTAGTTTTGGAAGTTCCAAGCGTCGATTTACCATCGTATCGCCTCTTAACCCAAATACGCATCGTCAACACTTTGCACCCGCACCTGGAGGTGATGGATCGATCTGGTTTTCGGTCATGAACGAGCGAGGGTTTGAAGGTCGCGGAGAGCGAGCGATGGAACCTTATGAAGAGATCGCACCGGGTACTTCGTACAGCTCGTTCAAAATCTATAGTCGCCCCAAGCCCGTGTTCTCCGAGATGGTCCAGTTACCCCGCGGTATTTGTATCGATCTCTCCTTGAGTGGCTTTGCTGGAATGCGACGAGGTTCATCAAGCATTCCGGCAGATAAGCAAACCTTGATTGATCCTAGTGTAGCTGGGAGCCTGGCTGATTACCGAGTGCGATTCGCATCGGATTGGATCGGTAATTCGATGACACCGCTTCTACCCCAGCAACTTCGTCCAATTTACATCGTATTCTCCCCCGAAGGAAATCTTTCTCATGTGTGGGCGAACGATCGAAACACAACAGGTGGAAATACGACTTACACCGGTAATCTAGTCCGCATCGATGCCGTGCAGGATATCTTCTTGCATATTGGCAAGATCGACAAAGTTGCCATGCCGTTGGATTCATCTCCTCAAATACTTGCTCGCAATCGCTATGGTTTCGAATCGGCACTCGCGGCTGGGACGCCTCAAAACCTGACGGATTTGAACTCTTACATCGTTCGACTATCTCCCAAGTCCGGTTCGATCACAGCGGCCCCGGTAGTCGGCATCGACACTCAGATCAGCATCCTTGGGCTCAATCTGTCAGAGCTCAACTTTGGTGATCTGATTGAACTGTCGCGACGCGGCACGTACAACTCCAACGTAACCTCACAATAAACAGGAGAGTACAGCATGCGATCGAATCGTCGAAACGGCTTAACACTCCTCGAAGTCATCTTCGCCATGGTGGTTATCCTGGTGGGTTTGGTTTCTGTCGGGCTGTTGATTCCGTTAGCAGGCCGTCAAGCCGCTGATAGTTACCAGATCACTCAAGGACTCGCAGCCGGCGAGTCCGCCCTCGCAGTCTTCAACAGCACTAATGTCGTACAGCCGTCGGTGGAGTCGCCGTGGTGCTTGCCCGATGATATCGGGGGTACCGAGCACTCTTTGGGATCTATGCAACAAGCATACGATCGGATCGCGGAGACATTTCCAGCGCCGAACGATTCCGTCATGGCTGCCGTTGCTCAAAACGAAGCTGCGGGAATCGGGTTCTGCATCGATCCCTTGTTTTGGGGATATCAACCCAGAACCGGTAACACGATGCCAACCCCATTCTACCGAACGCGATTTCCTTTTTTAGAAGACACATCCAGTCCTGTTACGTTTGCCTCCGGCGGCAACCGCGCTCCTCGATTGCTTCGAGGTTCACTCACCGACCCTCAAGCGTCAGTACCTGGAAGTTGGCTCAGGCAACCCGCTGCGATTCGCTTGGCGACCATGTACGGCGGTGATTTGGTGCAACCGGCAACCGGAAAAAATAAAGCGATTGGCCCGTTGAGGTCCGTCTATGTTGCTGGCGATGCGGGAAACCCTATCGTCTCAAGTCCCACGGCACCGCAGCAAACATCGTGGCTGATGACCGTGACACCCTCCGACAGTACTCCGATCATCCCCTTCAATCGAACCCTAGAAAACTGGGATGGGGGTGCCGGGAGCGGTTCCGTCAAAGCAAATCGCCCTGTCCAAATCCCTCGCGTCTTCGATGTGGCACTGGTGGTGTTCTCGAAGCGAGATGTCCGTGAGGTTTTCTCGATCATGTCGCTCGGGGGTTCCAATTTCATGAATCTGCCGACCAATGAGAGAGCTTTAAAAGTCACAGATATATCGTCCGACGCCCTGACGTCAGGCACGTTCAACGTAACCGTCACCGGCCATCCCAGCGTCGACGCAAAGATCAAAATCGGTGACTGGATGATGATGTCTCGGTTCACCAAGCAAGAACTGCTGCCACGGCAGTTGGACCAATCGAAAGCAACCCTGATTTCACGCCAGGTTCATCGTTGGTACCGCGTGGTCGGCGTCACCGGTGAAGATACCTTTCCGCGGTTGATCCGCGTATCGGGAAAGCCATGGGCGTGGACAGAAGGGGAGATCGAAGATCTCAAGCAACGAAACTTGGCACTGCCATCGGTACCGCCTCCACCAGGGATGATCGAGACCCAAGCCGCACTGCTTAAGGATGTTGTTCATGTTTATGAACGGCAAGTCGAGCTGAAATAATGCATAACACTACGAACACCACTCTCCACACACACAAATTGAGAGAGAGGAATCCAATGAAGACGAATTCGAAAGTGAACAAGCAACGGCCCGGCGTTTCGGGGAATCGCCGGCCTGGTGGACGTGCCGGGTCGCGTCACGGTCTGGTATTGCTGCTCGCCCTAGGCATGCTCGCCCTGTTCTCCTTGTTGGCTGTAACCTACGTTGTCGCTGCAAGCTCCTCGCGTGCTGGCGCACAAGCGATGAAAGTCCGTGCCAATACGTCGAATACATCAGCGCGAGGCATGGCTGGCGAAGTGATCCGCCAAGCGCTACGCGGGACGCGGGACCCGAAGTCTTCGTTTTTTAAACACGCGTTGCTTGAGGACATCTACGACGCCAATGCGATCCGCGTTCAATTCGGGAATCGCACCTACCCACAGATCAACAACACGTTTCTTGATTCCTGGGCGGTTCGATTAACACCCACTGCGCCGCAGACCGGCGTCGAGATAGTAAAGCTTTCCCTCGACCCTAGAAACCCAGAACTCCCGGCAGGCCCCCTCCCAACTTACCGGCTCAATCCGATCGAGAATGCCTACAATACTCGAGTGATGACCATCCTCGAAGGCCCACTTGCTGGCTACTCTTTCCGAATTCTCAAGTATGTCGGTTACGTCCGAAGCAGCCTCGGCTCAGACCCTCCAGATCCGAATACGCCCTCCAACCCAACTTACACCCGGAACGATGCTTTCGAGTATGACTATTCGATCGCAATCGATCTATCGAGTGTGAAAGGTTCTCTCGAAGGCCGATGGAAAAATCCTAACACTGGACTCACCGAGAACTTTTCTGGCGACATCGCGGCGTGGTTGAATCTCCCGAATGGAAAAGGATTGCGAAACCTCTTCTACTTTTACGACCCGGCAAGCGATGCCTATCAAGGTTTCAAGTGCGTGATCAACGGCGCTGCGTTCAACAACGCGGGGATTGGATTTGAGGATGTCCCCGGAGAATCAGGGTTCGGAAACATCGATTCGCGTCGAGTGATGGCGATTCCATCAGCAGCAAACCGCAAGATCTCTCCGGCCTTGCTGCCACATTACGACTACATCCAACGTACGGACATGATGGCAACCGAGCCTGGAACAGGGATTGCCGGAATACCAACCGTCGGCGATCTACCCCGCCTTCGTCCCACCCAAAACCTACTTCGCGGGCAGAGCAATGAAGGGTACGACGTACCAGACTGGCGAGACTTTTGGTTGGCAAACGTTGGATTCACGAAGAACGGTGGTTCAGTCGTGCCAAACATCATCCCTTCGTTCCATCGTCCTGAGTTGATCAATTACATCGCACACCTTTTTGGCGATCCACAGAACTTGAGCCAGGGCGAAGTCTACGAACTGCTTCGAATGATCGACGCCTCGACCGCTCGAGTGATGAGCTACAGCTTAGGCAATACGGTTGAAAATCCGTACTTTAGTCCTGGCGTCGGTTTTCCGAAGTTGCCAGTCGGCTTTACATGGTCGTCTCCACAACCCAGCCCCGCAGAAGTTCTCGCCTTGCAAACTTATGTTCGAGCTTTGATCAATGGTCCTTGGGACGTGGACAACGATGGTGACGGCATTCCTGAAAGCGTCTGGATCAATCCAAACCTTCCAACGATGCACTCCCCTGATGGAAAACTGCTCAAACCATTGGCGTCGATCCATATCGAAGACCTCGATGGCCGATTGAACATCAACCTTCATGGAGATCGCATCCACGGATCGATTCCTAATAACGGCGTCGGGCAACAAGGCTTCAATGCATTCACGGACAATGCTGGATTCCTGCGCGCAGATCTCGCTGGAACAACTCCGTTCTCGATTTCTCAAGGTTTCGGCTACGGCCCCGCAGATATTTCCTTGAATCAATTATTCGGATTCAATTCGCTGTTGCTAACCTCCTCGCAAAGCTCATTTTCGATCTTTGATGATCGCTATGGTGCTCGCCGGTACGCGACGCGACCTATTGCCTACGGAGCAGCAGACCTAGATCGCTCTCCAGGGCTCAAAGGGACAGCGACATTCGATGGGAATGATTTGATAACGGTGCTTCGAGACCGTGAATCTAGGTATGTCGATCCCGCAGTGAATGGCCAGTATGTGCACGGTCGATCCCTTGGAACTCCCATGGGACGACGAGGCTCCATCGCCCCCGCATTCGATCGCAATGGAAATCTAGCATTCGTCCATCCGACAATCACCGATGCTTACCCAGATACCGGTGCCAATTCCGGAATTGCCTCTGAGCGGGTTGGCGATGCTTACGAAGCGGGCACCGGGGCGCAGCCAAACGCAGATACTCCTTTCACCCTGGCTGAACTCGAAGCGGTACTGCGACGGTTCGACGATGATGTGGAAGCTCTGCCGGACTATCTGCGTCAGCGATTGGTAAAAGCTGGCTTCGGTAGCACTTCAGAAGTGAATCGGTTGCTGACCACACATAGCGCTGAACTTCGATATCCCAAGCTCGCGGCTGCAGCAACCATTGCAACTCCCACAGGTATCGTCGCTGAAAAGGATGCAGGAAACTTGCTCGGTCTGATTCGCATGCTTCACGAGCAACGCTATCGCAAACGAACATTGCCAGCTGGTGCGCCAGATGATGACCCACAATTGTCGATGGAAGCACTCTACGAACTTTTCCCGCCCGAGTTCTCCAGCAACCTTCGAATGGATTTGAATCGCCCCTTCGGCAATGGGGTTGATGACGCCTACACGACCACCACCGGGAACGAAGTAGCAAACGGTGAAGTCGACGATCCACGTGAGTTGCTTTACTCCAATGAACGGGAACTGAAGATCCTAGCCGGAGCAGTCCAAGCTTCGACTGCTTCTGGGTTTTACCATCGAGAACAACGAGATTCCAACTCGGCTAGTCGCCCCTATCTAGGTTCACGGCAGTTGATGGCGCGCTACCTATACTGCTTGGCCCAGTTGATTATTCCTCGGGACTATGAGTTTCCGAGCATGAAAAACGTGAACGATGCGTTGAATCGGCATAAGTTACGAGCTCGCGCTATTGCCCAATGGGCAGTCAATGTCGTCGATTTCCGCGATGGTGATGGGGCGATGACTCGCTTTGAATACGACATATTCCCATTCGGCATCAACGACGCGGGGTTGGGGATCAACCGTCAAGCTTACTGGGCACCAGATCGCTTGATGGTCTACAACGCGAGCAACAATACCTGGGCACCCGACGCAACCCAACGGCCATTCATCGGTGTTGTGTTTGGTATGGAGAACCCCGAGTTGCTCCTCACGGAGTCTGTTTCGTTCCACGATAAAGGACTTCGTGATACGGATCTTGATGATGGACCGGGCAAGGCTACCAATGATGCCATGAATCCGGACCCGAATATGGATCAATACCGATTCCCGAAAGGCTCGCTCTTCCTCGAGCTTTATGCACCCAGGACAACCTACGTCCCTGAAGACAAGAAGATCCCAGGCGTCCCATCGTCCCTCTACGACATTCGGCCCAACACTCCTGTTCGATTGAATATCGGAAAACTCGCGCCGAGCAGCGCATACTGGGGAGCCCAACCGGTATGGCGTATCGGTATCAATCCGATGACCAGCCCCGGTTCGGCTGGCGCAGCACAACAACCCAACGCGGTCTACCAAGATGCCGATCCGAGCAAAATGGACAAACGCGATTTCCAATTCAGCAAGAATGCGGCGCTGGCCGGCGATCCGACAAGCAACATTCCTGAGGTCAACCTAGGGAACGGATTGCTTACGGATTTCTCCACGATGGCCACGACCGGTCTCGAGTTCGAACGGATGATTTGGTTCACAACCCAGGAACCAAATACATACAACCGCGTCCCGAACCTTGAGGGGAATGACAATACCAACGACCAGAATCCGCAAAAACGGCACAAGATCTACTACAACCGAACCCAAACGACCGGCGATGATGTACTCCTCGATGGTGGAAGTTACTTAGTGCTCGGTCCTCGCACCGAAACCGTTATCGGTTCGTTGACCCACAATCCAGACGATGGCACACCTTGGAGCTCTCGCTTGCTCAAAGCATCCATCGGCAGCAACCGACCCATTAATTCCCCTAGCCACCAGAGCATTATCTTGAAAACAGATAGTGTTCTTACGACCTTGCTCAATGGCGAATCTGTATTCCGATACAGGCCTGAATGGTCGAACGCGGTCAAGGCGCCGAAAGGGATCGTTTGTGCTGCCGATGTGCCCTCGGAAACGCCATTGCCACCTGCAGGCAGCCGATGGGCGGACTGCTTCCAAAATGGTGTCGGCATGAACATCTCGATGCCAAACCCGATTGCAGGTCAAGGCTACTGGACCGCAAGTCGCAAGCCGTTATCACGCTTGAACTCGGACGATGTTCTGTCGGGCCGATCCGACAACCGATATGGTTACGGCGATGCACAAATACCACCAGATTCTTGGGTGGATTGCAAAGGCGCACCCGTTGGAAAATTCCCGGATGAACCATTCGATTATGACCCATCCATTAATCCAGTGCTGAACCCCGCTGGCGGCAACGCGATGAACAAGACGGGAACGTACCCGAATGTTAGAACCGCATTTCTCCAGCGGTTAGCCGATCCGAACATGCCTTATGATCCTGTGAACAATCCCTACATCACAGTCGATTGGATTTCGATCGATCTGACCGTGTTCAATGGCGATGCCCCACAAGCGGACGATCCTGAGGATACCGGTGGTGGGACAATTGCCTTCCAATCGCGTTACAAGGATGGCGGAATCCAACAGTCGGCTGCATCGAAGGGGACCATTGATACAAATGCGAACCAGCCCGCAACCAAGACACCGAAGGATTGGGGATATAGCTACAACTCGGTATCGACGGCTCGGCTGCGAAAAACTGCCAAACAAAACTTGGTTCAGCCTCAACCCGCAGGGGCCGGTCCTCAAGGTGCTCGATACAACTCGTACTTCATGTATCAACTCGGCTACACGGCCCAACAGCCGCCCGATGTTCAGAACAACCAACCCAAGCACCACAGTGCGACCACACTCGGTTATGTGAATGTTGGCTATCGGTTTGATTCCATGGCTGGTGGTATTAACGATACTGCAGACCAATTCGATGGTTTCGGTCCACCGCAGGCAGTTACCGGCAATCCACTTTACAACGGATCGCCTCGCGATTTGACCTCGCTGCTTTGGCTCAATCGTCCGTTCGCAACGTCTGCTGAACTGATGCTAGTTCCGCTCACTTCACCGGGTCAGTTCGGTACCAAACATGGGATCGCGAAGTTGGATGCACCAAGGAATCCGTTTGATTTCTTGCCGTCCTTCCAAAATGCAAACCCACTCGTCACCAATCTTGAGGATGGTGCGCCGTCCGACTTAAATGCGTTCAATCCACAAAACGACACTCCATCCACCAGAAATAATATTCGACTAGGTGGCTACTGGATGCAACGCGCTGGGAATTGGGCAACTGGCTCTGCCAAGCCTCCTGTTCAAGCGGACTGGGCCATGCTGCTGGAATTTGTAGAGACGACTCCTCCGTGGATCGACTCGGCTAAATTCCTAGATCCGGAAAAAGTGCAAACCGCAGCTACTGCGAATAATGTTGCAGCGAGATTCCTAGCGTCCTACTTGCCAGCGAACTACACGGGGAACGGCGAGCAGGACTCGCAACGAGGTGTTTCCATCGTGGCCCCTCGGAACAATATTCCGAATTATGTCAGCGCGGGAAAGATCAACCTGAACACCATGACCATGCAAAGTTCGGGGCGGGTTGAGGCGCTGCAAGGGATCGAGCATTTGTTCCTTACTGGAAATCAAAGAGCCGGCGGAGTTATCGATTCGATCACGGATTCGTTCATGTTGTCGAGACGAGGATATGCCGGTGGGACTCCATCCTCATTCTTCGGAGGAATTGCCAATGCAGCAATGGATCCAAATTATCCATCGCAATTCGCTGGTGCTTACCGTTCGGGACTAGCAACCAACCTCTATCCGATGGCACCATACCCAGGTGCCGCAGATAACAACAATATGCCATTGGTCGTTCAACGAGGCCGATACTCGATCGAATCGGGAATCCTGCGATCGGTTAATCCCAATCCCGCTGGCGTTCAAATGCCTAGCACTACCAACGTTGGTAATCTCTTGTTCTCGCCGGATTCGGTCATCGGTAGCGAGGTTCCAAATATCCCCGTAGCGGCTTCCCAAGAAATTGACGATGCAAAACGAAATCCATTTACGCGGTACCAACGCGCGATGCGATTGCCGAACTTGGTAACGGATCAATCGAATGTGTTTGCAGTATGGGTGACTGTCTCGCTGTTCGAGTACGATCCAATCACTGGGTTCGGACGCGAATACACGAACGCCTCGGGAGATGCCGAACGCGAACGCGCATTCTACATCATCGACCGCACAGTCCCCGTCGGTTTCATCCCAGGCGAGGACCTGAACACCGAAAAGACAATCCTGCTCGAACGCCGCATCAACGGCGGACGTCGCTAGGTATCTCGATGATTTCATTGGGACGCAGTGATCATTACTTTTTACGATAGATCACTGCGTTCTTGGTGGCCCGGCCCACGGCGATGATTTCGTTTTGACCGTCGCCGTCGAGGTCTCCAACCGCGAGGTCCTCCACGGCGACTTGCCCCGGATGGATCGACGAGCGTTGCCATTTTCCATCCGACTGTCGATCGTATATCCTCACTCCGCAACGGTGAGGTAACGATTCGTCCCTCACGCCAATCACCAATTCGTCGGTATCATCGGTGTCGAGGTTCGCACACGCGACCGCATGCCCCCACTTGAGTTCGGCGTCGATGACCTGCCGAGGCCATAAGCTAACTTTTCCAGTGGTGGTCGCGTTACTCTCAGGCTCACTCTCAGGCTCCTCATACACCACGATCTCGTTTCCATGCCATGGTTCGACCGTTGCAATGAATCGTCGTTGGCTCCCGATACTACCAAGCCGAATCTCGCTGGAGCCCTTCTCAGGGGCTTTCCCTTCATGACCACTCCCCACGCGTTGTAAGCTCTTCTCAGCTGAATTGCCCTTCTGCGACCAAAGATGGACTCCCTCGAAACTGGCCAGGAGCAAGTCATCGCGTCCATCTCGATCGAAGTCGAGCACTTGAAAATTGTGCATCACCGGAAGCGAACTCTCGATCGTGCTGTTGGACCACACCGCTTTTGGATTGCTGGATATGTCCCAACGGGACAACCGAACTCCTTGGTCATCCCATCCCGGTGCGTTTGCATTGCGACCTTTGAGCGGGGCCACAATCAGCTCTTTTTTCCGATCGCCATCGATGTCCGCCCAATTCATCCGGTGGGTAGTCGGCTCATCATTGGTCAATGGATGATGCGTCCAAATGGATCGGGGATCAGCAGGTGCCTCCAGCCATCCTATCGCTCCACCGGTTTTCGTATTGTTCGGCTGCCAATCGTAGCCGACGGCAAAGTCGATATCGCCATCCCCGTCAATGTCATGGGGGGCAAAGCAAACGTTGTCAGCGGTTGCAGTAGGTGTTTCCCAGATCACGTGCGTTTGCCACGTCGGGTTCTCAAGCCACAGTACACGCTTGCTATCGACGAGCGCAATGTCCAACCGGTTGTCGCCATTAAGATCCACCAGACGTACTGCGTAACCAACAGTTAGTGAAACCGGTAGGACAGTATCGTCCCACTGCTGCGCGATTGCCAGTCCTCGGGGACATACCATGCAATGCAATAGGCACAACCAGATCCATGATTGAGGGAGTGAATACAAACGATTGGGAAGCTGGAAATGCATCGGAAATCCCTCAATGGATGGAGACAAGCAAAACGGCGCGAGACCGGGGAGGCTATTTGGTAACGGGGAATCAAGTCTAATGCGGGGGAAGAGAGGATGATAGAGTGCCACTGGGCAGCCCGAACAGCCGACGAGTACGAGTACCGCTGTGCTGAGTACGAGTACCGCTGCGCTGAGTTCGAGTACGAGTACGAGTACGAGGAACAGCCAATAGCGAGCAAGCTCGGCTGCTCTTCGTACTCAGTCCGCTTTGCGGACGGTACTCGTACTCGTACTCGTACTCGCTGCTCATCTCAAAACTCGATGAGGCAAGGCAACTCCATCACGATCCTATTCGCCCCCCGCCGCTCCGCTTCGCCTTCCACTGGGTTCATCCCAGTGGGGGCAACAACTGACAGCTACTAGGCCCCCCCGCTATTTACCTTCCTCCTCGTTGGGGCTTTGCCCCAACGAACGATATTTTGGGAGGAGTATTGGTAGCTGCCAATCTGGGTGCCACCCGCACGAGGCCGATGAAAGCTCAACATTTCGATGAAGAGTGACAAAGCGATTGCCCACGGATTCGTGAGGCTTGCCTCATCGTCGGGATCATTTCTTGCCGAAATCGGCCACACGACAAATCCGTTTTCGATATACCTATACAATCGGAAATCGGTAACAAGCAAAAGGGAGCAGGCACCACTGAATCATCCTGGATTTCCAAACGAGGTTTCCATTGACGACGGATCAAAAAATCAACAATACGAAGTGGTTTGATCACGGATCCACCTCGGCGCGTCTCCAGCGAATGGTGAATAACCCTCTAGTACCATGGGTTACAAGCGGTCAATGGCCGATCGGGTTATGGGCGACCTGGAGCCACCGATGAGTAAATTGAGCCGACTTTGGAAAAACCATGTCGAACCCATGCTGGATCGAATTTTTCGCGGAGGAAGCCCGCAGCTAGTACCACGTGGGGTGGTACGCTTGGAGGCGACCAACCAATCCTTCATGGAGTACGGGACTGATACCGATTCCGCAATACAACATTTTTTGGCTGTTTCAGCTTCACGGTGCCCCCAAACGATCACAGGCAACCTTCATTGCATGGACACGCTAGTTGCGGAGGGACTGACTCCGTCTGGGATGGACCGCTGGTGGCAAGAACTCCTGTGTTCGGACGATACGTTGTCATCGGCATTGATCGCTTGCATCCACGGTGGGAGAGTTCTTCACCGTGACGGTGCGATTGTCGATCAAAGCAATCGTCTCGTCGTGGGTTATTCCGGGCTGGACTTTGACGCCGAGGTACCGGGGAATCCACTCACACGAAAACATCTTCCGTCTCCGCAATACGTGCCGGGCACCCTTGCGTTGCTGACAGGCTTTGCGTCCCACAATTATTATCATTGGCTCATCGATATCGTTCCAAAGTTTTCCGAGCTTCAAAGCGTGGGATATCCAATCGATCATTATTTCATTCCGCAAGACCATGCGTTCCAACGTGAATCCGTCAACGCATTAGGAATAGATCCTAAAAAGATCATCGCTGCCAAGCGATCCAGCCACATTGCAGCGGATCGCATCCTCGCGGTAACCTGGCAAGGTCAATCGGTCACACCGTCGCGGGTGCAGGCAATCCAAAATGCTTTCTCATGCATCGACCTACCCGGATCACGAGCGTCCTCAACCAGGATCTACATTTCTAGAAAAAGGTCTCGAGTGCGTCGCATCGAGAACGAACACGCGCTAATCCAGGTTTTGAGAGCCAATGATTTCAAGATTCTCTCCTTGGAAGACATGACGCTGCAGGACCAGATCGCGGCGTTCCGTTCCGCCGAAATTATTGTCGCACCGCACGGGGCAGGATTGGCCAATCTCTGCTTTTGCCGACCTGGAACCAAGGTTCTTGAGATAACCACTCCCTTTCGCGTTTTAAACCTATTTACACGTCTGGCCAATGTTGCGGAGTTGGAATTTCACCTTCATCTGGCACAACCTACAGGAAAACGATGGCTCCGTGGAGATACAGCCGTTGGTGATTCCAATATATTGGTTGACATCGAGGAGTTTGAGCGGGCTTTGGCACCTTTAATTGCTTAACCACAGTTCATGGCGCTGCTAAAATTTAGTTCGTTCTTATTTCTTGGAATGCCCGTCGGCTATCAGTTAAGGATTCAACATGTTTTTCGCCATGCGATGTGAGCGATCCAATACAAAGATTTTCTTTCTAGCCTTGGCGTTGTTGTTTCAGATTTTCTGCAGCGATGCAGGGAGTGCCGCTGAAGCGATCCGCCCCAATATCCTTTTCATACTTACGGACGACCAGCGTTGGGATGCACTCGGTATTGCAGGTCACCCACAACTCAAAACGCCTCACATTGATCGACTCGGTCGCGAAGGGGTTTACTTCAAGAACGCGTTTTGCACGACGTCCCTTTGCTCACCGAGTCGGGCCAGTATCCTCAGCGGTCTCTACGCGCATGCGCATGGAGTCGTCAACAATTTCACTGAGTATCCCACGCAGTTGAAAAGCTTTCCCAAGGTCCTTCATGAGTCGGGCTACGACACAGCCTACATTGGTAAATGGCACATGGGCGAAGAAAACGACGAACCTCGACCGGGTTTCGATTGGTTCGTCACCCATAAAGGGCAGGGCAAGTATTTCGATACAGAATTCCATTTCAATGGCCAGCGACGGGAAGTCATCAAGAAATACTACACCACCGCGGTTACCGACATGGCGGAAGAATGGATACAACGTCCCCGTGATGGCAAACCGTGGTTGCTGATGATCGGCCATAAAGCACCTCACAGCTTTTACACGCCTGAACCCAAGTACGCGCAGGCGTTCTCGGATGTAAAGGTACCGTACCCGAAATCTGCGTTTTCGATCGACGATAAACCGAAATGGATTGCCGAACGACGGTCTACGTGGCATGGCATTTATGGCCCTCTTTTCGACTGGCGAAAAAAATTCCCAGACGAATCGCCAGAGGGAGTGAAAGATTTTGAAGCCATGACGCAGGCTTATTGGAGTACCATCCTTTCGGTCGACGACAGCGTTGGGAGGCTCTACGAACTGTTGCGGCAGCGCGGAGAATTGGACAACACCATCATCGTCTATATGAGCGATAACGGACTGCTCAATGGGGAGCACGGGATGGTCGATAAGCGAACCTCCCATGAGCCCAGCATTCGAATCGTGCAGATCGTACGATTCCCAGCACTAAATTCCCCGACAACCCCCAAGGTAATCGATCAACAAGTCCTCACCGTCGACATAGCACCGAGCCTGCTCGATCTGGTCGGAGTCGCTCCGTTGCAAAATATCCACGGTCGGTCGTGGAAGAAACTGGTTCAGCAAGGCGATACCAATTGGCGGGATTCGTGGTTGTACTATTACAACTACGAAAAGCAGTTTCCATACACCCCCAATGTCCGATGCGTTCGAACAAACTCCTGGAAGTACACCCGCTACCCACATGGCGATGGGAGTCCCGACCGACACCTGGAGGAACTCTACAACATCGAGCGGGACCCGGAGGAAATCCACAATCTGGCCGCTGTTCCTGAATATGCACCAGTCGTTCAGCGGATGCAAACCGAACTGCTCGAAGCGATGAAGAATGTCGGACTCACGCCAGAAAATGATCGTATGCCCATCGATGCTGGAATAAAACCAGAGCTACCCGATCAAAAGATTCGATAGATCCATAGCGTTGACTTAGGCCCGGAATAGTTGCGTGACTTCACCACCAACGATGCAATCGTTTACCTCCCTTCACATTTGCTCAACGATAGACAACCAGCCTTGAGTGCTTGCCTTCGATACCTGAGCAATCAGAAGTTTCCCTTTTAATGCGGCGAGTAGGTACTTCTGTTCCATCGTTGTTTTAGAGAAGCGTTCCTTAAACGCTAGTTGGACGTTAGTTCAAAAAGAAGCTGATTGGTACCCGCCTCTGGAACGGATGCAGTCAGTTGTGAAGTCGCCATACTTGCATATTTCGATGGCAACTCGTTTCGAAGGTTCACCACCACCGGTTCGTCTTCGGAAGCTCCCGGTGGCCTGTCACCTGCTACAGACTTCATTAGCTCAACACGGTAATCGCCTGGAACGGCTCCCGTTTTAGAGGGAAAAGCTCTCATCGCAAACCTACCATCGGCATCCGTATTCCCGGTGGCGTGATACTGATGCTTTTCCGAAATAAACGAGATAGTCGCGTTAGCGACGGGGCTACCATCCAACGTCACAACCCCTTCCGCTTTAACGGTCTTTGGAAGATTGCTTCGCTCGCATCCCAGCAGGGTGGCGAAACACATGCAAAGGAGTATTAAAAACGAGCGATTCATTGGTAAAAACGACATGCTTTTCATCGTGGTTTAAATTAATTTCGAGACAGGTGAATTAGTTTATGAGTCTTGGCATCCGCAGCCGAGATGCGCAAAAACACAAGCGGTTCGCTTACATCCGGTTGGTCCAGGGCACCATTGAATGGTTGGAGACCTTCCAGACCCAAACTTTTCAAAGCACGAATCTGGGACGATTCATGCGGTTTTCTGGCAAACGCAGCACACGGCAAAAAGACTCATGCCGCATGCTGCTTTCAGGACATCGCCTACTGCACCCTTTCTAGCGCCGCTTGCGATTCAAACAAAAAGGGAACTGAGTCTAAAAACCTGACCCTATTCGAATTCTCGAGATGCTTCACCGCCAGCTTTAGAACCCAAAGCCCCCCAAACTCCATAGGGACTTTCCGTTCCGCGAATCGTTGGTGCGATCGACGCTTGATTGCCAGTATCAATCGAGTCGTTGATCTGACGGATCGAACCATCCCCAAAGGCAGACATGACCATTCCACCATGCTCGCTACCAGGAGTCCAGATTCCGGCGAACCAGTGAGGTGGTACCGCTCCCGTTCCAACCATACAAACCGCACCATTGGGTGGTGTGATAGTCGAAGCGCCGTTAAAGAAAGCATTGCCAGCCCAAGTCCTGTAACCGGGCGCTGTATCCGCCAAAAAAATCAAACCAGGGTTCACGTACTTCCCAGTCCCTTGATTAAATTGAGCAGTGCAACTGAGCGGTGTATACGCAGCCGGATCTGCCGCGATGAGCACCACCATGCCTTTACTGTTGCGAGCGCGGGGTCGCTGTCGTTCCAACAGCATGATCGTATTCGAAAGTCCATCAACGACAGCAGATAGCGGATAAAAGGTAGCTCGACCAAACATACCGCGATTGTGTATGGGACGTTTCTGGAGAGCCAACGCTAAATCGGCTCGCTCCTCAGTTGCTCCAACAGTAACTTGGGACTGTGCCAAATTGTCTCCAGTGCAAAATGCGTAGCTCGTCAGGCCAACGGTTCGCGCCGCGTCAAATGGCTCTGCATCTCCCGCATCGCTTGGGCACTCAAGCCACGATGTTCTCTTGCGGTAAACGTTATTTCTGTTCCAAGGCTCCAACCCATTGTTGTTGTTCAAGGCATTAATTGCGTCATACTGAACTTGTCCCTCCACAAAGGGCAAAATCGAATACCATCCGCTCATGCAGAACCGCTGCTGAGACTGAACAACATTTCCATTACCGGTTTGCAATGAAGGAAGTTTCTTGAACGACGATTCATAATTGATGACCCCCAACGCCTGTTGCCTCATGTTATTTTGGCAACTCGCACGACGCCCCGCTTCACGAGCGGCTTGCACTGCCGGAAGAAGCAGTCCAACGAGGATCCCAATAATTGCGATAACAACCAGCAGTTCAACCAACGTAAATCCAGAACGAGGTTTTTTAAGCATGAGATTCACCCTTCAACGTGGCTGCAAAGGAAAAGAAAATGCCGTCCTTCACGACGGCTGCTTACAAAAATGTAACAAAACGCCGTGTCTCCCGCTGAGAAGTTATGGGCGCAAAGCGAGAAAACTTGCGTTTTTTTAATCTAAGCACGATGACGTTTTGATCGTCTTAGGTATTTTTTCACCCCTAAAACATCATAAAACCCAGCTTTTTGGCGAAGTGATTGATCTCCGCCTGACCGCGCCGTGGTTTGTCGGTCCACAGCAAGATGGCGTTGGCTCCTCTTAAGGCAAGCTTCCCTCGGAAAAGGTGAGTGCCTTCGTTAACAACTTGAAACGCTCCTTTCGTCTCTCGTAACATTCCATGCGATCGCCACGGGGATTTTGCGTGTTGGCTTGATTAGCGCAAGCCATTCCGCGCTGGGATTCCGACGTTCTCGTCATATACCATTCCATGGTTTCTTCATGTTGAGAGTTCCTGCGTAACCGACGGACTCAAATTCATGATTCGTGATGCCCAAGGTTCGAAAAGATTTACGTATCGCCTAAGATTATGGAGCGTTGCTGAGTGTTACCCTAACAATTCGCGTACGCTTCGGTACTACCTTAGTGAGATTCCCCTGAGCAAATCGAACCTGATACCTTGTTGGCGACCGGACGTCGTCGCCAAGCAAAGCAATAGGACACGTTCCACTCGGCGCCGATCGATACCCAAGAACACCTGGTGAAAACATGAACTGCGTGCACCGTGCGACTGTTTTGAAAAGCATGACAAATATTCCAATCGTTTTCGTGACAATCGTCGTTGCTTGTTTTTGGTTGGCTCAGGCGGTAGCAGCCACCGAACGACCCAATGTCCTTTTCATCGCCGTGGATGACTTGCGACCGGAGCTGGGGTGCTATGGTAATCCAATCGTAAAAACACCCAACCTGGATCGCCTTGCAACTCGGAGTGTGGTTTTCGATCGAGCGTATTGCCAGCAAGCGGTCTGCAGTCCTTCTCGCACTGCAATGCTTACGGGACTACGTCCCGACACGACCAAGGTTTGGGATTTAAAAACCCATTTTCGTGCCGCTCAACCCGATTGTGTCACGTTGCCTCAACTCTTCAAATCAAACGGCTACCACACGTCTGCCTTGAGCAAAATCTACCATAGCGGCTATGAAGATGGCCGTTCATGGAGCGAACCTCACTGGTATCCCAAAGGTCGATCTGTCGATACCGACCCGATGGATTGGAGCAAGCGAATCGTGACACGACACGATATCAACACCGAAGAGTTCGCCAACCCGATCGCAGAGCGATCGAACGATTCGAAGAATCAAGAAGCCAAAAAAGGCCCAGCCTTTGAAGTAAGCCCGAAGAGCGAGGAACAACTTCCGGATGGTGCCACTGCGGCAGAGGCAATACGAAGACTCAAGACACTCAAGGAGCAAGGTGCCCCTTTCTTCCTAGCGGTGGGATTTCTTAAACCCCATTTACCTTTCGTCGCCCCTAAAAAATATTGGGATCTCTATGACCCAGACTCCATCCCCATGCCTACGATCGACCACTTGCCCGCTGGATGCCCAGAATTCGCTGGTCACAGTAACGGTGAGTTGCACAATTACCCCGGCGTCCCAGCGGAAAATCCTATCCCGAAGGACTTCGCCAAGATACTCCGCCATGGCTATTACGCGTGCATCAGCTATGTCGATGCGCAGATAGGACGTGTTCTGGACGCCCTCGAACGCGAGGGACTCTCGGAGAACACCATCGTCGTCCTATGGGGCGATCATGGATGGCAACTTGGCGACCATGGTCTATGGCACAAACACACCAACTTTGAGGTCGCAACACGTGCCCCTCTATTGATAAGTGTCCCCGGCCAGAAATCGGCAGGCCAACATTGCAGTTCCCCAGTCGAGTTCATCGATGTCTACCCGACCTTGTCCGAACTATGCGGTTTGCAACCTCCCCAAAACCTTGCTGGAAAGAGCCTATGCAATTTCATCAACGACCCCGCCACGGAGTCCAACACGTTCGCCATAAGTCAGTATCCTCGCAAGGACCCAAAATCCGGACTCTCCGTGATGGGCTATAGCATTCGTACCACGCGATGGCGGGCAACCTACTGGAAAGATCGAGCCAGTCCAAAGATCGTCGCAACCGAACTTTACGACGAAGACAATGATCCATTTGAAACGGAAAACCTCGCTGACAAGCTTGAACATCGGGAGTTGATCAACTCACTTGTCAAACATATCCCGGAGGTTAGTTACGCCCCGGATATCTCGAATCGAAAGGCTAATGACGGAAAGTCCGACTCGACCAATCCATCTGCTGCGACTTCATTCAATGATCGCGGCGCTCGATTTGACAAGTTGGACGCGAATAAGGCAGGAAGGATTTCGCGAGAGCAGTACAAATCCCAGCAAACCGATCCTAAGGCCGCGGACAGCCGATTTACGAAGTGGGATACCGATCAGGACGGTTTTCTAACTCGCGAAGAGTTTCTCGCTCAGGGCAAGCCATAATATCAAGTGATTTGCGCATTGTTTAACCAATCCATAAATTCATCTCTATGAAACCCGGCAACCTGCTTTCAATCCTGGTCGTGTGGTTCGCGATATCACCCTCTCTCGCATTGGCGGATACTACGAAACCGAACATCATCTTCATCCTGGCTGATGATCTCGGGATTGCAAATGTAGGCTGCTATGGCTCGGATCACTTCAAAACTCCAAACATCGATGCACTCGCAGCATCTGGGATTCGATTTACGAAAGGCTTTACGGCTCCGCTATGCGGACCTTCACGCGCGTTGATCATGTCCGGCCGCTACGCTTTCCGCACAGGCGCCACCAACCAAGACGCTTGCCGAGTTCTGCCTATGGATGAACTTCATTTAGCGCGAATTTTTAAAGATGCCGGGTATACCACGGCAGCGATCGGTAAATGGGGACAACTGCCTGGGGAACCGTCCGATGCGGGGTTCGATGACGTTCTTCGATTCAAGGGGAGCGGCGTTTACTGGAACAGCAATCCAGCAAAACCGATCCAATACACCATCAACGGGAAGGAAAAAACACTCGGCAAGACTCAATACATGCCGGATTTGATGCACGAGCATGCGGTAAAGTTTATTCGCCAGCACCAGTCTGATCCATTCTTTCTTTATTACTCGTTGTCGCATGTCCACGGAGTAATTCAACCAACCCCAGACAGCATCCCTGACAGCAAAGACCTTTTCGGTGACAATGTCGCCTACATGGACAAACTCGTAGGCAAACTCGTGCAGGACATTGACGCGATGCATCTGCGAGAGAGGACTCTCATTATTTTCATGGGAGATAACGGTTCGGCGAACATTTCTAACGCTCGCTCGACCATCGGTGGCCGAAACCTTTCTGGCATGAAAGGAAGTATGCTGGAAGGAGGCGGTCTGGTCCCATTGATTGTCAGTTGGCGAGGGACTGTACCTAGCGGCAAAGTATCCGATGACCTCATAGACTCCACGGATTTCTTGCCCACATTTGCCGAACTGATCGGTACTTCCCTTCCGAAGGACACCATCTTCGATGGCCATAGCTTTGCACCGCAATTGCATGGCCTCGATGGTAGCCCCAGGGAATGGGTATTCAATCAATTAGCTCGCATGTGGTACGCTCGCGATTGCAATTTCAAGCTCACACAGGATGGCAAACTCTACGACATGTCCGATGCTCCCTTTTCGGAGACACTTGTAGAACCAGGGACGGAATCCGAACAAGCCCTCGCGTCGCGAGCAAAACTCAAGTCGGTGCTCGCCGCACTCAACCCTAGCGAGGGAATCCTCGACCAAGGGGACGGCACCGGTCGCCACGCAAATCGAAGCAAGTCGAAATCCGAAAATGATTGATTTCGTGCCTTCAACCGATACACTCGAGAATACTCGCATCAAGGCAACACCGAGTACGCATGGTTTTTTGAATCGTATCGTTCTGCCCATTGGACCCATTGGCTGCTCACTGGCAATTTGCTCAGTAGTGCTATGTCTCCCATAATATCTGCAGAGATTACGTTGGTTGAACACAACGACTTACCGGAGAACCCGATGCCTCCCGCAAACCGTTATCACCTTTCATGGATACTTCGCAACTCCGCAGCTCTGATGCTGGCCTTAGTGCCTATCTCCTATCCAACGGGTCACGTATGGGGACAGAGCAGAACGAAGGACCGTCAAGACGAACGCCGCGAAAATGAACGGGTTGAAAAAAACCGTCGGGAACTAACCCAATCCCAATCAGAAGTTAAAAAACTTCAATTGGAACTGCAACAGAAATCCAATGCGTTCGTTGCGGCGCGAGGTGCATATCTGCGGGCAAAAAAAAGAGCCGACGAAGCCCTCGAGCATGCGGAGGAGCGGGTCGGAGCAACGCTTGGTATCCCTGAGCAGATGCAAGTGGTTCGACAAGCTAGCCTAGACTTTCAGAGCATGACCAAGTCCGCTCTGGAGACGTTGCGGCAATCAGAGGCTTACGTAGCTATTTCAAAAAGGCATGAGGAAGCAGAAGAAGCCTTGGGAACCGGAATACTCCCGAACACCGATACATTGATCACGTCAAGCGAACACGAAAACTTAGAGCAATCCATCGCGAGAGATAAACAAGCCATGAAAGCCATGGAGGACGCTGCCATTTCGGAGGATCCTGACGCATCTAAGGCAGCGAAAATACTAGCGGACGCGCAGGCAAAAATGCGTGAACTGAAGGGTAAACTAAGTCCATCAAGGATTCAGACCGATTTCGCGTACAAGCAGGCGAAAGCGGAGCAAGATAAAGCTTTCAAGAAAATGCAGACCGCTTCGGATGCGTTTAAGAAAACAGAGACCGCCCTTCAACGCAAAGCGAATGAACTAGGAATGGATTACAAATCCTACCTTCGAGCCAAGCAATCCGATGCGATTGATAAAAACCAGGGCCCCCAAAAAGGCAAACAGAACCGCGGCAAGAAGTAAATCCTCCGATACGAAGTGACCACACTTGCCTACGGATGCAAATAATCCACCCGTTTGCCCTACGCTATTTTTATGCAATTTAGCCCCTCGGACGCCTAATTCACTGATCCGGTAGAAGCATTACGCGACCAGTCATTATTTGGGATTCTTCGGAGGCAAAGGCTCCTTGAGATTCGATTGCAATTGCTTGGGCAGCTTCCCTTTTTGTTCAGGTGTGAGAAGTTTACCGACCTCCACGCGAGCCTTTGCAAGCAGTTCTTCGGTTTCCACCACCACCTTCCTCTGCTCCTCGGAACCTCCGAGTGCGTTTAAGCCAATTTCGCGAACCTCCTTCGGCTTCTTGCCCTCGTCGCGAGCTTGTTTGACCGCTTCGTTGCGTTTCTTGAGCATCTCTGGAGTCACGCCTGACTGTTTGCGTTTCGCCACCACCTCCTTCGCAGCCTTACCAAAAACTCCTTTGATCTTTTCGGTCGTTTCCTGGCTGAGTTCCGCTGGCTCGAATTGCTTGATGAATTGATTCACCATGGCAACATCCGGTTCCACGCGATTCCCACTCTTCGGAGAATCCTGGGCAATCACCGAGCCCATTCGAAAACTCCCGATGAGTGCGGTTACCAGTATTCCCAAAAAGACGATACGTCGAGGCATGATTTGTGATCCTTTTGCTTAAACTACACAATATGAAACCCGCAATTGGGCTGACGATATAATATCACATGATACCCCTTACAGTTGATCCCGTGTACGAATGATTTTGGCAATGAATTGGAGCGAACAGATGCTGTCCTATGGCTGTCATCGAGCAAGTCGTCGAGTTTCTACTTCACTTATTTTCTATGCGATTGCGAGGTTTTCCCTTCTGACTAGCGTACTGACAGCAACCATCGATGCCGCGTTCAGCCAGGACGCCAGTGCATGGCAGCTTCCACACGGGGTAAAATATAGTCATATCGTACGGCAGGAGCCGCGGCCCCTTCATATCCACGTGATCACGATCGACCTGCGCACCGAGGGCTTATCGTTTAGCGTGTCACGGGGCCAGGATCCTGACGGTGACGGCCTTGCTGAAGCGATATTAACTCCGCCTGCGGAATTGGCGAAGGATGCCGATGCGGTCGCGGCGATCAACACCTCCGCATGGGAAATGTTGCCTGACCCAGAGACGGGTAAAAAGCCTGGCTATATCGCCGGAGGTTGGTCAAATATCTTGGGCTGGGTGCAAAATGGAGACGAGATCATCAGCAAGCCTCAAGCTGGCTATTGGTCGGTCTGGATGGATGATTCAAGGCATGTATATATCGGCGAAGTCTTCTCGGAGGCGAAGTTGAAAGAGATGACACCCAAAGTCCAATGGGCCGTATCCGGGTTTCGAGGAATCCTTGCCGATGGGAAAGTGTTGGTCGCACCGAGTGAGGTGCGACACCCCCGTACCGCCGCTGGAATCACAGCGGATCATAGGACGTTAGTATGGATGGTGATCGATGGCCGGCAGAACGGGTATAGCGAAGGGGTAAGCGAAGAAGAATTGGCTCGCCTGTTGCTCGAGCAGAATTGCGATGACGGAATCAATCTCGACGGTGGTGGAAGTTCGTCCATGTGGATCAGAAATGCCCAGTCTGAGCTATCCACCGCAAACCGTCCCAGCGATGCTACAGGTCCTCGGCCTGTACCGGTAGTTTTGAATCTGCGCTCGCCAAAAAGCGATCCATCGAAATAAGAATAGCAACAGGCCCTCTACAAAGTTACGGAATCCTATTCCTACCAACCCTGAACTCGCGCAGAGGCCGATCCATGGTAAGGCACACTTCATTTCTTTGGCTAACGAGAGTTCAATTTGCTATCTGCTTGGCTTTGGTTATTTCAAGTTCAACGTACTTGAATGCTTATGAAACTACTGCTATCAAAAATCACTCATCACTTGAACGTGAGGGTAAGGATAATCGCAAACCAAATATCGTTTTTGTACTAATCGATGATATGGGCTGGAGTGATTTTTCCTGTTTCGGGAATAGTCAGGCCAGCACGCCAAACATCGATCGAATTGCGAGCGAGGGTATTCGCTTTGAGCAATTCTATGTGAACTCACCGATCTGTTCTCCATCGCGATGTGCCATCCTGACGTCCCAGTATCCACAACGGTGGAATATCCACTCCTTCCTAAGCAATCGAGATGACAACAATCGTCGTGGATGTGCGAATTGGCTCGATCCCGCCGCACCGATGCTTCCTCGTATCTTCCAGCAACACGGCTATGCAACTGGGCATTTTGGGAAATGGCATCTGGGGGGGCAACGCGACGTAGACGATGCCCCGGCAATTAGCGATTACGGCTTCGATCGTTCCTTGACCAATTTTGAAGGCATGGGTCCAAAGCTATTACCAATGACGCTCAAACCGGGAGCGACGGAACCAGGTCGTATTTGGGAAAACGCCGAGCGACTGGGAGGTCCTTTCACTTGGATGCAGCGCAGTGAGATCACGGCCGGTTATACGCATGCCGCGATCGAGTTCGCTCGACAAGCAACGGCTGAAGGAAAACCATTTTTCATCAACGTGTGGCCAGATGACGTTCATAGCCCATTCTGGCCTCCCGTCGAACAGTGGAAAAACTCGAAAAGGGAACAGTACCTATCCGTTCTCGAGCATTTAGACAGTCAGCTCCAGGAACTCTTCGAGTTCTTGAGCAGCGACACCGAAACACGCGACAATACATTGCTCTTTATTTGTTCGGATAACGGACCCGAGCCAGGGGCGGGACGAGCGGGACCTTTTCGCAACGGAAAGACAACATTGTATGAAGGTGGCATCCGGTCACCATTGATCGTATGGGGCCCAGGTTTTATTGCACCCGAAAGCCGAGGAGCGACCAATACTGATTCCGTATTCGCTGCCATCGATATCGGACCTTCCTTGCTAGAAATATGCGCGATCACTGGGGGAACCTCTTCGCTCGATGGCGAGAGTGTTGCTGATTCCATCCTCGGAAAGAGTAGGCAATCCCGTCGATCCCCGATTTTCTGGCGTCGCCCACCCGACCGAAAAACAGCCTCACCCGATGCCAAGGAATTGCTACCCGATTTAGCGATGCGCGAAGGACGATGGAAATTGCTATGCAACTACGATGGTTCCGAACCACAACTATACGATCTCATCGCAGACCGTAGCGAGCAATCAAATCTGCTTGAAAAGACTCGATCAACCCAAACACATGAACTCATCTTCCAACGGATGAAGTCGCAATTGCTCGACTGGGACCAAGAGATGCCCAAGGATCAGGGACCTGCCTTGGGAAGAGAATCTGTAGAACGCGTCCGCTTGAGTGCCCTTGAAAAAGAGAAACAGTTGACCGAGGTTCCTCTTACATTTTTTGCGACATCCGATTCACACTATGAGGCCATCGAAAAAGTGGAGCGGAACGATCGCAATCGATTGACGATTCAACGCATGAATGAGCTACCAGGGGAACTCTGGCCGGAAAAAGTTGGGGGTGGCCCTATCACCCCTCCGCGAGGTGTTTTAGCTCTCGGCGATTTGATCGATGACGGGGACAAAGTTGGTCAAACCGATATCGAGTGGCTTCATTTCGAAGAGCAATTCGGACTCGATGGAACCGATGGGATTTTGCGTTTCCCTGTCTTTGAGGGATGGGGCAACCACGACGGGCCACCTGAGAGTTTTATTAAGCAGCGAGTCAGCGTCCAGCGTCAGATCCGCTTACGTAACCAACGCAGACTGGCTCAGCAACTGATATCTCACGTTTCTCCAAACGGATTGCATTACGCGTGGGATTGGAATGGAATCCATTTTATTCAAACCAACCTTTACCCTGCAGACCGACAAAACCCTCGCGTTCGCTATTCGCTTCCATGGCACGACCCACAGGATGCTTTGAAGTTTGTCAAAGAAGATCTCGCCCGTTCCGTGGGTGCAACAGGTCGTCCCGTAATCATAATGGCCCACTGCGGCTTCGATACCGACTGGTGGGTCCTCGAGGATTGGAAGGATTTCTACGACGCAGTCCACGAGTACAACCTGATCGCGTACTTCCACGGTCACTCCGGCACTGGCGTAAAGACATGGAAACCGGAGGGCCAGGAAAAAGCGATCGATATCATCAACACTGGACAAACAGAAAAAGGATTCTTTGTCATCGAGATCACGAAGGAACGCATGAGACTAGGATTTCACGCGAAAAAGGATCCGACGGCAACAGAAGACCTGCAATGGGAGTGGCGCTATATGCTCGACAAAAAAATACAACACTCGAAATAAGCATTCCGAGACAGAGTCTCGCAGGCAGCCATCTCGATCATCTTCTCCAATCTCGATAGCCGATCCATCGATCGATTCATTATCATTTACAGGTCCCTCTCCGCCTCTCTCACCGCTCAGTTCCATCGGGTACCTGCTCGATTTCCTCGGTGGCCGCTGCTCAGTTTCCTCGGGTTAACGACTCGGCGAGCGGTCCTAGCATGGTCGCAGGCTATCGTTCAACACGGATAATTCCAGATCGAGTTCAACCCGAAGTCTAAAACCCCAACTCCGAGATCGGAGAGCCTTGGTCGACGACGCTCCTGGGACGCCCTGTTCCGTCGACATATTGCGTGTCGAGGGGAACACCAAAGTAGCGGTAAATCGTTGCGGCCAAATCGCCGGGCCTGATCGCGCGCTCACGGACCGCACCACCTTCTTTATCACTCGAACCGATGACTTGCCCGTGCCGCAGTCCTCCACCGGCCAAGGCCATCGACATCACGTTGGGCCAATGATCCCGACCATCAGTACTCCCTTGTGTCCCCATCATGGGTGTTCGACCAAACTCCCCCATCGCGATCACCAAAGTCTCATCGAGTTTGCCTCGCTCTTCCAAGTCGCTGACCAACGTCGTCAACAAATGATCGAACAATGGCAATAAAGGCTTAAGCCCTTTCGAGATGCCACCATATGGCGGAATATTGTCGCCATGGTTATCCCATGTGCCGCTCGCAGTGTGGTAACTCAGATCGAGTGTGACAAAGGCTGCCCCCGCCTCTACCAACCGCCGGGCTAGCAGTGCTTGCTGGCACCATAAGTGCGTCCCATACCTTTCGCGGGTATGCTCCGACTCCAGTCCCAGATCGAATGCCTCACGTGTTTGTTTCCCTAACAACAATTCGTAAGCTTGCTGATTGTGGGAATCTATGGCCGCCATGGTCTCTGTTTGATCGAGTTCGCGACGCATCGTATCAAGGTCTGCTAACAGCTTGCGGCGATCCTGGATCCGTTCAAAGCTCAATCCTTTCGACAGTTGGAACATATCCCCATCCGAGGACTTTCCGGTATCGTTCCCGACCAAATCATAGATAGGCAATCGAGCGCCGAGATTACCTGGGAATGGATCATACTGCTGGCCCATATATCCGCCGAAGGCGATGTGGCTACGCGATCGGAAGAAACCAACGTACGGGGGAACTCCAGGCTGATTGGCGCCGTGATGCTTGGCGATGACCGATGCGATCGCCGGATACCGAGGAGCTTCGGGGTTGGTTCGAGGCTCCGCGTCCAGGTTGCCCGTCTGGAAAACCATGTTTGGCTCATGATTACTGAACTTCGCATCTACCGACCGGATCAACGTAAACTTATCGAGCATCGCCGCCTGTTTCGGCAGATGCTCACAAATCACAACACCTGGGAGCTTGGTAGACGTCACCCCGAATGGACCTCGGTTTTGGATCGGTTGATCGGGCTTTGGATCCCACGTATCGATTTGGCTCGGACCGCCCGTCATCCATAACAGGATGACGCTCTTTCCCTTCGGAGCCCCAAGTCCACCTACCGAGACTGGCTCGCGGGCCTGGAGCAAGCGCGGCAAACTTAGCCCTGCAATGCCACTGAAACTCGCCTTGAGCATATTCCGGCGGCTGGCAACGACGATCCCTTCACGCTGCGTGGCGTGAAATGCTCGAAAGGCATGGGAGTGAAGGTGCGAATGGCGATTCATACAGGGAACGATGGCGTAGCGACCAAGTTGCATTGGGAGGAGGGTTGCTTTGCTCCGATTGTACCCGATTGGAACGCATCATTCCTCTTTTTCAGCAATCTCTACTTCAACTCGCCAATGGCCTGAATTTCGCAGTGAAGTGCCTCAGAAATGGTGGGTCGTAAACCAGCTCTAACCCTTTTAAAGCACTCTTGTTCGCCACAAGTTCCGCCATCCCTTCCAGGATATAATCAAAGTGGCTTTGGGTATAAACACGCCTGGGAAATGCCAAACGAACCAACTCCATCGCCGAGGGAATGAATCCTCCATCCTTGGCAAAGGTACCGAACATCACCGAGCCGATCTCACACCCACGGATTCCTTGAGCGAGGTAAAGCTCACACGCGAGGGCTTGGCCAGGGAATTGACGGGCTGGGATATGAGGCAGAAAACTCTTTGCATCGATATAAACGGCGTGCCCTCCGGGAGGCTGCACCGTCGGAATCCCGAGCTTGTTAAACCCTTCTGCCATATATCGAGTCACGGCAAGTCGATATTCCAGATATCGTTCGTCGAGCACTTCTTCCAAACCAACCGCCATCGCTTCCAGATCCCGCGCGGCCAAACCTCCGTAGGTAGGAAAACCCTCGGTAAGAATTAGCAAGGCTCGCAGCCGTTCGATCCAATCTTCATTCTTAAGCGCGATGAATCCCCCGATATTCACCAAGGCATCTTTCTTCGCACTCATGTAGCAACCATCTGCCAATGAAAAGATCTCCTCGGCGATAGCCCGCACGCTCCGAGAGCTCTGGCCGGGCTCACGCAACTTGATGAAATATGCATTCTCAGCGAATCGACAGCAGTCGATGATGAAGGTGATCCCGTGCTGCTTGTACAATTTCGCAACTTCGCGAATGTTCTCGAGCGAAACCGGTTGACCTCCACCCGTGTTGTTCGTGATGGTGATCATCCCAAATGGAATCGATCCGCTGTTCTGTTGAAGAAATCCTTCGAGGCGTTTCAGGTCGATATTCCCTTTGAAGGGGTGCAGCGAGTTCGGATCGCGTCCTTCGGGAATTACAAGATCGACCGCTTCCGCGCCGACAAACTCAATGTTGGCGCGGGTTGTGTCAAAGTGGTTGTTCGATGGGATCTTCATTCCAGGCTTGACCAGGGCCTGGCATAGCAATCGCTCTGCGGCTCGACCTTGGTGTGTCGGTATGATATGTGGGCATCCCGTCAATTCGCGCACCACTGACTCGAGCCGCGTGAAACTGCGTGAACCAGCATAGGACTCATCTGCGACCAGCATCGCGGCCCACTGTGCGGCGCTCATCGCGGTGGTTCCGGAGTCCGTCAGAAAATCGAAGGTTACGACTCGTGATGGCAACGAAAACAGGTTGTACCCTGCTGTCGCGAGGTGCCGCTCACGTTCGGAACGGCTAAGCATCGCCAGAGGCTCGACCGTTTTGATTTTGAAGGGCTCAATGATCGTCCGATGCTCACTCATCGCATACAATTTCCTTCGTATCTTTGAGACCTGTTACCAGGATACCACCTTTTGCAGATATCCCTGAAGCTACACTGCATGACGCACCACTATAGGAGGATTCCTAAAAAATGAACAGCCAGAGGTTGGACGTAGAATTACAGATGAGCTACCGCTAAACGCATGTTACGTACCTCCCCAAACCGAATTTGGGTATCTCAGTTTTCTCCTTGGCACGATCCAACCTCAACTGATTTGCCCAGCACGAGGCACACAAATTGCCCTTCAATTCCTCGATTCTCAATGAAACGACCGTAATAACTAATTCTTTTTCAGCTTAGCGAATCACGATATGCAAACGCAGAATCTGAAATCACGCCCGCGTAAGCTCGCGAGGTTTTCCTATGATTGTGGCAATTTACTCCCTCACGGACGAGACCATCGTAAGAAAGCCCTAGCGACACGCATTTGTGAAGCAATTATCGCCCTGATCATCGTCGGAGACTGCTCATTTGAAGCGTTATTAGCGCAAACGAATTCGTTGACGACGTCCAGCGATACCCGCAATATCGCGACAGGGACGATCATCCCGAGTCAAGGCTATGCGGACCAACCCTATATCGTCAAGACAGACGATGGTGCATGGCTTTGCGCGATAACAACAGGAATTGGCCATGAGGGTTCCAACGGACAGCACGTGGTGACGATCCGCAGTACGGACCGCGGAACGACTTGGGACGCCCCAGTAGATATCGAACCCGCAGATGGCCCAGAGGCAAGTTACGTCGTCCTTTTGAAAACATCTTTCGGTCGAATCTATGCGTTCTATAACCATAATACCGACGGTGTTCGCGAGGTAAAACGCGAGGATCAAGGGAGCTACAAACGTGTAGACTCTCTTGGCAATTATGTTTTCAAATACTCAGATGACCATGGGCTTTCTTGGTCGCGTGAACGTTACAACATTCCAGTCCGTGAATTTGACTGTGATCGAAACAACATCTACCAAGGCAAACTCCGATTCTTTTGGAATGTAGGACGACCTTTGAAGGTCGGCGAATCAGTACTGATGACACTGCATAAAGTCGGCGCGATGGGCGATGGTTTTTTCGCGCAGTCAGAAGGAGCGTTTTTACACAGCAAAAACATTCTCAATGAGAGGGATCCCCGAAAAGTAGCCTTTGACACTTTGCCGGATGGGAATATGGGCCTTCGTACGCCGATCGGGGGTGGTCGTATATCCGAAGAGCAGTCCACAGCCATCCTCAGTGATGGTTCTATATTCTGTGTCTATCGAACCATTGATGGCTGGCCAGCGTGTGCTTACAGTTCCGATGAAGGGCATACCTGGACCGAGCCTGCATACCTGACGTACGATCTCATCGGCAGACGAGTCAAACATCCGCGTGCCGCCAACTTCATCTGGAATTGCTCCAATGGGCGCTTCCTTTATTGGTTTCACAACCACGGAGGAGTATTCGTCCGGAAAATGTGGGACAATAAAGCCGATGTGCAGGAAAACACAGGGCCTGCGAGCAGCCCCTATGACGATCGAAATCCAGCATGGCTCATGGCTGGACGTGAGATCGACACCCCAGAAGGCAAGCGAATCGAGTGGACTCAACCAGAGATAGTCCTCTACGATGACGATCCCTATATCCGAATAAGCTACCCGGACTTGATCGAGGACGAGGGCAATTATTACCTGACAGAAACGCAAAAGAATATCGCGAGAATCCACCGCATACAACCATCGTTGGTGGATGGACTATTTCATCAATGGGATCGAAAAACTGTTTCTAAGGATGGACTGATATTGGAGATTTCGGACGGAAGTTCCACGGTGCCCATGCCACCTCTAGTCGAATTTAACAAACGTGACACAAATCGGCTTGACTACGGGACGAAAGAACTTCGGAATGGTTTCAGCATCGATTTATGGTTAACCTTCGATTCTCTGCGACCGGGACAAATTCTGTTCGACAATTGCACAGATCAAGGCGCCGGAATTAGGCTCACCACGGGGGAACGTGGAAAACTAAAGTTTGCGATGAATGACGGGCGTCAAGAGGCGTCTTGGTCTTCCGACAGCGAAACACTTCGAATTGGTCAACCGCAACATGTTGTGATCACGATCGATGGAGGCCCTAAAATCATCACCTATGTGATCAATGGTATCCTGTGCGATGGCGGGGACGAACGGCAATTTGGATGGGGACGTTACAGCCCAACTCTCCGAACTCCACACGGTCGAAAAACTTTAACACTCGACAAGGCGATTCGAAGGCTAAGAATCTACAATCGTCCACTCACGACCGGCGAAGCTATCGGTAACTTCCGAACCGGAGAATAGAGCCCACGATTTCTTGAATCGCATCGGAGGAAATACTTTCGCCCCCTAAATGCAACTGATTACTAGAAGAAAGCGGATAGGAGTCCCTTCGATTGGTTTTCCCGTTACTACCGAGCGAAATATTTTCACCCCCTTGGGTGAACGGATTCAACCGCTCAAGGCACCGGTACGAACGCTTCCACTACTCCTGAAGAAGAAAGTTCTCAACGGTCCCTTATAAGCCGTTTGCAACTAATGATTCCAATGGCCATCCCAGTGCCCACTGCAGATGTATTTGAGCGCGATTGAAATTTGAAACTGCAGTTAGATATGCTCGCTGAGACACTTCAAGTGCATGTATGGATTGCAAAGCTTCAATCGGCAATCCTTGACCATTGCGGATCCGATCAATATTTTGATCGTAGGATGCGCGGGCATCGGTGATCGCCGACTTCGCAATTTCGAGTTGCTGACGCCGAATATTGATTTGCACATTTGCCTCAGCCACCTCCTGGGCTACCTGATCCATAACTCGGATTTTGGCGAAGTTCGCTTGTTGGATTTGAGCCGTTCGTTCTTTTCGAATCGCGCCTTCGGTGAAACCGGAATTCCTAGTTTCCCACATGGCCATCGCATCCAGGTCGTACCGACCTCCGAAGTTTTCGGGACTACTTCCGAGACCTCCACCGAATTGAGAGGTACTAAATCCCAGCAAAAGACTGGGTACAAACGGCGCGTATTTCTCGCGCTGGTATGCCTGAAAAGCAGCTTCCACCAATGCTTGTGACTCTTTCAGCTCAGGCCGCGTCGCAAGGCCCGTAGCAATCAGACTGGCTTCATCTGAGGCGTTTGATATCAATTCTAAAGGAACCACAAGCGCATCTTGGGGTTGCAGATTGGAAGTCATAGGTATGCTCAATACACGAGCGAGCCGTGTAGACGCAATTAGCTGTCGTTCACATGCCCCTAGCTCTCGCGAGCGACTAAGCGATGCTTCCGTAGCAGCTCGATCGGCATCGGATTTCAATCCTTGTCCAACGTCCGCATAGTCACGCGTGATTTTTGCAAGATATCCAAAACGATCGACGGATTCCGACAGAATTCTACGATCCTGAAAGGCCTCAAGCAATTCAATGTAGCCGACTGCTCCTTGCAGCAGTTGCAAATGCAGTGTTGCGGAGGCTGCATAGTTTCGAGCACTAGCTGTTTTTTCTGCTGCTTTAGGCTGAAAAACGGCATCTGCTAAATGGAAGCGAGCGGCGATACCAGGTTGAGGTGGCGAGCCCGCTGCTACGGCACCTGCCCCAAGCCCAACGTTCATCGAATTCAGATTGACGTCGACAATGGAGCCATCGACGGCCTGATAGTTTCCATCACGTCTTCGAAATGCGATACCAGACTGAATCGTCGGTAACCACAATGCATTCGCTCGATCTAGTTGGGCATACGCTTCCTTCACTCGCCATTGCGCAAAACCGACAACTGGGTGTTGACCACCGATCATGGCAAGTGCCGTCGGTAAATTGATCGGTACCCCATCCTGCAACGCTGGGGCTGGCACAGGCTGATACGACTCCGCGGTTTCAAGTGTTGGATTGATGTCCGCGACGACCTTTACAATAGCATCATTAGGGGACGAGGCGTTTTCCCCTAATGATGCACTGAGTTGGTGGGACGCGAGATGAAACGGAGCCTTTGCAGTGTTTGCTACGCTGTTTCGACGATCCGGTGCGGCATCGAAGGATAGTTTTTTTTCCGACCTAAATGGATCGAACTGCGAAACCACACTTCGAAACGAGGTTGAATTAGCGGTACAACCTACCAAGACCAAAGGGCCAGTCAGAATTCCGGCCCACAGTGAGTCGTTCCACTTCATCGCTTCCAATCCCTCACGGCAATAATCGGACTCTCCGCCCGATTGCGTCACCTTTACCGTTTATGTTTCGACCAACGAATACAACTGCAATAGCGTCAGTAGGAATTGAGAAAAAACGTCGAGCTGTTTAGCCGTTGGGGGAGCCGGATGAAGTGATTACAATAACGTTTTCGATTTGGTAAACCTTAAGGGCTAGCAGAAGTCGATCGATCGCGTCAACCAGGAGGTTGATTCGCTCAAGCGAACTTCACTCTGAGATTTTTGCATGCAACTCATCCTGTCCGCAATGCGCCGTCCAGCCACCGTGATGGTGCTAGTTCTGAGCCTAGTGCTCGGCTTTATTTTGGCGATAGGTCCATCCGTCTTCCAACACGTGAAGTTGCCCTATCCATCGGGATTGCCAAAGGGAATGGAAGTCGACATTTTTCCGAAGCTGAATTTACCTGTGATCTACGTTTGCCAGCCCTACGGTGGGATGGATCCAGCGCAGATGGAAGGCTACTTGACTAATTACTACGAATATCACTTCCTATATATCAGTGGCATCCACCACGTGGAGTCTCGCAATGTCCAAGGCACGGCATTGATGAAATTGCATTTCCATCCTGAGACAAACATGGCTCAGGCGATGGCTGAAACAATCAACTACGTCAATCGCTCTCAAGCTTTTATGCCGCCCGGCACTGTATCCCCTTTCGTGATGCGATTCGACACTGGTTCGGTTCCTGTTGGCTACCTTGTGTTATCTAGTGACACGCGAAGCATCGCTGAGATTCAAGATCTAGCACTTTTCCGTGTAAGGCCGATGTTTTCGAGTCTGCAGGGAGTTTCTGCACCGCCTCCGTTTGGGGGAAGCGCTCGATCCATCGTCATTACGGTCGACCCTAAGAAACTCCAGTCGTACAGCATGTCGCCCGATGAAGTGATCGTGTCCTTGACCAAGGGAAATACCTTGAGCCCTTCAGGCAACATACCTATCGGAGACACCTACCCAATGGTTCCGATAAATACTGTCGTTAAGGATCCACAACAACTCGGATCGATCGCGATCAGGGGCAATGATAATCCTGTCTTCCTGCGCGATGTCGGCACCATCCAGGACTCTGCGGATGCACCCGCAGGGTATGCATTGGTCAATGGTCGCCGCGCTGTATATATTCTCGCGACAAAACGAGCCGAAGCCTCAACCCTGAGCGTCATCAACAACATCAAAGATGCAATCCCGAGAATGAAAGAAGCGCTCGGTGCAGAAGGCGAAGGGATCGATGTCCGATTTGAATTCGACCAATCACCCTATGTCACCCGCGCAGTCGGCGGCGTCATAAGTGAAGGACTACTCGGTGCACTTTTGGTTGGGTTAATGATTTTTGTGTTCCTTCGCGACTGGCGAAGTTCGCTTATCGTTGTTTTAAACATACCCCTGGCTGTCTTTGGATCGGTACTCGCATTGTGGCTGACGGGACAAACAATCAATCTGATGACCCTGGGTGGTCTAGCGCTGTCGATTGGAATCCTTGTCGATGAGGCTACCGTATCCATAGAGAATATACACTCTCATCTTCAACGGGGTGTTCCACTAGCGCGAGCGGTTCAAAATGGTTCGCTCGAGACCATCGTCCCAAGACTGCTCGCTATGCTCTGCATACTCGCAGTATTTGTGTCATCGTTTTTTATGCAAGGCGCGGCGCGTGCACTTTTCATTCCGCTGTCACTGGCCGTCGGATTCTCGATGATCGCATCGTATTTACTTTCAAGTACTTTTGTACCAGTTATGGCCGTTTGGCTACTCCGAAACGAACACTCGAGACACGCAAAGCAGAACTCGCTGTTCGAGCAATTTCGCAAAGCGTATGAGAATACGCTCTGGAAAGCCTTGAGACATCGCGGACCAGTCGTATTTGGTTATCTCTTCGGCTGCATCGGTCTCGTACTCTGGCTAACTCCGCAACTCGGTCGCAGCATCTTCCCAAGCGTTGATGCGGGCCAGTTCCGATTGAGGATGCGTGCTCCCGATGGAACACATATCGAAAAGACTGAATCCCTTGCTAAACAAGCGTTAAAAATTGTCGGCAATGAACTTGGGGAGAGGAACGTTGAGCTGACTCTGGGCTATGTTGGAATGATTCACTCCAACTTTCCCGTCAATGCGGTGTATCAATGGTCTCGCGGTCCAGAAGAGGCTATTTTGCATTTAGACCTCAGCGATAAAATCCATGAACCTGACGAACAGCTAAAAGAGCGGATCCGCAAGCGTTTATCTGCGGAGTTACCTGATGTTAGGTTTTCTTTCGAGCCCTCTGACATCATCAATGAAGTGATGAGTTTTGGTTCACCGACACCTATCGAGGTAGCAATCAGCGGGTCTGATTTCGCGAAGAACCGAGAGTTCGCGCAGAAACTAAAGCAGGAATTGACTTTTGTCCCGACGCTTCGAGATATTCAGCTGGGCCAATCGATGGAATATCCCACCATCCAAGTCAATGTGGACCGAGAAAAGGCGGGGTTAGCAGGATTAACCCCTCTCGATGTATCCAAGGCTCTAGTGACCGCGACGTCATCAAGCCGCTTTGTGGTGCCAAACTATTGGGCGGATCCCAAAAGCGGCATTGCCTATCAAGTTCAAGTGGAAATACCCCGTCGTATTTTACGCACTCCCTATGGAATCGAGACTGTAGGATCTACGGAGCAACTGGGCGGGATACCACTGCGAAAAACTGAACACGGGCAATTGCTCTTACGAGATGTTGCGGTTATCGATCGGGGCTCAATGCCAGGTCAGTACGATCGCTATAATATGAAGCGGCAAGTAACCCTCACTGCAAACATCTCTGGATCAGACCTGGGGGCTGTCGCTAGCCAAGTCCAAAAGGCCATTCAACGATCTGGCAAACCTCCAGTGGGCAGTACCGTCGAGCTTCGCGGCCAGATCCCTCCAATGCGAGAAATGGAGGACGGGCTATCCATCGGCTTATTGCTCGCAATTGTCGCCGTTTTCCTGCTACTGACGGCTAACTTCCAATCCCTGCGTCTCGCAATAATTACAATGTCGACGCTTCCTGCAGTCGTCGCCGGGGTAGTCCTAATGCTGTACGCCACGAACACTACGATCAATACCCAATCGTTTATTGGTGCAATCATGGCCATCGGTGTTGCAATGGCGAACGCAATCCTACTGGTTACATTCTCCGAAAAAAATCGCAGGTTAGAGAAGGATGTCGTTAAGGCAGCTATCTCCGGTGCAGGGGGACGTCTGCGAGCAGTCTTAATAACAAGCCTTGCGATGATCGCAGGCATGATCCCAATGGCATTGGCTTTCGGGGAAGCAGGGCAACAAAATGCGCCCCTTGGACGAGCGGTCTTAGGCGGCTTGATCGCCGCTACTCTAGCAACGCTCTTTCTTCTACCGTTGATCTTTGCAGCATTGCAATCGAAAGGGAGCCTAAACTCCGCGTCTATGGATCCTGATGATCCGGACAGCCAGTATTTTGTAAACGAAACCGAACACCATGACCCCACCTAAAAAACCCAGGGCATTTCAATTCACGCTCCCAATCGCCAACCTACTTTTTGGCGGCGTTATCGCGGTAGGTTGCAATCGCGAGGCCGACCGCAGCATTAACGAAGAACCCAAGACGCCAGTATCCGCCACGATCGAACGGGTCACAGCCGGTCTTCCGATAAAAAAAACGCTTCGGTTGTTCACGGAGCAGCCTGGACGAGTCGAAGCCTTCGAAGAAACACCAATTTTTTCGAAGATTCCTGGGTACGTGAAGTCCATTCACTTTGATATCGGCGATAAGGTCAAAAAAGGGGAGACGGTCATCGAGCTTTATGCGCCTGAATACAGTGATCAAGTCGAACAAAAAAAAGGGTTGATGGAACAGGCGCAAGCTCAGGTCAAACAGGCTGAAGCCGGTCTGTTGGCGGCCCAAGCATCCCTCAATTCCTCGAAAGCTATCATCGCTCAAGCGGAGGCGACCAACAATCGAACGGAAGCTGAATACGCCCGATGGGAATCCGAGAACTCTCGCATTCAGCAACTTGTCAGCAAAGGATCTGTCACACCGAAACTCGCAGATGAAACCGCAAGTAAACTTCAAGCGGCTCGAGCGGCGAAAGACGAAGCCATCGCAACCATCGATTCTACGAAGGCGAGAGAACAAGAGGCCGATGCGAACATGTCCAAAGCCCGAGCGGATTTAGATGCCGCTCATGCGAAACTCAAAACGGCCGTCGCAGACTTCCACCAAGCTGAAACGATGCTGAACTACACGACGCTGACCAGTTCTTTTGATGGGTATGTTATCAATCGCAATGTGGATTTGGGACACTATGTCCAGCCCGCGAATTCCAACTCTGCTCAACCCCTTATGACTATCGTCAATGCAGACAAAGTGCGAGTGTTCGTTAGCATCCCGGAGAGCGAAGCAAATTGGGTAGACGCTGGTTTTGAAGACCTAACCAAAGGAGATTTAGCGACCATCTCCTTCGGAGCTGCAATGAACCGCACCATCGAAGCAAGAGTGACTCGCACCAGCCGACAACTCGATCCACAGAGCCGATCGCTAACCACCGAAATCGACCTCGAGAATAGCGACGATAGGCTTTTACCTGGATCCTATGCAACCGCCAAAATTTTGCTTGAGGAACGGCCAAATGTCCTGACATTACCAATCTCGGCGATTGTTAAAACCGAAATTGGAACTGCTTGTTGCACCATCGTAGGTGGCAAAGTCCAATACCGTTCGATCGAATTAGGCTTGAGAGTGGGAGATGACGTCCAAATCACGGCTGGACTTGATGGATCCGAGACTGTCGTACTCGTTCGCGCCAGCTCATTGAAAAACGACCAAGCAGTGGAAGTGATTGCAAACACAAAAAAATAACGCCATTATTACCCATGCGATGGTGAGCCTAGCTTCGAAGCCCCGGCGATTCGACTCTGTGAGAAATTTTGCTTGTTAGCATCTTCTTTATGCTTCGGCCGTTTTTAATGCATATTTCACCGGCTTGACGCGAGTCACCGAAGCAAGAAACGAACGGCTCTAAGAACATGGCATCACCGATTGTCGTCACCTAAATACTCACCAACATTTTCTTGCGTAATCAAATCGATACCCGTATCGATCGATCGAGGCAATTGCATACCAAGGGTTGCTTGCCAAAGTAGCAAAATAGCCATCGATCCTTGCATTCTCGGCTTTGTTGCGGAAGAGGAATCGATGACTCCATCGCGGATGGCTTCAAGTATAGGTCGAATCCCATCCATACTGACAAACTTGACCTTCCCCACCTTTCCAGCCTGTCGAATCGCCGAAGCAATCCCAATCGGACCGGAGGCATCGCAGCAAAGGTAGCCCGCAAGATCTGGATGCAAGGCGAGTACCGATGCTGCTTGCTCGCGAGCTACCTCGATATCGTCGTTATCAGTCCCTCCGTCGACAATGGTGATCCCTGAGTACTTTTGGAGTACCGCAATCTGTGCGTCGTATCGCTCTTTATGGTTAGGAGCCGACGGAAATCCCTTCATCACAGCAACTTTTCCTTGGCGCCCGATCAACTCAACGAGTCGTTCCGCCGCGATGGTCCCTTGCTCGGCAAAGTCATTACCAACACTCGGGAATGCCGCACTCGGAGATGGGGAATCAAAGAGAACCACTGGGATTCCCTGCGAAGCGACTCCCTGCAGCGCAGCGATATGGGTAACGGCATCCACGGGGTCGATTGCAATCCCATCGGGCCGACCGATTGCGGCTTGTTCCAGGATTCCATTCTGTACAGCAGCATCTACCGTACTCGGTGGCATGTATTCAATGACAATCTCAATCCCGAGTCGCTTAGCCAACGTGTCGGCCTGCATCTGAGCGCCTCGCCTGACCTCGTCGCACCACGGATGTGAAATTTTCGGGACCAGCACAAACCGCAGCGTCTTCGACATGTTTTTAGCTCCACTCATGCAGTGTTATAAATCATTACTATCGATCGCCGGAATGGCAACGTTGACCCATTATTCTAACAACACATCTCGTAATGCCGCATCCGCAACCGCAGATATATGATAAAAGAACCCACTCACCTGCGAGTCACCATCGCTGGCAACACCAAGCCACGTCATCGAATCGCACCTAGGGATTCACTTTGCGATCAAGCTATGGCAGCTCGTCCTGGAACACACATTGGCTAAACCAATAAAGACTGCTGCTCCAGTGTTCCGGATCGTGACCATGGCCATCGACATGCCATACATGCTCAATGCCGCTCTTCTTGAGAAACTGGTGGACATTCTGGCTAATTCGAATCAATCCATCCTTGTTGCCACAAGAGATCCAAAGCAGTTTGAGCTTCGCCTTTGCCTGATCAACGTCAGGTATCAACTCCTGATTTGGTTTGGTATTCGGAGCTGCTGAAAATGGGCCAACCCAGGCGAATGTATCGAGGTTTCCAAGACCAAAGTTGAACGATTGGCCCCCACCCATCGACAATCCCGCAATGGCGCGGCTCTCGCGGCGCGGTTCCACTGAGTACTTGGCTTCGATCGCAGGTATCAAGTCATTCAATAGATCCTTTTCAAAGACAGCAAACGCAGGCGCACTCGCCATGACATTCCCCTCCGCGCGATCATTTTTCTGCGCGCGGCCGTTAGGCATCACGACGATCATCGGTACCGCTTTACCATCAGCGATCAAGTTATCGAATAGGGCGGTTGGATTAGCAAAACGAACCCATTCGGTTTCGTCCCCTCCAATCCCATGTAGCAGATAAAGAACAGGATATCGGGTTTCCTTCGAATACCCCGGTGGCGTGTAAACGTTTGCCTTACGCGTGGTTCCCACCGTCGTTGATTCGTACTCGATCAGTTCCAAGGCACCATGGGGAATATTATCACGCACGGTTTTGAAACCTTCAGGAGGCGCTTCGTAATACGCCACGTCATCTGGCCCTAATTCAATCGGTCCACCAAACGCCCCACGTCGCGGTCTCTCCGGGTTCGCTTGTCCTCCGGAACTCGCTTCACTCTTTCCATTCCGCTCTGGCGACTCTTGCGAATGGCACGAGCTTGGTAACGAACCCCAAAAAATCAACGGAATTGCCATCAGAAAAATCGATTTCATGGAGGTACCGCCTATTCATGTTAAAAGTGAGTGCAAGAACGATAGTTCAAACGTGGGAATATACCGAGAAGCAGCCTCAGTTTAGCGTATGCTAGGTTCTATCCAACACGCCAACAATGACTTGCGTAGTAAAACGTATTGAACTGCGAAGTGATCCACCACGTCGATCGAATGTGTATTCCTCAACCTAAAAAATCGTCAACCCAAACATAGCTGCTACTGGACACAAGCATTGAGGCGCTTCGAATACTAACAGACTTTTCACGTTGGACTTGAAGACGGCAACATCGTTAATGTCCCTAAGTTTCCGAATTGCGATCACTTTTCGGCTCGTCACTCAAGCGTTCCTGCTTCATCGCGGCGGAAGCGGTTGGAACCTCGATCACCTCGATTCCTGGATGCGTGCGTTCGAAGTGCTTTCGCAACCAACTACCATTCCACGCGCGAATTAAAATGCCACCTCCGCGTACGGGCGAGGTAACTTCTTCATAAATCCATTGATCAAACGGGTGAACGGCGAACGCGTCATTCCGATCATCGAACGCCCGTCGCTCTTCCTCGGTCGTGGGAGGCGTGTAGGGACACTGATGGAAAAGTCTTGACGGGACCAACCACAATCGAGAGATTCGCCAACCCAAGGTGGGGTATTCCACAACGAGTTTATCCCCTGCCTGCAACTCTCGGAGCAGGTACCAAGGAACGAACTGCTTTCGCCACCCCATCTTCAGCGTAAGGAAGAATTCCCCGATGAGATTGAGCAGGAAAAAAACGATACCAAGAGGCAGTAAGAAACAGAGTCCCACGACCAACAAACCGGGAATCATCAATGGTATAGCGATTACCATCAACGTGAGCCCGGCGAGTCGTTTAAGGTATTGCATCGAGGGTTTTCAGGGTCTTGAGGGTTTTCAGGGTTTTACACGTCCGTGGCCTAAGAGCCTATTGAGAACGATCGCGAGTGCAGCGGCTCATCGCACGCTGCCCGATTTCTCTTGATACAACGAGACTTACCCGACGGCTCGCGTTGGACCACTTCCGTTTTTCGATAGGCTGCTAGGGTGTCTGGTCCTTAGACAATCCCGTTATCCACGCTTCGATCAATGCTGCTGCTCGTGCGTCAACAACATTCGTGGCGATTGGAGGCATCTGGGAATTGCCTCGACGTACGATGCGTTGCAGCAATACGCTCCGGTCAGGGTTCCCCGACGCTATGATTTTCGCATCCATAATCCCAAAGTCTTGATGCCTAGGAGAAGTTTCGAAGACTCCCATCTTTGCATTCGGTGTTTGGTAGGAGAGTTCGATCGATGCGTTACCACCCCCTGCTGGAACATGGCAGGAAGCACAATTTGCATGAAGGTAGGACCTAGCGCGCAATTCCAGCGAGAGAGTTTCATCATACGGATCAACCAGCTTGGGAAGTCGATCGGGCGATAAGGGCAAAAGGCTCGACTCTGCCGGAATACTTCGCTGGACCAATTTCATCGCCTCGGTGACGACTCGCGACGACGTATCACTCGAATCTGTATCGTCTGTTACCGGTTCTAATGCTCGCGTGAACTGCTGCGGCTGGATCTTGAAAAGCCCCTTCCGTTCCAGAGCCTCCAATTGATTTTCCGGTCCATTACCTCCATCGTGCAGGCGATTCATTTGGGAGGTTTGCAATCCCAAGGTAAAGTTGGCAGCGCGACTATGACAGACCATGCATTCAGCTCGGCTCGGAAAATGCCACACACCGTGCCGTATCCCTCCCGCAGCAGCCGCATCGGCGCTTTGATACTCTTGGTCGTCGCCCGTGGCATCCACCAACTCAGCATCGGTGCCTTGATCGTTCCAACGGTACGAATACCCCACCCATTCGTTTTGCTGTCGCACCATCAATCGCGTCTCGATCCATCGACGGGAAGTCGGATCCCCAACTCTGGCCTCAAGTGCAAAGCTTTTAATGAGAACCGTCTCGTTGGGGAACGTCCAGCCAAACTGGTTTTGAAACTCGATGCGACGATCCCCTTCACCCTTTGCAGGGATAAAGAAAGCCCGCTCCTTATAGGCACCGTCGCTCCATAGGGGCGAGTTAACCGAATAGGAGATGATCCCCGGTGCGAGTCGATGGCTTGCCACGTCCTGAAACAGCCCGGTCTGACTCAGTCGGCGCGGGAAATCCTTCGAGGAATCGACTGCTTGATTGGGAATCAGCCGATGAATTGACTTGCCCAAGTGGTCTGCAATCCAGATCTCACCGCCAGGAGTGACCTCGAACGACGTGATCGCATGCGGCGTATCCGCGATCTCACCGAAGCGATTCACCTTCTCTCCGTCATGCCAAATCGCCCAAACTTTTCCCGTCGAATAATCGCCATAAATGTATGCCCCAACGAGCGGTACAAGGTCTTGTCGTTCAGCTCGATAAACGATCCCGCCCGTCAGCGAGCGAGCTTCGCTGTGGTGATGGTCCTTTACGGGCGGTTCAAACGGATCCTCTCCCCGCTCTCGATTCGCGTAAAATACGGAGGCTCCTTCCATCACGCTCCAACCATAATTAGCACCCCGTTTACCCAAGTAAACCTGCTCCCAGAGGTCTTGGCCATTCTGACCAATCCAGATGCGACCCGATTCCGTATCCGTGGTGATCCTCCATGGATTTCGAAGCCCGTAGGCCCATGTTTCAGGACGAGAATTATTCCGATTCAAAAACGGATTATCCTCGGGAATCGAATACAAACGACCTTCTACAGGAGTATCGATGTCAATACGCAAAACTTTGGCCGTCAACTGCGTGAGGTCTTGCCCCCGAAGATTCGTATCCGAATCGCTCGTTCCATCGCCGCTGGTGATGTACAGCATCCCATCATTCCCAAAGGTCAACGCAGCACCGTTATGCCCATCACTAGGCCATTCCAAAACCACCTGCTCATCAACTATTTCAACGTGTCTAGAATTGCTTTTGAGCTCCCACCGCAGGATTCGAGAATGCTTTGTCCCTCCCACGCTTTCATTGAGTCCTACAAACAGGTAAGGCTTGCGAGGGTACTCCGGATGGAAACATAGATCGTAATGGACACGATCGTTTTGCAACGCGCTGACCACATTATCTTCGAAAGCATCAACTCTACTCGTTGGATCGAGATCAATCGCTGGATCGAGCCCCCTCTCAGTCGCACTGAGCGAGAATCGATGAACCGTCGAAGGTCCATAGGGAACCCCTTGGGTAATCAACCACATGGAATTGGTATTCGGCTCGTGCCGCAACAAGATCGGATGCTCGATCTCGAAACCCATCGGTACACGCTGTGTCGAGAATGGAGCGGGTGGATCCGGAGAACCGAGCACGAACGATTGCGTCGTTTGCGATTCGTTGACCAGCCCTTGTTGCTGAGGTCCTACGAATCGAAGACCCACAAATTCTTCATGCCTGTGGAATGAGGGTTGGGTCAACGGCGAAATGCTCGTCAATTCGGGCTTGTCGAGGGAATGGTCGTAATCATATCGGCATAACGAGAAACTCCATACTTCGTCCGGGACGGGGGCGCCACCTGTGCGGTAGAAATCCTTCCAAGCGATCCTAAACTCGACTTGCCACGAGCGATCCTCGTCTGTGCGATCGTCGATCGTGCCCTCGGCGTGAACAGCGCTTGTGAACTCGAAGTCATGAGCCGACTTGTACAGCGCGTAGGCTTTTTGGCTCCGCTCTGGAATGTACAAATCCATTTGGGTGTTGGCAGGGGTCACATGAAACTCATAGTACCCTGGATGTTTTTCGGACGGCTTCAAAAACATTTCAAAGCAATCGTCCAACCACGTTTGCTCATCGCGCTCGGTAAGTGCCGCTTGAAGATCGCTATCTTCGAGTTTCGCCCAAACGTAGATGTACTCTCGGTCCCAGAGAAGCTTTGCGACGGTCTTGCTAGACGGGTTCACTTCGAGTTGGCTCGCACCGCTTGAACCATTGCTTTCGGAGGAACCGAGCCACGCCTTTCGGAAGTTTCGAATCGGCAAAGCCTCGTCCCAGCATTCATCACTCCCGAGTCCATCAATCACCGGAGGGGAATGAACAAAGTTGCAGCGATAAACAGCTGGCTCCGTGAAAGCAGTTGGCTCCGTGAAAGCAGGTGCGGTTGGGGCTGACGATACGGTTGCAAGGGCGACGACGAACGCCGCCAATGCATGCACAACTCGTAAGCAGCGAACATTAACAAAAGCGGAAACAGGTAGGTTCATAGTTCATTGACATGGTTAATTCCGAAGCATTCAAGCACTCAATGCGCTATTCAATGCGCCGAACGAGTCCTTTTCTTGGATCCAGCCCGTGAATTTTAACCTGCCTCTGACGAGCACGCCTACCGCGATCGCTGGAAAAACGAACATGCTACCTATCCTGTGGGCCACTTTCTACGTCAGACGCACGAACCACCGCATGGCTCACGTCGCTTTTCGGGCAAATTGTTTTTTGCGAACCATCAGAAAACATGCCGCGGATGGCACCGACGACACGACGAAAACGACCTACGAGGGATTCATTGGTCGTAAGGGATCCATTCGCTCGGACGAATCCATGGGACCTTAGAACCTCTGCCTGAAACCGCTGCGGCTTGCTCGGTTCCGTAGCGGTTGTCTACAGCGAACCGAGCCAGAGACAATACTGATTTGGATCGGTCCAATTCACACCGACGAAGTACCCCAAAGAGAATACGATTTGCATCAGGAATCGCCGATATTTTTTGTAGAACCTGTTAAATGACGAGCACTATTCCGGGCACTGAGGAGCATTTCCCCAATCAAGGCCACCATGGACTCCAACCTGAAACCGGCATCGATGGAATTAGATCGTATCATCCAAATGGCATGGGAGGATCGGACGAGCTTCGACGCCATTCGCGAGCAGTTCGGTTTGACGCCCGGCCAAGTGATCGCGTTGATGCGACGGGAACTCAAGCCTGCGTCCTTCCGATTGTGGCGAGCCAGAACAGCCGGACGCAAGACCAAGCATGTCGCCCTGCGAGGTTTCCAATACGGCCGATTTCGTTGTCCGGACCAAAAGGGAAGCTAAGAGTTGCCTGTCAAGCGTATCCGTACGAAAGCTTGCGAACGCTGCCAGAGGACGAACGATGTTCTTTACCGCGTTCGGATCGATGAATCGAGAGTGTGGGTCTTTGTCTGCCCAAGTTGCTTGACCAACGTCAAGCCCAACAATCCGATGTATCAGTACGGGGGTACGTGGAAGAGTAAAAAACGGCACTGAGATGGTCGCAAACCGGAAAGTCCGTATTGCGTCATCTGACAAGCGATTCAAAATCCCATTCGCATGGTGCTCGATTTCATCAAAGACAAGTCGGTACTGACTCATACTCGATAGCTGTTCGATGGTTACCCCATTCCATGTAGCATGTCCAATCATCGCGTTTTTGGGCCACCACCGGCCGTGTGCCGGTGGAAGCCATGACTGGAGGCTACCGCAACACTACCCCCAAAAAAATCGTCTGTTGGGGCGAGGCCTAGTAGCTGTCAGTTGTTGATCCCACTGGGATGAACCCTGTGGAAGGCGAAACGGAGCGACACTCGAAGGCGCATAGGATCGTGATGGAGTTGCCTTGCATTATCGAGTTTCGCGATGAGCAGCGATGACGAGTACGAGTACGAGCACCGTCCGCAGGGCGGACTGAGTACGAAGAGCAGCCGAGCTTGCTCGCTATTGGCTGTTCCTCGTACTCGTACTCGTACTCGTACTCGTACTCAGCGCAGCGGTACTCGTACTCGTCGGCTGTTCGGGCTGCCCAGTGGAACGCGAAGCGGAGCGCCCGTGGGAGGCGCATAGGATCGTGATGGAGTTGCCTTTCATTATCGAGTTTCGCGATGAGCAGCGATGACGAGTACGAGTACGAGCACCGTCCGCAGGGCGGACTGAGTACGAAAAACAGCCGAGCTTGTATGCGTTTTTTCTTGTCGTATTCATCCTCGTCGGATGCTTGGTTTTCCTAAAAATCGCCAGTCTCCGTGAGTGAACGTCGGAGGTGATATTAGCCCTCAGTGGCATCGAGTACAATCATGAGCTGACATTTGTGACTTAGATGGATTTCACGACGATCTCGGCTGGAATCACCTCCTTCCATGCAGCAGCCGTTGCGAGCAGATAAAACTTATGCGACTCCCCCACCCTGAACTTCATCGCACGGATCGCATTGGATGGCTTCGCGCAGCCGTGTTAGGAGCCAATGACGGAATCGTATCTACAGCTAGCCTCGTCGTGGGTGTAGCCGCCGCGAACACCTCGAGCAACGCGATTCTTGTAGCAGGCGTCGCAGGCTTGGTCGCAGGTGCCATGTCGATGGCTGCGGGAGAGTATGTATCCGTGAGCTCGCAAGCGGACACGGAGAAAGCGGACCTTGAGCGGGAGCGAGCGGAACTGTCAGCGGACCCACAGCACGAGCACGCCGAACTGACGGCAATCTACGAAAAGCGCGGCCTCGACCACCAGCTTGCCAGTCAAGTCGCGGAGCAACTGATGAAGCATGATGCATTGGGAGCACACGCTCGCGATGAACTCGGTATTTCGGAAACGCTCAGCGCTCGCCCGGTCCAAGCAGCCTTCGCGTCTGCGGGAACTTTTGCCGTGGGTGCGGCGATGCCGCTGTTGACTGCGATTCTCTCGCCACAGCATTCGATCATTCCCGTGGTCGTTGGCACATCCATTCTTTTCTTAGCGATGCTAGGTGGATTCGGAGCTTATGCAGGTGGTGCACCTTGGCTGAAGGCAGCCGTCCGAGTCACGTTTTGGGGCGCTCTGGCAATGGCTCTTACTGCCGGAGTGGGAGCCATTTTTGGGGCTGCTGTTTAAGCCCCATTCTTTTCCGACAAACGATAGCACATCCCAACAATGTTTTCCGTGGTCAGCTTCACATTATTCCTGAATCCCTAGCCCCCTTGATGTTTCTCGAACAACACCTTGGCTAGTCATCTGGGCAATTCGAACAATCCAACGTACTCAACGAGTGCCAAACGCCGATTGACCACGGATAGCACGGATACCACAGATTTTTTATTGGAGCTACACCAGGCACTTTTTATCCGTGCCATCAGTGGTCCATCCCGAAATCATGATGCAGCTTGACCAAAATCGTACGCTCTAGGTCTAGCCGCAGATAGAGAGTGACTACCCGCTGATTCAGCGGAACCCTTAAATGCCTTATGGTTTCTCTTCCAGAATTCGAGGCAAAAGAAATTTCGTGAGCCGATTCTCAAATTCTTCGCGAACGTGCGTCAAAAAAGTGATGACGTGGATGATGCGTAGCGATGCGAGGAAGTACTTATTGTCATCGAAGTACTTTTGCTCGTCCTCGGTGCGGTCTGCAAAATAGTGTTTCTTGAAACAGTTCCAAAACGCGACACCTTGATCGATCGGCATTTTAGTCGCTAACAAACTAATCCCTAATTCCGGGATCCCGTAGATCAAATAAATAAGGCCGATATCGAACAGATACGAACCTATCGACAAATCTCCCATGTCGATGATGATCAACTCACCGTTTTGCATCATGATGTTGCTGGAGTGCAAATCGAAATGAACGCAGTGATCATCATCAGGTATCGTCTCAAGCTTTGCCAACAACAGATCGCTTTGTTCGGCAGTCAGAAGATAACCGATTTCTCGAATGTATCCCCGCATGCGTTCCTTCATGTTCGGCAGGATCTTTTTGTCGCCTTCGGCCGTATGCAGCGTCTTTGCGGTATCTGAAAGCATTTTCGCGTAGCGATCCATGCTTTCAAGATCGTTGCGTATCACCTCACTGAAGAGTGTCGCATCAAGGAACTCGAAGATCACACCTGTGCGCGTACCGCATGTAACAACATCGTAGGAGATTGCCGTCGGTATCCCCATCACGAACGCAGCCTTTGCAAACTGCTTTTCCTGTTCGGCGATATCGGGTGCAACTCCTTCCTTGTAGAGCTTTACAACAGTTTCGGAATCGATCCGATAACACTCGCCACAGACTCCCGACGAAAATAATTCGAGCCCATCGAGCGAGATTTCTCGCAGCCTCCTTTGAATGGGTAGAATCTCGGAGAGCCCAGTCAATTCGAATACCTCAAACACCAAGGGCGCAACATTTCTCAAACTGAGTGTACCATGGCTTTTCGTCATCACCTGGTTGGCCTTCATAATGCTACGAATGCCAGCGCTGGAGATGAAATCACACTCCAAAAAATCGAGGATCAACTCACGAATCCCCTGAAGATCGAGGCTGGCATCGAACTCTGGAGCCGTCGCGGCATCAAGTCGGCCACTCAGCTTAAGGACAAGTTTTTCTCCCGATCTCTGACTGGTAACTTGCATCTTTCCCACCGCCCCAGGTTTTCTCTATTCGAGCCATTCTTCGTTTTCTGTTCGACGTAGCTTAATCGATTTGCCTCATAACGTCTCGCGGTTTGGCATTTTCTAAATTGCGTTTGACCAGCGAGGTTTGAGCGTGGAAAAATGGATTTCACTGGCCAAGACGGCGAATACCAGAAGATTGAGCGTATTGTTCATGGCGATTTTTGTGTCGTTTTACTGAGACGTGTAACGACACCATTCACAACGAAGCGTTTGAAGTGCGCACAGAGATGGAGGCCGATGCGATCCTGGCAGCAGATGCGAATGGATCAGCATGGGTCAAGAATTATTGTCAAAGGTAGAAATCTTTCCTCGCCGATTGTTACTTGGCTGGCAAAGGGCTGATAGACTATTGAAAATTGGCGTGGTGAGCGGAGTCTCGTTATCGACAAGTTCCACGCTACTGGCATAACGGCTGACGAGTTGCTGCTGACTTAACGACTGCTGGAGGCGTTTTTTCAGAGGAGCTGCTAATCCGGCGCCCCTGAGAGAATTTTCTCTTGGACGTGAAGTCCCTCGTGCTTCGCTCGCTCCAATTTTCTGTCAGTGCTATCCTTCCGTTAGAGCTACGTATCTAATCCCCAACATCAATCCTAGGCCAATCCATGCTTCTTCGTCGATCGTTTCTCGGAACTGTTGCTGTAGGCAGTATTAGTGCGATCGCGAGCCCCGCATGGGCCTATCGCCGTATCCTCGGCGCCAATGAGCGGCTCCACGTTGGCGCCATCGGTGTCGGTGGTCGAGGTGCAGGGGATCTCGACGCGGTCTCTGGTGAAAACATCGTGGCTCTGTGCGACGTCGATACGAATGCGTTGGATGGCGCTGCAGGACGATTCCCAAACGCGGAAAAGTTCTTTGATTATCGCCAGTTGCTCGAGCGAAAGGATCTGGAAGCGGTCGTGATCGGCACCCCCGATCATCATCATGCGCCAGCCACCGTAAGGGCGCTTCGTCGCGGTCTCCACGTCTATTGCGAAAAGCCTTTGACCCACACGGTTGAGGAAGCCAGGATCGTGACGCAATTGGCAAAAGAAAAAGGGGTCGCGACCCAAATGGGTACACAAAACCATGAGCATCCAGGCTATCTGCGACTCGTCGAACTACTCCGTAGCGGGGCTATCGGACCCGTTCGACAAGTGCATGTGATTACCGACAGACCTGGCAAATGGTGGCCTCAGGGTATGGAACTTCCCGCCAACGCAGCGGCTGTACCTGCCAATTTGAAATGGGACCTTTGGCTCGGACCAGCGCCACAGCGAGCGTACGATCCAGCCTTCGCTCCGTTCCGTTGGCGAGGCTGGTGGGACTATGGCTGCGGCGCCATCGGCGATATGGCAATCCATCTCATGGATCCAGCATTCTGGGGACTGCAATTGGGTGGACCGGTCAAGGTCTCGTCGACAGGACCCAAGCCAAATCCTTGGAGCGGTCCAGAATGGATGCAGACCCATTTCGAATTTGGCCAACGTGGCGAACTGCCACCCGTCGACGTTTATTGGTACGAAGGCAAAACCACGCCACCCCCTGAAATCGCATCCGAGCTACCGATGAACGGCTCGCTTTTCATCGGCGATCAAGGACGGATCGCCATCGCCCATGATGGTTTTCCCAAGCTGCTTCCCGAGGAGGCATTCGCCAATTTTAAGGCTCCCTCGCCGAGCTTGCCTGATTCCCCAGGCCATCACCGCCAATGGATCGAAGCTGCGAAAGGCCGCGGCAAAACTAGTAGTTCGTTTGAATATGCGGGCCCGTTCACGGAAGTGGTCTTGCTCGGTAACGTCGCCTATCGCATCGGGCAGAAAATCGAATTCGATCCAACTACGATGCGTGTCACCAATGTGCCTGCAGCCAACGAACTTCTTACCAAGTCCTATCGGAGCGGCTGGGAAGTGAAATAACGGTTCAACGGTCGACTCTCTCGCGATGGCTATAAAGGTCTGCGAGCGCGTCAACTAGTTCGCCAAACTGAAACTCGAAGCCCATCTTTGCAAGCCTTCGCGACCGGACATAACGGCCGTAGAGAACCAACTCTGGATCGGTCTTGAAGAACAATGGTGCGGCAATTCGGACCATCCATTCGGAGGCAGGTAGTCCTATCGGCATTCGCACCGCCTTTCTAATTTGCCTCATGAACTCCGCTTGCGAAACGGGGTTCGGACTCGATGCGATATAAACGCCGTGCATCTCCGGGTCGATCAACCCTCGAACGAAGAGACGGTTCATGTCACATGCATGGATCCAACTCATCCCCTGAGTGCCGCGCCCAACTCTCCCTCCTAATCCTAAGCGTGCAATCCAACCAAGCGTGCCCAGCGCGCCACCACCAGCCCCGATGTCTGGACCGATCACGAAACTCGTCCGGAGAATAACAGAACGTTGCTCAGGCAACACGGCATCCGCAAACGCCGACTCCCAAGCTTGAGCAACAAAGGGGGCGAGTCCATATCCCGTGGCAGAGTCTTCATCGCAGTGCACTTCCGGAGGATCTCCGTAAATGTGTGCGGTACTCATCTGCACCCAGACGCCGGGGGGCGATTGGACCCGTCGAACAGCTTCGCCCAGTGCTCGCGTAGCCTCCACTCGAGACCGCAAGATCTCATCCATATGATTGGGCGTTTTTACACAATTCACAGAGCGACCGGCGAGATTCACAATTCCATACGCGCCGTCAATCACTCCAGTCCATGGTCCTACGGAACGACCGTCCCAGTGAACAAACTCGACCCCTGGTCGCGTGGGAAATTTCCGGCGACCGAGTACAACCACCGTGCCGCCTTGACGGACGAGGAAATCAGCCAGCGACATCCCAAGGAATCCACTGCCCCCTGCGATAACAATACGTTTCCCCAAGAATGTCTTTTCCACACCGCGCCTTCCAATCGAGCTTTATGCCTCTCTGTAAGCAACCGTCGGTTCTCACAAAAATTAACGACACATGACCTCAACCAAACGCCCCCGATCCAAGCCATGCGATTTGCAAGCTGCCTCTGGACGCTAAAACTCGATAAACGACGAGACACTACGCATGATCCACGAGTTGTACTTCGCGAGTGTACACGCAGTCCATCTCGAATCACAGACTATCCCTATCTGTACCTCCGGGTGAGAGCACACGTCGACTGAAAGAATCTTTTCGCACGCTGAGCTTGTGGGGGATACCATCGAATACGCTCTGAAACCATTGGGCCGCGTATTCGATCTATCAATAGCCGCCGAGCAAGAACCGTGCTCCGCTAAGGAGAGTTCGAGGAAAACCTATCGCTGCGGTTGAATTTATTCCGATTCTCGGATGGCAAGCTCGACCGTCGGTCGCAAGCGCTCAGCGTAGATACGGTATCCTTCAAGCGACAAATGAATTGCGTCCGACGTGAACAACTCCTTTTTGAGGGTGCCCTCGGCGTCCGTGAAATCGCTCCATAGATCTAGCACACGCACTTTTGGATCCTCGTCAAGCTGCAACAGATCCAATTCGGCGTTAGTCTTCCGGATATCTTCATAGAATCGATTCCCAGGTTCATGCGCAGGAAGGATCTTGATGACGATGATTTGCGACTCAAGAAACTTCCTTCTCAACGTTCTCGCGCACGTCGCGATACCTTGGGCCGCAGCATTGGTGCTGGTCTCTGGCGTAAAGAACATATTGTTATTCCCTACCATCAGCACGATCACACGCGGCTCGAGACCATCGACGCCACCATGTTCGAGTCGCCATAGCACATTTTGCGTCTTATCACCGCCGATTCCGATATTGAGTGTTTTTAGGCCGCTAAACTCTTTTTTCCAGGGCGCGTTGAGCGAACCGCTATCCAACGGGCTACCCCATTGCTGCGTAATGCTGTCGCCAACCAACAAGACATCCACCCGTCCAGAATTAGACTGGACGTAATCCACGAGTTTGGCGTGCGTATCTAGCCAACTCGTTCCACCCCAGTGGCCCGCTGACGGGATGATAGGCCACAACGACGGCAAGTGTTTATTGGATTCCCGTCCCGGCCGACGCTCATGCTCCGGCTTCAACACGTAATCACGTTCATCTTTGGTGAGAGGCCAACCGCTTATCTGCGGTTCCATCCTTCCCTCACGGTAAGGCCCATATGAATAGTCATCGGCATTGCTTACAGATCCACGAAAAAACGAAGTGAGCGAAACCAGCAACCCCACGAAAAACAATCGCATCTATTAATCACCCTTAACTATCGCAACTGCTCAACATCTCTACGCTTCGAAGCCCCAGGAACTATCTCGATGAGCAATCCTAAATCAAAACAAATCCATCGATCCAAAATCGACAAGTTCACAGAATTCGATGTATCCTTGAGTCTTAAACCCGAACGTGGAATACGGGAGACTCATTTCGCGAAATGGTCGGAACGCGGTTCCTTACGATAGGGTTTCTTTTCTTGGTACAAAGCAAGTTTCGCTCGTGCGTCTTTCTTCAATTCCTCAGCGGACATCTCCACACACTTACTCTGCCAAAGTACAGCATTCGGAAAATCACCCGACTCGGCGTAGGCGCTCGCTAGCGTACCTAGATACTCAGCTTCTTTCCAATTGGTCAACTCGCAAGCTGTCCTTGCTAACCTAACTGCTTGCACTCCGTTTCTGACATTTTCGACGGGTGCGGTAGCTAATAGCTCAGCGAGTTCGTTCATCACTGGTGCTTGTCCAGGATTGAGCTTCAATGCTGTTTCAAAATCCAACTTCGCTTTTTCATAGTTGCCGTGCGAGTAATAGAAACCACCTCGATTAATGTAGGCGACATGCGATTTTGGATCTAACACTACAGCCTTTTCGAAATCGATTGCAGCTTTATTCGAATCCCCCTTTTCATTCCATGAGGCACCTCGAAGGGTGTACGCCATCGCGGAACCCGGATCCACTTCAATGGCATGCGTAAAGTCATCGATCGCTCGATCGAAATCCTTGGTAGAATTAAACGCAGAGCCACGGTAGACACGCAGAGTCGCATTTTCCGGATTTCGCTTGATAGAGAAGCTAAAATCCGCGATTGCGTTCTCGAAGTCTTGAGAGAAGTAACGGGCCATTCCACGCTGTGCATAACCGTCAGGATCCTCAGGCATCAAGCGCAGGTATTCCGACAAAGCGGCGACTGATTCTTTGTACTGCCCGAGGTCGTAATAGAGGCGCGCAATGTTAAAGTGGGTTAACGCCAGATCTGGATTGAGAATCGCGGAACGCTTGAAATCCTCAATAGCCAACTTGACCTCATTTTTTTTGATCCACGCAATCGCGCGATTTGTCAGTGCCTCAGGTGTTGCTTTTAGCTCTATCGATTTACTGAGATCCTCAATACCTTGGTCTAGATTCTCCAACTGCAAGTGCGCCGATCCTCGCTGCAACCAAAGATCCGCATTATTGGGTTCTAATTCGACAGAAACACTTAGGTCTGCGATAGCTTCTCGCATTTTCCCGCTTTGGTACCAAATTCTCGCGCGGTGCGAACGCGCTGCATTTTCTCCAAAGGCAATCGCGGAATCAAAGTCAATCTTTGCACGCGAATCGTCCCCCTTGCCTTCCCAAATAGTGCCGCGATAAAAGAACGCGGAGGCAAGTCTTGGTTCAACTTGCAATGCCATATCGCACTCGGTCATTGCATTGTCCCATTCCCCTTTACGACCGAGCGCGTAGCACTTCAGACCATGCGCAGCCGGATTCATTTCATCGTGCTCGAGGATACGATCGCAATCGGCAATAGCGTTGTCAAAATCGCCAGAACTCAGCCAAGCCCAAGCCCGTTGCTGCAGTAGTTCCGTTGCGTTTGGATCGAATTTGAGTCCTCGATTAAAGTCAGCAATAGCTTCTTTGTGGTTCCCTTGAAGAGCATGGATAAAGCCACTTCCGGCATATGCATCGATACTCGGTCGTAGCAATGCCGATTGTTTAAAATCCGCTAAAGCATAATCCAGTATCTGGTCGAACTCAGCCTTATCACTTCCCGGGCTCATGCGCTTTGATTGTGCAACCCAATAACTGAAACGCGCTCGCCCCAGCAACAGGTTGGGATCTTGGGGGCGGTTGCGTAGCTCATTGGAAAAATGCTCTCGTGCTATCTCGAATGGGATCAAATCGCGGTCATCGATCCAACCGCTTTTCGACCCCTTTTCAATCAACCGTAGTTCGCCCTTCGATTGACTTGAGCCAATAACAGTCCCTATGGGGAGGGTCGTAATCACCACCCCATCATCGGACATCACCTTCGCTTTGGCAGCGCTCACCGCGTAGAGATTTGATGGACTTTTTCGAGTGGCTTTCTTCAGCGATGCCTTATGGCTATCACCAGACTTAATCGACTTCGGGATCGAAGGAAACGTCGAACCATCTTCTTCGCTGAATCGAACAGATTTGGGGATCTCAAATAGATCATCCGATATCTTCACATTGGCTTCCAAATTCTTAAATACCGTCCGCTGAGCAACAGGCTCCTGGTCATCGGTGCGTAAAATACTTACCCAAATCGTCGGCAAAGAGGTTTCCCGCGAAAGGAGGACAAGTGCAGATTCTTCAGGAAGGTTCACATCGTAAGCGTAAAGATCGCAAAGAACTCCTTCGATTTCCTCAGAGCCATGGATCTCCCCCCTCGATTTGATTTCATGGATCTGCTTCACGAGTCCTAGAGAACCCAAACCTCGTCCAACCAACCTTTTCATTCCGATGTTTCCCCTGGATGGGTAGACATAGACGACACCATCACGTTGAAGCGAGATTAACTTCTCACCGCCGAGATCCATCTCTGATCGCAGGTAATTCCCTTTGGCCCAAATCTCACTAACAATACCCTGCTTCTCGGAGATCATGGTGATCATCGTCCCATGTATCGACTCCAGCCGCCTCTCTTGAGCCTTCACAAACGCTGAAGTACACAACAAAACGAGGAGCACAATGAACGCATTTCGGTGTTTTCTCATAAAACGCCCCCCTAGGCAAAGGCTATGTTCCCGGTTCAATCGAAGCCTATACCCACTTTATTCTAGCGATCTTCTAAGCAAGTAGACGATCGGGGGAATTGGCTGTAGAGCACTCATGGAAACCACTATAGGGAAACCAATACCATGAAAACGCTAAATAATTCCACCCGATACGATGACCGGGAAATCGAAACAGCCGTCGAACTTGAGTTAATCAACTCCGCTACAAATCCTCTATTAAACCTCTATAGGATCTCCGTTCCACCGTGTTCATTCCGGGGGAACGCAACAAATGACCGCTACTACCACGGCCCTTTCCCCGCATTTTTTGCCCCCTACAGGTGAAGACCCAACGAAGCAAGAGAGGGGAGCGTGGGCGGTAGTTGCCAGTAATGGCTCAACTGGATCGTGGCTCATGGAGGCAGAACCTCGCGAAAATTAGTTACATCGCGAAGACCACAACAGGTGACAAACAAAATCGAGTACGAGCAACGCAACGTTGAGTGCGATTGCGATAAAGCAATTCGGATACGCTCGTGCTCGATTCGTACCAATGACAACTTGCTTACTTCTTAAAAACCGTCTTACCTTCTTTGATCGTCTCCAGGACCGCGATGTCTTTGATCGAAGTGGTTTCGACCTTGAGCGGATTCTTCTCGAGAATGACGAGGTCCGCTAACTTACCAGCTTCGAGTGTCCCTTTGCTCGTTTCCTCCTTCAGTTGGTACGCAGCCATTGCCGTCACGGCTCGCAAGGCGTGGTACGGGGGGATCGTTTCCTCGGGGCCAACGACTTGACCACTTCCCGACAACCGATTCACACCAGCATCCACAAGCGCCAGAATTGAGGGAACGGGAGAAACGGGGGCATCGTGGGAGTACGTGAACGGCAATCCAGATCTCAAGAAGGTTCTGGATGCCATCGCGCCCGACGATCGTTCCTGCCCCCACATCTTGACGACCGCATCGCCACCCGTCGTGATACCCGCCGTGAGAAAGCTAGGGATTGCCCCAAAGGTCTTAATCTTTTCGATTTGATCCACGCGCAACCAGGTCGCATGCACAAAGACGGGTCGATGGTCCCGCATACCATGCTTCTTTACCGCCTTGGCGATCGCAGACAGTGCTTGGTCCGCGGCCGCATCCCCATTCATATGCATATGGATTTGCAAGTCGCTCGCCCAGTACTTCTCAAACACGGCATCGAGAACTTCGTCAGGGATCTGACGGTACCCTGAGAAAGCTCCCGTCTTGCCTTGCGGATTCTGAGTGTACGGCAGAGTGAACCAAGCGGTATCGAGACTGCCATCCAACCAGAACTTGACTCCTCCCATTCGCACGCGGTTCACATAACGCCGGTCAAGATCCGGGCGCGCGGTTCTCAATTTTTCGACGATGCCATCGGAGTTAGGGTTGTATTGCGATGCAACGGAGTACGCAGCGGCGAGCGTGTCATCAAGGCTTGAGTCTTTAGCTGCAACGTAGAGATCAATCGGCAGAAGGTTTTTATCAATTGCGTTCAGTACGATTCCTATGTCATCGTTTCCGAGGCCCAAGCCGGCCTCCATAGCCGTGGTTTGACCGTAACTCGCCCAAACCTCCGCCGCTCCTACAATCGCACGCGATGCCAACTCGCCCGTAAGCGCAGGTCGCTTGCTGCGCACCGCATTCAACGCTGTTTCCTCCATAGGACCTAGCAACAATTTACCGTCTCCCTTTCGGGCGAACGCCCCACCGGTCGGATCCGGTGTCTCTGCGGTAATCCCAGCAGCCTTGAACGCAGCACCGTTAGCAGCCCCCAGGTGCCCAGACGAGTCCACAATCATGACAGGGCGATCGGACGAAACCTGATCGAGCTCCTCGCTCGTAGGCGGTCTACCTTCCTTCATTGTCCGCGACTGATATCCAAAGCCGACGATCCAAGCCCCCTCTGGGGTGCGATCCACTTGTTTCTTCATCCGAGAGATAAGTTCCGCGATGTCAGCACAATTGAACAGATTGGCATCGACCAGGTTTTTTCCGAAGTAGACAAAGTGGCCGTGGGTATCGATGAAACCAGGGACCAAAGTCTTGCCACCGAGATCAACGGATTTGGTATCGGTCCCCGCGGCGCGCTTGCACTCCGCCAATGTCCCCGCAACCAAAATCTTTCCGTCCTTGATTGCCAACCCTTCGACATACTCGGGCTGCAATCCGCGCATGGTGAGGATATCCCCCCCAAAATAAATCGTCGGCTTGCTCGCCTCTTGGCCTTTGTTCGGCGACTGTGCAAACGCAACTAGAGATGAAACCGCGGTGGCTAAAACAAACGACGCTACTACATGTACCCTGCGATAAAACTTGCCAAATGCCACGATGGATCTCCTATCGACGATGCACGCAATCGCATACGCCGCTTTCACAAACTTGATGAACATCTTTTCCGTAAGGGCTACTCGACCGCGAAACCAAAACGATTCCGATCTCACAGCAAGTGCTACCTTAACCAATAATCGCAATGCCGAAGCCCACTACCAACGTCCCGCAACTAAGAAGAACATGCTGAAATCTTAAGACATCAACAAGTCCGACGGAACGAAATGAGTAGAATTACCCAGGATTCGCTTTACAACCGATGCACAAGTCGTGCGATGGACTGGCTAAGGGACGAAAGCAAATTCATTGGTGTTTAGCAAAACCAATACCAACTCCCGCCGCGAGCGTCCGACCAAGTACTCGCGGCATGCGTTCAACTCATTCGGTTTCGGGCTTCGCGACAACACGCGTTCAAATAGTCGAGTAATCCAAACGCCAATTTCAGCATCGCGCGACGCCTCAGACTCCCCGGATAATGGTTCCGACAAGCGATTCGCCAGCTCTGTCGCTGCTGCATCCATCCATTCGCTATTCATCAACGACAACGCTTGGGGGGCCACGATGGAAACCTCGCGTTTTGGGCACGAGACCGTATTCTCTGGCAAATCAAAGGTTTCCAGCCAAGGTATCCGCAACGTCCTTTTTTGCACCAAGTAAATCGTGCGAACACTTTGGTCTCGTTCGGGGGATGGATACCAGCCTTTGGTTTTAGTCTCGTTATCGTCCAAAACCGCCGGATTGGCTTGCAAGACATCCTCGCTAAGAATTGGCCAAACCGGAGCCCCCCCATGGCGTATTTGTAGGAGTCCTGTGACCTGGAGCACCGTATCCCGAAATTGCTCAGCGCTCATCCTCTTCAGTCCATTTCGCATCGAGATAGTTTCACCGCTCAAATCCGACGAGGTACCGACGATCGCAGACGCTCTCATCCGATACGCACGGGAAGTGACGATATAGCGTACCAGCGATTTGATCGACCAATTGGAATCTCGCAGGTAGGTCGCCAAATGATCCAACAGTTCGGGATTGCTGGGCGGGGCTCCGGTGACACCGAAATCGTTGGCTGTCGCAACAATGCCTTCGCCAAACAATCCTTGCCAAACTCGATTGACGATCACTCGAGCTGTCCACGGGTTCTCCGGCGAAACCATCCATCGCGCCAAAGCCAGTCGCCGCCCTGTCGACGACGCCGATGTCGTCTCCGGGATGGTGGGTGGCCTTGGAAAAAGTACCGTTGGAAACCCAGGCTGAACCTCATCGCGTGGCGATTGATGGTCTCCTTGGTACAAAATCCTTACAGTATCCACAGCATCCTTGTCGTCCTTCATTAATAAGCCAACGGTTGGCTTGCGAAGCTCCCCGCGCAGTCGATCGATCTCTCCACGCCAACGCTCCTGTTCGATGCGCTCTGCATCGGTAAGCTTCGATCGCAATTCGGCGTCCGTCAGCGGCTTGACCTTCTCATTCTCCTTCTGAATCGGCTCGGCCAGTTCACTCCGATCCTGACCTCTCCGGTCCAGACCAGAATCAGTTTCCTGAACTGAATTGGCATCCTGATCCGCTCCCGTCTGGTTACCCTCAGCAATGATCTTCTTGTCCTCAGCAACAATCTTCGCGCGGACGCTATCGAGCATCAACTTTATTCGGGTGTCGAACTCGCCAATCTGCTTCTCGATGGCTGCATTGTGCTCGGCGATTTCGTCCTGAGTCGACTTGAGATCGATCGGCATACTATCGGCAAACTGCGCGGCTGCGAAAAACGCCCTAAATCGGTAGTGATCAGCTTGCGACAGCGGATCCGTTTTGTGGTCGTGGCATCGGCAGCAGGACATGGTCAACCCAAGGAATGCACCTGCGGTGGTTTCTGTAAGATCTGAAAGAACCTCAACGCGTGCTCGGTCTTGCTCGTTAAAAAGTTTCGCCGCGTTGTCATACGGGCCCAGGCGCAAATATCCGGTTGCAATCAGCGAGTCCAGTTCGGCCTGGTCCTTAGGTGCACCCGATACCAGTTCATCTCCAGCGATTTGCATCGTGAGGAATTGATCGAACGGGAGATCATCGTTCCACGCACGTATCACCCAGTCGCGGAATCGCCACGCTTCTTTTCGAAACTCATCCCAATCAAAGCCGTTGCTGTCGCTGTATCGGACCACATCCAACCACATTCTGGCCCAATGCTCACCAAATTCCCGATTGCTCAACAATCGGTCGACAGTCCTTTCATATGCATCCGGTCGCTCATCACTTTCAAAACGCCTCACCTCGTCAATCGTTGCTCGAACTCCGTTGAGATCGAGGGTTAATCGTTGCAGCAATGCATTGCGTTCGGCGTCAGGGGCAGGGACGAGACTCCTGTTTTGCCAATCTCGAGCAAGGAATCGATCGATCGGATGCGAGGACCAACCATTCGAACCATGGGCTAGGTTCGAACTGTCGGACAGGATCGGAATCTCCGGTCGAGCGATCGGTTTCAAGGACCAAAGATCGAGTCGCTCACCACCGTAGAGTTTACGAATTGGATTATCGGGATCGACCCAAGCATTTCCGTATTCGGCGTGTGAGACTTTATCGTTATCCTCTCCGATGCTGGAACTCGGTTCATCCGCGAGCGCTACGAACCATGTTGCAATGCAGCATACGGCAAGGCCGCAGGTCCACTTCAGCAGCGACATCGCTCGGCTTTGGTCGAAGGTTCGAGACATGTTTTTCATATCAAGACATCCATCAACGGTTTTGGGGAACCTGCGACACCAGTGATCCGTTCGTCTCTGCCGTTCACCGAGAAAGAGAGCCTGTCGTAATCGATTCCCAAGGCAGTCAGAATAGTTGCATGAAGATCTCGGAATTGAATAGGGCGATCGACGGCCATCAATCCTAATTCATCGGTAGCACCGATACGGGTACCTGCTCGGACACCACCGCCCGCCATCCAAATCGTAAATCCTGCGGCATTATGCTGCCGACCGAGGTCTCCTTGACGCATCGGAGTTCTCCCAAACTCACTTGCCCAAATCACTAATGTCGATTCGAGAAGTCCTCGCTGTTTCAAATCAGCGAGCAACCCCGCGACCCCTTGATCGGTCCATTTGGCTCGCGGCTTATGGTTGTCCACCAATTTGGCATGTGCATCCCATCCATCTTTGTCGGGCATATCATACAGCTGGACGAATCGAACTCCGCGTTCCACCAACCGGCGAGCCATCAAGCACTTGCGAGAGAAGCTTGCGGTGCGTGTTTCCGGATCGCCAATTCCATAGAGTTTGTGAATGTGCTCCGGTTCATCGTCGAGTTGGCTCACTTCCATAGCCGCGGACTGCATTCGATAGGCCAGTTCATACGTTGCGATCCGTGCATCCAACTCCAAGAATCCGGGATTCGCTTCCCGATGCTCGCGGTTGAGTTGCTGCAGGAGGTCGATCGATGCCCGTTGCCCTTCGGCAAACCCCGGGCGAGGTAATAAGTCCCTGACGGGTGGCCCGGAATGGCGAAATCGAGTGGGCTGGAATGCGGGAGGCAAGAAGCCGTTGGTGTAATTGGCGGCTCCCCCGAGGGGCCCCGCGTCAAACAACACCACATAACCCGGCAAATCCGAGTTCTCGGTACCCAGCCCATAGGTAACCCAAGACCCAAGACTCGCCTTGCCAGCTCGCACATCCCCCGTGTGCAGCTGATAACTCGCCGGGGCATGATTGTTCGAGTCCGCTTGCATGGAATGAATGAAGCACAAATCATCTACGTGCTCTGCCACATGAGGCATCAATTCGCTAACCCACATGCCGCTCTGCCCACGCTGTTCAAACCGGAACGGACTTTTCAGGATCACATCATCGCATCCATGGAAGACGTTCGCATGGCGTGTCCCATTCAGAGCCGCCCGAATCGATTCGGGGACAGGCTTGCCATCCAAATCGACGAGTGCCGGCTTGTAGTCGAAGGTATCGATCTGCGATGGCCCCCCCACCATGAACAGAAAGATGACCGATTTGGCCCTAGGTGTGAAATGGGGCTTGCGCGGCAAATAAGGTTGCAGCGGATCAACTTCACCGACTCCCAGCCGGTCCTGACCTAGAACCGCCCCCCGTTCCAATGCCTGAAACGCCAACAATCCGAAACCGCCGCCGAGCCCGGACAGAAATTCCCGACGACCAGCGAACGAACGAGCTTCCCGGAAATCAGGTGGCATGACGCTTCAGCAACAAAAACCGATCAAGCGGACGAAATTCACACGCTGGAGATCATTGTAATGCAGGCGAACGGCAGAGGGGCGCGAAAACGCCCGCCCTTGGAACAACTTCCCGAACGCATACAATCTATCGGAGTCGGTGGCCGATCTCAGGCACCTCATCGCGGACCATTCGTCTGGTCCGAAGAGAGGACTATCAAATCACTGCCAGTCAAACTACAAATCGCCCTGAACCCTTCTTCGAATCCCAATAAACTTCCGTTAAGTCCCCCAATCGAATTTCGGTGAATCGATGATCATCCAATCAAGACCATGGTACCAATCAAAGTCCTTGCAATGCTGGCTCTGTTTCGTTGCCGCAGTCCTGTTTCAGGGGATCGGACTGGCTTCGATCGTTCGCGGCCAAGGCACCACTGGACAAGCAACGTCCGAATCAAAGTCCAAAGAAGGAAATAAGAAATTGGAAAAAGCAACGTTTGGGGGTGGATGTTTCTGGTGCACCGAAGCCGTGTTCCAACGCGTCAAAGGTGTCCAATCCGTGGTCTCTGGGTACACCGGTGGAACCGTGGAAAACCCGACGTATGAGCAAGTATGCACCGGCACCACAGGCCACGCGGAAGTCATCCAAATCGAATTTGATCCCGAAGTAGTTCCGTTTGCAAAGCTTCTCGAAGTCCACTGGAAAACGCACGACCCGACCACCCTCAACAAACAAGGCTACGACGAGGGAACGCAGTATCGCTCGGCCATCTTCTACGAAAACGACTCACAAAAGAAGATCGCAGAGGAGTACAAAGCCAAGCTCAACAAAGAGGTATTCGATGGCAAGATCGTGACCGAGATCTCTCCTCTCACCAAGTTCTATCCCGCCGAGAAATACCACCAAAACTACTTCAACTTGAATGCGAGAAAGAACCCTTACTGCCAAGCGGTGATTGTTCCTAAGCTGAAAAAGTTTGACGAAGTCTTCAATGACATCAAGAAAGACGATGTCAAGAAATAAGTCCGTCTCTGACGGTTTCTAATTCGATAACTCCTAGCCTTCGAGGGGCACAAGCCTCTCGATTCTTTCGGCGAGTCGATCACTTTCTTCATCGAACCTCGTCCCGATTTCGCTAGGACAAGATTGAATCAAGCGACCTTCGTGCGAAGATGACGGACCAGGGCATCCGAACTGAATGCAGTTCCGGTCGCCTTCTCGATGAGTTCCATCGGTGGATAGCGACGCCCAAACCGGTGAACTTTCTCACGGAGCCAGGCTAATAGCGTTGTAAACTCACCTTTGGCTACCAGACGCCCAACACCTCCGAGTTCCCGGTCCGCTGCTTCGTAGAGTTGGGCCGCATAGATATTGCCGAGCGTGTATGTCGGGAAATAGCCGATCAGACCAGCGGACCAGTGGACGTCTTGCAAGACTCCGAGCGCATCGTTGGGAGGTCGAATGCCCAAATAATTTTGGTATTTGTCGGACCACGCTTCCGGCAATTCGGCAACATTCAAATCTCCAGCGATCAATCCCATCTCCAGTTCGAAACGGATCAGGATGTGCATGTTGTAGGTTACTTCATCGGCTTCGATTCGGATCAAACTGCACTGCACACGATTGAGGTCTCGCACCCAACGGTCGATCGCAATAGCCTCGAGTGAGGGAAACATTTTTCGAGCTTCGGGCATGCACCAATCCCAAAACGGACGCGACAGCCCGACCATATTTTCCCAAAGCCGCGACTGGGACTCATGCACACCGAGAGATGCTGCGGTTGCAACGGGCGTACCGTACCAATCCGGTTCGAGACCTTGTTCATACATCCCATGTCCGGCTTCATGAAGAACCCCGTAGAGCCCTGTCGAAAAGCTACTGTCGCTGTACCGCGTGAGTATGCGATGGTCATGGGGTCCGAGAGTCGTGCAAAAGGGATGAACCGTTTCATCGAGTCGTCCTCGCTCGAAATCGAATCCGATCTTTTCCGCCACCCATCGAGAGAACTTTCGTTGGGCTTCGATATCGAACACACCTTCTACTGAGGATGGGCCTGCATGCTTCGCGGACTCTTGAGCGTTTCTCACCCACGGAATCAAAGCATCTCGCAACTTCTCAAACACCGATGCAACATCCCGACTTTTAGCTCCTTCTTCGTACTGATCGAGCAGCGCATCGTAGAGAGGCTCTCCATCGGAAACGAGCAGTGACGCCTCCTCGCGCCTCAAGGAAATGATTTCTTGAAGCGCGGGTTGGAATGCAGCATAGTCATTATCACGCTTTGCCTTGACCCAGACCTGCTGGCCGAGGCTCGTCGCTTTTGCCAATTGCTTGACGAGCGTTTCGGGCAATCGGACGTTTTTGTCATAATCCCGTCGCGCGCATCGTATCAAAGCACCGACGGAACTGTGCGGATCCGCACTAAAGTCGCTCGTTGCTAGTTCTTCAAGCCATTCACCGATCCGCGGATCGGTTTTTCGTTGATGCACGAAACCGCTTAGCAGCATCAATTGCTCGGAGCGGTAATCGCCTGCCCGGTCCGGCATGCCGGTGTGTTCATCCCACTCGAGCAACGCCATCGTGCTCTCGAGCAGAGCGGTATCACGAAGATGCTGCCGCAATGCATTGAGAGTATTCTCACTCGTATTCATCGTACGACTCCTATCGACAGATATAAGAATTCGTTGAGCAACAACTGGCCAGCTTAGGCTTTGCGTCGGTCGGTCATTTCGTGGACCATATCGACCAAGGCGATCACATGGTCGACCGGCGTCCCCGGAAGGATACCGTGCCCTAAGTTAAAGATGTGTCCCGGCCGCCCTGCGGCTTGGGCCAAGACATACTGAGCATGCTCTCGGATCGTATCGACGTTGGAGAACAGAACCGTCGGGTCCAAGTTCCCTTGGACAGCGCGATCTGTACCCACCATATCCCATCCTACATCCAAAGGTACCCGCCAATCCAAACCAACCACGGTTCGGGCGTCCCCTCGCAGCGACGATATCAGCATTGGGTTTCCAGTCGCAAAGTTGATGACCGGAACATTAGGGATAATCGACTCAAGCAAGCGATGCATATGAGGCAGGATATGAATCCGGTAGTCGTTGGGGGACAAACAACCGGCCCAAGAGTCGAACAGCTGTACGACTTGCGCGCCAGCGACGATTTGCGAGTTCAAATACATCGAAATCGACTCTACCAATTTGTCCATCAAGACCTTCCATGCCGCAGGATCGCTGTACATCAGCGTTTTGGTATGCACGTAATTGCGAGACGATCCACCTTCGATCATGTAACTAGCGAGGGTGAATGGGGATCCAGCGAACCCGATGACAGGGATACGATCGGGGAGAGCAGCTCGCGTTTGACGGACGGTTTCCGGGACGAACGATAAAGAGTCCATGTTGCTCAAGACTCGAACGCGATCCACATCGCTGGCGTGCCTCAACGGATTGTGGATCACCGGCCCGTCACCTTGGGTGAACTCCAAATGAAAGCCCATGGGTTCTAAGATCGGCAACAGATCGGAGAAGATGATTGCCGCATCCACTCCCAATTTTTCGACAGCGGTCACCATCACCTCGGCGCACAGCGTCGGGTTCTTGCAAAGCTCAAGGAACGAAACTTTGTCCCTAACCGCTCGGTACTCGGCCATATAGCGTCCAGCTTGTCGCATTAGCCATATAGGCGTCACGTCACTGGGCTGACGATAGCACGCTTGCATGAAAGGGCTGCTCGAAAGGGATGCGCCTAAGCGATCGAGTTTATGGGAGCCAGGATTGGGGTCCGGAGTGGAGGCTTTGTTCATGGTGGAACTCGACGACGCAAATCGCTTTGCTTTAAGGATACGATGACATTTTTCAGCGGCAGCTTGAACCAGATGCCCCATTTTGTTCGGAGTTGCTTCAATATCGACGGGCAAATTCAAATGCTGCAACATTTCCGTTGTGGTCGGGCCAATCGATGCAACAACCATACGATTCAACGACGATCGGAGTTGCTCCTCGCAACCCAGTTCCTTTGCCATACGCAACATATTGACCGCTTGGTGAGCGCTCGTGAACAGGAGAAGATCCCTTTCCCCCGCACACATCGCCTCGATATTCTGGCGCAAGGGAACCGTATCCTCGGGAAAATCCCACTGATAAACGCGAACGTTCACCACACGTGCTCCTCGCGCTTCCAAACCTGCGATCAACGAGTGATTGGTGACACCGTACTCCTGCAAACCGACCGTCATATTCGCAACTGGAACCTGCTGATCGATCAACTGCAAGACCTCACGCCATGTGTTCGGCTCCGGGGCCCGGAACGTCGGTTGCAAGCCGACCTCGCGCATCGCGACCACTGGCTTTGGTCCCCGCGCAATGGTCACGATATCGGACAATGAGTCTAGCAATCGTTGCTTGTCGACATGCTTTTCGACGGACGTGAGGAAGTGCTTGAATCCGACCCCAGTCAAAAAAATCACTGCTCCAACTTCGCCAGTCATCACGCGGTACGCGAAATCGATGACATCCTTGTTGCGTTCGATCGGCATCTCACGCATCGACGGACTTACGAATGGGGTTCCGCCAAACTTCTCGATCATCCGAGAAAACTCATCGCGACGCCTGCTCTCGAGCGCCGCGACGCGTAATCCATCAAACGCTGGTCCAACCTTTGCGGAAGATCCAGGTGAGTCGCTTGGAGGATTGGTGTTGGGATCGCGGTTGGGGTCAGGCATAGATTTTACAAAACGTCGTAGGGTTCGAAATTAGGATCGAGGGATTGATCGAAGTAAGAAAGGGTTCAGGTTGGGTTTGCAAGTTTGGATTCGTTGGAGTTAGGATTTCGAAGCGAGTCGTTCGAGGACTTTGGCTAAAGCGTGGATCCCTTCGGCACCATCTCCGCGAGCTTGTGCCGATCGCCAAAGCTGGGTTACCAATGCGGCACCGGGCAGAGCGACCTGGGCCGATTCCGCCGCCTCTGCCACCAATCGCATATCTTTCTGCTGCGTGTCCACCATGAACCCGGGCGCCCAATCACTGTTGCAGATCTTAGGACCGAGCGTCTGCAACGCCCAACTGGTCGCAGCACCACCCGCCAAGGCCTGAACGAGAATTGCGGGATCGATCTCAAGCCCCTTGGCCAAGGTCATCGCCTCGCAAACTCCCAACAGGTTCATGGCCCCCATGATTTGATTGCAGAGCTTGACACCTTGCCCCGCCCCGAGAGGACCGCAATGCGTAATGTTCTTTCCCATGGCTTGAAAGACAGTTCGGGCCGCCTCAAAATCGCTCGCATTGCCCCCGGCCAGGATACTCAATGTCGCGTTTTGAGCACCGATGGTTCCACCGGTCACCGGAGCTTCCACGAAACGGAATCCCATCCCTTCCAGCTTTTCACCGATCTCGATCGACACGCGAGGAGAAATCGTGCTCATGTCAATAAACAATGCACCCGGCTTCGCACCGCGACAGGCTCCATGCTCACCCAGCAACACCGCTTGGACATCTTTACCATCGGTCACGCAGGAAATCACAACATCGCAGTCAGCAACTGCGGCCATTGGCGTTTCAAAAAAGGTCGCCCCCGCGGCAACGACATCATCGGCTTTTGATTTCGTGCGGTTGTAACATTGAACAACAAAACCGCTCCGAATCAAATTGCACGCCATCCGGACTCCCATGAGACCGGTCCCGAGGAAAGCAACGCGTTCTGATTTCGATTCCGACATAGACCCTTTTCCTGCTACGTTTTTCACCCCAAGGGATGCCTATCGCCGGCAGCGATCCGTCGATGAGTCCCGCCATCCACTTTCGGATTTTGAATCTGACTCGGATCGAGCACCAACCCGGTGCACCCCACAAGCGCAGGTGATATGCTAAACCAACTCATTAGTATCGAATAGGCAAAATTTGTTCACAGAACTCCGAAGGTGCTATCATCAGGATTGTTATTGAACCAGATCGCCAAGCCATGGGGGCGCATTCTGCGAAATTAGCGGCTCAATGCCTCAGAAAAGCTATTCGAGAGCGTGGCGAAGCTCGATTGATTGTGGCGACCGGTTCGAGTCAATTCGAGGTACTGAACGCATTGATATCGGAGCCTCTCATCGATTGGTCGCGAGTTGACGGATTTCACTTGGATGAATACGTCGGAATCCCCACCACGCATGGGGCCTCTTTTTGCGGATACCTCAAGGAGCGTTTCGTCGATCGGGTTCCACTCCGCTCATTCCATTATTTAGATGGCATGTCCGATCCGGTGACGGTCTGCAAACGCGCTGGGGAAGCGTTGCGAGTCCGTCCAATCGATGTCGCGTTGATTGGGATCGGCGAAAATGGGCATTTGGCATTTAACGATCCTCCGGCGGATTTTGAAACGCGAGATGCATACCATGTGGTACAACTGGATGAAGCATGCAGAATGCAACAAGTTGGAGAAGGGTGGTTCGCTACACTTGCGGATGTCCCGACACACGCGATCAGCATGACGATCTATGAAATTCTCCAGACCCATGAAATCATTTGTAGCGTTCCTGATGCTAGAAAAGCTACCGCCGTTGCGAACTCCATCGACGGTCCTCTTACGAATCAAGTACCCGGCTCGATTCTTCGGCAACATCCTAACACGACGATCATGCTCGACCTCGCCGCTGCGAGCTTATTGAAATCGAAAACGCCATGATCTACTTAACATAATGCCCCACCAAATATAATGCCTTATTCGAACAAGCCAAAAGTTGTCATCATCGGTGGAGGCTTCGCCGGGATGGCGTGCGCTCGGGCACTCGCCAACGCCAGCGTTGAAATCCAACTGGTCGACAAACGCAATTTCCACCTCTTCCAGCCACTTCTTTACCAAGTGGCAACCGGTGGGCTTTCGCCAGCCAATATCGCCGCTCCGCTCCGAAGCATCTTCAAAAGGCAGCGAAACGTTCAAGTCCTGATGGAGAACGTAATCGGTTTTGACTTCGAGAAAAAACGTGTCCAACTCGATTCTGGATTATCGCTTGACTTCGATTATTTGGTCGTTGCTACCGGTTCACAGCATCACTATTTCGGTAAAGACAACGAATGGGAATCCTTCGCGCCAGGGCTTAAAACTGTTGAAGATGCAACTCGAATTCGCAGGATGGTTTTGACTGCGTTCGAAGATGCGGAACGCGAGCCCGATGCGTCTCTTCGGCCATCTCTTCTGACCTTTGTCATCGTGGGTGGCGGACCGACCGGAGTCGAGATGGCGGGTTCCATTAGTGAACTCGCTCGTTTCACCATGCGCAAAGATTTTCGCGCCATCGATCCAACTTCGGCCCGTATTATCCTGGTCGAGAACAGCGAAAAGGTTCTCGACAAATTCCATCCAACCCTCTCTGATAGCGCACAAAAAGCACTCATTAGTTTGGGGACCGAGGTGTGGAACGAGTCTCGCGTCGAAGAAATCCATTGTGACCACGTGATGATCAAACGAAATGGGACGATGCATCGCATCGACACCCGCAACATCATCTGGGCCGCGGGAGTCAAGGCTTCGAAATTGGCAGCGGAGCTGGCGAAAGCCGCTGGAAAGGAATCACTTCTCGATCGCGGAGGACGCATCGCAGTGGATGCATTCTGCTCCATCGCGGACCACCCAAACGTGTTCGCGGCCGGCGATATGGCAGCGTTTCCCACCGAAAGTGGCGCCACGCTTCCGGGGGTAGCTCCCGTCGCCATGCAACAAGGCCACTTCATTGGGCAACGCATTGCTCGCATGGCACAAGGGGACAAACCAACGCAACCGTTTGTGTATTGGGACAAGGGAACGATGGCAACGATCGGGCGTTCTCATGCCGTCGTAGAATCCGGAAAATGGCGAATGACGGGACGTCTCGCATGGCTGGCATGGCTTTTTATCCACATCCTCTATTTGGCACGCTTTGAGAATCGTGTCTTAGTGATGTTCCAGTGGTTTTGGAATTACATCACGCGCAATCGAACCGCGAGATTGATCACCCATGCAACGCCAAAGGGACCGTCAGCATCGTCGCTACTCGCGATCCTGTCCTTCGCACTGCTTCCTCTAACATCGTTCGCAGATGATCCTCCAACAAAGACGACAGAGATAATCCCAGCTCCCAGGATTGAAATCATCGATCGAAGGGTAATCAGTTGGAAGCCACCCCTGTACCACGGCTGGCCAACATTAGCAAAACGCTCGAATGGTGAATTACTGCTCGCGTTTTCCGGTGGCCGAGAAGCCCACGTATGCCCCTTTGGACGCCTTGAATGGATGCGATCGAAGGACAACGGACAGTCGTGGGGATGGCCTCAAGTCATTCTCGACAGCCCCATCGATGATCGCGATGCGGGGGTCCTGGAGACGAGTCGAAAATCGATCCTCGTAACGCACTTTACATCACTCGCATTCGAGCCCATTCTCGAACGTGCTGAGAAAACGCCAGTCGGTCAATCAGGTGGGTTTGCCGAGGAGAAACTGATCGATGAATGGAGGGCAGCGCGCGATCGGCTGACGCCTGAAGAGAGACGCGCTGAACTGGGCTGCTTCATGATCCGATCCACCGATGGTGGTGTCACGTGGTCCGCGCGGTACCGTGTTCCATTGAACAGCCCTCATGGGCCGATCAACGCTCGCGACGGGAGGCTACTTTATGCGGGCAAGTCTCTCTGGGACGGGGGACGACTCGGGGTATGCGAATCCACCGACGATGGGATTACCTGGCAATGGATCGCTGATATACCCGTCCGAGAGGGAGACAAAGCATCGGCGTATCACGAGTTGCACTTGGTCCACGCCAGCGATAATCGTTTGATCTGCCACATTAGAAATGAAAACCCGCAATCTAAGAACGAGACGCTGCAAACCGAATCCGAAGACGGTGGACACACTTGGACGATCCCGCACACGATCGGCGTATGGGGACTCCCTTCGCATCTACTTCGCCTGAGGGATGGCACATTACTCATGTCGTATGGGTTTCGCAAACCACCCTTCGGCAATCAAGCTCGCGTGAGCGCTGATTCAGGGAGAACATGGAGCGAACCGATGACAATCAGCGACGACGGACGTTCCGGGGATCTCGGGTACCCATCCACGGTAGAATGCGATGATGGTACCTTGGTCACCGTTTGGTACGAAGTCCTCAAAGATTCACCGCTGGCACAATTAAGGCAAACTCGCTGGAAGTTCACTAGATAGCCGCCATAAAAAACTCACCAAGTTTCCGCTTCTCGTATCTTCATATACCCATTCGATCTGCAGTCATCTGTTCCGCAACCATGGTTTCCAAAAGAATCAATCTTTCTTTGGCATTGGCGATCACAGCCTTTGCGTTCTGCACAAGCGTTCCGATGGCTATATGCCAGGAGTTCATTCCTCGCAAACAAAGCAAACCACCCGGCCCACCCCTTTCTCCCGAAGACGCCCTTCGGAAAATGGTCGTGCCCGACGGTTTCCACGTAGAACTCGTCGCATGCGAACCCGACCTGCTCAATCCTGTTGCCATGGCGTTTGACGATTCAGGTCGAATTTATGTCACCGAGAGTTTTGAATACCCGAGGCACGAACCTGGCCCAGGTAGGGACAGGATCAAGATTCTCGACGACACCGATGGCGATGGTCGCGTCGACAAGGTAACCATCTTCGCAGAGGGGTTGAATATCCCTTCCGGCATCGCGGTTGGCCATGGTGGTGTTTGGGTTGCCAACGCGCCCGATATCTTGTTTCTCGAGGACACGAACGGTGACGATGTCGCCGATAAATCCACCGTCATCGCCACTGGCTTTGGCCGCTACGACACCCATGAACTACCCAATGCGCTCACATGGGGGCCGGATGGTTACCTGTATGGCCTCAACGGTGTCTTCAATCGATCGGTGGTCACTCAAGGCGAACAAACGTTCGACTTCACCTGCGCCATGTTTCGAATTCATCCTCGCACGCGGAAGTTTGAGTTGTTCTGCGAAGGGACCAGCAACCCCTGGGGAATCGCGTTCGATACAGAGGGAAGCGCATTCATCAGCGCCTGCGTTATCGACCACCTTTGGCACCTGACTGAATCTGGGTACTACCTTCGCCAAGGAGGCCCTTATCCGCCACACACTTGGTGGGGGGATTCTATCGTCCAGCACAAGCACCAAATGGCCGCATACTGCGGTATCGAATTTTTTGACTCGGCGGCTTACCCGGAAGCGTATCGCGAAAAGCTCTACATGGGCAACATCCACGGTGGCTGCATCAATGTCGATCGAATCATCCGCGCGGGTGCGACTTACCAAGGATTCGGGGAACCGGACTTCATGACCGCCAATGACGTTTGGTTCATGCCGGTCGCTCAAAAAGTAGGACCCGATGGTTGCCTCTACGTCCTCGACTGGTACGACCGCTACCATTGTTACCAAGACGCTTCCGCCGATCCGAAAGGGGTCGACCGAGGCCATGGGCGGTTGTATCGGATAGTGTATGGCGAACGCCCCAAGAAAACGATTGCAGATATCCACGCTCTCTCGAATAACGCATTGGTAGAAGCTCTCGGCAACGCGAACATCTTTGTTCGGCAGCGTGCACAATTAGAACTCGCCGAGCGTTCGATTGCTACGGAATCTCCAACCTACCAACAACTCGAAGACATCTCTCTCTCGCCTGCTACACCTCAGAAGCATCGCACGCATGCCATGTGGGCATTGGCTTCCGCCGGAACGCTCAGCCCATCTTACCTTCAGAAACTGCTGCGGCATGAAACTCCCGAACTGAGAGCATGGGGTGTCCGACTCGCAGGTGATCATCAACCCACCCACGCGGAGATCGCTAATAGCGTCCTCGCACGAGCGTCCGACCCGGACCCACGAGTGCGCATCCAAGTAGCCATTGCGACCCCTAAATTCCGGGGTGCATCCAAATCAAAAGGTGCCATAGATAGCGCAGCAGTCGTAAAGACGGAACTCGAGGTTCTTCGAAACAGCGTCGACGATCCGATCTTACCGAGGGTCGTTTGGCAAAACCTATTACCCCACGTTGTCGAAAATCGCCGTTGGATCATCGACGAACTCCAACTCCCCGCCGAATCCTCCAACCGATTATTGCAAGCGATGCTTCCTCGATTGGCTGACAAGTGGGTCTCGAGCATTGCATCCAAATTGGATACCCCTGAATCACAGCAACTACTCCAAGACTTATTCAATCTCACCGAGAAGCTGTCCTCAAGTCGCCCGAACGACGCAGCGCAAATACTGCGATCGATTTCGATTCGAGTTCGAAACGGTGAGTTTTCACCTGCAACCATTCGTCCTTTCTATCAAGCGTTCCTCAACAGCATGCCTTCGAGTTCAAACTCAGACGAAACGGTGGATGCTTCGTGGCGAAAGGAACGATTGATCGCAAACATTATCGCGGGCGATGCCAACGCTTTAGAACAGGTCGAGGCGGCGGTCGCTGCGAGAAAGTCCGATCCAAAAACGTTGCAGGATCTCTTGCTATTCGCTGCTCAACATCGACGGCGAATCGTTGCCGTCGCAGAACAGCAACTTCTTGAGGATCTTTCCAACTCCAAAGATGTCGATCCCGCGTTGCGTGACACAATCCTCGATCTATCAATCGCTACCAACAATTCCGACGATCTTCTGAACCTGATCCGTATGCTTCCTAAATTGAAGCCGGTCTTGCAAGCCACTATCGCGGAGAAGATGTGCCAACGCGAGCCTGCGGCATCGACCCTTTTAGGCGTCGTAGCCGATGGCAAGATCCGAAAAGAATTGATCGGTCCAAACCGAGTGCGACTGCTCGCCAGCAACGGATCGGATACCGCAAAACAGTACGTGTCGAAGATCTGGGGCACTGTGAATACCGAGAACAACAAAGAACGCGAAGCCATCGTCAAGAACCTCTTGAATCAAATGCGAAACGGCGCGCATGGCGATCCGCAACGAGGGTGGATCGTCTACGACCGCATTTGCGGGCAATGCCATGTGATGCATAGTCGCGGTGCCGAAGTTGGCCCGAATATCACCGCAAACGGCCGTGGATCGTATGAGCAATTGATGGTCAGTGTCTTTAACCCGAGCCTTGTGATCGGTGATGCTTATAAGAGCGTCACGATTCGTACCGAAGACGGAACTGTCGTGACTGGTCTGTTGGTGTCGCGGGACAAGGAGAAAACAGTTCTGAAAATCCAAGGGGGCAAAGAGCAAACAATTCTCGAAAAGGAAATCGAAACCTTCCAACAAGACAAAAAATCGCTCATGCCCGAAGGGATCGAAAACCAACTCAGCCCTCAAGAACTCTTCGACCTCTTTGCGCTGTTGACACTTGAGAAACCGCCCGAGTCGAAGGACAACACCATCCTCTCGGGGACCCCCGAAGACCTTCATCGCCCCAAATAATAGAGTAGTTTCGGCTGCGGGAGTTCGCCGAGGTCCCAGAAGAGTGTATGTTCGGAGGATTCGTGCCACGATGGGCCGCAATGTAGAGCCGTTGTCCTCAACGGCTCTCGCCAGGAGCCAAAAACGATTAACACAATCGTTCACCATCAAGATTG
>JBKCUW010000069.1:0-4721 GCA_046318275.1 Pirellula sp. | reverse complement strand
CTCGAATGTACGCTCAAAGTTGATGGAGAAATTGGCGTTTTTTACGGACGAGTTCAGTTTCGTAATCTGTAGTCCATTCGGCGACTCCAGAAAAGTAACGAATATCGAGGGATTCCCTGGCATTTTAATTTCCAGGGTTTTTGCAGATGAATTGATAGTAATTTCCTGCGGATTTAGCACAACATTAGTGTTTTGATACCAATCGATCCACATCGGCCAATATCGAGAGGTAAACAAGTTCCCTTGCTGCGCTATCTGTCCGTGTCCTTTGGCTTTTTCATCCGCGGGTAGCCAGAGTTCAGCAATATGTGAACCATGCCCAAATATCGATTGAGAATGCGTCCCACTCAGAAAGGGTAAGTCGAACCGAAGCCCCTGTTCGGGGTTGAATTGCCACTTACCCAAATTCGAGTTCCCTTTTGCTTCCGGTGTGAAAACAGCGCTTCCCTCCAAATTCAGTTGAACGGAACAATTGATGGACTTGGTCTCACATTTGGACAAGTAGTCAAAAGCCAATAGGTCAAACGGATGCTGACCTCTGTCTTGTCCGATCAACAAGGCATTCGTGCGAAAGCACATCAGAAGCCCGATGAACACAATCGCGAATCGCAATCTCATAACGTTACTCGTAAGTGACTGGGGAGGATGCCTTCTGTCAGATCAATGTCGGAAGGCCAATCGGAATCTGGCTCCAATCAGAACGGCAAGACTGATTCAGTACGCGTTGCAAATAGAACCACCGCATGCTGGCGTGCCTGTTGTCGGAATCGGAGTCCATTCCCCAGCCACTTGTAATCAGCCGGATTCGATCACGCATGACAATCTCCAGGCATGTGAAAGGTAAGCGTTGTCAGTGGGCATTGACATCCGCAGAACCGTCGAGTGTAAGGATCTGAAATCTGCAAGTCAAGTTTTTCAACGAGAATGATTCCTCAAACAGGCAGTTGCAAAACGGACACGCAAATGCGTGCGACCCACGAATCGTTTCTCGACCGAACAAATGCCGCGAAAGGCAGATGGCAACCAACGCCAATCGGGCCAGGACATTGACTTCCGAAGAGCCTACGAGCGTGTGATTGGCTTTTTTGGGATCCTCGTCTCACCGTCCCCGCACTTCAAAACATCACGTCCCTAGTTCGAATCCTACCGCCTCTTCTGGCGTGGATCGGTACAAGACAGAGCCATGCAAACCCCCCGTGCTGTGTCGACTCGCGCGACTCGAAAAACGACTCGATTTGGGGAGCGCGACGCGAAATGCAACGCCGCAGGCGCCATGCACCGAGTTGCATGGGCGCTACAGACGGCCAAAGGAACTTCGCCGAAATGCGAAAAACCCTGGGAAAACCAGGGTTTTTGAGCGGAGAGGACAGGAACCGAACTTTTTGATGTTTTCCCAATGTTTTGCTATCGTTCGAAAGGTGCTATCGTTGGTTCTGCGGGTTGTTATGGCAAATGCACCAACCGCACAAAAGCGATGGTATCGAAGTGAACGGTAGCCCTTCGGCCACCACCAGGATAAAATCAAGCCAAGATGAGTAGATCCATGACAAAATTGACCGTTACCGAAGAAATTGCTGAACGAATCCGAACAAGTGAGGGGCCGATCGAGTTAGTCGATTTGCAAGGTCACACAATTGGTGTGGTCCGCAGGCCTCCAACAGAAACGGACATTCAACGAGCACTTGAACGAGCAAGTAAAGAGGGGAAGCGACTTACTTGGGCGCAAGTGGCTGCGAAGATCATGGAAGGTGTTGCTAAATGATTTACGACGTCGAATTTTCCTTGGACGCCGCAGCGGAACTATTAAGAATCACGGAAGTCGTTGGTTCGGCTTTGTTGGTACTGCGAGCGGCGGATCAGATTCGACGTCATTTGGAAAATGATCCTGTGGATAAAGGCGCGTTTTTGTCCGAAGGTCTGTATTACATCGACGAGCAACCACTACGCGCATTTTTCTTGATTGATCTTGATGCGATGGTTGTCGAAATAACGGACTTTCGAATTCTTTAGTCGCAACCGGATGAAAGTAAACGAACCTCCAGCGCGAGTTCCCAGTGCGCATGATTTGCTCTTGGCTTGGCAACTCACCACGGATTGCCCAGCAAAGTTACTTGCTGGGCACCGAGGATGATTTTGCAAGAGCGGCCGGGGCGAAGAAGGTGATGGTGTGAGTGAGTCGGTGGTGTGGGTAGGGTGCCCGGAAACGGGCATCCTTACCCGATTTCGTCGATGAGTCGTCCTCGGTTTCGTAGAGGACCACGTATCAGGACTCTCCCAGAATTTAGCATGCCTTTACCACCAGGAAACGCTCCGGGATCGAGTTCGTCGGTTTCCAAATGGCGGAATGAGCGGCGGGAATCAGTTGAGTAGTCCCACAAGTCTGTTGGTATTGGTGCCTCCCCCAGTTGCACCACATCCCAGGTAAACCAGAACATATCAGCGTCGATTGGGTTTTCAATGATAGCAACCGGACGTCCGTCCAATTGAACGTACCATCTATCGGACTTGCTTATTGACATTTCGAATTGCGGTCTGGAAAGCCAAGTCATCTTTATAGCTTAGGTCTTGGGCCCTGGACTCGACAAACGTCGGGCATCACCGAGCACGAGCGGATGACTCAACGCAGGTCTATGCCGCCGATCAGGTGCGATCAGGTGCTTCGTGTGCATGCCATGGTTATTGTAATTCTATTCAGTTGGGACCGACGGAATATCGATCCCCATTCCAATTGCGGTCCGAATTCCTGCTGCCCACGGTAGAAGTTCCCCTTGCTCGTCAAGGCAATACACCATGCGTCCGTCTTTCGCGATCAAGTAATCACAGTGCGCCGGGTTGTTTCCGAGCCTGTGTATGATAGCAGCATTCTGTCCTGCATATCTCAAAGCATCAACACAGCAATACTGAACTGCTCTGCATGCACGTTCAGTTTCGATCTCTGTTTCTGGCTGGCGTACAAAATAGGTAGTCCTGTTTTCGTTGTTGAGTTCTGCGAGCAATTCCTGCGCTTGCGATTCAGGTCCGTGACACGTCAAACAATCACCCATCCACCGGGAACGCGACTCGCCCGGTTTCGGATTTTCGCCCGTTGCGTAGAAGTCACCCGCAACATTGCAAAAAAGTCTTCGGGGATGGAGTCGCATTCTGCTTTCTACGATAACGGTACGCGCAACCGGGTTTGCGCGAAAGATTCTCAAGTTGGACGACGCACGTTCGAGTGCTCCGGTTCACGCGATGTTTCGTTGTCTTATACTGCCGTATAGTACCAAGACCGTCACAGTAACTGCAAGAATCGCTGAGACTGCTGAATATCCTATAGGCGGGTAGTATAAAACAATTTCAGATGGGTCACGACCATATTGAGCGATCTGGGCATTCCACAGCGAACAGGTGACCACGTAACCGACAATAGCGATTAGCGAAAACAAAAACGCCGCAATCAAACGTTGCCTGACCACCAGAAAGGCGAGTGAGATACCGACGGATACCCCGATTAAGGTGCATATCGGCAAAGAGATCAGGATTGCCTGTTGTCCATGCGAAAACACGGGCTGAACCTGAGTTGGCTGGACTTCGAGAACGATTGCGAGACCAACGTATCCTGCGAATCCTACGGCCCCAAGCAATAGTGGAAGCCCGATAAAAACGAGCGGTGTCAGCCAAGCGAGACGCTCGGATAATGCTGGTTCTTGACTTGCCGTTCCTTCGGCGTCCAACGGAATGTGTTGATCAATTGACCGCATCGATCTAAATCGGCGAACATGTTGTTATAGAGATCAGCTCAAACCCTGTAGTCCGCACCAACACAGCCTACACTCGAGCCAGCCACGCCCCACCGTTTCAATGATATCGGGAACTTCCGAACCGAGCAAGAATTTTAAGAAGTGATAGGCTGTTTCGGCCTAATCTCACCACACCTGCATTTCAGAACATCACTCACCTAATTCGAATCTTGCACCTCCACTACAAAACAGCATGTTTTCCCTAAAAACCGAGGGTTCTGAGACGACTCTGGCGACTCACTGGACGACTCACCTGGGGCCAAGCCAGCGCACAAGGCGACGCAGCACCTGCAGGCATGGACATGCATGGATAGGCAGGAAAGCCAAAGCAATTGGCCCAATATGCGAAAAACCCTGGCAAAACCAGGGTTTTTGAGCGGAGAGGACAGGAACCGAACTTTTTGGTGTATTCCCAATGTTTTTGGACAGTTCAAAAGGCTGTAGCCGTGAAATCGCAGACAGGAAGGCAAATCGTCTGCTTAGTCGCTGGAGAATGACGGAAGACCCTTGACTTCGGGGAACTCAAAAGCAATCATGTACTTACATTGGTCGACCATTGAAATCGAGCACAGCAGGTGTGTAGCTTATGATTAAGAATTTGGTGAAGCATGGGAACAGCTGGGCGGTTGTCATCGACCGTCCCATTCTGGATTTGCTCAAGATCGTTCCTGAGTCCCAAGTCGAATTGACCACAGATGGCAAGTCCATTCGCATCGCTCCCGTCAGTTCCGATGACAGTAAATCGAAAGTTCGCGCAGCGCGATCCAAGGTGAATTCAAAGCACTCCAAGGCTTTCAAAAAACTCGCGGAGTAATAGCCCGTGCTGTTTCTAACCCTGGATGACATCCTCGAATCTCATCAAAACCAGATCGAGACCTACGGCGGCAGTCACGGTATACGCGATGTCGGACTGCTTGAATCTGCCATCGCTCAACCCGAGGC
>JBKCUW010000068.1:0-25394 GCA_046318275.1 Pirellula sp. | reverse complement strand
ACCGCCTATGATGGCCAAACCGTTGTCCTGGGTGGATTGATTACGAAGGAACGCGTGAGTCAATCCCGCCGTATTCCGTGGCTAGCCGACATTCCTATCGCTGGAGCTTTATTCCGATTTGATAAGGAGAGCGAAGCACGGACGGAATTGCTCGTCGTGATGACACCTCGCGTGATCAACTTCAATGACCCGAACAAACTGGACATGATCAAGCAAGTCGAATCGTCGCGGATGAGTTGGTGCCTAGCCGACGTGCTGAATGTTTACAGCGACCAAGGCCTCTCGGCTGGCAACGGATTGTGGGGGCCTGCGACATCACCAGTGATCTATCCAGACGTGACCCCAACCGTCGATCGAGAAAACGATCCGAATTGCCAACCCGGAGCTCCCAACTACATCCAGCCTTCGGATTCGTACATCCAACCGATGGAGGGTCAAATGCTCCTGGAGGATCCTTCGCAATCGAACCCTCCGATGCGAATCGAACCCAATGGATTCAATTCGAGCCGCACGCAACCTCAATCGATCCTGCAACTGGAATCGACCGAAGGAAGTGGCGTCGTGAGTCCCGCTCGTCCCGTACAGAACTCGTCGTACACACCGGTGGTTCCCAATGGGAACGGACAAGTGGTCCAGACGAATTATGTGCCAGTGAGTCCCTCGCTACCCCCTGCTCCTAACGCAGTTACCCCATCTGCAGGGCAGCGGAAGTAACGCAATCTATCGAATTCCTTTCGAAGATTGGCAACGATTCGACGTCACCTCTTGAAGTAAAAACAATCACCATGAACGCGATGCATAAAAACATTCTTCTACTGGTTGGACTGGTCGCCGCGTTACCGACACTCGGTTGCGCATCGTTCACCGGCGACACCAAAGGAAAGAAAAAAGATTCATCGTGGTCTTTCTTCAAAAAGAAAGAGTACCAAACGCCGCAGAGCATCAATGCGACGTGGACGCACGATATCTACACCGCCGAGGGGAAGCCGCCCACAAGAGGATTTGGTGGACGAATCTATTTCTACAACGAACGGAGCCAAGCCATCCCGGTCGATGGTGAGCTGACGGTCTATGGGTTCGACGACACGCACCGCAGCCATGATGGGATGAGCATCGAGTCTGCGGATAAGCGTTTCCGATTCACTCCCGAGCAGTTCACGACCCATTTTTCGGAGAGCCAGCTAGGAGCTTCTTACAGCATTTGGATTCCATGGGATCCAGCGCCCGGATACAAGAAAAAGATCATGTTGATTCCGACCTTTAAAACAAAAGAGGGGCGTGTCATTCGCGGGAATGCAGCGACCTTGTTGCTTCCTGGCCCACCTTCGGAAGAAGAACAATTGGTCATTCAAGCATCTGCGAAGAGACCGGCGGGAGCGAATGTTCCTCCCAGTCCAGCAGCCCTGCAGAATCCACCGAAGACCACGACAATCCCGATGCCCATTCGAAGCTTGAAGACGCAGCCACACTTTTCGCCAGAGCAAGCGGCAGCCTACATTGAGCAAGTGAACCGTGGCGAGATACCTGCAGCTCTTTCCAACGCCGCACAAATCTCTCATGGAGTTCATACTCCATCCGCCACCGACGCGGTCCTACCGGCAGGGAACTTTGTTCCAGCAGCGGGTCAAGGTGCAACGACTCCTGCGGCAGGTCAAAACACTGTCGGTGAACCGATCAGTAATATACAAACCAAGACCGTTCCAGCCACCAGCGTCGCGACACCACTACCTGGATTTGCGATGACGAACGGTTTGACCCTGAATGTCAAAGAACCGATCGCAGGAACACCTTTCGCTAATTCCTCAACGCCGGGATTTGCTCAAGGGTTGGCCCCTGCACCAGGAGCTCATTCCTCACCGAATCCACTCCAGGCTCCAGCTTCATCAGTCGTTCCATCATCTTCTTATCCTTCTCGGTAGCCACGCTGCCGCGTAGAACGACGGAACCATTTTCGTAACTGGCGTTTACGTTGGGGAATTTCTGGGCTGCGGGTAGATTGGTGAATCGCGAGGTCGTTCTGGCCGAGAGGTCGGCAGCCCCACGGGCGCTCATCTCGATTTCAGGGCGAACAGACGCGCGGATCGGTTTTCGGCCTTGAGCGTTGCCGCCCATCATCCCCATGCCAAAGTTGCCGGCGCCGAATCCGCCCAGGCCCATGCCTCCACGGCCCAGCCCGCCGACACCGCCGAGGCCCATGCCTCCCATCCCCATCCCGCCCATGTTCATTCCACCAGCGTTCATGCCTCCTTGGGTAGACGCGCCACCGCTGAACGCGTTGCTTCCAAAGGCGCTTCCTGAGACACCGGTTCCAAACGCACTACCCCCTGCGCCGCCCGCTGCAGTGATGGGTTGAGTATTCAAATTCTGCAGGATCATCTGACCGGTCACACCGGGACCACCGAATGTTCCCGGGTAGTTCGAGGTGCTCATCCCTGCACCACCTACGCCCGTGCCACCTATTCCACCGGTCAGTCCACCTGCCGTACCTCCGGTCATTCCTCCCGTCATGCCACCGGTCACTCCTCCTGCACCGCCGATGCCCGGAGTGCTCGAGATGCCTCCTCCCGTCGGGGACGTTGAGAGTTGGGCCGAGGCGAATTGCGGAACACTGGCAAAGACCGAAGCGACCGAGAGTCCAACCGAAATGAGTCTGCGATTCATAGCCGAATGTTCCGTGGGATAGTTGCCTGGCGAGAAGACCTGCGTCGTTGCTGTCAACCCGCTGGAAAGTCCGAGGTATCGCCAACTCAGGTCAGCGTCCCAAAACTTACAAAACCATTATTGGAGCACCTGCGGGCTCCCGACAATGATTGCTTCCGGATTCTCAAGCGATTTCTATGCCGATTTTTCCGTCCGCTCTAGGTGTATCGAATCATCCTCGAAGAGCGCTGCAGACTAGCTCCCCGAGGTCCATTTGTTCCGTTTGTGACGCTTTCTCCCGATGAACGGAGGATTCCAGCAGGTACGATTATCTGCTCAGTTATCAACTCAGTTATCAACTCAGTTCTAGTCCGCTCTCGATGCCGTTACCTTGCCGTTACCTTGAAATCGCGTCACCTAGAAATCTCGCCGACGGGAAATCCCCACAACTGGCGATGGAACCACATCAGTTCGCGTTAGCTCGCTTTTCGCCGATGAAATGCCCGTTATAATGCGGCAACCTTCAGGTATGCTGTCCGGGATTCGCACTTGTTGCAGGAATGTAATCATCACCTCATCGATGCCCTCAGAGCCAAAACATCGAGCCGGATCGTCGGCCTCCTCTCTCGGCTCGGAATCCCGCAGCGGCTCGGAATCCCGCAGCGGCTCGAATGGGCATAAATCCGAAGCAACCAGCGATTTGGACGCATTCCTAGGCCGGTGGAAAGAAGTGGCAGGCGATGTCGAATCGACCTTGGTCGCCGCCATCGATCGATTAGGGGATGACTGTCCAGCCCGATTGCGAGAGGCCATCGCCTACTCCCTACTAGCCCCCGGAAAACGCCTGCGCCCAATCCTCTGCGTGTTCGCTTGCGAAGCTGTCGGCGGCGATTCGCAAGCCGCGTTGGGGCCTGCCGCTGCGTTGGAAATGATCCACTGCTATTCGTTGATCCATGACGATTTGCCGGCCATGGACGACGATGATCTCCGTCGCGGGCGGCCGACGTGCCACATCCAATTCGACGAAGCCACCGCCATTCTGACCGGAGATGCCCTGCAGCCTCTGGCTTTTGAGACCATTTTGCGAAGCTCGCTTCCACCGCAGGCCGCCGCCGAGGCCTGTTTGGCCTTGGCCCACGCTGCGGGTAGTGAAGGGATGGTCGGGGGCCAAATGGACGATTTGCTCGCGGAAAAGCGGGATTCGGCCGCGATGGCTTTGGACGAACAAAAACGTTGGCTCGACGCCATCCATCGCCGAAAAACTGGGGCGATGATCGCCGCGTCGGTCCTGATGGGGGGGATCGCTGGCGGAGCCACAACGCAGCAACGTGCCGCCCTCGGTTTGTATGGCCGCGCAATCGGAATAGCTTTCCAAATTGTCGACGACCTACTAGACGTAGAAAGTACGGCGGAAAACACTGGAAAGGCAACCGGAAAAGATAGCGCTCGGGGAAAGCTGACCTTTCCGACCGTCTATGGTATTCCAGCAAGTCGCGAACAAGCCCGGCAATGGGTGTCCCAAGCGATCGATGCTGTGGAGCCGTTCGGTGAGGCCGCATTCCCATTGAAGAGGCTCGCGCAATACATCCTGGATCGGAGTAACTGATGGCGATGCATGAAATGCTTTCCAAATTGGATTCGGCGGAACCGCTCCAGTCGATGTCGGTGGAAGATTTGGAAAAACTCGGCTCAGAGATTCGAGATGTTCTCTGCAACCTTCTCGCGACTCGCACCGCCCACTTCGCTTCCAATCTGGGGGTCGTCGAACTCTGCTTGGCCCTCCACAGCGTGTTCGACTTTCGCAAGGACCGACTGATTTGGGACACGGGTCACCAAATCTATCCGCACAAACTGATCACGGGGCGCTACGCTGAGTTCAAGACCATCCGAGAACGGGGTGGTCTCATGGGATATCCCAACCCACACGAGAGCGAATACGATCTATTCATGACCGGGCACGCTGGTTGTTCGGTATCCACGGCGCTTGGACTCAAATCAGGCGATGACCTGATGGACCAAACCAACCGCAAAAGTATCGCTGTTATCGGAGATGGCGCATTCCCATCAGGCATCGTCTTCGAAGCGATGAACAACGCCGGCGAACTGAACAAAGACCTCATCGTCGTGCTCAACGACAACAAGATGTCGATCTGTCCTCGCGTCGGCGCTCTGGCGAATTACCTAGACCGCCTTCGTACCAATCCTTTCTATACGGGATTCAAGAGCGAGGTGGTCAAGGTCCTCAACAAGCTCCCTGTCTTCGGCGATCCCACCGAGCGATTGCTCGCGCAGATCAAAGAAGGAGTCAAGGCGGGCATGGTTGGCGGTATGCTCTTTGAAGAGTTCGGCTTCCGTTACATCGGCCCCATCGACGGGCATGATATTCGGTTGATGCGAAAATACCTCGAGATGGTTCGCGACCAAAAAGGACCGACCTTGCTCCACGTCGTCACCGAGAAAGGCCGAGGCTACAAACCAGCAGAAGAGGATCCGGTGTACTTCCACACACCGCCCGCCTTCGAGGACGAGGATGGCAGCCCGCGCGTGCTCAGCATCGGTGAAAAGCCCGCCTTCACGAACTACGCCCGCGACGCGATCGCCAATCAAATGCGTCGCGATTCGAAGGTCACCATCATGACCGCGGCAATGTGCCAAGGGAACAAGCTCGAGCCGGTTCGTGACGAGTTCCCCGATCGCTTTTTCGACGTTGGGATTTGCGAGTCCCATGCGGTAGCATTCGCCGCGGGCCAAGCCAAAGTCGGATTGCGACCGATCGTTGCTATTTACAGCACCTTCATGCAACGGTCCTACGATCAGATCTTCCAAGAAGTCGCGCTGCAGAACTTGCCCGTGACCATGATGCTCGATCGAGCTGGACTGACTGGTCCGGATGGTCCGACGCACCATGGAGTGTTCGACATCGGTTACATGCGAGTCTTCCCGAACATCGTCATGATGGCACCTGGGGATTCCACCGAAGTGGAACCGATGCTGGAGTTCGCATTAAAGCACCCGGGACCATGCTCGATCCGCTATCCGAAGACGAGCGCATTGGCTTTCGAACGACCTGCTCAAAAGATCGAACTCGGGAAGGCTGAGGTTGTACGACGGGGTACCGATGGTGCGATCGTAGCCATCGGAGCGATGCTCCAACAAGCACTAGCCGCTGCGGATTTGCTCGCCTCGGAAGGGATCTCCGTTACTGTCGTGAATGCTCGGTTTATCAAACCGCTCGATGTGGAATTGCTCGGACAACTCTTCGAAGAGTCTCGATTCATCGTCACCGTCGAAGAAGGTGCCCTGATGGGTGGCTTTGGTTCTGCCGTCCTCGAGGCTGCGTGCCAGCATGGCTGGGATACACGCATTCTCCGAACGCTCGGATTGCCCGACCGATTTATCGAGCATGGGGATCGAAACGAATTGCTGCAAGAGATGGGACTCGATCCAGCCGGTATCGCGAGGACATGCCGCCAACTCGCTCAAAATTTCGCCGGTACGCAAACGGCGGGGGTATAGCGCGTGAGCTCGCAACCCGGCTGGATTCGCAACGGGCGTGCGCGACCTCGCGTCGTGGTTCTCGCTGCACCCAATCGGCCTCGCGTGGAATCCGAGTTGCCCGGGATTTTGGAGCACATCCAAAAGAGCGCCGAAGTCGTTGCTGTGGATACAACGTTCTCCCATCGATTCAACGCTTGCGAATCGGACCTCGTTGTCGTTCTCGGTGGAGATGGATCGATCCTCCAGTCTGCAAGGCAAATGGGACGCAATCAGCGCCCCGTGCTCGGTGTAAACCTGGGACGCTTGGGATTCCTCGCCGCGATTCCACCTGACCAGTTTGTCGATGTATGGCCCAACGTGTGTCGAGGTGAGTACCCTATCACCAGCCACTTGATGCTTCAGTGCCGCGTGCTGAAAGACAACAAGGAGCTTCACTCAATCATCGGGCTCAATGAAGCGGCTGTTCTGGGCGGGCCACCGTACGCCATGATGTATATCGATCTTCACATCGATAGCGTCTTGGCCACAACCTATGCCTGCGATGGATTGATCATCAGCACGCCGATTGGCTCAACGGCACACAATCTTTCTGCGGGAGGCCCGATCCTGAGACGGAACTTACAAGCCTTCGTCATCAGCCCGATCAGCCCGCATACCCTGACGATGCGTCCCGTGGTGGATACCGCCGATCGCGTGTTTGATTTAAAACTGCAGGGAGCCAAGCCACCGGGAGATCATCCCACTGCGAGTGTCGTTGTGGACGGACGTATCGTTTGTCGGTTGGAGCCCGATTACACGGTTCGTATCGCACGGGCGAAAGACAAATTCCAACTGATCAGCGTGCCGGGCCACGACGATTATGAAGCGCTGAGAACCAAGCTGGGCTGGAGCGGCAAACCCCGTCCCGCGGAATAAGTCAGCCCCCTGAACCAGCCCGAGCCCCCCTGTTTCCTTCATCACTGCCGAATCGAAACAGATCCGCATTCGAATCTAGTAACGTCCTCCCTCTGCCTTTAACGTTTTCGACACTTAAAAGGTTTCGACGTCATGGAACATGGTTTTATTGCTTGGGCCAAACAACGAGCGGCTCGATTGCCCAAGGTCAAGTTGGGGATCGGTGACGATTGCGCGTTGCTCGCTCCTACGGGCGACGACTTCGTCGTGACCACCGACTCACTCTGCGATGGGACTCATTTCGTGTTGAACGAATGCGGTCCGAAAGCGGTCGGACACAAACTGGTTGCCGTGAATTTAAGCGATCTAGCATCGATGGCTGCCGAGCCAATCGCAGTCTTTTTATCCCTATGCCTGCCCCGCCATCGTTCCGGGGAAATCGGGGCAGAGATTTTCGAAGGAGTGTGTGAATCGTGCGAGCGGCATCAAGTTGCGATCTCCGGGGGGGACACCAACGTTTGGGATGGTCCTTTGGTGGTTCACATGACAGCGATCGGGAAAGCACCTGCAGGCGGATGCTGGTTGCGAAGCGGGGCTTCGGTCGGAGACGCGATCGTGGTCACCGGTAAACTTGGCGGAAGCATTCGAGGTAAACATCTGACATTTGAGCCTCGGCTGAGCCTTGCAAAGAAACTTCACGCTTTGGGAATCGTCCGCGGTGCTACCGATATCAGCGATGGGCTCGGAATCGATCTACTCAATGTAACGGTCGCAAGCAAATGCGGTGCAGAGGTCGATTTGGATCGGATTCCGATCAGTGACGATGCGATCGCATTGGCGGAGTCATCGGGGCGTACTCCTTTAGAACACGCGATCGGTGATGGTGAGGATTTTGAGTTGCTGCTTGCGGTCGCGCAGGATCGTCTTTCAGAATTGCCTTCAGAAATCGACGGTGTGCCGTTGACCGTCATCGGAAGCTTTGTCTCGCGAACCGGACTATGGTCCAAGACACGCTCTGGAATCGCACAGATGCAACCCAAGGGCTACGTCCACGGCTAGCAACCCGCTTTCCCGTGAACGGCAACGCGCTAGCGGCCGGTTGCATCCAGCTCCATCGCGCCGAACCTATTTACCAACGCCAGCCCTAGTTTTACGGGCTAGTTCCACGGGCTACTTTCCCCCCGACGCGCGAATCCCCAACGGTCGCTTTGACTCCTGGGCATGCAGCCGAAGCCTGCGCTCGCGGATCTGGATGCTTCAATCGTCCTTCAAACCAAGGCGGGCGAACCAATTCCCTCGCTGTTTGGTAGGCGACTTCTCCGCGGATGCATTGCCCTCATTCGAGCCACACCCTTTTTGCAATTGCTGGAGTTCGCGAAGCTTATCCTGCAACTCCAAACGTTCACGAGCTAACTTGGCTCGCTCGAGCGACATCTCGATTTCCGATTGCCGTTGCTTTTGTTCCCATTCATGCTGCATCTCACGCAGCTTCATCCGTTCGGCGATAATGATATCATCCGCTTCGACGATATCTGCGACGGCAGCAGCACCGATAGCAAATCCGTTTTGCGAAATCGATTGCTGCTCCACCAAGTTTCGAAGCTCACGGATTTCCTGTTCGCGGCTTGCAAGCTCTTGATTCTTCTCGGCAAGAATTCGTTGCAGCTCAGCATCGATGGATGCATTCTCTCCGGACTCGTTGTTCGACTCGGTTTCGAGCTGCTGCAGCAACTCGCGTTTTCGTTCTTCCCAAGACAATGCTGCGGTACGTTCGTTGTTGCTGGGGCCTTTGAGTGACGCAAGCCGAGCGACCAACTCTTCGCACTGCATCTTCAAATTCGAAGATTCCGATCGAGCTTGTAGGACTTGGCTCCGCAAGTACTCGACTTGTAAGCGCAACTCATTGGCTTCTGGGTTGGGTGTCGCTGATTGGCTTCGGGCCAGATTCAATTCTCCATGTAGGAAATCGACTTGCTCATGAAGCTGCGAGATTTCCAATCGGAGTTCCCGTTCCATCTCCCACGGAACCGTGGCATCTGTATCTGCATCATCATCTGCTTCATCATCCGATTCCAATACCGCACGGGATTCACTTTCGATGAAACTCAAAAGCGAATTGTATTCGTCGCGCGAGTTCTGAAGCAATTCGTTCAGTCGCTGGATTTCTAGCTGTGCTCTTTCGAGGCCCTCGTCGAGCCTCATTTTATCTTGAACCCAATCCAAATCGGTTCGGACCGATTCTTGATGCTCGCAATGACTCGTCGCTGCTTCGATTGCCGATTGCAATTCGAGACGCTGCGTCTCGAGCTCCGCACGCTCTCGCTCGTACCGCTGGATTGTCTCAATAAACTGCTGAATTTTCGCATCGATCGCGGCCATCCAGGCGGCATGCGCATCGAACATGCCACTCGGGAGCCGAAAGTCTGCTGGACCTTGATCGCGCTGAGCGTTCACGGACTTCAGCAGCGTCTCGATCGTATTTAGCTGAGCTGCTACGGGGTCGATCGCTGGATTAGCGAGACTGGAAAGCGAGCTTGTATCGAAATGGTTCGAGGTTGCGACCTTTGTGGCTTCAATTAGCGGCGTGGATTCAATTACCGCCGCGGATTCATTCGCTGACAATAACGACTCCATGCCGGTTGCACTCGCATTGGAGGCCAACGGACTAGACGATTTTCGAATGGGCGAGCCAGGGACTGGTTGCCCCTGTCCACGGGTCGGGTTCTTGCGTTTGTTTCTACTCATCTGATTCATAAGTCCCGGTAAAGACTTCTCCTAACGGGTTGAATAGGTTATTTTCGGGGTCTGAGAAGCGAATACCGGGGGCCATCGCCTGTTTGCGAAACGGCATGTTCCATCTGTAAGGGTTGTAGCGGTACGAGGGAGGCACAAGTCAGTTCCATGGCGAAATCAAAAGCAAACATCGACGCGAATAACGACGCGAAAAGCGATGACGAATCGATGAGTTTCGAAGGTGCGATGACGCAGCTGGAACAGATTGTTCGCAAGCTCGAAAGCGGAACGCTTCCGCTAGAGGAGATGTTGGCGGATTACGCCAAAGCAGTCGAATACGTGCAAAAGTGCCACACCCAACTGGATGGTGCACGCCGACGTATCGCTCAATTGCAGAGTGTGCGAGAGGATGGGAAGGCTGTGGTCAAGGCGTGGGATGACACAGCTCCACAAGTCTCCGAAGGGAATGAGGCCCCATCGCGACGCCGTGGTTCGCACGGAGCTTCATGATCTAAGGGTTACTTCTTGATTTCGAAGTCGACAGTCGATTGCCCGAACTTTTTGCTCTTCCGATCCTCGATATTGAGTCGCAGTTGGTAGTTACCTGGTGCGACTTGTTGAGGCATGTAGATTTTGTAAACGATGAAGTAATCGCGACGATGGTTTTGACAGACCTCCGGTTCCATCGGCAAAAGCTGCTCTGTGATCCGATTTCCCTTGGAATCACAGATCTCATAGTTACCTTGCAATTGAGTCTCGTACCCGCCTTTGACCCGTTCCGCCGCTACATTGTCGACTTCGCAATAGAGCAGGACGTCTTGATCTGGAGTGAATTGGTACTTGGGGAAACGCTCCGTCACGCCATATCCGTCGACTTGTTTGCAAAATGCCACGGATCGAACTTCGAGATTACTGATAGACGCCAAATGTGCAGTTGCCTCCCTTTGGCTGTTCATCACCACGCTCCAGTGCCTTGATCGAGCGGGATTGGCATCTGGATTGCTCGCCTCGTACATGGCTTGCATCTGATGCCGCACGTACTCTTGCTCTTGCTCCGTAAGACGATCGATGGGCCTGAGCGCGTCGTCGAGACGACGCTGGGTCACGTAGAGCATTCGCAAGGTGATTTCTTGGCTCATCCGCAGAGAATCATCCGCGGGAGCTTTTTCCTCAAGTTGCTTCTCTAGCAATTCAATCGCTTGGCTGGTGGCTTGGTGCCATGAGAGTGGATTGGTGGGTGGCGTACTGATTGCGCCTGGATGAACCGATGGTTGCGACGATGGTAACGCAGAAATCGCGGCTGGAGTCGTGCTGGGAAGCGGCGAATGACCTTGCGGTGCGTTCGAAGAAGGTAGCGACGTCGCATTGGATGAAACGGAGTTCGATGCCACAGAGTTCGACGCGACGTTTCCAGATGCAGTGACTACCGAGTTATTGCTGCTGGCCGGGGCGGTGGTCGTGGCCGAAACCTTTTCGATAACCGGACCAGTCGCACCTGGTAGGGCACTCATGGCGGCTGCTGGTGGAGCATGAGATGCGAGAGCAGATTCGCTGGGAGCTGGTGTCGTGATTTCCGTATCGCTCAATCGCCGAATCACCGGCTCATCGGGTACCGCATTGGCTACCGCGGGTGCGTCAGATGAACCGCTGTTGGATGGACTCAAGGACTCTTTATCGCGAGCAGCGGCAATTGTCTTTTTCACCACATCGCGGAACTGAGGTGGCAGCGATGCGAGAGCTCCATCGATATCGACATCATGGATTCCCGTATCTGCAATCGACGCACTGTTCTCACCCGAAATAGAAGCTTTAGCGACTCCTGCGTCGGAGGAGACCGAAGCTTTCGTCGATACCACTTGGCCGGGTCCCGATTCCTCTTTAGAACCGTAGAGCGCTACTGAAGTTTTCCCTGCAGTCGACTTTGCATCGCTATCCGATCTCTTCGATCCCGCCGATGCGACTGCAGCATCATTCGAGGGACCGATGGTTTTGGAACTCGTTGCAACTTCGCTTGAGTGGTCTTTCGAGCCCTCTCGCTCCGCGATCTTTGCTCGATCCTTGGGCAGGATCACGCGCGGGACCGAAGCGTTGCTCGCATTCTTTCGCTGTTGCCACCAAAGCCCATTGGGTTTCGTGGAATCCGATTCCGAAGTTTTTGCGGACGGACCCGTCGCCTCCTGGGCCTCGTCTTGATCCTCTCGGCCAACAAATCTCCGCGAAGGAGCATCCCAATCGTCTTCGTCTTGATTACGGGCGGGACTCCCGAAGAAGTTGCTGAAACGCTGTCGCATCGTGAGGGGTTGGCACCCGGAGGTCACGATCAAGCAAAAACCGGCGAGAGCGGTAGCCGTTGCACGCAAATTGACGAGCGATCGCATCTTCATGGCAAGACATCCTGACGACAGGGAGCTAACGTTAGGAAAAGGAAATGGAAACGCATCCACGTGCATCTAGTTCGACGAAAAGGAAACCGATTCTTCGGAGCCTTGGCAAGTCAGTTCCGAGGCGAGGACTTCTTGGGCGAGGCCCAGATAATCCTCGGAACCATGGCTGTTGGGAGCGTAGTCGAAAATGGACTGACCAAAGCTCGGTGCTTCGGCCAATCGAATGTTTCGGCGGATCTTGGTCTGGAAAAATTTCGCTGTGGCCCAAACGGGACTCTGCGACGCGCTGGCTTGCAGGAACTCCTCGACGTCGCGGCTGACTTCAGCGGCCAATCGAGTGCTCGATTCGTACATGCAGAGGACAATCCCCTCAAGCCGAAGGCTTGGGTTGAGTCGTTTCGCCACGACTTCGATCGTGCGAAGCAATTTGGAAAGTCCGTGCAGCGCGAGGAAATGAGGCTGCAATGGTAAGAAGACTTCATCGACGGCGGTCAATGCATTGAGGGTCAAAACGCCAAGCGATGGAGGGCAATCGATGATCAGAAAATCATGCTCTTCCGGTTCGGCTTCGATGCGATCGCGAAGAATCACCTCCCGTCCGACTTCGCCCGCCAATTCCATCTCGGCCGCGGCTAGGTCCAAGTTCGCCGGCACGATCGACAAATGCTCCGAGATATCCCTCCGGACGGCCGAAAAAGGGATGTCACTGCAGAGCAAATCGTAAATGCTCTGCTCCTTGTCGGTCACGGTAACACCAAGGTGCAACGACGCATGTGCCTGGGGGTCCAAATCCACCAGGCACACTTTTTTTCCGCATGCCGCTAAACCCGCCGCGAGATTGACCGCGGTCGTTGTTTTGCCCACGCCACCCTTTTGATTGATAACGGCTATTTTTCGCATGGTTCCTACGTGTGTCCGTGTCCAGCCTAGATTCAAAGTCCGCGACCTGTCGGTCCGTGGTGATGCGGTTTTTTGGAGAAAGCCCCACGAAACTCGCAACTGCGACCGTACCAACATTTCTTCATGCGAATCCAGACCAATCTTGACAATCTGGGCAATTCCGACATCCTGGGAACCTAACGATGTTTTGAATTCAAATCACCCAGAAAAAGGCCCCCACACGTGAGAAAGATTTTCATTGCTGGCAATTGGAAAATGAACCTCTTGAAGAGCTCCTCAGCAACGCTCGTCCAGCAGCTCATGGACTCGATCAAGGGAATCAGCAATGTCGACGTTGCAGTCTGCCCACCCTCGGTTTACCTCAGCGATTTGGCGGGATTACTGCGTGGAAGCTCGATCGGCTTAGGGGCACAGAATGTCTACAGCAAGCCCGATGGAGCGTACACCGGAGAACTGAGCTGTGGCATGCTCCAAGATGTGGGGTGCCACTATGTGATCCTCGGCCACAGCGAACGACGGGCTATTTTTGGGGAAACGGATGCCCTTGTGAATGAGAAACTCAAGGCGGTCTTAGCGGCGGGATTAACACCCATCGTTTGCATCGGTGAAACCCTGGAAGAACGAGAAGCTGGCCGTACCACCGACGTGGTGCGGGGGCAATGCCGTGGCTCACTCGCCGGCCTCACCGAAGAACAAATGAAGAAAACCGTCCTTGCTTATGAGCCGGTTTGGGCGATTGGGACAGGAAAAACGGCAACTCCCGCTCAAGCGGAAGAAGTCCATGCGGATATCCGAGCCTTATTGTCCACCCTTTTCTCCCCAGAAACGGCGCAGCATGTCATCATTCAGTATGGCGGTAGCGTGAAGGCGGACAATGCTCTGGAACTGCTGGGACAACCGAATATCGATGGAGCGTTGGTCGGGGGAGCTTCCCTAAAATCGGACTCATTCACTGCCATTGTGCAGGCCGCATCCGCCGTCAAGAAGTAGAGTTGTATCGAAGCTCGAACCGTGCACCGTAAATCCTGAACCGTTATCGGTTCAACGTTAACCGTTAACAGCGCGGCGAATCGTGCGGTACACTGTTGGGCATTACTGTTCCTTCATGGTCTGGCGACCGCAGAGCCTTTCTCGGTCCCGGGCCTCACTCTCCACCCCGGGAAACTTCGATCATGCGTGCTAGCGAATCGACCAATTTGTATTTCAGCCAAGCAGCAGATCAGATGCAGATGCCGGAATGGATGCGAAAGCTTCTGACCACTCCCAAACGGGAAGTGACGGTTCAAGTCGCCTTTGAACGGGATGATGGACGGATCGAAACGGTACTTGGGTACCGAGTTCAGCACGACAATGCGCGGGGGCCGATGAAAGGTGGACTGCGGTACCACCCAGCGGTGGATCTCGACGAAGTCCGCGCGCTCGCATCGCTGATGACTTGGAAGACCGCGGTCGTCGATCTCCCGTACGGCGGCGCGAAGGGTGGCATCGGTATCGACCCTAAGACTTTGTCTAAAAGGGAAATGGAACGGATGACCCGCTCGTTCGTGGATCAGATCCACGAGATCGTCGGCCCCGATTCGGACATCCCAGCTCCCGACATGGGAACCAATCACGAAGTCATGGCGTGGTTCCGCAATCAATGGGAAAAGTACCACGGGTTCAATCCTGCGGTGATCACGGGAAAGCCGGTAGAAGAGTACGGCGCACGCGGTCGCGAAGAAGCCACTGGACGCGGTGTCGGAACACTCGCAGTGAAATTGCTTAAACGGATCAACGTCAAACCTGAACAATGCCGCACCGCTATCCAAGGCTTCGGCAACGTCGGTTCCCATGCCGCGAAGTACCTTTATGAGGCCGCGTTCCCGGTGATTGCGGTAAGCGATGTCAGCGGCGCCTACGTCAATCCAAAGGGGCTCAATATCCCGGAGGTATTTTCTTACGTGATCAAGAACAAAGGATCGCTCGAAGGGTACAAAAACGCAGAACGCATCCCCGCGGATGATCTGTTATACCTAGATGTCGATCTCCTCATCCCCGCAGCACTCGGCGATGTCATTACTGCAAAAAACGCGGACAAGATTCGAGCGAAGACGATCATCGAAGCAGCCAACGGACCGATCGACCCCGAGGCAGACAAAATTCTCGCTGACAAGAATATCATGATCCTGCCAGATATTCTGGCCAACGCCGGAGGGGTCACGGTCAGCTACTTTGAATGGGCGCAAAATCGCCAACACTACAAATGGAGCCTGGACCGCGTCCGCCAAGAACTGGATCGAACGCTCTCCGATGCGTTCGAAAACGTGTGGCAGGAATCCTCGACCCGAAACGTTTCCCTCCGCACCGCCGCCTTCATCCTCGCCATCAGCCGCGTGCAACGAGCGTCCGAACTCGCCGGTTGGCTGGTGTAGCCACTGCCAGCTAAATTCATTGATTTTGCCTGGGGGTACACTCCATCGATCGAAGCTTTCTCGGCGTCTGTCGCAAAGCAGCGATGTTTCTTATGATGAGGTCAGCACAGAGCATGTTGCGCTGAAGATTGACGGGAGCGGAAGCCCGGAGATCATAAACGCCTCTCCTCGCAAAATTGGCAAAGGAAATTTCAGGATGATTCGAGTCGGACTCATTGGCATTGGCTTCATGGGCTGGATTCATACGCTGGCGTATCGACGATCCGACCAAGCGAAACTCGTTGCGTTCGCCAGCGGCGATCCCAAAAAACGTTCCGGCGATTGGCGAGGCATCCAAGGCAACTTCGGCCCGCCAGGCGAACAGATCTCGATCGAGGGCCTCCAAGTCTTCGAGTCACTCGAGCAAATGGTCCGCTCCCCAGATATCGACGTCATCGATGTCTGCTTGCCTCCCCATCTCCACGCCCCCGCCGCTGTCCTAGCGATGGAACATGGCAAGGACGTATTCATCGAAAAACCGCTCGCTCTTTCCGCTTCCGAATGCCAGCGGGTGCAAGAAGTCTCCCATAAGACGGGCAAATTGGCTTTGGTTGCCCATGTTCTGCCATACATGGGGCCATTCCAACTCGCCACCGAAATCGCCAGGTCCGGAAAGTACGGCAAACCGATCGGCGGATACTTCAAACGCGTCATCTCCGATCCTACGTGGATTCCAGACTTCTACGATCCCGATAAAGTCGGCGGGCCTCTCGTCGATTTGCACGTGCACGATTTGCATTGGATCCAACTGCTGTTCGGCAAACCTCGTACGGTTCATGCCGTCGGACGTATGAAAGGAAACGTGGCCAAATATGTCCATGTCCTTTACGACTTCGGCTCACCCGATATCGCGGTCAGCAGCTCTTCAGGTGTGATCGATGGGCCCGGTCGTCCTTTCACGCACGCTTTCGAATTGCACCTCGAGGATGCAACTCTCCATTTCGATTTCGCGGCTTTCTCCGATGCCGCCGAAACTATGCCGCTCAAGATCGTGACGCGCGATGGCCAAGTCATCCGCCCCGAAATGCCCGCAGCGGATGACATCGACGCATTCAAAGCTGAAATCGATGATGTGGCCCAAAGCGTAACCTCGAGAATTCCTGCACCACGACTCGATTTGCAACATGCGGCTGGCGCCGTTGAATTGGCTCTAAAAATCCAATCGCAATTGGCCGCAAAACACTAAGTCTTCGGGTTCGTTCGGACTGATTTCTCCATGGACTCTATTTCAGCAAACTCGATTACGAAGCGGCGGAATCGTCGAGAGCAACGCGCGATTTTCGGGTTGGGCCTGATATTCGGATACATACTGCTCCTGGGCTTGCCTGCACAAAGGCTGTCCGCGCAAGAATCGATCGGCAATGGACTCCGCAAGCTGACCAGTGGCAATTTGACTCTCATCACCGATCTGCCCATCGATCAGGAACTGAAGTCATGGCCTGACGTGTTGCATCAAGCGATCGAACGGTGGGATCAAGTCTGGACGGTCCCTGCGGAGAGAAAACAATCGCTGCAATTAACGGCTTTCTTGATTGGAGATAAATCGATCTTCCAGTCTGCGGGATATCTCGATGGAGTCCCCGAATTCGATGATGGCTATCAACTCGCCGACCGGATCTTCGTTATGGAGCAACCCTCGGAGTATTACCGAAGGCATCTTTTCCTCCACGAAGCGACCCACTGGATCATGTTCCAATACTTTGGCGGTGCCGGCTCTCCATGGTTCATGGAGGGGATGGCGGACATGTTCGCCACCCATCGATGGGCCGATGGCAAGCTGACACTGGGTGTCATCCCCTCCGATCCTCGCGAAGTCCCCCATTGGGGACGTTTTAAACGGCTTCGCGAAATGGTGCAACGAGGCGAAGCACCCACCCTCGCCTCGGTGCTCCGATTCGGCAACCAACGTGAAAATCGGATCGATCGGTACGTGTGGAGTTGGGCCGCTTGTTTCTTCTTCTGGAACCATCCCGAATACCAGCGAGCGATCGCCGACGCCGCCTCGCCACCACTCAATTATTCGATGGATCTATCGAATCGACTGCGAATGAGTCTCGCCGATCGCTGGGCCATCGTTGAAGCGGATTGGAATGGCTTCATCACCGAATTCGATTTCGGATTCGATCCCCAACGTTCTATGATCGCACTCGGTGAGCATCCACATCTCGGCATTGCATCGATTTCAGGCCAGCCCATCGAACTATCCATCCAAGCGGATCACGGCTGGCAAGATAGCGGGCTTTTCTTAGAGCGTGGCGAGTCCGTTCAAATTCAAGCCAACGGACAATGGGTCATCTCCACCGTCGATCCCGCAAGCCCTTGGAAAGCGTCCGCCCAGGGGGTTACGTATCGATACTACCGGAATCAACCCATGGGGCGATTGGTGGCAACCATCGCCTCCATTCGCGGCGGAGATAAAACCAGCATTTGGAACATCATCCCAGTGGGAGAAGCGACCACGATTCAAGCGACGGAGGATGGTGTGCTGCTTCTAAAAACCAATGAGCCTGCGGGAAAACTATTGGACAACAGTGGCGAGTTGACTGTTACACTTGGCAAGCCGCTCTAGCGGTCGGTCAATTCACTCATAACGCGTCCGTGACAGAATTCCCACGACATCACCAGGCCGCACGAGAGACTAGTTCTGGAGTGGCTTTTTGGAGTGCCCGTTAGCATCGTCCTTGCCGTCCGGCTTCGCCACGGGAACATCATCGATCAATACCCTCACCGAAGGTGACTCAAGATCATCGTATTGGCCGGATCGAATGCAGTACAAGCATGCCAAGAGTCCAGCCCCACCGAGCAGGATCGCAATCGGTAGTGCAATATAGAGAACACTCATCGCTGCCCCCCGCCGGGTATCTCAGCGTTATTGCTTGTCGCTAACCTACGAGTCTTAGTCATCGATGGGTCACTGTTCCGGGCGCTCACTTCAGTTCCGTTTTCCTTCAGCGAAGCTTGCGATGAAGTTGGCTGGGCGGTAAATGCTTTTGCGGACAAGGCCATCGCCAGCACGGTCAAACCGCTAATCGGCATGAAGATGGCCGCGATCAAGGGATGAATCCATCCGCTGATGGCCAAGGAGATGGTGATCGCATTGTAAATCAACGAGGCAGCGAAACATCGATGGATCCCCTGGACCGTTTTTCGCGATGCGTCTACAAGTCGCGAGATCGCATCGAGCTGATGATTCGGTATGTAGATCGGTGCATGCCGTAAACAATTCTCTCCGGCTCCACGCACGGCGATCCCTACGTCAGCACACGCCAGAGACGCTGCGTCATTGATCCCATCACCAACCATCACCGTGGTGGGGTAGCGTTGCTTCGATTCACGAATAAAGGCTAGCTTCTCTTCAGGGCTGCATCCCCCTCGGCACTCCACCCAATCGATTCCCGCTTGAACTCCACTCTCTGCTCGCACTCCAATGTCGTGTTGCCCCACTCCTTCTCGAAGAAGGGTCGCAACTTGGTTAACGACATCTTGCTGATCCCCAGAAAGTAGGGCGAGCTTCCAACCGCACGATTGCAGATGAGCCAGCGTACGGATCGCTTCGGGGCGCAGGCGATCCCCGATTTTGAATTGACCGACTTGCTTCCCGTCAACCCAGACATGGATCGTTTGGCAAACGGAACCGGGAAGTTCAACACGTTGCGACAGTTCCCTCGGGGCGCTGTTAGTCCATGATCTGTCGTCAACGTTTTCCTTTGGGAGATCCATGACGCCAATCCGAAAACGTTGTCCATCCACCAGCCCGGAGATCCCCTGGCCAAATGTCTGTTCCACCGCATCGACCTTAAATTTACGGAGATCGTACTGCGGTGCATTCCCGATCGCATACTTCCGAATGGCTTGCGCAGCAGGGTGTTCCGAATGCATCTCTAGCGCTGCAATGCGAGGGAGTAAATCCGATGGCCCATCCCAATCGACCACTCTCAGATCACCATACGTTAGCGTACCGGTTTTATCGAACCAAACGATCCCGGGCTGGGCAAGCCGTTCCAAGCAATTGCCATCCCGAATCCAAATCTGCTCGCTGGCCGCGCGGCCGAGCGTTACCGTGATGACTAGCGGGGCAGCCAATGCCAAAGCACATGGACAAGCGATCGTAAGCAACGCGACGGTATGCTCGACACCCTTTCCAGGGCCGGATACCAAAGTCCAACCGATGAAAGTGATGATCGACAATCCAATTACCACCCAAACAAAAATCCCTCCGATACGATCCGCGAGTTTTATGAGCGGAGTCCGTTGCGAACTCGCTTCTCGTACCAACTCGGATAACTTCCCGATGCGACTGTCGTTCCCAGCGGCTGTAACACGCAGCCGAAAGGGAGATTGTGCGTTGAGCGAACCTCCCACGACCTCCTGCCCAACATCCAGCGGGACTGGGCGGCTTTCTCCTGTAAGGAATGCCGTTTGAACCGTTGTCGAACCTTCGATCACCACTCCATCCGCCGGTACGATCTGGCCGGGCAAAACCTCGACCTGGTCGTCTTTTTGGAGCCGGTGCGACGGAACACTCGACCGCGTACCATCCGGAGCGATACGGTTTGCCACAACGGAATTCATCCGCATCAATTTTGACAGTGAAACACCGGTTCGGTATTGGGCCCGGAATTGAATGTATCGTCCGACTCGCAACAGGAAGACAAGCGATGCCAGCGAGTCGAAGTAAATATGCCCACGACCAGTGATGGCACCGACGAGACTTCCTATGGTTCCAACGCTTAACCCCAATGCGACAGGGATATCGACATGCGGGACCCCTGCGCGCATCGATGCCCAAGCGGTCCGAAAAAATATCCGACCGGGAAACACCGCGGCTAGCAATCCGAGCAATGCCCCCACGATGCGAAGGAATCTTTCGTGCGACGGAGCGATCCCGGTCGATTCGCCAGCGTAGAGCGAGATCGCTATCCACATGGAGTTCGCTGCAAGGAAGAACGCGACTGCCATTCCTATCCAATGCTCGCGCCGCAGCATCGCGTCCGATTGATCCTCCTCCTCCCAGGATTCGAGCGGCGAAAGCGAGTAACCGATTTGTGACAAGCGATCTGCGATCTTCATCGGACTAGTAGACTGCGGATCATAGATCAATTCGAGCGATGCATCGCTCATTCGCACACGCGCAGATCTGCAGCCAGGAATATTCGGTTGCATTTTTTCGATCAGCCACGAGCATGCGGCGCAATGCAATCCGTCAACGGCGAGACGAACTCGGCAGAGCCCATCCGCAAGATGCTCGACCGGTACCCCTGCAGCATCGAGATCCGCCAACACGGTGGATCGATTTTCCGAATGTACCGGCGCTACTTCGCTCGCGCGTTGATCGCGAAGCGAGTAGAAGGCTTCCAGCCCCATCTCATGGATTAATGCATACGCACCCATGCAGCCGTGGCAACAGAAGACAAGTGGTTCATCTAAACCGCGTGGGCCGCTCTCGACCGGGTTGTTTGCACCAACATTTTTGTCGAGAGCCTCCGAAAACCACGTCGCAGGGTCATGGAGATTGGTTTCTAAACCGCAGTGAGCGCATGGAGCAACACTTGGCAAACGAGCCCCTGCCTCCGGTGAATGCAGTCCTTTCGCGTGGCGGTGGGCAACACTCATGACTCACTTCCCATCAGGAACCAGATCTTCAACTTCGGAGCCGGATTCACTATTGGCTTCGCAGCAAGGGAGTTCCTGCGAGGTCAGCACCTTGATCGCATCGACACTGAGTGCCTGCCCGCCGTTGATGGAATGCTCCTTACTCTCCGAGCGATCCTTCATCACAACGCCATGGATCGACCCTAATGCGATGCTTGCACGGCTGGTTGCGGTGTAGATACCAAAAGCGATCAAAACGATGGCGGCCGCGGGCTGTAACCAACGATGAAGCGCCGGGCCGAGCATGGTGGCTCCTAAGGCTACGAGTGACAGCAGCGGTAGCGTCCCTAACCAAAATGCCACCATCAACGCCATGCTCTGGGGAATCCCACCAGCACCTGCTGCGGCGATCGCGAAAATAGCAAGCCAACCACAAGGTAACCACGTACTCACCAGTCCCCACGAATACGCTGCGCTGTAGGGCGAGTTCATCGGTAATCGTTTCCGAACAGAAGCGACCATTTGGCTCCAGCGAGTCCACCAAAGGCCGTGATGGACCGTGCGTTTGCTGACCAGCAGCCATTGCGCCAATCGACCGATACCGAGGGCAATCATGACAGCTCCAACAACCCGAGCAGCGACGTTCGCGTACCCCCAGTAATCAGCCAAACCGTCTGTAGCCGCACCGATCACCCCCATCGCTACTCCGAGGAGCAGATATGTTGTGAGACGACCAGCATGATAACAACTCACTCGAACCATTCGCTGCAATGAGCCCACCCAGAGAACACTACAACTTTTCGACGCAGTACGGGCCTCATCGATCTTCACGGTGTTTGGATCGGATGCAGTAGCATGCGAATTTATGGTCGGATTTATGGTAGGAACGGAGTCATCCCTTCGCGATTTTGCCACTCCGCTAGCTAATAACACAAACGGCCCACACATACCGACACAATGGGCCGATCCCAAGATGGATGCGACGAAAACAGCGACCAGCAACTGCGTCATGTTTTGCTCCATTCCATCGTGCGATCGAGAAAGAACTTCTCGTCGGGGGCTCGCTCTAGTTCGATGGTGACTTGCCACCGACCATCGAGAGAAACATCCATCGGCGCGATGTAGCAACCTGGCCTATCGGCGACAGGGGCAACCTTCACCTTTTGATGCGCATCGGCCCTGGTGAAGTGATACGCATGGATCGAACCGGTACAGCCAACCACCGGGTCGCCATTCGCGTCTGCAAGCTGAACCACTATTCCTTGGGGTATCGCAGAACGCTCTACATTCGTTTTCCAATTCAACGCGTCCGATCGCGATTGAAGGTTCTTTCGAGCTTGCCAGTCAATCGCGTGCTCACCATATTCAGGCATCGGCCGAAACGAAGGATCGCCGACAGCCATCCATATAGCCATCGCTGCAACACCCAGATTGATCGCCATCAATCCAAGGATGAAGGAGGTCCAAAAACGGGCCGCACGTCGTTCCGTAATTTTCGAAGCTGTGGACATAGTTCCCGTGTGGGGTGCCGAAAGGGAATTGGCCCGGGTGTACGTTCCTGCTGGAACTCCGCGGCAATATTTCTATCACACACTTTCTAGCGCACACTTTCTACAGCGCACTTTCTACAGCATCACACTGCCGCAGCCGAAACCCGCTGCAGTACAATATCGCCTTAAACCTAGGGAACCTCAACCCAATCCTGGCCATTCCAAACGATCGCGACAAATTGCCGTCTCTTTCCGATTCGTCAAAAATCGATGTTTCTGTTGGCAATTTGTCTCAACACAGGGTGCGAAAACCGACCTCTCTGGGAGCGTCCCGATAGGTACGATGGTGGCTTTACTTCGTGGATACGCTCCTCCCGGTAAAGATTGGTTGCGGGTATCATTAGGGGCGGATTCAAGCCCATGATCAGGCTGTGCCAACCGCATCAAGGACTTGGCACTCGATCCATAACCCCTCCCCTTCCATTCCGTAAAGCAACTTTTGAGTTCTCACATGCCCTACTTCGATACCATATCCGGCCCCGCTCTCGGACGACGCATTCAGTTGGATCGGCCTGAGTACGTCATGGGTAGGCACCCTGAATGCGACATCGTCTTGGAGAGTGGTGCTGTTTCGCGGCAGCATGCTAAAGCGATTCAGGCCCCGGATGGGTATTTGATTGAGGATCTTGGTAGCCGCAACGGCACATTTGTGAATGGCAAGCTGATCTCGGGCGCTACCAAACTCCAAAATGGCGACACCATTCGGATTTGCGATATCGAGTTGGAGTACTGCGAGGAATCCGAAGCCAGCGGATTGACGGTTTCTGCAGCCCGCGCGACGACAAACTCCAACCTTGGAATCGAGTTTGTCGAGGATGAGGAGTCCGACGTAGGTGCTCGCTCTGTCACTGGCAAGATCGATGTTCGGGGAAGCCAGTTCGGTGTTCAACTCGCTGCTTCTGCCGAAGCTCGGCTTGCTGCAATCCTCGAGATCATGAAAAGTCTCGGAAAAGCTGTCTCGCTTGAGGAAGTCCTTCCCAAGGTATTGGATTCGCTATTCGCGATCTTCATCCAAGCCGACCGCGGCTTCATCGTACTCAAGGATGAAACCGGAAACATCGCCCCCCGGTGGAGCAAAGCTCGTCGCCCGGACCAAGAAGAGAAGCTGCGAATTTCAAGGACAGTTCTTAGGGAAGTAATGCAATCCAAGGAAGCGATCATCTCGCTCGATGCCGGAAGCGACTCTCGCTTTGACGGTAGCCAAAGCGTCGCCGACTTTAAAATACGTTCAATGATCGTCGCGCCGCTCCTCGACAGCGAAGGCGAATCGATCGGTGCTATCCAAATCGATACGGTGCAGCAAAAGGGTGGATTCGAAGCCAAGGATCTCGAGATCCTCGTCGGTGTCGCCAACCAAGCCGGGATCGCGATTGAAAACGCACAACTCCACGAACGGATGGTGGCGCAAAAGCTCGTCGAACAAGACCTTGAACTAGCTAGACAAGTGCAGATGGCATTTTTGCCGCGACGCTCTCCAGAGATCCCAGAGTACTCGTTCTACCAGTACTACAATCCAGCTCAACAGATCGGTGGCGATTACTTCGATTACCTTGAACTCGACGAAAATCGGATCGTGATCGCGTTGGCTGACGTCGTTGGACACGGTGTCGCGGCGGCGATGTTCATGGCGAAACTCTCCGCGGAAACACGGTTCGCTTTTGCATCGATCGACGATCCGCGGAAAGCCATGGCTCAGCTCAATGATCGTATCACTGCACTCGAGGCCGAACGCTTTATCACTATGTCGGTCATCGTTTTGGACAAATCTACGCACAAAGCCACGATCGTCATCGCTGGGCACATGCCGCCGATCATGTACACCAAAGATGGGGTCGTCACCGAACCGGGTTCCGAAATCGGCGGCCCGCCACTCGGGATTATGTCGGATATCGAATTCGATTCGTTCGAACTCGACTTGCACCCCGGCGAGAGCTTGACCATGTACACCGATGGGATCTTTGAAGCCCCCAACTCAAGGCATGAACAGTTCTCTATCGAAAGAGTACGGCAACACATCGAACTCGCGAAGGGGGACGTGACAAAGGCCGGCGAGGAATTGATAAGCCGCGTCAAGCAGCATATTGTCGGGTGCGAGCAAGAAGACGACATGTGTTTGGTCATCGTCGGAAGAAAGAGTTAGAAGAATTCATTCGCGAAGCGAATCCTATCAGAGCCCTAAGCGTTAGCGCCGGGCAGAGGCACGCTGACAGCTTCAAGAATGCTCACCTCGTTAGGGACCACGATTCCGATCATGGCTAGCAGCGGGGATAGCGGGTTCCAACGTCCAGTTGCCACTTGCTTACACGCGTGGCTCTGATTTTGTTCGCGAAGCGAATCCTATCAGAGCCCTAAGCGTTAGCGCCGGGCAGAGGCGCGCTGACAGCTTCAAGAATGCTCATCTCGCTAGGAACCACGCTTCCGATCATGCTAGCAGCGGGGGATAGCGGGTTCCTGCGTCCAGTTGCCACTTGCTTACACGCGTGGCTCTGATTTTGTTCGCGAAGCGAATCCCATCAGAGCCCTAAGCGTTAGCGCCGGGTTGAGGCACGCCGACAGCTTCAAGAAAGCTCACCTCGTTAGGGACCACGATTCCTATCTGGCGTTGAATCGTGGATAGCGGGATCCAACGTCCAGTTGCCACTTGCTCACACGCGTGGCTCTGATTTTGTTCGCGAAGCGAATCCTATCAGAGCCCTAAGCGTTAGCGCCGGGCAGAGGCACGCTGACAGCTTCAAGAATGCTCACCTCGTTAG
>JBKCUW010000067.1:0-3127 GCA_046318275.1 Pirellula sp. | reverse complement strand
GTGCAACAGGCCGTCGAAAAGGGGAGCTACGTCCAGAAGGCCGACGCCATCCGCAATCTGATTGACCGGATTGTATGCCATTGGGAGTCCGTCCCCACGACCGATGGCCGATACAAAAACGGTGTGAAGACCGTCTGCCGGGCAGTCACCATCGAAAGCAAGGTGTCGGCAAAAGACGCTGACGGCAAGCAAATCGAGATGATGACTATCGAAACTCCATCGGGATGAAACTGGTGCTGATCCCCAAGGGTACATTCATGATGGGTTCGCCCGAGAGCGAAGAAGCCCGTTTCGAAGACGAAACCCAGCACGAGGTGACGATCAACAAGGACTACTATCTTGGTGTGCATGAAGTAACGCAGGCACAGTACGAAAAGGTGATGGGTACCAAGCCGAGTTCCTTCCAAGGTGACGAGACTAAAGGAAGCAGTTCCAACCACCCGGTCGAACAGGTTTCGTGGGAGGACGCAGTCGAATTCAGTAAGAAGCTTTCGGACTTGCCTGAGGAGAAGGCTGCAGGTCGCGTCTATCGTCTGCCCACCGAGGCACAGTGGGAATACGCCTGTCGGGCAGGGAGTAAGTCGGCGTATAGTTTTGGAGAGAGTTCAAAATCACTGGGCGACTATGCTTGGTTTTATGAAAACAGTAACGATCAAACGCATCCGGTCGGCCAGAAGAAGGCAAACGCTTGGGGCCTATACGATATGCACGGGAACGTCTGGGAGTGGTGCAGCGATTGGTACGCTGATTATCCCAAAAGTGCAGTCAGCGATCCGACTGGCCCAAAAGAGGGCTCTTTCTGCGTGTTCCGTGGCGGCAGTTGGGGCCGCGAGGCCGCGGAGTGTCGGTCGGCGGGCCGGTTCTGGGACGACCCGTCGATCCGCAGCCTTAGCATCGGCTTCCGCGTTGCCCTGAGTCCATCCGGAATCCCCCAGTCGCCGGAGGCGGACAAGTAGAGCGGAGCGAGCGGTCGTAGGCGCGAAGCGAGCCAGGGCGGATGCCCGCGAGCGTAGATGCCGGAGACCGCAGGCGTGGTGACTAAGGCTCGTGAGGTAAGCCGACAGCACACTTTGACATGATCCATGAGCTGATCCGATCAACCTCCGATGCCAATTCTTTTGGGCCTCGGACCGTGAGCATGGAAAGTTCATCGTCAATCGAATCAACGATCAACACGAGGTCTTTAGTAATCATTTCAATCGCAATCGGAAGGTATCGGTCTAGCAATTCCACCTGAAGAGCACCACAAAGAGCAGTCGATTCTGGATACTCAGTTGTCAATGAAATCCTCTGAGGCCTGGGGAATACTCCTCGAGCTACGGAGTCAAGGATGCGTTCCTCCGTCGACTCTAGGAGTTTTTCGTGTACATGAATCGCAAGATTGTTTGAACCTAAAACCCAAGAAATACCGCTTATCTGGCGAAGTTCCCGCTCAATCTCATCTGTATCAGTATCCTGGTCTAGAACGAAAATGATTTGCATAAGCCAAAAACTGGTCCATCCCCAGGAAATCAAAACCTACTCTCGTTCATGCACTGAGATGAACTTGGAACAACAAAGAAGCCTTTCTCAGGCTTACGCATTATAGCGACTGCTTAGCTGCAGCAACAACAGAACCGAGTTGGAAAAACGCAAACCTTCCTGCCGAAATGACACGATTACTCCAGCGCGAGTTCCCACTGCACGTGGTCTGCTCTTGGCTTGGCAACTCGCCACGGATCGCCCAGCAGAGTTACCTGCTGGTCACCGGGGATGATTTTGCCAAGGCGGCTGGTGTGGCGAAGGGGATGGTGGATGGGTGATGTGAATGGTGGTGTGGGGAGGGTGCCGGGAAATGGGCATCCTTACCCGATTTCTGCGTTTTCTAAGCAAGGATACGGCCTTTGGTTTTGACCGAACGAGGTTCTGGCCAAAAGTAACGGCCGTCGAATTCCTCGATGATCATAAATGCGTCTTTTCGCAGAGGCAGTCTTGCAAGGGTTCCATCCTGCTTCAGTTCGGCCATCAGATTCTTAAGCATGTCACCGAAGTAGGCGTTTAGTTCGTGTTCAGATTTCTCATCGATCAAGTCGTCTGCATGGTCGACCAGACCTTGGATTTTCTTGGTGCTTCCGTCATCCATAATCAAAGAGACGGACTTTCCATCACACGCGTTCTCATAGAAATCGCACCACTTAGGAAAATGGCATATCGTTGGCTCATCCATGTGAAGAGTCCATTCTCCATCCAGATTCTTGCCGGGGCGAGTATCGAACACGAGGTATACATATCCGCCCTGCGCTGCGTAAAACCCGAGTACAATTGCTTGGATTGGATCGGCATCTTTTCCGGGGCCACAGTTGACGTAATCAGGGTAATCTTTGATGCGTTGCTCAACGTACTTGCGAATTCGTTTCTTGGCCTTGTGTAGATCAATTTCCATAGTGAACTCAGTTAAATTGAATGCAGATGGACTATCGTCACCGGGCCGCGCCGGATGACGCTTCCATTTTTCTAGGACCGGATCGCGGCTCCGGTGGACGATATGGGTACGCCCGTCATGGGCTTTGGTTCGTGGGGTTTAAGTCCCCTGCGCGAGATAGGAATCTCTAGGAGATCAATATACCAAATGACCACTTCAAGGGAACAAGCACGAGGCGAAGGCAACTGCGGAAGGGCGAACGAGCCACGCAAACAGGCGGATCCGGCACGGCAAGAGTCGTAAAGGTCCCTGGCACATGGCCAAGACGATTGCGAGTGGAGTTGGTATGACGAACGTTTGGTTAGCCGAGCAAGGAGATTTGAGTCTCAAGACCTTATGGGCCGAGCTTGCTCATCTTCGTTAAATCGCCCGGTGCGGACCCGCATGCCGTGGTGGTGTGGGGAGGGTGCCCGGCAACGGGCAGACTTACTCGATGTTCTGCCGTCTTATGTATCTTCGATGTAGGCGTCTATCGTGAACGCTCGGATGAATCTAGGCGGGATACGAGGCATTTGTATACGATCGTGATGGGCGAAGACGATTTCGTTTTCAAGCCAGTAGCGGCACAACCATGCCTCAAATGACGGCGAATCATAAACAAAGTGATTAGGGCCAATTGTCGAGAGGTCTTCGGAGTTGTCATCGTCCGCATCAAAGTACTCGTAG
>JBKCUW010000066.1:0-19042 GCA_046318275.1 Pirellula sp. | reverse complement strand
GCCGCAATCGAAGGGATCAGGCTCCTAGGGAGTTGCTGATCGGAAGAAATCATTACTACAAAAACACAGTTCATCGGATCATCAGCAAACCGAGTACCATCAATACACTTGCTCCATCGCAGTCACTCATGAGACCGCAATGGAGGATGACTTCATCACGAATGATTGCCCTAGGCTTGATGGCTACCGCATGCCTCCTAGAAACGCGGCCAAGAATAGCAGGACAACGAAAATCAGGATCAATGCCAACAGTACCCACGCGACAATTGATCGGTACTTGATGTGCGGTGTCGCAGCGCGGATCTCTTTGTACTGCGGGGAATAGATAAACTCCCCCTTCGGCGATAGGAGCAAGTACAACGTGTATGCCGAGATCAGCGTTCCGCATGGGAAGCCAAGCAGTCCGATCGCCGTGACTATGATCGCGAGGATCTTTCCTTTCGGATCTAGTTTCCGCATGGTCCATCCAGCATACAACTGTGCCATGGAGACAGCCAACACAAACACGCCTATGCCGACAAACATTCCACCCATGACAGCAGGGGTCGGCCCCGGACCATCACCATCGGGAATCGCTCCCGCGACCCCTGACATTGCGGCAATCCCCATGCCGCCATAGACCAACCCACCCAACGAGCCCAGCACACCTCCCAACAGATACAACGACCCCATACCTTGGATCGAAGCTTCGTGGCTTAGGTGCTGCTTTCGAATCATTTCAGCGTCCGAGATGTCGAATATCTGTCCCTGAACATAACCGCCAGTAGTTGCAGACGCTGGAGCGTATGGATTGTCGGACATGAATCAATTCCTGAGTTGTGGGGTAATGAAGTGAATTGAACAGAGTTACTTACACTGCATGTTGTAGGCAAGCAACGCGGTCGATCGGAATGCCTCGTGCATTGCGAAGAAAGTATATAGAAATGTAGCTAGTCCATGGGGCGACTTTGCCTGTAAACTTTCCGCGATATCGCAGATTTAGCCACGTGACTGGAGTCGGTGTGAATCCCCCTCGAGTGCGTGCCTACATCGGCTAAACAGCGTGGCGGGTGTGTCAACGGATTGCCGCAGTTGGTCTGAGCGTGCGAATCGGCAAATCCAGCGACGGCGCCATCGATGCGGCGCCATCGATGCGGCGCCATCGATATCGTGAAGACAGGTGTAGTCCGGAGAGACCAGTAGCAGCTATACTGGGGGCTCCCCTGACCTCCATGCCTTGTTGATTTCAAAGCTGAAATCGGAAGGATTCCTCCCTACCATGCCATTCGTCCCCCGCTCAACTAACGGCGCCGGTCCGCGTTCGGACGATTTTTCGTTCGGTGGGGTATCGCTTCACGGGGGGGGATCCATGCTTTGCGATGGCGTCTCGCGGCGTGAATGGTTGAGAGTCGGAGCGTTAGGCGCGTTTGGCCTGTCCCTTCCACAACTCCTCAACCAGCGATCCTCGGCAGCATTGCCTCCGCAAGCGGACAAACTCGGCGCTAATTTGCAGAGTTCGTTCGGCAAGGCAAAGAACTGCATCGTCCTTTTCTTGCTGGGCGGTCCACCCCAGCATGAGACGTGGGATCCCAAGCCGGACGCACCCGCCGAAATCCGCGGAGAGTTCAAACCCATACCAACCGCAACGCCGGGCCTACATGTCGGCGAGCTGATGCCGCTGACCGCGAAATTGACCGACAAGATCGCGGTGCTTCGCGCCATGGCCACCGATGACAACGCGCACTCCTCGAGTGGCTATTGGATGTTGACCGGCTACCCTCACTCACCCAAGAATCAAGAAAACGCATTGCCAGGGGCACCCAACGATTGGCCGAGCATGGCCGCTGTCGTTCGGCATCTACGCGGTGACCGAGGCCCACTCCCCGGATCCATTCGATTGCCCGAAGAGATCTGGAATACGGGACGACTCGTTTGGCCAGGCCAAGACGCTGGTTGGCTCGGTAGCCACGATGACCCGTGGTTGGTCAACTGCGATCCCAGCCAAGCTGACTTCAAAGTACCCGACATCGCTCTTCCCGCGGACCTAACCCCCGAGCACTTTGCGGAACGCCGCACCTTTCTATCGCAACTCAACCGACGCCTCGATCAACTCCAAGCCCATCCGAACCTTGAGCGTTGGGGCACATGGCAGTCCAAAGCGATCGATCTGATTCGTACCCGCGATGCGCAGAAAGCGTTCGCGATTGAACAAGAACCCGATCAAGTTCGCGAACGCTATGGCCGCAATCGATTCGGACAAAGTGTTTTATTAGCCCGTCGGTTGGTTGAATCGGGGGTGTCATTGGTTCAAGTCAATTGGACGCGTTGGAAAACCGATGAAGATGTCGCACCGGCATGGGACACCCATGCGAAAAACGCAGAGCGTCTAAAGACCGCACTTATGCCGCCGATGGACCAAGCCTACTCCGCGCTGCTTGAGGATTTGGAGCAGCGAGGGATGCTCGACGAAACGCTCGTCGTCTGGATCGGGGAATTCGGTCGATCTCCCAAAATCAATCCGAGTGGCGGCAGGGATCACTGGGGACATGTGTTCAGCGGTGCACTCGCAGGTGGTGGCGTTCGCGGTGGTACGGTCTACGGCGCATCGGATAGACAAGGTGCATACCCACTCGACGGCCGCGTCGAACCACAAGACTTAACCGCGACGATTTATCATTGCTTGGGTTACGCCCCATCAACAGAGATTCGCGATCGTCTAGGTCGCCCGTTAGCGATCAGCAAGGGATCGCCGATAGAAGCCATTTTGTAGCAGTACTTTTAAAAACAAAGTTGTCACGTATCGCGTCCGAGAACCATCAGCAAGGCTCGTCATCGAATGCAACGATTCGCTCGAACCCACCGCCGCGATTTCCTCGTCGCATCGTCCAGCGTGCTGGCCGGATTGCCCCTGGGCCTAAGCAACTTGGCTCGCGGTATTGCGATGGACGGAGTTGCCAACCAAGAGCCTGCCAATCCAACCGATTCCAAGCATCCCAAGGCAAAATCGGTAATCCTCTTTTTCCTTTGCGGCGGTGCATCGCATATCGACACATGGGACATGAAGCCCGATGCTCCCCTCGAGTACCGGGGCCCGTTCCAATCGATCGCAACCAGCGCCCCCGGCATCCGGCTTTGCGAGCATCTGCCTCTGGTTGCCCAACAAGCCCACCATCTCGCGATCGTTCGTTCGGTCGGCGCTTCGGTCAGCACCAACGATCACCACGCGGGCTACTATTACAATTTGACTGGACATGTTCCTGACCCGACGTTTCTCTCGCTAGGGAACGACCGTAGGCCTTATGCCGACGATTGGCCCTTCATGGGTTGTGTGGTCGGATCGAGGGTTCCACAGAATCCCGATTTGCCCAATGTGGTGACTTTGCCCCACAAACCGAGCAAGGCCCCCTATACGCGTCCGGGACAATTTGCGGCAAAGCTGGGAGTGGAGTACGACCCGCTCTATGTCGATGGATCCTTGGACAAACCATTGCAATTCCAAGCTCCCTCGTTGGCCTTGACCGGCGATACCACCGCAGGGCAATTGCAATCGAGAACGGATCTGCTTCAGCGGATGAATCGCGCGCAGCGCGATTTGGACCGAGTCGCTCGCCAGTCCCATTGGACGAAGCAACAAGAACGCTCCATGCAGTTGCTCTTATCATCGAGCACCACTCGGGCCTTTGACCTCGAATCGGAATCCACATCCGTGCGAGACTCCTACGGTTCTACCGTCAATGCGATGAGTTTGCTGCTAGCTCGTCGTCTGGTTGAAGCGAGTGTACCATTCATCACGATCTTTTGGAAAGAGAACGAAGCGATTGCTGACGCATGCAAGAGCGAAGGTGCTTGGGACACGCACGGCAATAACTTTGAGTGCCTCAAAAAGCATTTACTCCCCGAATTCGATCGCGCGTTTGCTGCACTGCTCGCCGATTTGCACCAGCGTGGACTGTTGGATCAAACGCTGGTGATGGTCACCAGCGAGATGGGCCGAAAACCAAAGATCGGCGATCCGCGTTCTGGTGGAACCAGCGGTGCCGGGCGAGATCATTGGACCCATTGTCAAAGCGTACTAATGGCCGGCGGCGGCATCCGCGGGGGACAAACGTATGGCACGACCGATAGGTATGGAGAATACCCAGCCGACAATCCAGTGACCCCGGCGGATATTGCCAAGACCGTTTACCGCGCCGTCGGGATCGATAACTTGCAAGCGACCGATAACCAAGGTCGTCCGTACCAATTGCTCGACGAGGGCAAACCGATCCAAGCTTTGTTTGCTTGACCGTTTCCCTTCCACTATTACGGTGAAGTTCCAGTTTCTGCGTGTCTAGCAATCTCTCGTGCGTGGCTCTTCGCTCATGAACATCACCGTGCTCGCCCAGAATGCAGAACAAGCCCAACAGCACCTGCGTAACTGCCATTTGTGCGAACATCACTGTGGAAATGATCGAACGAGTGGAGTTCGAGGGAAATGCTATGCCTTGGATGAAGTCCGTGTATTTCGTCACCGCGTCGAGTGGGGCGAAGAGCCCGAACTGGTACCCTCCCATCTCTTCTACACATCGGGCTGTGATTTGCGATGCAAATTTTGCATCGCCGAGGAAAACGCGTTCAATCCAAAACTTGGAACCCTTCTGACCCCCGATTTTCTGCGAGCGGCGATCGCCTGGGGCCGCACCCAAGGTGCCAAAAACCTCCAATGGGTCGGAGGAGAACCCACGATCCATCTGCCGGGAATCCTAGAGGTCATGAACGCGATAGACGATCTCCCCGATATCGTTTGGAAGTCTGACTTCTACTCGAGCACCGCGGCGTTGGACTTGCTCGATGGGATCGCCAAATACTACGTCGCCGATTTCAAGTTTGGGAACAATTATTGCGCGACTGCGGTCGCGGGTGTTCCCCATTACGTGGATATTATCTCTCGAAATCTCAACCATGTTCATACGAGAGGGATTCTCATCATCCGGCACTTGCTGCTCCCCGGGCACTTCGACTGCTGTTACCGTCCGATCGTGGATTGGATCGCCATGAATATGCCTGAGGTGCGTTTTAGTCTTCGCGACGGATATTTGCCCAAGTGGCAAGCGAAACACCACCCGTCTCTAAATGGATTCATCGCGAAGAAAGATGCAGAGTTGGCGAGAAAGTTGGCGCGGGACAAAGGCCTGCGACTTGTTTAAGCGATCGATCGATGCAAAACTTCATGGGGACTTCAGAGTCATCACGAAAACCTTGGTTCGCTATGGTGTTAACGCTATCGCTTTAGCCGCGTTGGCGTTAGCCGCGGTTTTCGAGCTGGTCGGATAGGCTCTTGAACTTCGAGGAGTGTTGAACGTGGATGCTGACGACGAAACATCGCTGACCGAACTTGAGCTCATGCCCGACGGACGCATTTTCGTCTTCGGCGCCTCGGGTCCAATCCTCGAAATCCTTAGCCAACTCCAATCGCCGGACGATCGGACCGTTTCATCGAGGCTTCAGGAAGCCCCCCTAAAACCCATCAGCTGCGTTTCGGAACCCCATGCAAAGATTCAGACTGATCCAATGAATTGAGATCGGTTTCTGTTATACTTGGAGGGGGTTGGGGGTTCGCGACGGCCACGTTCACCATCGGCCTGCCGCTCCTAACATGCTTTTCCGGCTCTTCAAGCTCGTCTAGGAATTCGCTCTGTGCCAGATCCTTCGATGGAATCCACACCCGATCCGGGGGCTACCAACAGCCCATCTCGGAATAGAACTAGCCCCGCAACTCAGGAAATCGATGTCCTGATTCGTGCTCGTTACCCGATCATCTACGTCTCTACTTGGGAAGAAGAACGGGTTGAGCAAAGTCTTCGTCAGATCGCCAACGCCCGCAAAAAACATCTCTATACGTGGACAATCACGCAGGGACTGATCAAGGTCGGGAACGAACCTCGCGCGGGCAAAAACGCTTCGAACAACACGATGGATCCGTTGGTTGCGCTGGACCAAGTCATCCAGCATGTGGAGCCATCGATTTATTTGTTTAAGGACTTCCACCGATTCACGTGCGACGAACGGTGCAACCTGACCGTCATTCGCAAACTGCGCGATGTTGCTTACCAAATCCGCGACAGTTACAAGTCGATCATCATCACCTCGCCGCTTGTCAAAATTGCACCTGAGTTGTCCAAAGACATCACCTTGGTCGAGTTTGGACTTCCTGATACTCGCGACTTCGGCAAGCTGCTCGACAGAATTGTCGACGAGGTCAAAGACAACCCGAAGGTCAAAATCGATTTGAACCCGGTCGCAAAGGAGCAGTTGCTTCAAGCCGCTCGTGGCCTGACTCTTAAAGAGGCTGAAAATGTCTTCGCAAAAACGCTGGTTACCGACAACCAATTGACTGCAGACGACATCGATATCGTTTTTAGCGAAAAGCGTCAGATCATCAAGAAGGACGGATTGCTCGAGTATTGCGATACCGTCGAAGACATATCGATGGTTGCGGGACTCGATAATCTGAAGACGTGGCTTACCAAGAGAAGCGTTGCATTCACCGACAAGGCCAAACAGTTCGGGCTCATGCCGCCCCGCGGTGTGCTTCTGTTGGGTGTCCAAGGCTGCGGCAAAAGCCTCTGCGCGAAAGCGGCTGCAAGTCTATGGCACGTTCCTCTCTTGCGCTTTGATCTGGGCCGAATGTTCAGCAGTTTGGTCGGGTCCAGCGAAGAAAATGTTCGTAGGGCGATCCAAGTTGCCGAAAGTGTCTCGCCGGCCATCCTTTGGATCGATGAAATCGACAAAGCCTTCGCGGGAGCTACGTCCTCGGCGGGGAGCGACGGAGGAACATCATCCCGTGTCTTCGGTTCGTTGCTGACGTGGCTGTCCGAAAAGAAATCCTCCGTCTTCGTTATCGCGACCGCCAATGACATCAGCCAGCTTCCCCCTGAACTGCTCCGCAAGGGACGACTCGATGAAATCTTCTTCGTGGATCTACCGGACCACTCCGAGCGGAAAGAAATCTTTTCAATCCATTTGAGAAAGCGGTCGAGGGATCCAGCAAAATTCGACTTGGGGCGTCTCAGCGATCTGACCAATGGGTTCAATGGAGCAGAAATTGAGGAAGCGATCATCTCAGCGATGTTCGACGAGTTCAGTGGAGGGATTTCCATGGACACAAAACTCCTGGAAAACAGCGTTCGCGAAACTGTCCCGCTTTCGAAAACCATGCATGAAGAATTGTCGCGATTGAGGGAATGGTCCCAAGGCCGCGCACGACCTGCGAGCAAAACCGCGGCGATCGACGAACAAAGCCTCACTCGTCGAAAAATCGAACTATAGGATAGATCGGACTTTAGTAGTGTTGGCTGGAGTCCAAACAACTTTTGCTGGATTGAAAATAGACAGGAGCAAGAAATGAGTACCGTATTGGTCGTTGCCCCAATAGTCATTGCCAATTGGCCCATGATCACCGCAGCGGTTACCGCCGCCATTGCGACGAGTGGATTCACCACTATCCAGCACGAGGCCTCAAATATCGCATCGCAGGTGAAATCTAAGACGCGGGAGACGATCGAGGTGGACGACAGCGAAGTCCTTACGGATACCTTTGGTACCGATGAGGCGATTGTCGTCGAGCGCGATGGAATCACCGCGACCTTTAAGCGAGACTCCAAAGGGGCGTTGCAGATCTGCATGGAAGGGGAGCGGGTGTCTAAATCGCAATTGCGCGCGATCGGCGAAGAACTCTTAGGTCGCGTTACTCAGCAATACGCATATCACCGAATCGTTTCCGAGCTAAAAAATCGGGGACTGACCATTGTCGACGAGGAGATGACCGAAACCGAATCGGTCAAAATCCGTGTTCGCAACTGGTAGATTCCCCCAACCAATCGATCCCCGTAATCGCAATTGGCCCCTAAGAGCCTTTGGACTGACGAAAGAAACTGAAAATGGCACAGGAAGAAATTGAAATCGAAGTGGACAAGCACGGGCGGGTAACGATCAAAACGATTGGTATCAAAGGAAAACGTTGCTTGGATGTCGCAGAAGCGTTGGCCGAGATCATCGGCAAGGAAGAGCAACGGACGATGACCTCCGAGTTTTACGAGAACGAGGTCCATGTGCAGAACCGGATCGAAATCCGAAACCAACGCTAGCGAGCCGATGATCACTAGGATTGACAGATGCAATGCCCTAGCTGTGACTTTAACAATATGCCCGGGATGAAACGGTGCGCTCGTTGCCAAGCGAGTTTGGCTTTGGGTTCCGTGGACGTTATTCCTCCGCGAGCGAGCAAGCGTCAGAGAGCTATCCCGAACTGGTTGCGATCGACATTGAACCGCATTCGTTATGGTGCTGCGGACGTTGCAAACGATGCATTGCGTGCGAATCGACGGGAAGTCAGTTTTCGATGGACCCTCGGTGATTATCTTTGCCTGCTCGTGGGGGGGCTCCAACAAAGCGTACATGGCGAATTTGCGGGTAGGTTTTGGCTGGGTGGGTGGATCGTATTATTCATTCTCTCTGTCGCGTTCGCAGGGACAGGATTGGGGAGCGTTTGCCTCGGATTGCTCTTTGCGTTGCATACGATTTCGATCGCGGATATTTTCTTTCGGCAGCAGGAGGAATGGGGGACTCGCGTTCGGTTTATGGGGGTAGTGACGCTTGCACTCGGTTTGATTTACGGAGGAACGGTCCGGACACTGGGGGCATATATAACCCCGATCGGATTCCTATCCGAAACCACCGATCTAAATCCTGGAGATGTGATTTGGTATGCGAACGCGAGCCCAACCAAGAATGGTCAACTGGTCGTCTACGACATCGGCCGAATTGATTTCAATTATCAAATCAATAACGTTCCTGCCCTTCTCCGTGTCGAGGGAACGCGAATCAATCGCCAAGTCGCCGAAGCGGGCCAAGTGGTATCGTGGAGAAATAGGACGCTTTTCGTGGATAACAAAGAATGCGAGTGGCAGCCCATGGGGTTTATGGAGCGAGTCGCCGATTTTGAAATCCCAGTCGCTCAAGGATGCATCTTTGTATCCCTAGATGGGATTGTCCCGGAAAACGTAACCGGCATGACGGGTGCCCCAGCCTCAATGCGTACACTCAATTCCAATAATACGATCGATGTTGGCAGAATCGGTCTCATTCCCAAGCAAAGAATCTTGGGACGAGTGTTTTTGCGATCATTTCCATGGACCTCGATCCGTTGGTACTAAGCCAAAATGAATTACAATGGTCGCAGGTGTTCGCATTGATCCGTGAATTGAGCCTCTCGTGGCCTACAGGAAATAGTTCGTGGCGAGATTTGGAAAACTAGAATTTGATAGCGGGGATTCGCTTGATCCCGAAAACGAACCGGAGTTGTCCCTCAGCTCACAGGAGACCGAGACCCACTGGTTAAAGTTGGCCGATAGTAACCGCCGCGAAGGCAAGCACGAAAACGCCCTGCGATTTTATTCGCGCGCCTTGGAAATCGACAAAAGCATCTTGTCCGCATGGGTTGGCCAAGTCCAGATGCTGATTTTGCTCGGAGAGTACCCTCAAGCGAGCACTTGGAGCAAAAAAGCACTGGAACTTTTCCCCAACCACGCCGACTTGTTGGCGACGCAATCTCAAGCCGAGTGCCGCCGAGGGGACCTTAAGCAAAGCAACCACTTGATCGATGGCGCGATGAAAGTGCGCGGCGAGAGTGCATACCAGTGGCAAGTCCGCGGCGAATTGATGGTTGCGCTCAAGCAACGCACGGACCGGCATTGCTTTGACAAAGCCCAAGTCGCCTCAAGCGATAGTTTGGTCCCCCTCGAGTCGGCATTGATCTACCTGCATTACCGCGAATACGCCAAAGGCGCCCAGCGAGCATCGATCGCCGTCGAAAAATCACCTGAGATGTATTTCGCATGGTACGTTCTGGGGCAATGCCAAGAGGGTGCTGGATTGGAAGACGCTGCGATTCGCAGCTACAAGCAATGCAGCAATTTGTGCCAAAACCATCAGCAGGCCAAGCAACGCTTGAATAACCTAGAATCGAGAGGATGGAATCCAATCCGTTCCCTCGGCAAACTCTTCCGCAGAAGTTAGCTCTATTCCGTCTTCCTCGTAGAGTCTCCATGGCCATCACGATTGAAAAAGTCCTTTCCTCAGCTCGCAAACTAGGTGCCAGCGACGTGCACCTCGTAGGCGGGATAGCACCTGCAATGCGAGTCCATGGAGAGATACGTGTGGTCGAAGGCCCTCCGATGCAGGAAGAGGACTTGAAACGCATCTACGACAGTTTGCTCAATGACGTTCAAAAAGCGACGTTTGAGAGAGAATGGCAAGTCTGCTTCTCGAGGCGATTGGAGGGGATTGGACGATTTCGCATCAGCGTTTACCTGCACGCGGGTTCCCCAGAGTTTTCGATCCGTCTCAGCGAAAACCATGTCCGTACTTCGGAAGAGCTCCAATTGCCCGAGGCCATTGATGATCTATGCCGTCTCACCGATGGGCTCATCCTCATCACCGGCCCAACAGGTATGGGCAAGACCACCACGCTGAATTACATCATCAACATGATCAATTCGACGCGCAGGACGAAGATCATCACGATCGAAGATCCCGTGGAATTTGAGCATGTCAACAATCGCAGCATCATCATTCAACAGGAGATGCTTGGAGACGTCAAATCGTATCAAAGCGCGTTGCGGCATGTATTGCGACAGGATCCCGATGTGATCGTTGTCGGAGAAATGCGCGATCTCGAAACGATGGAAACAGCCTTGATCGCCGCCGAAACAGGCCACCTGGTCATCGCTACGTTGCACACCCCCGATTCCATCCAAACCATCCAGCGGATCTATAGCGTGTTCCCAGCTGAACAGCAGAACAGCATCACCGTACAACTCGCAAACAGTTTGCAAGCGATCATCGCCCAGAAGTTGCTCCCGAAGGCCGAGGGGAAAGGGTTGATCCTCGCGACTGAAATTTGTATCGCGACTCCGGCAGTGCGGAATCAAGTCCGAGAAAGGAACGTGCACCTGCTCTACAGCGAGATGCAGACAGGTCGCAAGAACAAAATGAACACGATGGACCAATCTCTTTTTGATTTGTACCAAAAGGGCGAGATCACGTACGATGTCGCGTTGTCCAACGCGCGTGACCCCAACTACATCCGAAACCAAGTCGAAAAGAAGCGATAGCAACCCGTCGCATAGCGATCGAACTTGTGACGACCCGAAGCAAACGGTCGGGTTCCGTCGGATCAATCGAGAATCACCCGACAGTTCGCGCAGTGCCGCTTCTGTTTTTTAACAGGCTGCTCGTCTCGGAGCACGCACCACAACTCTCTCCAATTCGGATAAAATCTGCCGTCTAGTCCCCACGCCGCTCTCTGTACTAAAGGAACTTCCAGTGCGATTCATCCGATTTTTTCTGATCCCTGCAGGGCTTACAGGTCTGTTTCTTTTGGGGTGTGCAAACCCACAGGTGCGCAGCGAAACATCAAACGCTGCCAATCAAACCGAAGGGCAAGAGGTTAAGTTCTCGCGAATCGGTACCGGCGATTACCAGTCGTTCGTGGGCAATTGGGATGACCAAAAAGACCCGGCGCTTTACGCCGTGCTGCAATCCCCCGAACAGTTTGCGGAAATCTTCCACCCGGCGCCAACCAATCCACCTAAGAAGCCTTTTGCTCCCCCCGCAGAGCTTTTCCAAAAAGAGCAAATCCTGCTTGTTTCCCGAGTGATGCCTGCCCCGGAAGATCTGGACAAAGCCTTTGAGGTGCAGCGAGTCACCGCCAACGGCCAGGAATTGACTCTTAGTTATAAGTTGCAACCACCCACGAAAGGCGCCAGCTACACCGTCAAAAACTATCTTGCTGTTCGTGTCCCTAAAGGCAATTACGCTCGAATCGTCTTCATAGAGAATGGAAAAAAGATCGGGGAGCTCAGACCGACAGAAGGTGTTTGGAGTGTGCCCAAGTTCTCGGTGAGCGGAAAACCGTAAGCCATGATCATCACTAGCATCGACTATTCTAAAAATGGGAAGCAGCAAAACTTCCTGCGAGTCCCATACTCGCACAATCTAGGAGGCTGGGCGAACGTGATGATTCCCATCACGGTTTTGGCCCGAGGCGAAGGACCGACTGTCTTGGTGCTAGGTGGAAATCATGGAGATGAATATCAAGGACAAATCGCCGCGATGCGATTGGCGCGCGAGCTAACCCCCGACGTCATCCATGGCCGATTGATCTTGATCCCATCTCTCAACTTTCCGGCGGCAAGAGCTGCTACGCGATTATCACCCCTCGATGGCATGAACATGAATCGTGCATTCCCGGGGAACGCCGAGGGAAGCGTAACCAGTCAAATCGCTCATTACTTGACCCACACGCTGTTCCCGATGTCGGACGCGGTGATCGACATCCATTCCGGAGGACGCAGCATGGACTTTGTTCCCTGTTCGCACATGCATTTGGTCCCCGATCAATCGCAGCGTCGCAAGATGCTCGAAGCGATGCTCGCTTGGAACACCGACTTCTCGTTCTTGTACACCGATATCGCGGGATCGGGTTTACTGCCCGTGGAGGCGGAGAACCAAGGCAAAACGGTTGTGACGACGGAACTCGGAGGTGGTGAAGGTGTGCCGGCATCGGTCCATCGCATCGCACAGGGGGGCCTTCGAAATGTTCTGATTCACCTGGGCGTCCTCGAGGGAGAATTGCAAACCCGGGCATCCCTTGGAAAACCCCCTGCGATTCTTACCCAGGCGCTTCATGCCGACAATTATTTGCTTGCCCCAGAATCCGGAGTCTTTGAAGTCGCAGTGGATCTCGGCGATCGGGTTTCGCGCGGACAACCGGTGGGATACATTCACCATCTCGAGCGCCCCGATCGTGAACCCGAAACCATCGAATCGTCGCGGGATGGATTTCTCATCACCGCCCGCGTCCCATGCTTGACTCAGCAAGGGGACTGTGTTGCTGTGATCGGTGAGGAAGTGGCTGTCGAGTCGTTGCTCTAGATGCGGAGCATGAGTGATGGCTGAAAACAATCCAAACGATGAACCGGTACCCTCCTCGCCCTACCGAGGAACGCCTGCCTCCATCGATCCGTACACAGCGACATCGCCGCAAGCCTCGCCCACTACCGCGGGCAATCCGTCGAATCCCTTCCCATCGACAGCAAAGATCATTGCAATTGTGGGATTCATGTGGGTCGCCTACTTCTTGAACTACTGCGACAGGCAAGCTGTCTTTGCCATGTTCAAAGTTTTGAAGGTAGATTTGGCGATGACCGACACCCAGTTAGGATGGGTCGGTGCAATCTTTTTGTGGGTTTATGGAATCGGCTGCCCTATCGCAGGGAAGCTTGCCGACACCTTTTCAAAAAAGCATCTGGTTGTAGCATCGCTGGTCATTTGGAGTGCCGTAACGGTCCTGACCGGCATGTCGATTTCTGTTTGGATGCTGTTGGGGTTAAGAGCGGCCATGGGGATCTCGGAAGCCTTGTACATGCCGGCGGCAATCGCACTGACCGCGAACTCGACGCCCAGCCATCAACGGTCTCGGGCGATCGCAATTTTAACCACGGCACAAATCGCTGGAACCGTGGCCGGGGCATGGTACGGCGGTTGGATGGCAGAGCAAGGACGGTGGCGATACGCTTTCTTTGCGCTCGGGGCGGTCGGAATCCTATATGCCATCCCTTACGGATTCTTCCTTCGCCACGTGTCAGAACCTAGTGAAACCAAAGACGAACGTGCGCTATCGAATCCTGAATTGAAATTCAAACAATCCATAAACTCAGTTGCACTTTATGAAATCCCGACGTTTTGGCTGCTGTGCATCGCGTTTCCAATTTTTGTTTTTGGGCTCTGGATGTTGTATTCTTGGCTGCCAAACTACCTGCAGGAAAAATTCAATCTAGGGCTCGCCGATGCAGCCTTTGCAGCCACGGGCTCCATGCAATCATCCACACTAATCGGTTTGTTTTTAGGTGGCGTGATTGCGGATAAACTGGCCAAAAAGACCCGTTCCGCTCGTTTCTGGTTGCTATGCGTCAGCATGCTCGCCTGCGCTCCCTGCATGCATATGATCGGTCAAAGCCAATCCCTCGCGACAACCTATCCATGGCTGATCGGTTTTGGCCTCTTCAGCTCGCTCATGATCGGAAACATCTTTCCGGCGGCATTCGAGGTGGTTCCCCAAGGCTCTCGAGCGACGGCGGTTGGTGTTCTCAATTTTTTCGGAGCGATGCTGTCCGGTTTCGCGCCGCTGGCGGTGGGAGCTTGGAAAAGCTCGGTGGGTATTGAACGCATGCTTTCGATCGCGGGATTAGCCTATCTCGCCGGCGCGATTGTGGTTTGGTGGGCGATTCAATTCCTACTGCATCATGACTATGTGGAAGCAGAAAAGTAGCCTGCACAGATTTTGTTGGTCGAGACGAAGATACGATTCCTATGAAGCGCATACTGATTGCCGAATGCAAACAAGAAGTATCGACCTTTAATCCGAACGGAAGTGATTATGAGGACTTTGGCGTTCGTTTTGGGAGCGAGCTGATCGAGTACCACCGAACTGTTCGCAACGAAATCGGAGGGGCCCTCGCTGTGTTCGATAAACGCAGCGATGTCGAATTGGTTCCCACCTATAGCGCCTTTTTCATCACTTCGGGAGGTACTCTCAAGGGACGTGCGTGGGAGCGAATCTCCCAAGAGTTTTTGGAGTCGCTCCGGAATGCGGCATCTCAAGGCCCACTCGATGGTGTTTACTTCTGCATGCACGGCGCGATGGCGAGCGAGTTGGAGTGGGATCCCGAAGGTTATTTGTTGCAGGAAAGTCGGAAGATCCTTGGGGAGAAAATCCCTGTTGTGCTGTCGTTGGATTTGCATGGTATTCCAACCGATCGCATGTTCAAGCACAGCGATGCGATCGTCGCGTATCACACGTACCCTCACGTCGATTTTTTTCAAACCGGGGAGCGCGCGGCCACCCTGTTGCTTCGTATCCTCGACGAAGATGTTCGTCCGGTCACGGCAAAAGTCGCAATTCCGGCGCTCGTTCGCGGAGACGAATTGATCACCGAGACGGGTCTCTTTGGGAAATGCATTGAATATGCCCAACGGCTAGAAAATTCAGCGAAAGGACTCTCTGCGGGAGTGTTCATCGGCAATCCGTTCACTGACGTTCCCGAACTGAGAACAACAAGTTTTGTCGTGATGGATGGGGAAGAGAAACAGGCTGCCGCATCGGCGCTAGAGATTGCTCGTGAGTTTTGGGCGTATCACGAGCGGATGCAAGTACCGCTGGAATCTTTGGATTCGATGGCAGCGAGGATGATGGAACGCGAGCGCACGAATCGTTCGGGAACCGTAGCCCTCGTCGATGCGGCCGATGCGACCAGTTCCGGCGCATCCGGGGATAGCAATGCGATCCTGAAAACGCTCATGCGCGCAGGTTACCGAGGTCGAACGTTGCTGCCGATAGTCGATGCACCAGCCGTGCAGGCTGCGTTCTCTGCAGGGGTTGGTGCCACGATTCGAGTTTCACTGGGAGGCACCTTGGATCCAAAGCGATTCGAGCCGATGGAGGTTGTCGCCAAGGTGCGGATGCTCGGCGACGGTATGTTTCGGAGCGAGTCGTTCGGCGAGCTCTGGAGATCCGGATTAGCCGCCGTGTTGGAATCGGGCTCGTATACGATCGTTGCAAGCAGCCGAGGGGTCAACCTCTACGATCGCTCGTACTACTACGCCAATGGACAGAATCCGAAAGCATTCGATGCGGTGGTTGTCAAATCACCTCATTGCCAACATCATATGTACGCTGCGTGGTGCGATGAGATGATCTTGGTGGATGCCCCGGGATCCTCGAGCGCGAACTTGAAGAGCTTGGGCCATTCACGATGCCCGAGGCCGATATTTCCGTTGGATGCGGATGTACCATTCGAACCGACGGTTCAAATTTTCCGAAGAGATCGAACGACCTGATGAGAATCCGAGAAATACGATGTGCAGGATTGCGCGGCGCGACCCCCGAAGGTGGCTGGAGCAATGAACTTCGTCCCGAGGATTGCGTTCATACGCTGATCGCAGTCCATACCGATACAGGAACGGTCGGCTTGGGAAGTGTCTTTACCAATGACGAATTGGTGCGGGCCGCGCTGCGGATCCTGGAGCCGCTCTATCGCAATGAATCTGCGATAGAACCCGAGCGAGTTAGCGAGAAACTCCATCAACACATGTTCTGGATGGGGCGAGGTGGCTCCATCACGCATGCGATCAGCGGTATCGACATCGCTCTCTGGGATCTGCTCGGTAAAGCTACCGGACAAAGCGTGAGCCGGCTTTTGGGCGGCCGCTATGCGGAACGGGTTCAGCCTTACGCTTCGCTATTGATGGACGAACCGCATGCGATGCGAGAGCATCTGCTGAGGGTCAAAGAACAGGGCTTTCGGGCCTTTAAAATCGGCTGGGGACCGTTTGGTCGCAAAGATGCTTCGATGGACGAAGCCATCGTCGCTGCAGCTCGTGGGGCTATCGGGGCAGATTGCAAGCTGATGGTCGACGCCGGTGGCTCGGATGCCCATTGGCATCGAGGGTATAAATGGGCGCTGAACACCGCAAAAATGCTCGCGAACTACGATGTGACTTGGTTCGAAGAGGCATTGTCCCCGGATGCATTGGAGGATTACGTTCTGCTTCGAGAACATTCGCCGGTCCCCATATCGGGTGGCGAAGTCCTAACCCGCCGGCAGTCGTACTTGCCGTGGCTTTCCGCAAGAGCCTTCGATATTGTGCAACCCGACGTGACGAAGGTGGGAGGGATCAGCGAAGAACGGCGTATCGCGTGGATGGCACAAGACTACGGCGTCCAATTTGTACCGCATGGATGGAACACGGCGGTTGGATTGGCCGCGGATCTTCATCTCGCGTCAGCAATCCCAAACACCCAGTTCGTCGAATACTTGACCGGCTCCCCGTTCATCGACGAAATCACGCTCGGTGGATGGAAACTGGATGCTGACGGAATGCTCAACGTTCCAACGGGGCCTGGGCTGGGGTTGGAGCTCGATCCAGATCAAGTCGAAAAATACACCGGAGTTCGAAACTTATTGAGCTGAAGCGCGCTGCACTTCCGGATGGGCCAACAAGTACTTTCGACGCTCTTCAGCAAAAGTTCTAAGCGACATACTCGGACGTCGTTCACTGTCTCCCTTCAGCGCATCCTCCGTGGTCGACTGAAAATCAGGAAATGAGGAAAGCTTCCGGGAATCGAGTTGGACCAAGGGTTCAATACGCTCGCGAACGTCGGCAACGATAGGCCCTAAATAGTTCCAATCCAAATCTTCGTTGGCGATCTGGGCAACATACTGCAAGTACCTGCGTCGCAGTTCGGGGACTTGAAGTAGTCGACTGCGCAGTGGGCGATCGGGGTTGTCTAGTCCGACGAGCGGATCCAACGCGAATGGCCCTCGACTGTTGCGATCCCCTTCAGGCCCCAGCCCGCGGCGACTCCGTTCGCTGCTCACCGGTCCATCTTGCATTCCAGGTGGACCACCCCCCATTCTCGGCGGGCCTATTCCGGGCGGGCCCATTCCGGGTGGGCCCATTCCGGGCCCCATCGCCGCCATGAATGTTTCATTCATATCGTGCGGGATGAGATGAAACATGTTTTCTTCGTCGAGATAGAGACTGTAGTCGCTGCCGCGCACCCAATATCCATCGTTGTTGATCAGGGATACATCCAATGCTAAAAATCGCAAGGCCCCGTCGAGGTCGAGGATCGATTCGAGCGACTCCTGAAGCTTGTCGATAGGCACATCATTCAATACACGGCACAATTCGATCAACGCATGCCATGACTTTTCTTTGTCGGAGGATTTGATCTCGTACAATTTTCTGTACGCTTCGATGTCTTCACCGAGATAACGCAAACTCCCACCACCCGCTGGGCTTCCTGGAACTTTCCATCGCGTCCCCTTTGTCGAATCATAGTGCTCCTTCAAGAAGATCTTGTCGAACTGCTGCACGTTCTGATAAATCCCCCAATCCTCACCGTTGATCACGACGCGAACCTCGTTGGCTTTCGGAGTCGGGATGTACTTGCCCGCAATCGCTGAATAGAGAACCGAATGCATCAAGGTTGGGTCGCCGTTCGAATTTAAAAGGTTCAGCGACTTATAGCCGAGCAATCGCTGATCTTGATCCACCATGTCCATGGCGATATTCAGCGACCGCTTTGAGCCAGCAGGCACCATGCCAAAGGAAGACGCTCCCCGAAAACTCACTCCGACACCTTCATACACTTGATTGTCGACCATGAGAGTCGCGTCGATCCCGACATCGGTTGGTTTAAAGTCAGCGAGTTCCGCTTCCCAATCATCGTGCTCAAACTGCAAGAAGAGGGTGCGAACGACAGATCGGTCATACAAGTCTTCCTCCCCGTAAACCGAAACCTCGGACGACTCAACATGAACTCCCGGTTTTCCAGGCTCTCTTTTTCCCCCCGGTCCACCCGGCCCACGACCGAAACCAAAAAAGCCTGCGATCCCACCTGGGCCGCCTGGACCACCGGGCCCCGGACCACCGGGCCCTGGACCACCGGGCCCGCGTCCAAATCCACGGCCTGACGATTTGGCCTCACCGCGAGCCAATATGCGTTCGTCGCGGTCGAGCCAACCGTCGCCATTCCTGTCAAATTTTCGAACCAATGGGATATCTGGACCACCCATCGGCGGAGGCCCCATACCAAATCCGCCAATTGGATCTTGTCCGTTGAACACACGCACACTCACCACCGTCAATACTGCAGCGATGCCGAGGGAAGCGATAAGTCCCGTTTTCGATCGAAGTCGCAATCTCATTCCATTCTCTTTCGCAAGGGCTGCTGCGCCACAACTTGGAAACAATACCAGCCAGAAGCGAACACCTTCCGAAGGTCAATAACTCTATCGCTAGCATTGTCTCCTAGGGGAACCGTATTCGACACACCGTAATGCTCGATCGATTCCATGGTCACTCGCTCGATCGAGGGCGTCGTTTGCATCCGCTTTGTTCTGGCTCTTCGCCGCGCTCGTGTTCAGCATCGCTGTACTCGTTTTCAGCATCGCCG
>JBKCUW010000065.1:0-172991 GCA_046318275.1 Pirellula sp. | reverse complement strand
ATCAAATAATTCAGCACGCAATGGTCTAGGCATGTGGCATCTCCTGGGTCGTCAGATTCTACCTAGGTGACTGTTCTTGTCAAATACGTGGGTGGCACTTATTTTACAGAAGCTCGTAGTAGGTGAAATTGCGAATCCCTTTAGCTGTCTCAATTGGTTAGAATGCATCCTCGTGCCTTAAATTGTGTGGTCTGGAGCAGAATTCATGATGACACGAATAAACCACTTTCTACTGGGGACGCTGTTGACACTGGGCGGTGGTTTAGCGTGCAACAGGACCGCTGGAGATGGTAGCGAACTTTCCGAGGGCAACCACGAGGCCTCTTCTGCTCCAGTGGTGGGTGGCCAATCATTCGGAGAGCGTCAGCTTGAGCAATTTGTGTCTGATCGACCAGAGATGCAAGGAACTCTTCCAAAAGACCATGCCGTTTATCGTTGGTTGGTTAGAAGTTTCGAAAAGGAAAGAATAGGGAGTCGAATTTATTGGGTTCCAGATCAAACCAGCACTGGCGAAAAGGCGGAACATGCACCAGCGTATCGCGGCTATCCTGCGTACATCTGCATTACTGCTGGATTGGATACAAGCCCTATCGATAAGTGGACTATGCTCGTTTTTGAGATGTTCAATATCGAGAACACTGAAAGCATGCGATTGCTGACTGAATCGGGGTTGGCAGGGAAAATAGATGGTAATACCTTTGCAAGGAAGTGTGTCGCACTGGAATTCAATGCAGCCCAAAAAGCGAGAAACTTCTTTCGAGAAAATCCATTGCCGAATCCCAATGAAGCCAGGGATGTGTTTTACCATTGGATCATTTCCGAGGAAACCGCGTTACACGACCATGAGAAGTTATGGGAGTCCGCTGACCATTACTTGGAGGACTCTAATTATCGCCACTTCAAGAAGCATTATGATGAATACATTGCTCCCTTTGTCACATCTTGCCCGTCTGAGAGTCCGTGAGTCGAAGTGAGCGAGAGTCCTTCTGGGTTCGAATGCGTCGAGCAAGCTGCAATGAATTACCGGCTGCATTGATCGTCTTTGCAGAGAGGCTTATCAACTGACTGTTTTTGTAGTGGCCGATTGGTTAGCTACAGTGCAGTAGTCAGGACTTGATCTGACATTCAGAATTGACTAGCAAACAACCGTGCCACTCGCACAACGACGGAGTGTTACAAATGACCAGTCAAGAACGCAAGATCGTTGTGAGCCTACCCAAATTTGGTGGACAACGAGTCACCTTATGTCATGATATCCATGACAGGAGATTGATTCATGCAAAAGCGACGTTCTTTTTCTAGAGAATTCAAGCTGTCCGCGGTCCGAAAGGTCATGGAAAAAGGCTTGACCGTTACCGAGGTGGCCAAGGAACTCGGTATTCGAGACACTCTTATCCACAATTGGCGTAGGGCCTTTCAGGAAGATGGCAGCCTTCAAAGCGAGATCATTTCTAGCCCGTCGATGAATGCGGAGTTGGAACGCCTGCGAGAAGAAAATCGGCAGCTCAAGATTGAACGTGAAATTTTAAAAAAAGCGACGGTCTTCTTTGCAAAAGAAAAGAGCTAAGGTTCGAATTTATCCATAACCATCGACATCAGTCGCAATTTACGTGCCGTCCACGTATTTTTGTGATAGCATGCAAAGCAGGCGGCGTCGACGGTGCGGGTATTCGGCGGGCAATCGAACGGCGAAACATTCGCCCAAAGGTTAATTCACCGAAGTTATCGACAATAGAAGATGCAGGGGCTAAAACTGCGCACGTAAAAGCATCCCCCTGCGCGGAGCATCACAGGTCTGACTCGGGCCTACCATCATGCAACCCAGCACAGGGAACGTAACGGTCGTTCCGCCGAATGGCATCGGCCCACAGACTTAGACTACTAACCCGCTGCAAAGATTCCGCGCACGGCCCGTTGGCCACGTCGCCAACGGTGCTGATGCTCTTGGGCGTGCTGCGCTAATGACTCTGGTAACCCCGCTGCACTCCCTTGGTAGTACTTCTTGAACTTCCATACCAAGTCTATCCACATCGATCCCTCGATCCCCAATCGGTTCAAGATCGACTCCACCTCCGGGGTCGCCTCCGGCTTCCCTAGACTCGGTCGATGGCTCCCTGTCCACTTCAGCAGCGCCAAGTAATCCTTCAGCGACATCGACAAGTACCCCTTGTCGCTCGCCCGCACCGGCGTAGAACTCACCTGAGGTCCAGGCTTGCCACGCTCATCGAGCGTCAATGGAGCTAACCACGCATCCCTCAAGATCGAACACCCTCGGCGCGCTCGCTTGGCTTTCGCTCGCCTTTCACGAAGCTCATCCGGGGTCGAAGTCCGACGGATCCTGCCCGCTTCCTCCGTGGACAACACCACTGTCTCGGCCGCCATCGAAGCGATCGTCTTACCCTGCATTCCCTCAATCCGGTCATAAGCAGACGTATGCCTTGATTCTTCAGGCTTTGTAGCCATGGCCGCACGGATCGGATTCAAATCGACATACATACTACAAGCCAACAAACCTGCCTCGTCCCGTATGGCTTGGGCTTTGAACCTCCCCTCCCAAAAGCGACCTGTGCATTCATCTTGTCGGTTGGCTAACCGAGCAATCGGTTCCGCAAGTGCTCGCATAAACCAAGAGGGATTGCTGAGCCGCTGACGGATTTCAGCGATCCGGCCATGATCACCCACCATGGCGTCAATCTGGCTTTGGGTAGGCTGTCCCAAGAACTCATCGACCCGTTGACCGGGAAACAGACTCAGCCATCGCCTTGCGATTTCCTGATCGGACCACGTGGAAACCACATCTGGCCGAGTGCGCAAGATAACATGCATGTGGTTGGACAGGATGGCATAGGTTAGGACATCGACCCCGAAGATAGAAGCGATGCACTCAAGCCGTTCACGGATCCATTCCCTACGGAAATCGTAGTTTTTCCCGCTGACCGGGTCTTCTCCAGCCAGGAACGCACGACGAACGCAGCGCTGCACGCAATGGACAATACAGACCTCGTTTGGATCAAATAATTCAGCACGCAATGGTCTAGGCATGTGGCATCTCCTGGGTCGTCAGATTCTACCTAGGTGACTGTTCTTGTCAAATACGTGGGTGGCACCTAAAAATCTCCCCTTATGACACAAGGTGACTCACTTTCCACCGAAATTGGGTAGGCTCACGTTCAGGTGAAAAGAATCCCAAGAGATTCAAAATATTCTGAAACTGCCTTTGGACCTCGAACGTCTATCCTGAGTCCGACGCGTCGTTGGCACTTTGGAATTTCCTACAATCGGAGCGTAAGGTGTCGTTTCGTCCAGAATGGGAGGCGGAAGTAATTATGGCAAAGCCCAATCCAAATTTTGGGTCACTCGATTTGTAAACGAGTTGAAAAATGAAGAACTTCATCTGCGCCATCTTATGTGGCTTTCATCTACTGAATTTCGAGATACTCATGAGTATCGTGGCGGACTGGAGATTTGATCTCACGCGTCCACCCTACGAATGCACTAGCATTCTGTTCATGGGAATTGCTGCCGTAGTTTCCTCCATCGTGTGTAAACGCCCGATTTTAGCAATCGTAAGCTTTCTATTCCCAATTCTCTCGATTTACGTCGATGTGTCGACGTGGCGATACTCTTCGGGAAACAACTACGGGGTGGCAACCTACATCATCTTTTGGTTGTTTATCAACATAAGCGTATTCAGCCACGTACGTACCCTCCTTGCATCAACAGGAGTAGCTCAAAAGCATTTCACAGTAAAAACCGTGTTGAGCTGCATGTTTGTTTGTGCCGTTTTCTTCGCAATCGCAAAACAGCTGCTCATGCTCCAGCGATGCAATATCGATTACGTTACGGCTATAAATTTCGGACTTCTCAGCCTTACATTTGTCCTGTTGTCTGGTTTGCTGTCTCCGCTGGTATGGCAACCAAGTCCGTTCCGACGGAAATCTATTCTGTTAATCGGGGCATTGCTTTCTATGTCTGCTGGTTCGAATCTCGTCGGAGTTGCCGGATGTACTTATCGCCACCCCAAAGAAGATAAAGCCCAAATAGTCTGCGTTATGTACCAAAATGAAGACGGCCGAGTGGTCTGCGAAGAAAATGTCCTTAAGAACGATTCTCACCTCGAAACAAGCGGTTTTCAACCTGGACCCAATGAGCAAGTCTTTTGCCTGTTTTGCGGGTCAGTACTATTGGCTGTCTCGGTATTGATGATGATCCTGCTGGTTTCAAGGTGGGTTCTAGCCTACCCGTGGCAAGCCCTTTTGCTGGTGGTTTCTTTGCTCGCGCTAGTCACGGGATTGGTTTTTGTCGTAATTTCTATACCCGTGCCTCGTAGTAATTTTGCTGAGGTCTTGGGAGTGAAACGCCCCCTATTATTTGGATTAGGATTGACGATTTCGATCTCAAACGCGACTTCCCTTTGTGTATTGGTTTTGCGTTTTGGTTTGGGACAAAAAAACGGATTGTTCAATCCGCAGAATGACACCACCTCCGACCAAGCCAGCCCGCGAGAGCGGTAAAGTCAGGCGGTAGGACCTCGGACGAGCGCGCACGTTTCGTTCGTCGATCGAGTGCGAGTCAACTGAGGTACATCCCAAGTTTGGTCCAAAATCAACGTTGGCTTTTCAAGTTTTTGAGTCTTGTATGTTCAATCTGAGCGCCGCGAAGCTTGGGCATACAAGACATCCCACCAAACTCAGCAGGCGTCCGATTGCCCAAGTGAGTTGCACCGATTGTGCATTGGCTATCGATGGATAGGAGCCCCTGAGCGAGCATACTCTGGGCATCGATTACGAGCTCGAGCACCGCGATGCTGAGCATTATGATTTAGATGAGCCAGAGCAAGAACCAGGTACCAAGCGATGCGGTCGACGGCCCCGATCGGCGTCTTTTGGTTGCAGTGATTTAAATTCTCGACCTCGCTGACGGCGGTCGCTACAGAGGATCCCTTGCGGCTGGGGTATGGTAAAATCGACGGCAGCCGAGTTGGGATAAAAGCCTATCCGAAGCACCCGAAAACAGCGTCTACTGCAAAATGGGCTCATGGTTCTCAGATAGACTCCCCTTGTAGGCGGTGGATGATTTGTAAACGGTGGTCGATGGACCGGTTGTCACTTGCGAGATTGCGTATGTTTGCAAAAACGAAGAGAGAGAAAGCTATGCGGTTGGTGGGGTGCGTCCTGATCGTGGTGCTGAGTCTATGGAATTGCCCGATGCTGGTACTCGGGCAATCGGGGGTATCCACAGATCCGAGTGTTCGCACCCTGCAACCAGGGGTAAAAGTTACCTTGCTCACGGAGCATCCTGACCTCGCGACTCCGACAGGGATTGCTACTGACAAGCAGGGCGACGTATGGCTGATCGCATGCCACACTCACTTCCGGCCTGCAACCTATGAAGGCCCAGAGTTTGACGAGGTGTTGGTTTTTGATTCGCAAGGTAAAAATCGTCGGGTTTTCTACAATCGAACGAAGACAACGATGCAAATATTATTGGGGTCCGACGGATGGGTCTATTTGGCCCAGCGCGATCGGATCTTGCGAGTGAAAGATCGCGATGGCGATGGTCGTGGCGATACAGAAGAGACCGTTGCCGTGCTCGAAACTCTGGCTGATTACCCTCACAATGGTTTGAGCGGGATGGCATGGCACAACGATGGCGGGCTCATTTTTTCGCTCGGCGAGAACTTTGGCAAGGATTGGACGCTGCGAGGGTCCGATGGCCGTCAACTTGCCGGACGCGGTGAGGGTGGTGTGTTCCACTGTTCCGTGGAAGGTAAGGGGCTTCGTCGGATTGCGCACGGGTTTTGGAATCCTTTCGGGTTATGGATGCGAGACGATGGAATTTTATTGGCTGCCGAGAATGATCCGGGTAGCCGACCCCCGTGCCGACTGCTTCATGTTGTCGAGGGTGGCGACTACGGGTTCCAGTATGTGTATGGGAGTGCGCCTGTGCATCCGTTTGTCGCGTGGAACGGAGAGCTTCGAGGGACGCTTGGAATGATCCATCCGTGCGGCGAGGGGCCTTGTTCGGTCGTCGAATTGGGTGGTGGTGTTATGGTTCCCTCCTGGAGCAACCATTGCATCGACTACTTCCCTTTGAAATGGAGCGGTGCAACGCTTGTTTCGGAGAAGATTGAGTTGTTGCGGGGCAGTGATATGTTTCGGCCTGTCGCCATGGTCCGAGCCGATGATCGGACTTTCTACTACACAGACTGGGTATCGCCAAGTTATGAATTGCACGGGATGGGGCGTCTCTGGAAGATGGAGATCGATTCTGATGCTGCTCCGTGGATCCAACGGGAACGTGAACCATGGACTGAACAAGCGCGATTGGCGGAAAAGCTTCGCCGACGCGCCTTCGATGCAGCAAACACTCCATCCCTCGACGAATTGATCGGGTGGATCCAAGGGTCGGATCCATTTCTCGCCGATGCTGCCCAAAGCTACCTGGGGGATCTCGCGAAGGGATGGACGATCGAAGAATTTCAAGCACTGCCACGCGACCAAAAGTTATGGGTGTTGGTGTCACTGCGTAAGAGTTCTTGGAACAACCCCAAGTGGGTGCAAGCCGTATGGAGCGATCGGGATCCGGACATACGCTTCGAGTCGTTGCGGTGGATAGCCGACGCCGTATGGCGGGAGTGGCAGGACGAAGTTGAAGAACTGTTACGGGAGCCGAATCTCGATTATCGCTTGTTCGAGGCAGCGGTGGCGACGTTGAACACACTGCAGGGAAATCCGAGCGCCGGGGTAACGGATCCTAAGTTGATCGTAGCCAAGGTTCTCGATGATGCGGCGCCGTCACGTATTCGGGCTTATGCGTTGCGTTTGGCGCCACCTGAGCATGAATCGTTGACCCCGGCAGTGCTTCGCAAGCTTTTGTCGGTACCCGATGATTTGTTGCAAACCGAGGTTGTTCGCACGCTCGCCCTAAAGCGAACCGACGAAGCTCGCCGAGAGTTGGCCAGTCTTTTGCAACGAGAAGGATTTTCGGATTCGATCCGTTTGGAGGCGATTGCAGGACTTGTGGGGAGCATCGATGCAGAGCAACAATCGCTGCTTAAGACGATATCCGAGACGGGCACTTTGCCGTTGCAGCGCGAGGCTCGCAGGGTGATTAGGTTAAGTTCGCCGGCGGTAAGCGAGGATGCGACCAAACGGGCGAATGACCGTTCGGATGTGGAATTGTGGTTTTCGCGTTTGGAATCGATGCCAGGCCGAGGGGATCCTGAGGCAGGACGACGAATTTTCTTCCAAAGCACCGGCTCGTCGTGTGCTCAGTGCCATCGTCACGATGGACGTGGCAATGTGGTCGGACCAGATTTGAGCTTGATCGCTCGACAGGGGGATTCACGATCATTGCTTCACTCCATCGTAACGCCGAATCGAGACGTGGCACCGCAGTTCTATTGCACGTTGCTCGAGTTGTCAGACGATACTCAATTCACAGGGATTTTGCTGCGATCCTCGAGCACAGAGGTTTACCGCAACAACTTTGGGCAAGAAGTGACGTTTCAAAAGAAAGACATCGTGAATCGCCGCGAATTGCGAACGTCGCTCATGCCGACCGGGCTACTCGATCCATTCACCGATGAAGAGGTGCGCGATCTGCTGGCGTTTTTGACGCATGACAGATCGAATCGCTAGTGGCGCAGCACATTCTGCGGATGTATCACTGGCCGCCCGAACCGGGATCACTGTGTGGATCGACCGGCGTTTCTCAGATAATGAGCATGGATACGTGCAAAGAAAGCGAGTCGATTCCCTCGCTGTCCCGCGGGCGAAGCGGTCCCTGGGACTGATGTCGTGGTTCTACTTCTTGGCCGCCTTTTTGGTTGCGGCTTTCTTGGTCGAAGTTTTCTTTGCGGCTTTCTTGGTGGTCGGCTTTGCTGTCACCGCTTTTGCCTTCTTCACAGCCTTCTTAGCAGCAACGGGTTTCGACTCCGATGCCTTGGAAGTAGCGGGTTTAGCTTTCTTCTTGCCACCGAAAATGGAATCCCATCCGCTTGCGTACTTTTCGTTAGTACCAACTCGTGTGATCGTCACCGTGTTACCTCAAATCCAAAACATTGTGAACAAAAGAAGAACATGAAAACCGTCATCGCATGCATCGATGCGACGCGTTCTCTAATTAGCGGATAAAAATCGGAGCGGTCAAGGCATCTTCGATAGAATTGACACTAAATGCAACGTATACGCTAAGGCTATGACGAGACTGGGGTGAGCCTCTCGAGATCGAGGCTGCGTGGATGTTGGTGGGGCCACACGTTTACGGAGCGGACGATTCGGAGGCGAGGGATGCCATTTGTGCGATGACGCTGGGCAGGAACACGACTCCGGAGTAGTGATCGGCTGGCATTTCCACGTGATGACCATCGGGAAGTTTTGCGGCGGTTGCGAATGCCTTGGAGTTCTCCGGGGGAACGACCGTGTCATGGGTTCCCGAGAAGAGCCATGTTTTCTCGGGAACTACGCGATGCGCAAGTCGGAGCGGCTCAATCGTGTAGAGGGACTGTTTAGCTTTTTCCATGCTAATCCCACTTTGTTCCAATTCCCGTCGGGCTTTCGCAGCGTCCCGATCACCGCGGGCGAGGACTCCGTAGAGATCTCCGCCAGCGAGGAGGACGATGGACCGGTGGTAGGCAGAGTCGAGGCCCGTTGTGGTTGCGACTACAAAGCCCCCCAAGCTGGTACCTTGGATCGAGATGCGATTGGGGTCGACGCCCGGCAGTACGCGAACCGCATCATAAGCGCGGCGGGCATCGGCGATCCCTTGTTTGAGTCCGCTGATCAGCGTTTCCCCTTCGCTCTTGATGTTGGCTTGATTGCGTCGGAGTCCGTAGGTGGGCAATTGCAGCATCAAGGCGTGGATGCCTTGTTTGCTTAGCCCTCGCGCGATCAGTTTTCCGACGGTCATTCCTCGGCCGGATTCATGGACGACGACGATCGCTGGAGCGTGGGCCAGTTCCTTTCCTTTGAGACGGGCCGGATACCATTCCATCGCGACGGAATCGTTGATCGGGTCTCCGGATGGGATGGGAGAGGGGAATCGTACGATACGGTCGTAGCCATGAGTCTTCAGCTTATCGGATGCGTCTTCGATCCGCACGGGAAACGCCGAGCATTCCCACTTCAGCCCGTCGAGGCATTCGCGAGCGTTCTCCGACTGCTCGTCATGTAGATTCAGTTGCAACGAGTCTGTGGCTTGGTAGCCATCGGCGGCCGCAACCTCGGTGCTGCCCCGCTTGTTGCGAATTTCCCGGAGCAATCCATGGAGATCGAGTTCCACGTAGGGGCAGTCTGCAGCCGGTTTTGAATGGCTGGCGTTGGAGACCAACAATTTGCCATCCTCCGGAATGAACAAGACGTTGTGGAGGTTGGAGTTCATGGCGACGGGGCGGCACATCAATTGGGTAGCTTCGGATTGTCCGATATTTCCATGCTGTTGAATCACTCGGCGTCGCAGTTCGTCGAGTCTGGATCCTGCCGATAGGACTACTGCGTCTTTAATCCCCTCGCCCAATTGCGGGTGAGGTTGCCCCGGTTTGACGAACTCGATCGCGTCGGGAGTTGCTGACACCGCAACCGCGGATTTGGTCTCTCCGTCGGCAAAAACGTAGTAGTATTCGCACGTCCGAGGGCTCTCCGTCCACAGGGAGGTCACTTTGTCGAGTGAGTCGCATTCTTCGAGTGCGCGTCGCATCAGTGTCGCCATCGGGACACCTTGCCATTTTCCTTCGCCTCGGCCACCCATTTCGCCCAACGATATTTTTTCCGCATTCATGCCGCTGACGCTGCCGGTGAAACCGGCGTAGCCAATATTCGCGAATGGAATTTGACCGTCGGGAGCCACAATGAAAGTCGTCGCAGCGTCTTGAAGCCCGATCTCGGTCATGTAGTCAAGCACGCGGCCATGGTAGAGTTTGCCTCCCGAGGTGGCGGATCCGAACATTGCGAATCCGGAGCAATGGAACAGTTCGGGAAAGACGTTGAGGATTTCCATCAAGTGTTCATCGATTTCAAGCGAACGCGCCAAGGCTCGGGTTTCGGCAATGTGCCGTGCTGGGATATTGGGTTTGAGTTCCTGGTAAGCACGATCTAAGTCCGCACGAAACCAACGGCCGTTGGCGATGGTTTGCACGAAACCAAACCCATAGAGAACGGAATCGATGCACCGATTTGCTTCGGCCTTGAGGAGTTCGCCATGGGCCGTCCCGATTTGCTCTGGAGTTCCCCAAAGCAGAGCGACGCGCTGCCCGCCAATCCACCGCAACTCACCGTTCGCGGTCTCGCGATTTTTTTGGGTGGGATCGGTAAGTCGACTTGACGGCGCGAGTACTTCAGCTGCCCTACGCAATCCTCGCACGATCGTTTTCTCGATCTCTTCGCGATCAAGTTCTTCGGCGTCGTAATCTCCCCAATGTTGGTTGATCCAATGTGAAAAGGTGGCTTCCTGGGAGCGTGGATACTGGTCTTCGGTGGTTGTCGACAGTTCGAGCGCAGCCGAAACCCCAGATCCATCGAAAACGACGCGAAACTTTTCTTTGCTGGAGGTCTCGAATTGAATGCGATTGCCATCCAAAACCCAGACGTCTTTCGGGGTGGTTCCGTTGGGCGTTGGTTCCGATTGGGATTGCAAGCGGAGTGGTGTGTTGCCCAACACCAACTCAGAAAGGGCGTTCGCATCAAGTACTCTCAAAAAATCAAAGGGCACCGCAATTTCCGAGGAAGCCCGGATAACACGTCGACCTAGATCTTTCGAGTCCAAATGGTCTTTCGGATCGACGGATCCGTGTCCCCAGAACAGTTTTCGATGTTTTGGTAGAGCCACGACCGTAACATCCTCGCGTCGCACCAAGGTAAGTGCGTACTGTGGGTGTTCTAAGACAAGATCGAACGCGTTGTCGCTGTGCCGAACAAGTTTGAGTTGGATCGATTGAGCTTGATTATCGATCGGGACGGTGCCGGTACCTTGGATCGTAAAGCTTTGCTGCTGTAGTTGGAACGTCGAAATCCACGGTTCGATTTGCGTGGCAAGTTTCACGGTCGAATCGCTTGGCCGGTCCTCACCGAGGGTGTTCAAAGCCGGGATCGACAGCATCGCGATGGTGCTGAGGCTCGCGATTCGTTTGCTTGTCAGCCAATGCCTGCGAAATTGGGAGAGAATATTCACAGCGAGTCCTCGGGAAGGAATGAAGCAGAGAAATCAAGTACCGCGGCTGTCAATGTAACGCCGAGCCTCGGCCAATTGCAACGTCATCGACCGGATAAAGGGGTATCAAACGTCGACGTTCCATCGAGAGGGCACCCAAAAGCGGGGTCAAGTCAATTCGCCTTGGCAGACTCCAGGTCGAGGGTGGGCTTCGCGGGTTTCGCGGGGAGTTGTTTTTGAATCCAAGCACCGGTAGCGAGCAGCACAGACTCGGCGAAAAGCCGTGCGGTTAAGACGACGGTGTTTGGGCGTTTTCGTTCCGCGTTTTCGCCGAACGAGACGACGAGACTTGGGTGTCCGGTGAGATTCATTCGGGCCAGGTCTCCATCGCCGATGAGAAGGTCGACGTCGTTGAGCGCGGCTTCGGTTTTCTGGATCAGATCGACGCGGGCGCGGAGGGCTCGGACATAATCGATCGCGGAGCAGAACTGTGCTTCTCGGAAGGTGGGCGCCCATTTGCCGACTTGGGAATCCTCTGTGATTCGCTCAAAGAGATCTCCGTGCATGGTGGCCGCTTCGACGGTGATTGCATCGGTCATAGCGAGGATACGGGGGTCGGGAGGAAGATCGAGCGGGACGATCGTTGCGCCGTTCGCTTCGAGAAGCTCCGCGATGCGCTTTTCGGAAGCGCGGGCGTTTGAAGGCAGGCCGACTCGCAACGATTTAACGTTCCAAGCTTCATCGGGCATTGCGAATGGTCGTTCAACAACCGTAGCATCGAGTCCATCACTTCCGATCATGAAGGGAAAGATCGCAGCGCAGTCATCGACGAATCTTGCAATGGGTCCAATTTTGTCCATCGACCAGCCGAGGGTCATGCATCCGTGCCGACTGACGCGACCGAAGGTAGGCCGCAGCCCCGTAGTGCAACAGATGCGTGTCGGCGAGACGATGCTGCCGAGTGTCTCAGAACCGATTGCGAATCCGACTAAGCCGGCCACGGCTGCCGAGGCGCTCCCAGCTGAGGATCCGGAGCTTCCTTTGTCGGGGTCCCAGGGATTGCGAGTCATGGCGCGGAACCATTGATCGCCCCATGCTAAAGTCCCGACGGAAAGTTTCGCTAGAAGAACCGCCCCGGCGTCGATCATACGTTGTGCGATTGTCGCAGTTCCGTCTCGAACGGTGTTTTGATAGTCCACAGCGCCCCATGTGGTTGGCATTCCTGGGATAGCGATGATGTCTTTGGCTCCCCACGGTATCCCGTGGAGGATTCCTTTGTCGTTCCCGTTGGCAAGTTCAATATCTGCGCGATGGGCTTGGTCGATTGCTTGATCGTTATAGGTAACGACGCACTTAAGGAGTGGATCGTATTTTCGAAGGCGATCCAAGTACATCTGAGTCAATTGAACGCTTGTGAATTTCTTACCCCTCAAGCCTGCGGCGAGTTGGCGTACGGACCAGAACGCGCATTCATCGATCGTCGCAAACTCAGGAATAGATTCGGGCAACGCGAGCGTTTTTGGTGTGCTTGCGACCGATGTAGGTGGATTTTCAGAGATCCGGTTGGCAAAGAACCATGGGGTAAACGTCATCGCAGTTGGGGTGTTGTCATCGATGGGCATGGACCGGAGCGATCGCACCGATGCATTTTTCGCGTTAAGGCTGGCCGCTATCGCTTCGCATTGATCGTCGGTGAGTGGCACGCGCGACAACCAGCCTGCGTTGCGAATCATCTCCTTGGTGAACGGAGGGGCATCCGATTCTTTCTTGGGTTCAGGGTCTTGTGAGAGTGTGCTCAGCGAGACTGCGAGGGCGTTTGCGTGGCCAGTGGTGGCTAGTGCACCGCTGGCCGCGAGGCACTGGAGGATCCAAGCGCGTCTCCGGAAGAACGGAGCGGACGATGGTACTGATTCGTCGTGGTGGTTGAGCATGATGAAGGTCGTTGTTTGTCAGATGCCGTCGCGAGAAAGAAACAACAAAGCGAATTGCTCACCACACCCTAAGGTCACGCGCTTGTGGGATTGGTTGTAACGGGAAGCATCTTTGCATGTTCCGAGCCCCAGATCCCGGCGCCGATAGCGCCCGCGTCATCACCGAGTTTGGCAAGTTTGATTTTGAACGTGTCGGCGTAGCATTCAAGGACGTTCGCTTCGACTGTCTTTTTGACTTCTTCGAGATAGATATCGCTGAGGGCTTCCACCAAGCCGCCTCCGAGGACAATGATTTCCGGTGTTAGCAAGTGGATCAGGTTTACTACCGAATAGCCAACGGTACGGGCAGCGCGGCGGATGATTTGCTCGACATGCTCATCACCACCTTTTACTGCGGCGGCGAGGGCTTTGCTGCGGATTTCGGAAAGATCCGTTCCGGTGGTTTTGGCAAGGGTTGGGGCGTCACCGCGATACGCGAGTTTCGCGCAGTTTGCAGCGATTGCCAGTCGGCTGGCTTCACTTTCCAGTGTTCCGCTCATACGCATTCCGCTGGTGTGGTCCGTGGAGGCGATGCGCGTATGCCCAATCTCCATACCGGTGTGCCGCTTGCCTCGGAGGATCTGTTTGTCGTAGACAAAGCCGCCACCGATTCCGGTTCCGGGGAAAATGCCAGCGACGCTATGGGCTCCGACGGCGGCACCGACACGGAACTCGCCATAGACTCCTGCGTCCACGTCATTGAGGACGGATACAGGGCACTGGAAAGCATCTTGGAGTAAACTGCCGAGCGGCACGTTTTTCCATTTGAGATTGACCGCGACGTGAACGATTCCGTTATCCATATCGACGGGGCCAGGGACGCCGATACCGATGGCTTTGAGGCCGTCGAGAGGCAGGTTGGCTTCTGCGATCGTTTCACGGATGGTGTCGACGATACGCACCAAACCCGCTTGTGCTCCCTCCATCCCTTTCGTTTTCTTGCGTTTGCGAGCGATCACCTCGAAATTTTCATCGAGAATGACGCAGAGCATCTTGGTTCCACCGAGATCAAATCCGCAGTAATACGGCGCAGTCATGAATGGGACTCGTGGGGTTAGCGTCCTTGAAAAAAATCCTTTGAGGGCTCGATTATAACCAATTCAAAATTATGGGTTAGGTACAATGGGCCGTGCAGCGTCCAAATCACCGATCGCTTTTTTCGGTCGTGTTCGCTGTGGTAGGCCCACCGCGCCTGCTCCCTCCTTATCCTTACTCACCTCACCACTTACCTTACCCTGAAAAACACGAAGATGAGTGTTTCGATGCATTGGATTCGTTCCCGTTTTCCATTAATGGCTCTCGGCCTTGTGTGCAGTCTCAGTGTGTCGAGCGTACCAGCGTACGCACAGCGCGAGCTCAAGGATATTCCTGTTCCAGACCCAAAGTTGGAACTGGAAACCTTTCAAATCGATGATGGTTGGAAAGTGGAGTTGTTCGCTGGGGATCCAGCGATGGCGAAACCCATCCATATGAACTGGGACAATCAACATCGTTTATGGATCGCGTCGAGCGAGACGTATCCCCAGATTAAGCCTGGCGAGCCATCGAACGACAAGATCTTGATCTTGATCGATGAGAACAGGGATGGGAAAGCCGAACGGACCGTGGTCTTTGCGGATGGGCTTCTGATCCCGACTGGGGTGTTGCCTGGAAACGATGGGGACAACGCGAGCGCGTATGTCGTCAATAGCGACCAACTCCTGTATCTCCGCGACACCGACGGGGATTTGGTCGCTGATGAACGTCAAGTGATCCTGTCTGGGTTTGGAACGGAGGATACTCACCACTTGCTCCACTCGTTGCGCTGGGGGCATGATGGTTGGATCTATATGAACCAATCGATTTACATCCACTCCCACATCGAAACCCCATGGGGTGTGCAGCGTTTGAATGGCGGTGGGATATGGCGGTACCATCCGCCAACCAAGCGGCTCGAGGTTGTCGTGCGCGGTTTTGTGAATCCTTGGGGTGTGCATTTCGATCGCTACGGACAAATGTTCGCGACGGATGGTGCTTACGGCGAAGGGATCAATTACGCGTTTCCAGGTAGCGTCTTTGTGACGGCCGTTGGAGCCAAGCGATTGATGACCGGCTTGAATCCGGGAAGTCCCAAGCATTGTGGGTTGGAAATCTTGTCGGGAAGCCATTGGCCTGAATCGGTACGTGGCAGCATGGTTACGAACGACTTTCGAGCGCATCGCGTGTGTCGATTCAAGGTATCCGACGACCGCAGTGGCTATGAATCGGTACAGCAGCCGGAGCTGATCAAAACCCCTCACGTCGCATTTCGTCCGATCGATGCAAAGCAGGGACTCGATGGAGCGCTGTACATCGCCGACTGGTACAACCCGATCATCCAGCACGGTGAAGTCGATTTCCGGGACCCGCGCAGAGATCGCACCCATGGACGGATCTGGCGGTTGACGCATAAAGATCAGAAGCCGGTCGAGTCGGAGTCGATCACGGCAAAGGATCCGGTCGGAAAAAATTTGGAACGACTCAAGGATGACGCGGATTTGGTCCGCTTGTTTGCCGGTCAAGCACTTCGCGTCGGCATTCAGCGAAGCGACGAGGTTCGCCAAGCGGTATCCAAGCGGATCGATGAGGCGGCTGCAGATCCGAAGCGTGGGCTCGAGCAATTAGAGTTGGCTTGGGTCATGGAGGGCTTGGGTGTATTCGACAACCGACTGCAGAAGAGCTTGATCGCTGCGGAAGATGGTCGGTTGCGAGCAGCGTACACGCATCAGATTTCGAATATTATTCGCTGGGTGAAGTCCGAGCAGTATGGAAATTTGGATCCGTCACAGGTCTCGCAGTGGACGGCGCTCGGTCGCAAGCTGGCCAGCGACGATCATCCTCGCGTGCGATTGGAAGCTGTCCGATTGTTGTCCGAATTGCCGTCGTCGGAAGCTGCTGATGCGGCATGCACAATTCTCAAAAAGCCGATGGATCGATTTTTAGATTTTGCGTTGTGGCAGACCTTGAGGGATTTGGCGCCGCAGTGGCTACCCGAGTTCCGGAGCGGCAAGTTCCGGTTCGGGAATGACCCGGGATCCATCGCGTTTGCGATGCGAGCGGTAGAGGATCCAACGACGGTTGACGCAATTCTGAATATGCTGGATGAGCCTGTTGCAGCGAATGACGTTGGCGGGCTGGCATCGAAGCCTGAACTCGCGAAGCTTGTCGCGGAGTTTGGAAACGGAACACAGCAAACCCGGCTTGTAGATCGATTGCTCCATGAAGAGAAGCCGTTGGCGTTGCCGAACGAAGCCCAGCGAGGCACGCTCTTACAAGGGATCCTTGAGAGTAGTTTGCGCCGCAAGGAAGCCTTGGGACTGAACGAACCATCCCAGAAGTCGTTGATGAAGCTGGCACAAACTGCATTGGCGTCAGACAAGAAGGGGGACTCACTGGACCCGAATGCTGCGACGGTTGTCGCCATTCGAACCCTTGGACCATGGCGGATCAAAGATGCGCGTGGTTGGCTGGAAACCGTTGCGAATGACCCAGGTAGCTCAGCGGTGGTTCGACAAGCTGCGATCGCAGCGGTTTCGAGCTTTGGAGACGACGCTGCGAAAGCTTTGTTGCAACAATTGGGTTCGGATGAAAACGGAGCTGTCGCCGTGTCGGCGATATCGGCTCAAAGCGATGTCGATCTCGGTGGTGCAGCGCGAGCGTTGGTCGACCGAATGAGCAAAGACCCGAGTCGTGCTGATGCGTTTGCGAATCTTGCAGCGAATCTGCTCGGACGCAAAGACGGCGCCGCAAACCTGCTCGCGTCGATCCAAGGCAAGACGCTCGACCCGGGGGCGGCTCGGCAGCTCAAGTCTGCACTGAGGAAGATGAATGCAGGTGCCGATTTGCTCGGAGCGATCGATGCGGCAGGCAAGCTTCAGGAGAATCGATGGCAAGCCAGTGATTCACTTCGCGATCGTTGGCTGGAGCTCGCGAAGACGAAGGGGGATCCTGCGCGTGGAGAGTGGATTTATCGTCGGGCGGAGTTGCAGTGTGTGCAATGCCACCGCATAGGCGGTGTAGGAGGGCTGGTCGGGCCCGATTTGACCAGTATCGGCGCACAAGCCCCAGCGGATTATCTGTTCGAGGCGTTGCTGAATCCCGCTGCCAAGGTCAAGGAAGGGTACAACGCGAAGGTCGTGAAGACGGATAACGACGAAGTCCTCGCGGGTATCCCGATTCGCGAATCGGACGACCAAGTCGTCCTGCGGTTGGCCGATGGTAAAGAAGTAGCCATCGACAAATCGGACATCACCGATATCAAAGACTCACGTTCCTTGATGCCCGACGGGCTGCTCGATTCTCTCAGTGAGGAAGAAGCCGTCGACTTGCTCCGTTTCATCATCGAGATGGGGCGCATTGACGGGAAGATGTTGGTTTCTCAGGATGGTTCGATTCGGAATTGGGAGTCGCTCGCATGGACTGAGAAGGCGTTGGTTCTGTTCAATCGAACCAGCTTGGATTCGATCGTTGGCGACCAATCCGTCTTTACGTGGCAATCGCTTCCTGCGCTGGTCTCTGGGGAGGCTCCTATGCGTGGATTGGCGACATTCCGGCCCCATCCAGGCGTACCCAATTATACGTTCCTGAGGACATCGCTGAACATTGCTCGCGCAGGTGACCTTGTAATCGATCTCGGTCAAACGCCAAAGGGAGCCATCTCGTTGTGGGCGAATGGCAAACCGATCCCGGTTGAGGGCAATCGCGTGAAGATCGCGTTTGGCGAAGGAGAGAATCGGCTCTTTGTCGGGGTGAACCGCGATTTAGTGGGCGAGGGATCGGTACGTGTCAAAGTGGACGCAGAGGCGTCGAGCGCAAAGATTGGCCAATAGACAAACCCCAGTTCGTTAATCGACCTACCAACGGAACGCCCGGTACAGCTATTCTCGCTAGACCGGGCGTTTTTCATTGCGGTGTGTGAGGTTCCGGGCTATCGACCTGGATTTGGCTATCGACCTGGATTTGGCAATCGGCCCGATTGCAATTCGCGTTCGGTGACATGGCGGCCGTGTTGCGGCGGTACCAAACGGTGTAAGACTACCGGAATGGGACTTGTGTGCACGACAACTTGTCGGCCGTGTACGTTCTTGACGTACTGCTTGGCAGAGGCGGTGTCAGACATAGCCGCGACGATAAAAGCGGCGGCGAATACGGCAACGATGGCTCGAAAATTCATAAGTTAATTCCTGTCGCTGAAAGAACCTAATTTCCCTCGAGCGATTATAGGTCGCGTATTCCGGAGATGCCGGAAAATTTTGCCAGTCGCGTTAAATTGCGGCGTTCAAAAGGGTGCTTTTTCGGCAGAGTCGATGCAACCGGTTTTGGATGGTTGTATCGATCATGATGACGGGATCGCTAGCTGCTCTTGGAAATTGTGCCGATTGGATCGCAAAACGATTGAGATCGGTGCGCCTTTCGAGGATCGTGGAAAGGAGGAGTTGTCCCATCTCACGAAATCCCGCACACGAATCTACGGTAAATGAAGATGAACCCAGGGTGGTTAGTCGAATCAGCAAGTCTTTGGGGATACCACGGGTCGATGTTGGTGGGATCCCAGCATCCTCTGCGAACCGAAGCAGTGCAGGAATATTGGCTGCGAAATCGAGTCCGGTTTAACGCATGGAATGGAATGCTGACGGAATTGGCTTTGCGGATTAGTTCACCGAGTGGGACGCGGCGGGCCTTCGGTTGGCAAAAGATGAGCAGTTTGATCGAGGAGATCTTGTTGGCGGAGCCATTGAGCCGCATTTGTGTGGCAGTTGCGAGTCGATTGGAGGATCGAGAAATCGATCCTGATTCCTGCGCGATCATGCACAATGTCTTTACGGCACATCAAGAAGTCCGCCAGAGATGCCTGCGCTGGACCCTTGAGGGAATCGATCAAGGGGAGGCGTCCGCCCATCGGTTGAATCGAATACGATCCTACCTCGAACATTGGACCGATATGTTGATCGGTTTCTTCGGTGATGCTCGTACAGCCGATGAGTACGCATTTTCTCCAGAGCGCGTCGCGGAGTTCGCGGAGGATTACAGTTACCGCAGTTTGGGGGACGCGGCATCGACCGTTTGGTCTCTTCTATTGGCAGGGAATCGAAAGTGGGTGAGCACTCACTGCAGCACCGAAACCGTATTTCCGAAGTTGAGTCGCGACGTATGCCAAGCTGCCCTGGGGATGGTGCATCCAGCTTGGTTTGATTCATTGGGGTTGTTGCCTTCGAGAACTGCACAGAACATCAGTCATGGATTGAACTCCCTTGATAAGACGCTGGAAAGTTTGATGGATGGGAGCTGGTTGGAAAAATCTTCGGTGCAAGCACGTGGCGAGAATGCGCCCCGCGAAGGTCGTTTCACTGCGTAGTTGGTCGATTGCCTTCGATACTCGCAATCGAATCGAGCTTTGTTGCGGCAACTCGTCGAAAAACCATCGCTCAAAGACTTGAACAACCCCGTCGTGGTCCGTTATAAGGGTAGGCGAGCAGTTCGCAACGGTGCCGAGTGACATGGTTTCACAGCATCTTTGAACGGAGTATTTGGGTATAGAGTCCACGGAGTTTGGAATGGAACGCATACAGCGCTTCTACTGGAATGACGGTGGTAGGTCCAGTTGTGGATTCGTTGGGTTGGCGGGAGATTGCGTTACTCGCGCGATATCCATAGCGACCGGCTTGGTTTACCGCGATGTCTATAACGAGTTATCGAAGATGGCCGGGATGAGCCCTCGCGCCGGGATGGTCGACTCGGTAACCTGCCAGTACCTTGCCCGTTGCGGTTGGGAACGTCAGGCGACAACAGGTGTCTTGGTTGAGGATTTCTTGGTTCCTCCCGGGACGAGCATTATCGAGTGCAAAAAGCGACGGCGCGGGAATGGCCATGTTTTTGCGGTGCTCGATGGTGTTTTGCATGACACTTGGGATCCTCGCGAAGAGATGGCTTACGAGGTGAATGCGGTTTGGACGCCCGGTTCCAATGCAGTTGTGCAGCGCGGAGATGGGCCGACAACACGACGGCACGATAACGATTTGACCCAAGCGGAATTTGAGAAGATTATTCAGCGTCTTCGGGCCATCGATAATACGGCCCGCAATCATGCCTCGACCGAGAGCGAGCGTGAGAATGCATTGCGAATGATGCAGAGCCTGTTGATGCGACACAACCTAACGCGTCAAGACATCACAGGCCAGGAGGTCGACAGCACGACTCAACACACGCGTCTCGCCTGTGCGGTCAACGGCTCCCGTGCATTGGCGTGGGAGAAGGATTTGGCGTTTTACGTGACTGACCATATTTTTCCGATGACTCAGTGGTATTACAACCGGCAAGGTCATCGCACCTTGTTCTTTTTTTATGGACCGAAATTCGATGTCGACAATGCTATCCAGTTATTTCGTGAGTTGCTCCTGACGATCGCGAGTGCCGCAAAGCTTTTATACGGCGGGTACGCTCGTGGTAGCGGCGCTTCGTATGCGGAGGGATACGTCGCGAGTTTACCGAAGTCCGCACTTGTGGAAGGGACTGTCGAGGATGTTGGCGAAACGAAAAGCAGCGACCATTCTTTGATCCAGCAGAGAACCTTGAGCGTTCAAGAAACCGCCCGAGAATGGCTTGATTTGGAATGTGGTATTCGTCTCGTCAAAGGGTATCGGCGAACCCGAGACTTCCACGATCCGGCAGCGGAGGGATTGGGCAGGATGCATGGTGCGCAGCATCAGGTAACGGTACCCAATCGAAAACTTCGTTTGGGCTTCCAACCGCCATCAAAGTGACAAGCGGGATTATGAGTTCGCGGTCCGATTAACGTTTCTTTGTGCGTTGACGGAGTGCTTCGTAGAGGAGGAGAGAACCGGTCGTCGCGACATTCAAAGACTCGACACCGATCTTCATCGGAATGGCGACAACAGTATCGGCTTGTGTGCGGACCGCGTCTGAGATCCCTTCCCCTTCGTTACCGAGCACAAACAACGTCGGCTTCGTGAAATCACAATCCCAAAATGAGGTTCCAGAGATATCTGCTACTGCAATTTGGATATTCAGGGAACGCGTGTGTTTGAGGAGAGCATCGATACCGATTGAGACGGGTGGGTTGCGGAACCACTGCCCGACAGTTGCGCGTAAGACCTTTGGGTGATACGGAGAAACGCTGTCAGGACTGAGGAAGACCGGACCGGCACCTGCTGCGGTTGCACTCCGTACTAGAGTCCCAACGTTTCCTGGGTCTTGAACCCGTTCCAACGCGAGGGCTAGATCGAATACTGGGACCGCTGAGCGGTCAGTGGTGCCGAATCTTCCGATTGCCACCGCCCCGTCAGGAGTGCTGGTCGTCGCAATCTTGCCCAGGATCTCAGGTGTGACTACGTATTGCGCAGTAGACTTTGGAAGTTGAGCGAGAAGGTGCGAGTTATCGATCATCCATGGGTCGGTCACGAATACCGCTGACAGATCCCAATTCGTGCTGATGGCCTCGGTTAAGGCATGGGTCCCTTCGACCAAAAACTCGCCCCTTTTTTGGCACTCCGATATTCGTTGAAGTTTTACCGTCGCTTTGACGATTGCGTTTTGGCCGCTTTGGATACGAATTGGGGTTGCCATGATTGGCGGAATTGTAAGTATTCCTGGGTATGGTTGTGAGACCTACAGGCCTTTTTTGAACGACTTTGGGGATGAATCCTTCGATGAATCAAGCATACGAATGGCTGAAAAAGCAATCGAATGAAATGGCGAGCGAATTGGAGACGCTCTGCAACATGAACTCATCGTCCGATAATCTCGATGGGCTTTTGAGTGTAGCGGACTGGCTGACTCAGTATTTCAAGCCTCTCGGGATTCCATGCGAACGGATCGAGTTGCCGACCTATCCTGTGATCGACGATCTTGGCAACGAAACCATCAACGCCACGGGACCTGCGCTGCGGTGGGATCTTGGAGGGGCAGGAAAGGGTATCCCCAAGGAAAAAAACGTTCTGCTGACCATCCATTACGATACCGTTTACGGGCTTCAAGATCCTTTCCAAAAGTGCACGCATCTTGAGGGTGGCCGGATGCGAGGGCCAGGGGTTATCGATGCGAAAGGTGGGATTGTGGTGATGCGCTACGCAGCGATCGCCGCGAGCAAGTTCCTCGATATGAGTCGGTTGCGTTTGACTGTTGTTTTGACCCCCGATGAAGAAATCGGGTCCCCATCCACGATAACGCTTTGGAACAAGATCGCCCACGAGTTCGGCGGGGCGTTGCTGTTTGAGCCGTCGATGGCCGATGGCTCTTTGGTGTCGTCCCGAAAAGGAACCGGCACGTTTACGATCGTCGTGCACGGAAAAGCGGCCCACGCGGGTAGAAATTTCAATGCTGGACGCAATGCGGTAGTCCATGCATCGCGCATGGTCGCGGATCTTCATGAACTGAATGGACAACGACCTAATGTGACGGTGAATGTCGGGCGGATCCGTGGTGGCCATGCGGTCAACGTCGTTCCTGATCTAGCCGTGACTCGCGTGAATGTTCGCGTAAGCAGCATGGACGATCAGCGATGGATCGAGAGCGAGGTTCAACGTTTGGTCGACACCTACAACGTACCAGATCAAGGTTATTCCGTTTCCGTCCAGGGAAGTATCCATGCGCCACCAAAAATCCAGGATGTGGGTACGACCGAATTGATGCACCGGGTCGAAAGGTCCGCTCTTAAGTTGGGTGAAACGATTCGATGGAAGGAATCAGGAGGTGCGAGCGACGGGAACAAACTGCAAGGGCTAAACCTTCCGAATGTAGACACATTGGGACCGGACGGGGACGGATTGCACAGTGACCAGGAATGGGTTTCACTTGCCAGTTTGCCCCGAAAAGCCTCGTTGGTGTTTGGGATTCTCGAAGAGATGGCCAGCGAATGATCTGGCCATTTGGCACAACAGCGATAAATTGGCGGCTGAATGAGGGTATGAAGGAATGAGGGAATGACGCCGCGCTGAAACGCGGTTCCTAAGCCTTTTCAAAAAAGCAGCCTAGGGCGGATCACGGTAGGGCCCATGGAAATACGATTCCGAATCCGTCGCTAGCGGGCGGTCCATCCGCCGTCCACGACGAGCATGCTACCGGTCGTGTAGCTGCTAGCGCGGCTTGCAAGGAAAATTGCAGCACCTTGGATTTCTCGCAGTTCTCCCCAGCGATTTAGCGCCGTGGCACCAACGATGGTTGCCAAGGCTTCTGGTGAGTTAGCGATTGAATAGTTCATCTCGGTAAGGAAAGGGCCCGGGCAAATGGCGTTGCAGGTAATGTTCCAAGGTGCAAATTCCAAAGCCATTGCTCGTGTCATTTGCACGACCGCGCCTTTGCTGCTGGCATATGGCGTGCGGTTGGACAAGCCTATCAATCCGAGCGTGCTCGCGATGTGGATGATACGACCTGATTTGCGTTCCTTCATGCCTGGGATTACGGCACGGGTGGATAGCCAAGGTCCTCGCACGTTGGTGGCCAAAACGGATTCGAAGTCCGCAAGGGATAGCTCATCGACTGGGCCACGGATGTTGATACCTGCATTGTTGATCAGGATATCGATTTCTCCAAGTCGATCTCGGCAATCGCGGACCATGAGCGAGCACGCCTCTTCGCAAGTAACGTCAGCGGCGAGTCCTATGGCGTTTACCCCGTATTGGGAAGCGATGTGGGCGGCTTGTTGTTCGGCCTCGTCTCCGTTCCGACTGACCAACGCGACATTTGCCCCTGCGCTGGCGAGACCAGATGCCATAGCGAGACCGAGTCCTTTTGTGCCCCCGGTTACCAAAGCAACGTTTCCGTCGAGTCGGAATTGAGCGATACCTGGAAGAGGATCCTGTGTTTTCTGATTCATGGATTTAATGATCTATTGGATTTTGAAGCAATCAATGAGTCGAGGGGGTCACGGAAAGCGGAGGTCCGTTTGCGTAACTGGGCACGAGAGTGCGTTTGCGGCAGCATGGATTTCGTGCAGTGCCCAAGGCAGATCATTGGCAGGAAGCAAATAGCGAGGTCCTTTTAAATCGTTCGAGGGGGGCTTCGGGGTCAGCCCCATCGCATGGGCCCATGGATAGCTGTAGTCCTCCCACTGAACGGATTCAGGATCGGGTGTTTCCACGCAAACGATCTTCAGGGACGATGTTCCATGGTGCTCGATTATCCCAAATTCGGCTGGGCTGTTGCAGCTCAAAACGGTAAATCTGCTCGAGCTCGCGTGATGCTCAATGTCTTTTGGCAGTTCGTTCAGTCCTAATCCCTCTCGGATTTTATGGGCGAGAGTTTTTGAGTTGCAGATTACGACGATTGGGTCAGGGGTTGGGTTGTATAGGTTTGCCGTGAGATCTCGGATAGTTGATTGGGTAACCGGATCGATTTCATCAGGAACGATCGAGAGAGCTGGCGTGAGCACAAAGGTCCGCATACACATCCGTGGATGAGGAACCTTGAGGTGCGGCGTCCAGATCCGTTGGCCGTGATGTAGGATCAGATCGATGTCGATCCGTCGCGCTTCCCAACGATGTAGACGCTGGCGACCCAATTCGTTTTCGATTCTCTTGATAGCATCCCATACCTGCCAGCAGGAGAGATCTGACTCGATTGAGACAACTGCATTCAGGAAGTCAGATTGACCGCTTGGACCGCCCACGGCCGGTGTCTTGTAGAGCGGGCTGAAGATCAGGGCTTCCGAGGTAAACTCGTCACGAAGCAAGCGAGACGCGGAGAGCATCGTCTCGTGAACGTTCCCGAGGTTCGCTCCTAGACTGATAAGAGACCTCGGCATTGCAGCGTTGTTCCGCAGGAGTAGAAAATCATCGATCCGCGCGAATCAACAGGTGCAACACGTCGCGTTTGTTACTTGGCAGGTTCGACGTTGTCGACGTACCATCGCACTAAATCCTTAACTTCGTAACGTGTCGCGTCTTTGCGAGCGTAAACCCAGTAGGATGGCGGATTGGTTTGGCCCTCATCGCGGTACCTGAGTTTATAGGAATAACCAGCGGTGCCAAGCGTCTCCCCTTCGAGTGAGACGAAAACCCACTTCGCTGAATTCCCTCGCTTTTTGATTTCAACATGCGTGGCGTCTTGAGCGAGTCGCCGCTTGGCCTTTTGCTCGTCGGTTTCTGGCTCATCATCGCCCATTTTGGGTTTTTCAGGTTCGTATTGGAAACCGACCAAATAGTAAACGCTGTTCAGATCGCCGGCGGAGAGGGAGTCGAGGTAAAGCTGGGCGACTTTTTTGGCTTGGGTGAGTTCGTAATTGGTATGCAAGCTACGCTCGAATAGGCCCCAGGAAAGTACCGTGACGCCGATGATGACGGCTAGCGCCCCGAGGATCTTCGACAGAAGGTTTAAATTCCAGAACTTGGCGGTCAGAAGGACGAAGGCCCCCATGGTGCTTCCAACCATGGCGAGCGGCATGGGCTGGACATATTTGATGGAAAAAATCCCGATCAAGGACAACAAAAAGGCGACAACTGCGACGGCCGAAAAGGAGGTGGAGTCGACGACTTCGTCCGTCTCCTGAGAAAGTTGGGTCTCGTTCATAGGCTGGTTCCAGCGAATCCTGATCGTTTTATTATGAAAAAACCTAGTCGTCCGTCACTTGGTCGGCATATTGTCGGGGGGAAACTCGCCGTTTAGTTCCGCCGATGAGGGCGGGGTCCGAATCGGCCCGCGAAGGATTGGGTCACCACGACAGGTGGTGGTACGCCGAAAGTACCCTACTGGTTCGGGTCATCGTTCGGGGCATCGACGGCGACCTTGATGATGGCGGCCTTGATAAGGGACTCTTCTTCGAAATCGAGGATACTGCAGAAACCAAGATCAGTGCCGGCGAAACCAAGATCGGTGCCGGGCATCGGTGGAATCGTCCGTTCCGCGTTCGTGCCTGGCAGAAATCTGCAGTTTTGAAAACGGCTGGGCCATCGCTCGCCCCTGGGGAATAACGCGGTCGCGGAAAACCCAGGTGCGGCCAGAGGGGATGAAAAAGTGGGAAAACGCCTTATCCTTCAGATTGGATGCTAGCTCCCGGAGGGGGTATTCGGGTCTCTTGCCAAGCAATCGATCAATTCGCGCTGGAGGGTCGGCGTAGCAGCCGCCAGGATCTGACCATTCCAAGGGTCAAATGGTTCTCCGAGGTGCAACGATAGTTGAGAGCCTGCTTCGGTGGCGATCAATGCACCCGCAGCGATATCCCAGGCTTTTAGACGGCCGCCCCAGTAGGCATCGAGGCGTCCAGCCCCGACATAGCAGAGGTTCAGCGCTGCCGAGCCGAGTCTGCGAACGCTCTGGCACTCGAGAAGGACTTCTAAAAACTGCTGAATCTCCCTCGAATCCCGTTGCATCTGGGGTGGGAAACTAGCAGCGACCAGCGCCTTATTTAGGCATTCGCATCGGCTGCACGCCATCGGCTCGCCATTGAGCGATGCACCACGCCCGGTAATGGCGGTGAACATCTCGTCCGCCATAGGGTCGTAGACGACGCCAATGGCGCAGTGAGAACCGTGATAGCCGTTTGCACTTGGATTACCAAAATGGTGCATCAACGCGATGCTTACTGCAAAATTGCGCAAACCATGGGCAAAATTCGTGGTGCCATCAAGCGGATCGACCACCCATTGCCACCGACTGTTTGACATTACTTTTCCCGAGTTTGCATCGTGCGCGTCCTCCTCGCCGAGGAACTGATGTTCGGGGTAACATTCCGAAATAACCTTTAAAATCGCGTTTTGGGCCGCGACATCCGCATCCGTGACCAAGTCCTTTGGGGACTTTTCTCGCACCACTGCGATCGGGAGCATTTTTCGAAGGATGGCCCCTGCGTCTCTGGCTGCCCGCATGGCAACCTCTAACGCATGTGACGGATCGATTGGACTGGGAGAAATTCGACCGGGTGAAATTGGACCATGAGCAATTGGATCGAGCGATGCCCGGGACGAACGCGAATCTCGGGACGAATCGGTGAAGAGTGTTTCCCAATTCTCCAATCCGATCGTGGGTGGAGCGTCCAACGGGCTGTGGTTGGGTGGTAGCGTGCTACGAAATTCTTTATTTCTCGTGTCCATAAGCATCAAACGATACCTGTGCGAATCGACCGTGGCAACGCTATATTCATGGGCGGGAAATGACCTGCTACGCGAAGTGGATCCGCGATGAAGATACGGAGACTTCGAGAGAGGGGCCGATTCGCAGTCTTGCAAATGTGGACCCAAGATCGCAAAAATTGAGCAAAGCTAGACGTTTCTATGGTTAACCCTAACCATGGTAAGCCCTATTTCGAAGGCAGATAAGGATCACTAGAGATGACTTGGAAACTGACACTGCCAAAGGCGCGCTTCGAAACTACTGGAACAACGGTCGAGGTGGGAATGGGTAGCCCGCTCCGCGTTTCCATCTTCTCGAAAGCTAAAGATTTCCAAGGACTGATTGCTGGGTTCGATATCGTTCCAAGCGATGATCCGACGCTGACCGGGCAATCGGAGACGGCGGAATTGCATGCCACCAAACCCTTAAAATGCGATGATTGCTACGTCCGAGAGAATGACTTGATTGCGATCTATCCACAGGTTTTCCCATGGGCCTTTGGGTTCCAAGTCGACTTTCGTTTTCAAAAGGGGTTGGTCGCAGGCGTCGACGCTTTGGAATTATGGCTTAGCGTTCAAACCTCGTTGCTGGAATCGACTCCCAAGTTGACCCTTCACCCGACCGCCGAGGGACCAACCTGGAAAGAGGATCGGCATTGGGTGGCTGGACACGGCCAAGCCGTCATGATGCCGCACCCTCTCGATCGGGCTGACTGCCATGCGGCCACTTCCCCTAAAACGGGTGAGATTTTTCAAATCGATTGTTTTGGCCGATTCATGGAAAAAGGGGTGATTCGTCGCGCGAGGTGGTTGCTAGCTTGGTCAACATCCAAGGCGCCTTTGTCCGTTTCAACCATCGACTCGGTTCATGAACGATTTGCAGAAAGCCCATTGCCTCTTACCGCTTGAAAGCGGTCATCGTAAAAAACCCTTGGCCGATTCCAATCTCGTACGATCCATAATGATCGAATGATCGTTGCTAATAGTGGCAATTAATGAGGATCAGGGATTAGGCAGGAGTTGCAGGCTGGAGTGGTCTGGTTACCATTTGTCGCCGGATGCTTGGTATCTATTCGCATTCAGTGTGAACGCAAGCATCAACGATTCATGGACATCATTGAGGAGTGCCCCCGTTGGCAAAGAAGTCTACCAAGGTTCAGTCGTCGCGACCTGAAACCACCGCAACGTCGTCGCGTAAAGGTGCGGCTAGTTCCGCTTCAAAAACGAATGGTACTGTCACTAAATCCTCGAATGGCAAGGCTCGGGGTAGCGATCGCAAGGGTGCTGACCACAAGCAAAAAGTCGAAGAGGCCGTGGTCAATTGGTACGATCATCCAGAGTGGTACGAATTGGGCTTTCTCAAGGAGACTCCCAAGGAAGCTAAGTTCCTGGAAGCTGTTTTCAAAAAACACGTTAAGTTTCCGGTAACACGTGTGCTCGAAGTCGGCTGCGGATCAGGGCGATTGGTGCGCGAGATGGCGCGTCGTGGTTATGAAACTACGGGATTGGATCTCAACTCCGAAGCTCTCAAATACTGCAAGAAGAAACTCGACGAGGATGGATGTCACGCGGACCTTGTAAAAGGGGATATGACCGACTTTTGGTTTGGGAAACCTTTCGATGCGGCCTTTAACGCCATTAATACGTTTCGTCATCTTGAGACGGAAGAGGCTGCCGTCAAACACTTGGAATGCATCGCTTCGAACTTGCGGACCGGCGGTGTGTTCGTTCTGTCACTGCACCTGATTCCTCACGATGGTGATCTCTGGGGAACCGAACGGTGGTCTGCCAAGGGTGACGGAGTTGCAATTCGATATGCGTTGACCGTTCTCGATTGCGACTTGGAAACACGGATCGAGCGGCTGAGAATTACGATGAATGTCGAACAAGACGGAAAAGTGTCTCGGCTTTCCGATGAGATTCGCTTGCGCCTGTACACTGTCGATCAACTCAAATCGCTACTGGCAAAAATGAAGCAGTTCGAACTCGTTGGCGTCTACGACTTTTGGTTCGACATCCAGCAACGCCAACGACTTTCTCGCAACTCTTGCGACACGGTGCTGGTCCTTAAAAAACTCTAGGAGTTTTTCGTATGACTTCGCTCCGACGAAGTCTGGGAGATGGAGTTCATTGTCGAGTTCGCCATCGAGTCGATCGATAGATACACCACAGCCGCAGACGCTGCTGCCCGTGGTCCGGCGGTAAGCAATCCCGCAACTGCAGCGGTTGTAACGCCGACGGTTCGGCCGATAACCTCCGCTTTTTTATGCTCTAATTTCGCACACCGCGACGCCGCATACGCCGAATGACGCGCGGCTTCTGCGACCAGTGTTGCAATGCCGCTCGACCGAGAAGCCATCCCTTTCGGGACACCGGCCATGGTGGCTACGCGCGCGGCGTTCGCGGACGCCGCCAACAATCCAGCAACACCGGCCCTGCATACACCTCGAACCAAGCGATCCGATTGATGGCTGGCACGGATTCCGCATTTGCACTCTCTGGCAAAGTGTTCGCAGTTTCCAGCGACCAAGTGATATCCACTTTCACCGACACGGCCTAGGGCTTGCGAAACCACATCGTCATCGGGAAAGGCATCCGAGACGTTTTCGATCCTCACCGGCTTCCCATCCGCAAACGCAGTGAATGAAACCCTCTGCACCGTCATGCGATTCGAAGCGGCAGGATCGGTTGCTAAGTGAACTACCGTTCCATCACCGATATCGATCCCGAAATGTCGGTATGGAATCATAAGCCAAAGGCATGGAATCGAAACCAAGTCCCCTTTTGCCATCGTCTATACCGCCTCGTTGAAACAGACCAGTTTGGAACCAGCAAATTCTGATAGGTCGCCCCGTGTAAAGCCGAGGATCGAACCTCGTCGGCCAACAGTCACCGCCTACCTACGTTCTCGTCCTCGATTATTCGAATCGCTTCTGCAAAAAACAACCAGCAGAGAGTCAGCGAATAACGAAATTCGCTCAGAGTGCTTAATGGCGAAAGGCCAAGCCCCTTATGCGAGCTTGGCCTTCTGGACCTTTGGTCGAGTTTCATTCGGAGCAGCTTGTCGAACAACAAAGAGCCACCGTATTAGCGGTGCCCGCGTTCGTGCCGTTCGTACTAACCGTGGACCTGCAGCCAGCGAGTGTTTAGCGAACGGTGATGTTCGTGCAATGGGAACCATGCATGGTTGGCTGCGTTATGCAACCGAACCACGCAATCTATACAGCTCACGAACTCGCATGACTCGAGCGAACGGCGGTTATTGGAACGAGCGTCCGCAACCGCACGACTTCACGGCGTTCGGATTTTCGAACGTGAATCCTTGTCGCTCAAGGCTGCTGAACCAGCCAAGGGTGGTCCCATCGAGCAACAACGAACTCTTTTTGTCGACGACGACCGCGATTCCGTTTTGGTCGGAGCGCGTGTCCTTCGCCTCATCGTATTTGTCGTCGAAATTCAACGAGTATTCAAACCCGCTGCAACCGCCCGCGACGACACCCACTCGAACAAACGTTTCTGGACCAAATTGTCCCTCCGCGTGAGCTCGCTTCAGTTGCTCTGCCGCTTCGGGGGTAACCATGATTGCCATTCGCAACCTCAATCTAAATATTGCTTGAAAGGGGACCGACATTACGTACCGACACTCCTTTTGCGGAGTCGCCGGAATTTCGACTTTATAACGAAGTCGTAATGCGACTGCGTCATACGTTGATATGGTATGCGGGAAAGGATCGAAATGGCAAGTCAAAATTCACTTTCCAGAGTTCGATACTCCTGCTATCTTATCCTGCCCGTTCACAGGCCGGACGGAGGATGAGTCGGCCAAAAATCGTTTAGTCATTAGGGAAAATCATGGTAAAACCGCATCGTAAACTTAAGAAAGCAAACCACGGGCAGCGAGCTGCCAACAGCAAGGCCCGCAAGGCAAAGCGTCGCAAGGTACGAACCTAAGCGTCTGATTTGGTCGAAAAGTCCGTTAAAACCGAGGTTCCGTCCATCGGAAGCCGGTCTTTTCAGGGATTCGGCCCCGTTTAGGGATCAGGTTCCATTCAGGGATCCCATACCGTTGTAGACCTTAGCCCATTCGCCAGGGTGCACCATCGTGGTAGCGAAAGATTTCATCATCGACCCAGATACGATCGATTTCGATCGTGTCATCGCGGACATTCATGAGATCCGTAAATACAATCCTCAGCGGTTCGAGATGGAACAGTTGACCGCGATTGTATACGAGGACCCTGAGCGTGTTGCCTGCGTCGGTTACAAAGACATCACGCACGATGAGTTTTGGGTGCGCGGACACATGCCCGGAATGCCCTTGATGCCGGGCGTCGTGATGCTCGAGGCAGTCGCTCAAGTTTGTTGCTACACATCGCACAAATACAAACTTCTCGGCGACTCGATGGTTGGTTTTGGAGGCTTGGAAGAGGTTCGCTTCCGTGAGCCTGTGGTGCCCGGCGATCGCTTGATCGTCATGTGCGAACTTCTTAAGTTGCGGAAACCCTATCTTTTGGTTTGTCGATTCCAAGGAGTCGTCGGTCGCAACATTGTCGTCGACGGACAACTCAAGGGGATCCCGATTCCGGTTGATGCCCTCAAGGGTAACGCTCCCACTCGGTAACTTCACGTCGTGCTAACTACGCGACCATCGAATGGTGCTCGAGGGTTCCCACGTCGATCGATCGCATTGACTGGCTGCTCGGAGTTGCCTCACCGCATGTCAAAATCACCCATTGTGTCTACTTCTGTCCGACGCTTTGCTAGTGCATTGCCGCGTGCATAGTCGCGTACTCGTATTCGTAAACCATCAGTCCGCACGGCCGGACGAACGGTACTCGCACTCGTCACCTTAGATAGGGATCCATCGCGTCGGTCTGCAACAACATCGACCGAACGGAACAATGGAGGGCATTGAAGGAGTTCGAACATCCTTCGATGACGAGTACCGAGTCACTGAGTACGACCACGAAATCGGATTGTGTCGGCACATTCACGAAAGATCGGCTCACTTCAAAGCGAGTCCGTGCCGCAGCACCGCTGTCGGTTACGCCGCGCCAGAATCAATTGGCATCTGCCGGTGGCATTGGGGTTGGGTTGGACGGCAATAAGATCGGGGCAGACGACTTAGGCAATCCATAGGGATCTTTTGCGTTGGTTCCAGACAGGGGTTGGGCAAGCGGAACACCGGCGATCAATGCGAGCAACAGGGTTGCCACAAAATAGATCGAGTAATGCAGAAAGGCTTGTCCCGCCTCCAGCTCGCAAGTTCCCAGCGACGCACCGATGCCTGCAGCGAACATGATGCCGACAAAGATCGCCATCTGGATCGTGTCGACATCCCCCAGCGATTTATTGCCGAAGTAATACGAGAGAAACCAATAAATCCCCCAGGTGACGGCAAAGACTGCGGAACAGATACCAACGCGAATCCATCTTTCTTTTCCGATGTATCCGCCTAGTTCATCATCCTTAAAAAATGTATAGCCAACCGACGCTAGGGGATACGCAAGTCCGATGGCGACGAGCGCGAGACCGATGGTTGGTGTACTCCCATTAATCCGTGCTGCAATGGCTGCGATCAAACAGATTGCGGCGACGCCGACCGCAATTCCGATTTGAATGGTGGATGGATTGAACTCGGTTCGCCGAATCGGCTTGAGTACCGGACGGCCCTTGGAATCCTTGGGCCCCTCGGTTTCGGGAGCATGGATGACAACTTCTTGCGATTTGTCGGGGACAGTAATCGTCTGCTTGCACTTCGGACATGGGCCTTGCTTTCCAGCGTACTTGTCACTGACTGTGAATCGAGCGAGGCAACTGGGGCAGGTTACTGGGATCGGCATAGCAGGGATCGTCTCGAAAAGAGGGCTGAGTACAGGCCCGCATTGTAATCAAGAACGCTCCCCGCATCATCCAGGGACATCAGCCGACTCCCATCAAATCCTGGCTATCCTCGTTTCGGGAGGGGCCCACTCTCGCACCAACGATTGGTGACTCCCTGTGAACCAGGGACCCTGCCCCAAACTCCTGGTTCAGAGATTTTCTTCCGCAGCTAGTTTTCGGACTTGCGATCCTTTTCTTCAACGATTTCTAGCCTCAGGGATTTCATCCGTCGACGTCACCCCGCGATGGGGTTGGATTTCGTAGGTCGTTGGTTCAGTTGTCGCGGAAATCTCCAGCGATTCCCAGTCCGCCGCCGAGGTGTACTTCCCAGAGGAGCCTGGCGAAGACGAACATCCATTCGGTCAGCAACGGCGCTGCACCAAAGCACTCCGCCAATTCGCTGCGGAGCATCCCGAGATCGCACGGGCCCCTTAATTTGTTTCGCTCCCGATACACCACAGGCCAAACCGAATTCCAAATTCGCTTGAACCAAGGCGAAGCACCCATGTCGCTGCTCAGTAGAACACTTCGGTGGTAGCTGTACAGTCGGTCGACGCACGACAGCCAAGGTGCATCTGAAGCTTGAAAATGGCTCAACTTTGTTGCGACAGTTAGCTTTTGCGATGCGAACGAAATCGCCTCGAGCATCATTGCATCGATTGTATCGGTACCCGGACGCGCCGCGTGAAAAATGCCCGGCTGATCGATGGTCAACCAGTCGGGTTGATCGAACGCGATCTGCCAACGGCCGGATTCCCAATTGCCTTGGCAAAGCACCTCGATACGAGTCCCTTGCGGTATCGACGTAACGTTCAATGGTTTTGCTCGTCGAACGGCCTCTTTGCGAATGAGGTTGGTCCAGTCGGTTGAAGTTACCGAAGCGGACAACGGGACATGCATCTCGCGGATACCGAGCGAATTGGCGAATGCATCGGCGGAATCCATCGTCTGGCTGATATTCTGCATGCGAAACGAAAAACACTCATCGTCCTCGAATTTCCATTCGGGCTGTGTCATCGGGATGCACGTGAGTATTGGCAACAAGCCATTTTCGTGGCAATACTTCCAAATTCTAGTCGCCGCGTCAGCTTGACCTTCGAGCATTTCGCTTGCGCTGAGCAATCCTATATCGGTGTACCACGGCCGAATCCGCCGTGCGGCTTCATTGGTCGCCGATTGCATGAGAGCTTGTAGCCAACTCTCAGTAAATTCCTTTTTTGGCTGCATCCTGGTGGTTTTCTGTTCGTGTTTGCGAGTTTCTCGCCTATTGATTCTGAATGTAGGTCGCGATTCTAACAGCAATCAGGGATTGTCTACAGCCCAAGGCATCCATGGCCTTAGCGCGTTCACGAAGGAGAGATTGGGGGAAACCACTTCCAACTCGGGATACGTCGATCGATCCGTTGCGGTTACGCCACCCCGGCAGGATTTGTGTTGGAGTTAGCCTGAGACATTGCGAGACGGGCGAAATACTCGGTGAGTCCTCCCGAAAGCACGAGAGCCGTGGTTTCGAAGATGGTCCATATGATGGGCATGCGTTCCGCGACATCAATCCAAAGCATGATCCCACCCAATAGGATCGTAAGGCGCGCGAATGGGATTACGAGAGGCATCACCAGAGGCAGGTACCAAGCGGTGATGATGAGCATGGCGCCGTGAACCACATACATGGCCGAGGAAAGCCTCGCCAGGTAGCCGGGCAGCGAACTGGCAGGCAAAGGGTCAACTCCCATCAATCGGCTGCACAAATCCATCCATGAATGGGGCATGAAGACCGCGATAACCGCTGCGCATTGGACCACTCCGACGAGTATTAACCAGCTACGAAGCAAACGCATGGATGGCTTTCTATCCTGTTGTGGTATCGGCTATTTCACGATTCATTCGGTGGTTGCGTGGCTTCGCTTTTTCAGCCATCGCAAAACCCGCTTCCCAGAAGAACTCAGGGCTAGTTCCTCCATTTGTGCCAGATCGCACCATTGGGATACTCCCGCCTGACTTCTTACGGAGGGGCTTGTTTTGCGTCGTCCCAGTATCTTTGCATCGTAGCAATGAAGCGTGATGCGGTACCGCGTCACCGCGTGCTTGAGAGAATGCACACAGTCCTCCACATCGATCGATAGCTGAAACCTATCGAGTACGGATCTGGCGAGTGCGTTGCGCGCGGAAGCCTCGGAGTCACAGCCCGTGATATCGAATCTCGGGAAATCCCAAAGGCCAGCCCATCGCTCTCCGGTTTGGCAGCGACGCATCAACCATCTGCCATCCTGTTCAATCAAGACCGCCGCTTCGCGAAGCTCTGTGATGATCTTTGGTGGTTTCGGGGCGGGTATCCGATCAAAGTGACCCTTGGCGGAGGTCGGACAAAATGGAACGAGGGGGCATCGATCGCACTGAGGCTGATTGGGGGTGCAGATTTGGGAGCCAATCTCCATGACGGCTTGATTGATTTGCCCTGTTCCTGTTCCTTTTTTAGGTACCAACCCTTCTGCGAACTCCCACAATGCGTTTTGGCTTTTGGTAGTCTGTAGGGGTTCCTTCCAATAAAGCAACCTCGCGTATAGACGCTGTGTGTTCGCTTCGACGATTCCGTGGTTGAGGTCGTACGCGAAGGAAAGAATGGCGCACGCGGTGTACCGACCGATACCGGGCAGAGCAAGCATCGCCGGGAGGTCCTTGGGGAATTCTCCTCCATGCTGCTGGACTATACATTTTGCTGCCGAGTGCAATTGGCGCGCGCGGCGATAGTATCCGAGCCCTGCCCAATACCGAAATACCTCGTCTTCTGGCGCCTTGGCGAGGCTCCTCACATCAGGAAATCGCTCCAAGAAACGGGCGTAGTACGGAATCACGGTAGCGACCTGGGTCTGCTGAAGCATGATTTCGCTAACCCAGATCCGATAGGGGTCGCGGGTTTTTCGCCAAGGCAAATCGCGTCCATGGTCTCGAAACCATGCAACAGCCGCGGCAGCTATCGGAGATCGCATCGGCGAAGATTTCCTAGCGTGGGACATCCGATGGTCGCCGCCCTAGAGTCACCTCCACGCGAAATGGAGTGTATTCGACCTGCCTCATTCCCGGAGCATCGGATGTTGGATCGCGTCGGAACGATACCATCGGGCGCTCATACTCGACCATGACTTTCTCCCCCGAAGCGCTCTTTGCCAACTCACGACGCAGTTCATCGAAGTTGCTGATGGGAACTCCATCGACACTTACCAATTTGTCGAGGGTGCGAATGCCGGCGAGTGCGGCCGGACCCTCGGGGATCACCTCGCGAATGATCAGAGAACTGGGCTCGCACGTGATCCCGAGAAAGCCACCTCGTCCCACAAACACGTTGGCAGTATCGATCCGATCCACCACTTCGATTGCGCCTTTTGCGGTCAAGAGAGTTCCAAATAATTGGAGATCGCCAAAGACGGGCAACTGCTCCAAGATATCGATGCTCGAGTCATCGATGGGCGTGTAGAGGATCTCCAGAAGTTCCAAGTCGGGAGCTTCCGTCAAGCACTCGATATCGGAACTTTGGAGGTTGGTCTCAATGATTTGAAGACTATTGAGTTTGGGCATTTTGGCCACCAAAGCGAGGACATCGCGCGTGATCGCTGGGCCCTCGAGTTTCACGAACTGAACGTCAAACAACCATGGCAACAACTCCAAATCGCCCGCCGAGCCAGTGAATCGCTGGTCGATTACAAGTGCGCTTTTGATCTCTTTCATCCTGGTCAGGACGGATAGATATCGATCCTCACAGGAAACCCCCGCTCGCTTCAATCGATCCATCGCCAATTCACGCATTTGGATCGAAATGTTCTCGAGAATCTTCTGTGCCACGACCGCGCGGTTGGTGGTGCGTTCTTCTGAGACTTTCTTCAGGGTATCAAATGCCAATCGGCCTTCGGAACTCAATGCGTCCTGTCCAACAAACCCAAGGAATTGAAGCAGCCTTTCGCCACCCAGTTCACTTTCCTCTTCTGCTGCCTCGACGACGAACGGTAACGCTTCGTCTAAGTGGCGGCTTATCTTTCGGCTCGCCGACTCGCGGGCAGAATAATTATCGCTCTTTAGCTCAGCGATCCATTGGTGGATTTGCTCGGCAGTGACTTTGCCCGAACCTGGACTGTTCTGCGGTGGCTCTTGGGAAAATGCGAGCTCTGCCGTGAAAACCAAGCAAAAGAGTACCGACATGACCCTAGCTAGCGGCGATAAGCTCGAGGGCACGCTGCGCAGTTGGTTGAAGCGGTTCTCGACAGTTCGCGAGCCATGGGCGCAGGCAATTGCGCCCTGCTTGTGCGTCGTACGGTTGCGACACGCAAATGAGGACGGACGGATCGCACGGGTTTCGAATCTCAAAGCTCATCCCCTCGGGGTAAGTCGTCTAACGATTGCAACCCCAATATCCCAAGGAATCGATCGGTCGTAAAGTATCGCGGTAGGGTCTTCGACGGGGAATGAGCACTTAATGCAAACGATTCCGAGGGAGAATCATCGGGGCTCTGGGAAGAACCGCTTCGATCGGAATCGGTTTTGATGAGCCCTTTTTTCGACAAGTTCGCAAGGATACTTCCGGCAGGCTGGCCCCATTGTTTTTCGATTTCTTCCTTGGTGATCCCAGGTTGGTAGGCGATCAGCGACAAGCAATCGATTGCAGCCTGCGTGAGCTGTGACTCTTTGGACGGTCCCGCGATTCCCTCGGCGACTCCGACCAAATCTGGGGCCAACACGATTTTGAATCCATCGCCGACTGCGTCGACCACCATCGCACTGTTGTGCGTGCGTAATTGCTGGTTGAGTGAGTCGATCCCGTCTCGTATTTCCGCCTCACTAAAGTCCCGCAAAGCTTCAACTAAAAATGAAATCGGGATCGGCTTGCCGTCACGAGTGCCGACGAAACATATGGATTCGAGGATGGAGACAAGTGACACCGGAACATCGTCGGCGTCTTCCATCCACGACCCACCCACCGGAGTCGGATTACCGTCAGCGGCAAAGCCCTCGGGTGCATTTTCCGTGACCAAACCGTGGGCTGCCGTCGGCTCAGAAGCATTATTGCGCCCCGCTTGTTGGCCGATGTGCGCCTCCTGCGTTCCTTCGGATTCATCGGCGCTTCCATCGGGATGGACGCTTTCGTCATCGGTTCCAAGTTTGGATGTGCCATGAGATTCCAAAGACTGGTGCATCTGAAGCACTGCAGCGTAGGCATCCCCCAAATCCTCCAAGGATATCGCAGGTTCATCTCCAGATCCCACGTCGAAACCGTTGTCGAGCGCCTCGTCGGCGGGTTCCGGCGAATGGATTTCTATGCGTCGGTTTTGCTTTCTTCCTTGGACCATCCCTGTAACGCTCGCATTTAGAACCCTGGGACTCCCGTCATTCGGCGAACTGCCTGTCGCCGCATCGAACGCCAAGATAGGCCAAGCAAGCCCTGGCGGCAAGTCAACTGCCAGGAGGGTTTCCCCATCGCCGCGTCATGTTGGCCTGCATTGTGTGGTGCTGAACCGGTTGCAGGGAAAACGGCTGTCCTACGTTGGAAACCCTCTGCGATTTTCTGCGAGCGATCCTACCTCCGCGGCCGACCTATTCCCTCGCGGCGCACCTTTTTCGAGCATGTTGATTCCCGGGCGATGATAATTCCTAGGTGCTTCCCACCGTGGGGACATTGGTGGAACGAATACAATAGACACATGGGGAGTTTTCGACCTACTGTATATCCATTAGCGTTTATCCAGTAGCGTTCAACCTGCAGTTAGCCCGTACGCCCAAAGACCAGTGCTTCCAGAGAATAGTGCCGAGCCTGCTGCTAAAGCAGGCTCGCGAGCAAGGCATTCAGCCCTGAAGGGGCTTCGGCAGCCAATTTCAAAATGAGGATCGATACGATGATAATACGGTTGCGGACTCGTTCCATAATGCTCCAATACCACGTCGTTATCGCTTGGTTGTGCGGTTTTGCGTTCGCCTCAACCTGCGTTGCTGCTCGGTCACAGGAGGATCCGAGCCAGGATCAAGTATCCTCCGCGCAGCAGTTGCGCACCGACAACGCTTCATCACAAGCCCGGGCAATCATGGATGGGGCAACCAGGGAACGCACGTCGATTGAGCGTGTTCCGATCGCTTCCGATCTCTATATCTCGGTTTTTCATTTGCGAGATACCGTGAAAGGAATTGTGTCTAGCCCTTGGGCTGAAGAATTGGTGCAAAGCCAACTCTGGCAAAAACTTCAAGTCGCCTTTTTCAAGGAATGGAAGGATCGAAAGAGTGACATTGGTCGCTATCGAACCTTGTGGGAAAATCAGAGCGTGAAGGAACTGCTCCGCTTTTTGGAGGATGTAGCGTCCGAGGACTTGTTCTTCTATTCCGATGATTCCTTGTCCAAAACGCTCTTGCAGTTGGCGGAAATTCAAAAAAAGCTGCATGTGCTCACCTCGGAAGATACGCGGGCAGAGGTAAAGGCTGATTTGGCTGCGCAGTGGATCGACCAATTACTACCCTCTTTCCAATTCCCGACCTTGATGGTCGGTGGACGGTTTTCCGATCAAGACCTTGCGCTGGCCAAGGTGGATGAACTCGAAGGTTTGATTCGTTTTGGAATTGGTTCCATTCCCGATGCTGCGCCTCTTTTAAAGCCACTTCGACGGATTGAAGACGCGCGAGGGTCGCGACTCCAATGGCAGGTTTACGGTAAATCGCTTCCGTGGGATTCCATCCCAGAAGGTGACATCCTCGATCGAGAATCGCTGCAGGATCTCAGGAACGCCGCTGCGGAAAAGTCGCTGACATTAACACTCGGCATGATCGATGGCTACTTCGTGGCATCCATCAGCGGTAATCCGGATGCCGTGAATAGCTTGGGCGACGGCGATTATCTGCTTGAGCACCATCAACTTGCTCCACTGCGGGAGCTGAGTCAACAACGGACCCGCGGCGACTCTACTGCTCCCCTACCGATTGTATCCCCGGCGCCTGTGTCGCTACCCGCCCCTGTGTCGATACCCTCGTCAATTACCAACGTCACGTGGATCTCCGATGATTTGGCGAACGCCCTTTTCGAGCTGCAGTTGCGGGGTTTTTTTGAACGAATGGCCCGAACCCTGGCGAGCGTCATACTTCCCAATGTTTCGAAAGACGGCGACCTACGCGAATTCGTAACGCAACTCGTGGATGAAGGTGTCCGGGTCGACGCGCTGATGGACATGCATGTGCCCAAGTTTCGAGGGCATTTAGGTTGGTCAGCGAATACGGACAATGGATGGGAATCGATTGGGATTTCGCGAACGGAGGCATCACTCTTCGATGGTGAATCGCCACTCGATTGCGTTTCGATGTCCGAGGAGACACCGTTGCTACTGCTCGATGTTCGATTGGCAAATCATCCGGAGTACTTTCAAACCGCACGAAATATCGCCAAACGCATGCGTGTTCTCGGCCGAGCCTTCCTGGATGTAGATGACAAAGAGATTGGGGATGCTACCGTCAAGTCCCCGATTCGAACGATTTTGGCATCTTGGCCTTTGCTTGAGCGTTGGGCGGATAATTGGCAGCAAAAGATTTTGTCCAACTTCGCGGGGGAACATGCATTCATCATCTCACCCAATGGACCTGCTGCTCGACAGTGGCACCCAGCACTACCACCATCGGACGAACCGTTGGTACTTCCCGAATTCCGGCTGAGTCATGTCGTAAGCGATGAGAAGGTGTGGTGGGAGGGAGTCTCTGAGAACTGGAAGATCACCATGGATTTGGTAGGGGGAGGAAATGGTGACTTATTCATTCAGGGACTCAAAAACGTACTCGCCTCGTTTCCTGCTTCAGGTTTTGAAGACCCAGAAAAATTCACTCCGAGAATCGATCTCCGAGCGGGTGGGCCTGACGGGACCGGTCTTGCTGTCTGGACACACACCAAAAGGAGTTTGGCCACATCCAAAGATATAACTACGCGAAAAACAAAACTCGGAATTATCGATCCGAAGGACAAGCAATCCGTTGCTGCGTTTATCGATCTCGGTGGCATCATCAGGCACTGGAGGCCTTGGGTGCGATATGGCCTTCGACAGTTCGCCAACTCGGAAACCCAGCGATTACCTATCCCCACATCCAACCGTGGAACCGAACTAGATATCTATGTCGACGATGCACTCGCCTTCGTCGACATCCTGGGAAAGCTCGGTACTCTGTCGAGTTCTCGCGAGACGCGGGTTGCCAACCCTGACAGGCTCAAAGCCGACGGCTCCAACGACGTCAAAGCATCGGAGTTTATCAATCGCTGGAGAGCGGTCTATCATGCCCAGTGGTCGAACTAGGTGCACGCAATACCAAGAATTTACGTTTGGCGAGCTCTAAGGCAGGGTGCGGCTCGTGGTCATCGATGGGAGGCTAGGCACAATCGAGAAGCCACGGTGCAGTCTGTTCGAGTATTCGCTTGATGGTCAATCGTTCTTCTGGCGACCATGCCGCTCCGTTCTTCGGGGCTTTTCCATTTTCATCGCGTGACTGGTCAGCTTGTTCGCCGTTGAGTTCGGCGCGCAGTTGCGATTGGACCACACTTAGGATTTCTTCAGGCAGTGCGCGGAACTCGGGGGTGTAGATCAGGTACGACAAGGGGTACCGGAAGAGTCGCGATTTTAGGTCGAGTTCCCGGAGCGATTCGTTTTGCTCGGTGCGTGGTCCGAGGGCGGAAAACGCGGCAGAGAAACGGCCATTTCCGGTAACCTCCGATTCCAAACGGGGCTCGTTTCGGAAAAACAGGCCGTCGGCGAGCGCGTTGGCAGCGGAATTGATACGCCGTTGGGTGCTCTCGCTGCGGTAACTGCGATCTCGGCCCAACGCTTGGTTCATCGTTTCATCCATAGCGATTGATTGCCGTGCTTCGTAATTGGCCTTGGTGATTAAATTATGGATACGCACTTGATGTTCCAAAACCATCAACGCGACGAGATCGCTTTGTTGGGCCAAGTGAATCCCGGGACGCACGCGGTCGGGCAATGCGGTAAGGTTAGCGCCAGTATCCATGTCGATCTTTTGCGGATCATCGCGATCGATGGCAAACGCATTCCCCATATGCCTTAGATGCCCATGGGTACCGGTGACGTACCAACCCCCCCAGCGGTGAGCAAAGGGGCTGCGGTAATCGGTGGCGTAACTGCTGGAACCTGTGCGAGGCCTCCCGGAACGATCGGGGTATACCGAACGAACCAAATATCCCGGTACATTTTCGGTCCGAGAGGTGGCGTGACACGACAAGCACTGCCCCCGATCACGCACCAGTTTTGCGCCTTGGAGTGCAATTCGTTTTTCCAACGGCGATGCAGTCGAGATCGCGCTGGGGTCGTTGCTGCCACTCCCCAGGCTGTCCCCATCATCGATCGATGGATCCTCATCCCCACCGTCTAGGGTGTAAAAAACAGCTCCGAGCGATGGATCGTTTGCGGCCAACTCGATGGTGTCGCTACCAGGTACATACCCAACGTAGACTGAGTCGTTAAAAAATATCGCCCTCGGGTTCGTAGGAGAGATCTTGTGAATTTGAAAACTGGTTTTGGAGAACACGAGGACTTGAGATTCCTGAGGAACGTTGAGCTCGCGCAACACATCCCGCAGATACCCGAACGGCTTTTCTTTGCGGAGTATCACCTCTCCGCGATCCATTCGCATTTTCAACATGGCAACCGGGTCCATGGACACGCTTGCACTATAGCGGATCGGCGGTTGTTCAAACGGATCGTCCGCAACAGTTTGCCGGGGATCCATCAAGACGGTGCTGTTGAAAGCCAGCACTCCCAACCACACCATCAGTCGTTGTACGCTTTTCATGGTTGTCGGTCCCCGTAAATGGTCCCCGTAAATGGTCCACGCACATTGGCCGCCCCTTTGAAACGCCCCCGTCTCCTTGGGTTGTTCCCCGGAAAGGAGGGGCCCCTCCGGCAACGATCGCGCCGCCAACCCTGGAACTGCTTGTGCCGCTGAGTCGGAGTCCCCGCAGCAACTTCGTCGGAGTATTCCAGCCAACGATTCCCGGCGTAAAACCTTGCGTCGCGATAGTATCGCCCATTGTGGATATACTTGTCCACTATTGCAACATGGGAAAGCTGAAAACGGGTGCGTCGAATTGAATCAGGGGTGGCAAACAGCGTCGCATGAAGTGTCATCGCGGCGTTTCGACAAACGGTTTTCAAGTTGTCGGGAAACGGAATAACGCAGAACGAGTTACGCAACAAATTTGAGATTTGAGATTCCGCTTAGGGACGACGTGGAGGGGGAGGTGGCCGAAATCCTCGGCGGTTTGGGGGGGCGGCACGAACGCGCTCACGATTTCCTGCCTCCTTTATTTCCTCGCTGAGCTTCTGGGTCAATCGATCGATCTGGTCTGTATAGCCAGTTTGGTCCGCAAGGTTGTTGGTTTCCTCGGGATCGGAGTTCAAGTCGAATAACTGCACTTGGTTGACGTTTGGATATTGAATCAATTTCCAGCGATCGTCACGGATCGCCCTTTGAACGTTCTTGTAAGCGAACACCAGGTGGTTGCGAGCACTCCATTGAGGGTCATCGAATGCGGGGCTGAAATCGATGCCGAGACTGCTATCTGGACCGTCAACACCGCAAAGTTGACCGAGGGTCGGGTAGATATCATAGGTGTAGACCAAGGCCGAAGCGCGCTTGCCTTTGGGGATACCTGGACCGGAAAGAATCAAAGGGACGCGAAGCGAATGTTCGTACAGGTTTTGCTTGCCAACCAAGCCATGTCGTCCGAGAGCTACTCCGGAATCCGAAGCAAAGACAATAATTGTGTTTGCAGCCGCCTCACTATTCGCCAGCGTTTCAAGGATCCGTCCTATCTCATTGTCGAGGAACGAGATGTAACGGTAATAGTCAGCGATCATGCGTTTCGTGGCATTGGGATCACGAGGCTTAGCCAGCAACACTTCATCGCGGATATTCATTTCCCCGTTATCCCACGGGTGATGAGGCATAAATGCGGCTGGCAGCGGGATCGATGCCGGGTCGTAACGGATCGGAAACTCTTGCGGAACGATATGCGGGTCGTGTGGGCCATCGAATGCGACGTAGCACAAGAACGGCTCAGTTCGGGGTTGCTTCAAAAAAGCAATTGCCGCATCTGCAAACGCGGTACAGGCATGCTGCGGACTTACAGCAGGTTGTGTTAGTTTCCCGTCCACAATATCGCTGAGCGGGGCACGCATCGGGTTGGTCATTCCACCAGAGAAAATCCGTTTTCCTTGTTGGAAGGATGCGAGGATAGACGGTTCGCCGTTATGCCATTTACCGCTGATGAATGTTTGGTAGCCTGCCTCCCCGAACGTTGCAGGCCATGTTTTATCGTCCATGAGACGTTCGTCGACTCGGAATAAAGGCCGCCCTGACATCAGCATCGCCCGCGAGGGAACGCACGTCGCCGGATTGAATCCACCTTGCATATACGCTCGATCGAACGAAATACCTTCGCCCACCAATCGGTCCAAGTTTGGGGTTTTGAGAACTCCGTTTCCGAGCGCCGCGATGGTATTTGCTTGTTGATCGTCCATGAAGAGGAACAGCACGTTGGGGCGAGGTTCATTCGCATCAACGGAAACACCGACGATGCAACTGCATAGCCACATGCCTATCGCAAGAAAAACGATCGACGCACGGTGCATCCTGGTTGCGGGGAGTGTTAAGAACGATGATTTCATAGTGTTTGCGGATTAGAAATGCTGAGATGTGCACCGTTGTTACCGCTTCAGACGCCGACGGCGTAAGCGCCAAAAGGGCTTTGGTTCGGCGAACCAAAGCTCTCGCTCCCTGTCTTCGGTGACTGTGTTCGGTTACCGAAGACCGTATATTGGGAGCACCGATCGTGAAGCGTGGACGGAAGAGGGTTGCTACAATCTTAGCGAATGCGAGTGCCAGCCTACGGCACCAACCCGTTGGAACTTCATAAAGGTCGATAAAATGCTCGATCCCAATCAGCAATTCCGTGGAGGAGTATTTCATCACAGTATTCCTGATGGGCGAATCGGCGCCGAGATTCGGATTACGCCAAGCGAAATTATTGCGGAGCCGTCTGCGGAAGCGTTGTCGGTGATGGAACCGAGCGAGATTGCGAGATTGACTCGTTGGGTGATCCCTTTGTCGGAGTGCCAAGTCGACTTGGGCGGGGCCAGCGGTCGGATGGTTTTCTGCCGGAACAAAGAGCGTGATTTGACCATTTTTTGCGAGGAACGCGGGTTCGCGGCGATGCTTGGCGACCGTTCAGGAGGAAGGCTGTCGGAGCAACTTCATATTGTCAAAAAGAGACAAGCCGGAGAGAACCACCGATTCCGTTTTTGGTTAGCCGTCGGTGCTGCCGCGACGTTATTGTTTGGGGTGATCGGCTACTTTTCCGTGCTTGCTGCTGCTAGGTTAGCCATTGCCGCGGTACCTATCAGCATGGATGAAAAGATTGGTTCGATGGCGATGCAAACGATCGAAAAGGAGAAAAAGCTGGCCGCGGACCATCCGGCGACGAAGTTTGTGACCGAGATCGTGGACCGTCTCAAGCCACACGCGGCGATTCCGGCGATGAACTTCAAAGTGATTGTGATCGAGAGCTCGGAGGTGAACGCGTTTGCGCTTCCCGGTGGGCAAATGGTAGTCTACACCGGCCTGCTCAAGAAAGCCGAGACCGGGGAACAAGTCGCAGGTGTGTTGGCTCACGAAATGTCCCACGCGACGCTGCGTCACGGGTTGCAGCGAGTAAGTCAGTCGCTCGGTATCGTGGCAGCGATCCAATTCTTGGTCGGGGACGCAGGTGGCTTGCTGGCACTCGGCTCTCAAGCCGCACAAACATCGATTTTGACGAGCTACAGCAGGCAATCGGAGACCGAAGCCGATTTGGAAGGAGCGAGGATGCTCCATGAAACGGGCCTCGACCCGGAATCGATCTCCGCTTTCTTTGACAAGCTCAAGAAGGAAGACGGGGATATTCCCGGAGTGCTAGTTTGGGTGAGCAGTCATCCTTTGCATGAGCAACGCATCGAGAGCATCGCAAAATTCAAAGCCACCTTGGGCAAAAAAGAATACCGTCCGCTCGAACTTGATCTCGAAACGGTCAAGAAAAGCTTGCAATGACCTATTGGGGCCCCCCAGTCTGACTCCCAGTCTGTGAAAGGGGCCAAGGTCTCCGAATTCCCGCAAGGGGTTTTTGCGTCGACGATTTCCTTGAATTTTTGTTGAAGCCTATTTCCTCAGCGACATTGCGGGTATGGCTATGCGATATATTGATTTTCGATCGATGGGTAGAAACTCAAGTGACACCGTGGATCGACTAGCGAAGAAGCTATACGAGCTCCTTTGTTTTTTCGAGAATACTCTTTTTTCGAGAATCAAATTGTGGAAGTAGAAATTCGAAATCGTCCCGCCTTTGCGAATCTATTGGTCAACCTGCAACCTGGGGACCGAATCATTGCAGAAGCGGATGCGATGGCCAGCATGAGTTCCACCGTGGATATGACCACGCGCATGAATGGTGGACTGTTCAGGGCTTTGGCCCGCCGATTCCTTGGAAGTGAATCGATGTTTGTGAATCAATTCACGACAAACTCGTCGGGGCACATCGTTTTAACACAGCCCTTTCCGGGTGATATCGTGTGTGTGGAGTTGCGGGGAAATACGCTGTTTCTTCAACCGGGGGCGTTCTTAGCCTGCGAACCAGGGATCAGTCTCGGGCTCGGATTCGCCGGACTACGCAGTTGGATATCTGGCGAGGGATTGTTCCGATTGAAGATGTCCGGAACGGGGCGTATTTGGTTTGGTGCGTACGGGGCGATTTTTACTCGAGAGATCACGGATGAGTACATCGTGGACACGGGGCACTTGGTCGCGTACGAACCATCGATATCGATCCGCGTCGGATTGGCCGGTGGTATTTTCTCGAGTTTTTTCAGCGGCGAAGGCTTGATCACACGCGTGCGTGGGCCCGGCAAAATCTACATGCAGTCCAGATCCTTTGATGGATTGGCGGCGTGGACCAACGCCCACCTTTGGTAACCCACAGACGTGTCGCGCGGGTTGCCTGATTGGATCCATCAGCCCCCGATTTGAGATTTGATAACAACCCGAAAAACCTATCCATTTTCATTGTTCACAACCATGCAATACGACCTTGTGTGCAGACCAGCTTCGACGGCAGTGCGATTTGCACTGGATGCTGGAGAATCCATCACCTGCGAAGTTGGCGCGATGATCGCCATGTCTTCTGGGATCACCGTGGAGACCACGTCCAAGTCCCGCGGTGGTGGCGGTGGAATCATGAAAGGGATCAAGCGGATGTTTACCGGCGAGAATTTCTTTCTGAATCATTTTACCGCGCAACAGTCCAATCAAACGCTGCTGATTGGCCCTACGATGATCGGCGATTGCATCCATCATCCGCTGCGGAGCGGTTCGATGGTGGTCCAGGGAAGCAGTTGGCTGGCCTCGAGTAGCAGTATCGATATCGATGCCACGTGGCGAGGATTCACCTCGGCGATCTTCAGTGGGGAAACCATGTTCTGGGTCAAATGTTCTGGGACAGGCGATTTGTTTTTGAGCAGCTACGGCGCGATCTACCCGATCCAAGTCGACGGCGAGTATACGGTCGATACCGGGCACATCGTTGCCTTCGAGGACACACTGCAGTTTAAAATCGGAAAAGCAGGAAAAAGTCTGGTCGGGAGTTTTCTTGGAGGCGAAGGGTTGGTTTGTAAATTCCAGGGCCAAGGCAAACTCTATTGCCAAAGCCACAACCCGCCCTCGCTCGGAAAGTTGCTGGGCCCGAAACTGAAGCCCCGTTGATTTGGATCTTGTTGATTGACTTAGGTGAGACAAATAAGGTTTGACGATGGTATCAACATTGAATTTTGAAATCACCCAGCGTCCTGATTTCTCGATGCTCAAGGTGGCTTTGGAGGCGGGGCAACAGGTTTTTGCCGAACCATCCGCGATGGCATCGATGTCTCCCAATTTGACCCTCAAGGCGGGTCTCAAGGGTGGCGCTTTGAAATCGTTGGGCCGGATGTTTGGTGGCGAGAGCATGATCGTAAACACGTTCACCGCGGAAAACGGTCCCGGCGAAGTGGTGTTTGCACCAGGGCATATCGGTGACACGCAGCATTATCGACTGTCGGGGGGATCGTTGATGTTGCAGCGAGGTGCCTACATGGCCAATAGCGCTGGGATTGAGGTCACGGGAAAATGGCAAGGAGCCAAAGGCTTCTTTAGCGGCGAAGGCTTAGTGCTCCTGAAGGCATCAGGTACCGGGGATCTGTTTTTCAATTCCTACGGCGCCATTCTCGAAATCAACGTGACGGATGATTACGTTGTGGACACCGGCTACATCGTTGCGTTCGAAGATACGTTGCAATATCGTGTGCGCACTCTGCCAGGTTTACGTGGTGGTGGCTTCAAGCGACTCTTCTTCAGTGGCGAGGGTTTGGTTTGTCAATTCGGCGGACAAGGTAAGGTATGGGTTCAAACCCGCTATGTCAGCCCGTTCCTGTCATGGGTTAATCCGTTCCGTCCAACGAAGAACAATTAGTGAATGGTTGTATCCATGAATGCAGCTACGAGAAGGCAACAAGGTTAAGGCCGCATCGACAAAATCATCGTCGCCTCTCCCTAACCTGCATCGCCTGTTTCCAAGGATTCTGGCGCCACTTTGCGCGATCTTGAAAGAGCGTCGCGATATTTGACTTGCGACTTCCTGCGAGACAATTAGCATCCTCATTGACGTGCGCTTTCCATCCACGCCTTGGATTTCGTCGGTTTGCCGACCTACCCAACCAAGTAACGAGACTTTTGCATGAACCGCTCTCTAGGCCTGTCCGTGGTCGCCGTGATTCTCACTTTGCTCGGGATTCCCGCCCGCACCACCGCTGTCCATCCATCGGATTGGCAATCAAACGCAGCAACTCGACTTAAATCGATTTACGAGAATCGAGATTTTCGAGCCGATCGATTCATTGCGACTTGGAACAAAGATGGTCTGTCCTACACCGTAAAACGTCGTGAAAAGCATGACGCACCGTGGGTTGAAACGATCTTTGATTTCCGATCCGGAAAGCCAATAGATCCATCCGAGGTGGACGCATCTGCGAACAAACCGAGTGACTCTGCGGTTTCGCCGGATGGCGTTCGACGTATCGAGTATCGCGATAATACGATTTACATTAAACACATCGCCAACGATCGCGTTACCCAATTGGAACTGCCAACGAATGAGTTGGTAGGGGAGATCTACCAAGGGCAAGCCAAATGGAGCCCCGACGGAACGGCGATTCTCTTCATCGCAACCGATGACTCAAAGGTGAAAAGGAGGGCTGTTCTACGTCCAACCGATCCGAGTTATCCGGAAATCGAGCATCACCGCTTTGCTCGGGTCGGCGAAACGATCGAGTCGCTTCGGGTCGGAATCGTTGATGCGGAGGGGAAAAATCTGTACTGGCTCCCCATCGATCGACCTGACGAAGGATTCTATCTCGGCGCGGTCGAATGGGCTGGAAACTCGGATGAAGTGATCGTCGAGAAAATGAGCAGGTTCCGAAACAAGCGCGAGTTGCTCCTTGTCAATCGCCAAGGAACCGTCAAAACGCTATTTGAGGAATCACGAGACAGTTGGGTCGTGGATAGCCGTGGCAAGAACTTGGGTTTGGTCTGGATCCGCGAGGGGCAAGCATTCATTGTTTTGAGCGACAAGGATGGTTGGCAACATGCTTATGTTTATTCGCGGCAAGGGGAAGAGTTGGGGCGCCTCACTTACGGGAGTTTCGACATCATGGAGAGGGCGGACGTCGATGAAAGGAACGGATGGTATTACTTCTACGCTTCGCCTGACAATGGTACGCAGAAACACTTGTTCCGCGTTCCCCTAGACGGCACGGGTAACCTGGAGCAGATATCATCCCCCGAGATGCAGCCCGGAACGCATCAGTACGAGTTCTCCCCAGATAAACGCTGGGCGATTCACAAGTATTCCCGATTGGATGTGCCGCCGGTGTTTGAGATTGTGGAGATCCCCAGCGGCCGCGTCATGCGGACGTTGGAGTTTTACCCGGAGCTCAAGGAGGCGATGGCCAAGGTTCAAGTTTCTCCGACCGAGTTTTTGAAACTCGATATTGGGAATGAGGTCGTGTTGGACGCGTGGATGGTCAAGCCCAAGGATTTCGATCCGGGGAAGAAATACCCAGTCTTCGTCTATGTATACGGGGAGCCTCACGCGCAAACCGTATTGGATGAGTGGGGAGCGGCCCAGATCGACTTCAATCGTGCCGTAGCAGAGCTTGGCTATGTCGTCATATCGATCGACAATCGAGGAACCCCTTGCCCCAAGGGAGTTGCTTGGAGGCACGCAATATTCGGAAGTTTGGGACCGCTATCGACCGAGGAACAGGCCGCTGGAGTTCGTGAGTTGGCGCGGACCCGAAGTTACATCGATTTGGAGCGAGTTGCTATCTGGGGTTGGAGTGGCGGTGGCTCCAACACGCTCAACGCTTTGTTCCGAAAGCCTGATCTGTACAAAGTTGGGATCGCAGTGGTTCCGAAGCCTCAGCCCCATTTGTACAACGCGTGGTTTCAAGAAATCTACATGCACGACCGAACGGTCAACCCGGAGGGATACGCTCGTTCCGCACCATTGCACTTTGCGGAAGGACTCCGCGGAGATTTGTTGATCGTCACCGGTTCCGGGGAAACGAATACGCATATCCAGATCATCGAAGGTCTCGTGGATCGATTGATCGAATTGGGGAAGCCGTTCGACTATATGGTTTACCCGAATCGCGATCACGGCCTGAAGGAAGGTAACGGTACCGAGGTTCACGTTCGAATGCTGATCATGCGATACCTGATGGAGCATCTTCCCGCAGGGCCGCAATGATTTAACAGAACCAATCGAGCGAATGGTGCCAACAGGACGAATCGGATCATTGTGTCCTACATATCCTATCCGACCGTCTTCCTCAAATTCAAATACTCCCCTCAGGGTCGGTAGGGATGGTTCCAACCATGCATGAGACGGGGGGCGAACCTAGAAAATCTAGACCGTCGAGCTCTAATTCCTCGAGACTCGCCCGGGCGACATTGGTGAGCGAGAATACGGAAGCAGTGCGCCATCGACGACTGTTAAAGATATCGAGGTTTGCTTCGCCACCGAGAATGTTGACCGAGAATACTGATCGTCCAGTGCGCGAAGGATGATCGAAGGGGCGGTGGGAGCTGGCGTCACCTTTGCCTATCGGAGAGAGGCCGTACACTTGGCCTGCGGGCGATTTTTCAACGAATCGATTGGAAAATCGAAAGTAGCGATGAGTGGACTCGAACCACCGACACACGGCTTATGAAGCCGTTGCTCTAACCGACTGAGCTACATCGCCATTGGATGCTGGTACCATAACCGGGGGTTTCGAGGCTGACAAGTCTTGTCGCGAAAAGTTCGCTTTGAGATCCGTTTCGCCGCATCCAAGACGTCAGATTGTTCGTTCCATTCCAACTTTTCCAGCCAACCCCCCGACGTGTCAACGCTTCATCGAACGTTTCGCGGAAGGAATCCGAAATCGGAACTACTTCGGGGATTCTTGCCTCAGAAAATCCGGCACCGAATCGATTTTCTTGGTGTCCTTGGGCTCACCCCAACTGGAGAACCATGAGTTCCCCGATTTCTTGGAACTCTTTGGCTTTGGCGGTGGGTACGGATTCAGCACGTCTGCTGTCTTCCGCCACGCTTGTTTCGAAGATTGTTGGAATTTCTGCCACGTTGTCTTGTTGTTTCTGGAATAACTTAGCGAACTTGGCTTCTTCGTTGTCCCCCAAGATGGAAGCCAGGAACTTGAAGACTTTTTCGAGGATTTCGAATTGGACGCAATCCATTCCAGCCAGTCGCCCCCGTCCTCTTGGTCGTCGATCATGCCGCTTCCAACTTCCAACCGTGCCTCCGACTTGAAAACACCGCCGGCCGATTTTCGGTCCAAAGTCTGAATGGAGGGGGACGCATCGACATTTTTTGGATCGGATTTAATGGATTCGGATTGGGAGTGCGAACTCCCAAAAAGCCATCCACCCACCGATGTCAGGTCTTGGGCCACGGCAAGATTCGAAAAAATGATTGTTGTAAAAGCGAGCAAGGCACTGGAGAACCGATAAGCGTTGCGTATGCGGCGCATTGGCTTGAACCCTTTTTTCTAAGGAAGTTTCACGTCTGACCAGGGAAAATCTAACCCTCGGTCACGGCTATACCGAAAAAGGGTTCTGCAGGTCTAGACCGATGCCCATCCGTCCTTGGGGTCCCGGTGCTCGAAACTGCCTCCAAACTCAAGAATCGATTCCAGAGGAATCCATTCGGTATTTTGAGGCCTAATCGACCCTTGCGTCCGAGGGCGGAGATCCTATACTATTCGTCGCGATGAACGGGCCGGTTTCGACCGGTGAACCGACTCTCGAAAGGGAAAACCCCTATACGAGATGCGGTGTTTGTCGGAATATGTTTTGGAGGAGGGCGTCAGCTAGGCAGTTCACTCTGCGGGTGTAGCTCAGTTGGTAGAGCACAACGTTGCCAACGTTGTTGTCGTGGGTTCGAATCCCATCACCCGCTCTCGCTGCTTAGGGATGCCCTTATTTTTTTCTTGCCTTTAGCAGTTGAAGAAAAGAATGTCGACCGTTGAAACTGAGGTCAACAGCAAGCTCGATTTGAAAGTTCAGATCGACAAACCAGGTGCTTGCGAACGGCATGTTGTGGTCACGGTTCCGAGAGAGGAACTCGATCGCTATTTCCGAAAAGCTTACGACGAAATCGCACCCCGAGCTGATTTACCAGGTTTTCGCGCAGGAAAGATTCCTCGCAAACTCCTCGAAGCTCGATTCAAGAAGACCGTCGCCGACCAAGTGAAAAGCAATTTGGTCATGGATAGTCTCCAGCAAATCACCGAGAGCGGTGAGTTTTCCGCAATCTCGGAACCGGACATGGATTACGGCGCGGTTCGACTGCCTGACGCCGGCGATTTCACGTTTGAGTTCAAAATCGAAGTTCGTCCGGAGTTCGACGTTCCCAAGTGGGAAGGTTTGGACCTCGTCAAATCGGAGTACACTCTGACCGATGACGAAGTCGAACGCCAACTGCAACGCACCCTCGAGCGGGTTACCCCAGGCGAGGCGTGTGACGGCGAAGCTCAACTCGGTGATCGTCTGTTGATCAACGCTGATTTTTTGGTCGATGGCAAGCAGATCAGTGGATTCAGTGAGGAACTTGTAACGCTTCGCCAAAAGCTTTCCTTCGCCGACTCAATCGTCGATGAATTCGGTAAGGCTTTCACCGGCGTCAAAGAAGGTGCATTGGTTTCCACCAACTTCAAGCTCCTCGAAACGTCGCAAAACGAAGCTCTTCGTGGTAAAGAAGTCGTTGGCAACTTTGAAGTTGTCGAAATTCGACGCGTCAACGTTGAAGGGCTTAGCAACGCACAGCTTTCTGAACTCGGATTCGACTCCGCTGCTGAACTCCGCGATTTCGTTCGGGCTGAATTGAAGCGACAAGGCGAATACCACCAGAACCAATTGCTTCGCGAGCAGATCGTAAAGAAGCTCACCGAAGGAGCGAATTGGGACCTCCCGCCAGCGTTGGTGCGTCGACAAGCCGACCGGGAATTGCAGCGTCGAGTGCTCGAACTCCGCCGCAGCGGGTTCTCGGACGATCAAATTCGTTCCGTGGTCAATTCGATGCGTCGAAACATCGAAGAACAAACGACCGCTGCCCTTCGTGAACACTTCGTATTAGAGCGAATCGCGGAAGACCTCAAAATTGAGCCGACCGAACCCGAGTACGATGAAGAGATCAAGCTCATCGCTGAGCAGAGCGATTCGTCGCCTCGACAAGTTCGCGCAAAACTCGAGCGAACTGGTCAAATGGACGCGGTTCGCAACCAAATCCTAGAGCGAACCGTCATCAACCGCATCACTGAAGCCGCTAAGGTTAAGGTTGAAGCGGCAGGGTCGATTCTCAAGGCGGATCCGGAAGAGTTTGCGGTTGAGTTCCTCGTGGCTCCAGTGGCACAAACGCTCCCCGAAGCGAAGTACGACGAGAAACCAGAGGATGGTGCGTCGGATAAAGCCGGCGTCAAACCTACCTAATTTCTAGTCGACAGGCCGCGCCGGCACGGTGGTTGTTCGGTTCTAGCGTCTGTTGAACATACAAAAATTCGATGAAGGCGAGTCGTATGACTCGCCTTTTTTCTTTTCATAACACCGTCCAACGCATGGATGTGCGAACTTGTATTCGATCATCGCATTTCAGCAGGCTACTAGGTGACGTCCCGAGGGGTAACGAATAGACTTATCATCTGCGTTCGCCGTAGTTCTCTGAAGCTATCTCTTTTCGTAAATCACCCCTCCATAGAATTCAGAATCCGCCATGGATGATCCATTGAAGCCTCCCTCGAAGATTTCACCGGAAGCGTTCGGCGAGGACGAAAAGAATAGGCCGACTCCAGCGGATGATCCTGGCACCGCCCTTGGCAGCGATGACCTCATCGACATGATGCAGCGTACTGTTCAGCAGTTGCATCGCGATGGAACGTCCCGAGGCGATTTGAAGATACTTAGTCGCACGCTTCGTGAACTTCGGTATGCCTTTAAAGTCTTCCAACCCCATCGGCGTCGACGCAAAGTAACCGTGTTTGGATCCGCACGGACAAAGCCAGAGCATCCTGCCTATCGACAGGCAGAAGGCTACGCCAGGAAGATGGCCCAGCACGGTTGGATGGTGATTACCGGAGCCGGAGGTGGGATCATGGAAGCGGGCCACCGCGGCGCTGGCCGCGAGATGTCGATGGGGCTCAATATCATGCTCCCCTTTGAGCAATCGGCGAATCCATTCATCGATGGGGACCCAAAACTGGTAACCCTAAAGTACTTCTTCACCCGCAAACTCATGTTTGTCAAAGAGTGCAGCGCGGTAGTTTGCTGCCCAGGTGGGTTCGGAACGCTCGATGAAACCTTAGAGGTGCTCACACTATTGCAGACGGGCAAACAATCGCTGTTCCCACTCGTTCTGCTCGACGAACCCGGCGGAAACTACTGGAGTGCTGTGGAGCAGTTCTTCAAAGCGGAACTTCTGGCCAATGGGTGGATCAGTTCTGAGGATATCCATCTCTACAAGGTGACTGATAACGTCGACGACGCCGTACGTGAGGTTCTCTCGTTCTACCGCGTCTACCATAGCATGAGATACGTTAATGATCTGCTTGTGATTCGGATCAGTTCGGAGCTGACTCCGGCAAAGCTAGAATCATTGAGCAAGGATTTCGCGGACATCATCGTTGCTGGATCGATCGAACAGCGCTCTGCGTTGCAGGAGGAGGCCAGCGAACCGGAACTTGCGGATATGCCACGTTTGGTGTTTCACTTCAATCGAAAGCACCTTGGACGCTTGCGGCAGATGATTGATGCCATCAACGCGACGGATGGCGTGATGAGCTAGGAATCTATTTTTGAAGAAGGGGTGGCAGCGTCGTTCGTCACATGCATTGCGGTCGCGTCCCCGGGGGCGATCCGCAATGCGTGGTCTTTACGGCCACTGACCTTCCCTCACGGCGTCGAGTCTGGCATGCGGTCTGTGTCTTTGTTCGCGGTGTTTGAGGTTTGCTGATTCCTCGGTCTGTCGTTCTTGGTTTCGCGAAATGGGGACTATTTAAGCACTCCGCGGGAATCTGCATAAGAATCCGCGTAGGGTTTCCGACCGCTCTGAACCACAACGCGCCAGAATGGGGTATCTTAGAGGATGCGACTGATGGACATCGTTGTTTGCGATTGCCGAACTAGGGATTAACTGGGGATTACTGAATTGGAGAGATCGTGGCACCATCAACATTAGGATTCCTCGGTGGCGGACAAATGGCCACTGCGATTGCGAGGGGCGTGATTCAAGCAGGTCTTATTGAAGCGTCGTCGTTGGTGTTTACCGAGCCAAATGCTTCCCAAGCGGAGAAACTGAAGCAACTGTTCCCTGAGGCCGCCGTATTATCATCGTCGTCGGAGCTTTTCGATCGATGCCATCGGGTTATCTTGGCAGTAAAACCGCAAGTACTCGAGAATATCCGCTCGTCCCTTGCCACACATGTTCAGCCGCATCACCTGATCGTATCGATCGCCGCTGGAATTCCCCTGCATAAGTTGTCGCATTGGTTTAGGACCGAGCGAATCGCGAGGGTAATGCCCAATACGCCATGCCAAGCGCTTCAAGGGGCGTGCGGGATTGCTTTTGGGCATGGAATGACTGAGGAGGACAGGGATTGGTGTGATCGAGTGTTCCGAGCGGTTGGGAGGGTGGTCCATGTTACCGATGACCAATTGCATGCTGTTACCGGGGTTTCCGGATCTGGGCCAGCTTATGTGTTGTTGATGATCGAGGCGTTGAGTGATGGTGGGGTCGCGGCCGGTCTCAGTCGCGAGGTGGCTTTGCAACTAGCGACTCAAACAGTCCTCGGGGCCGCGGCGATGGTCCAATCGACGGGTTTGCATCCCGCGGTGTTGCGCGAGCAAGTAACCAGTCCTGCTGGAACCACCATCGCAGCCTTGAAAATGCTCGAAAAAGGAGCGTTTCGCTCGACGGTCATGGATGCTGTGCAGGCGGCGACCGAACGTTCTCGCGAATTGGCGGGGCCCGATACACCAAATCCCATCGCAGGATTAAGATAGTTGTTAAACACATCACAAGCGATTCGCCTCTAAGGCGGTACGATGATCCATCTACCGACGTCAGCGTACGGTCCACCTTCCTTCCATCCTTGCTCCTTCCTTCCCCCTCACCACCAATCCCGAACGTAAATGGTCTGGCAGCGTGTTTGCATTATTGGAGTTGGTCTCCTAGGCGGTTCCATCGGCCTAGCACTGCACCGCAAGAGACTTGCGAAGAAAGTGGTTGGGGTCGGTCGAACGATCTCGAAGCTCGATACCGCATTGCGGCGGGGGGCTATCGATGAAGCGACCGATGATATTCTGGTCGGGGCAAAAGATGCAGACTTGGTGATCGCGTGTGTTCCGATCCGGTCCATCGTTGATACGCTGGAGATAGCGGCGCGGGTGGCATTGCCTAACGCTATCCTAACTGACGTCGGCAGCACCAAGCAAACCATCGTCCGAAACGCAGCTGGACGCCTTTCCGATCTTCAGTTTGTAGGGAGCCACCCAATCGCCGGTGGCCACCATAGCGGTGTCGAGCATGCTGTTGGAACCCTTCTCGATGGCGCAGTGGTCGTAATTACCCCCACAACTAGTACGAGTCCCGATCTCATCCAGCGTATCACGGACTTTTGGGAATCGATGGGATCCCGGATCAGCCATCTCACGCCAGAGGAACACGACGAAGCGCTTGCGATTTCGAGCCATTTACCCCATATGGTTGCATCAGCATTAGCGATTTCCACTCCGGCGGAGCTAATCCCTTTCGTCGGTAAGGGCTGGATGGATTCCACCCGGATCGCAGCGAGTAATTCACAGCTTTGGCGACAGATCCTCGAAGAAAACCACGGCCCAGCCTTACAAGCAATGAAGAAGTTTGCCACAATTTGCGAAACGTGGATCGAGGCGCTGGAACAAGCGGATTTCGATCGAGTTGAGCAACTTCTGAAATCTGGAAAGGCAACACGTGAAGCTGTGGCAAGTAGACATTCTGTCGGCTGATGGGCAGCCGGATGCTCTCGGAACTCATGCGGGTTCCGCGGCCCGCGAGATGGGAATCTCCAAAGATCTTGACGCTCGAGGCGTTCATGGATTTTTGCTGCAAGGGAGCCTGGATCAAGCGACGGCGGATCGTGTAGCCAACGACTACCTAGCAGATCCGATCGCGCAACGAACGATTGCAGCCCCCGTTGGCAGCCCGGTCCTATCCTCGCCCAAGCCTTACGGTGTGGCGCACGGGAAACTGGTCCATGTCTTGTTCAAGCCCGGGGTTATGGACCCTGTCGCGCAAAGCACGCTTACCATGTTGCGAGGGTTGAAGTACGACGTCGAAGAAGTGCGTACGTTCCGCAAATACTGGCTTTCCGGATCTGCGGAAAGCGATGCATCGATGCTCGATCGGTTGTGCAAGAAAATTTTGTCCAACGATTCGATCGAGCATGTTGTTGTCGGCCCGCTCGAACTCGATAAGCTCTCGCTCGGTGCACCGTACCGTCTCCATGTCACGCATGTACCGATCGCTGAACTCAACGATGCCGAGCTGATGCATCTCAGCAAAACAGGGCAGCTTTATTTTTCGCTCCCGGAAATGAAGACGGTACAAGCCCATTTTGCGAAACTCGGCCGCCATCCCACCGACATCGAGTTGGAAACCATCGCTCAAACTTGGAGCGAACACTGCAGCCATAAAACGCTCGGTGGCCGGATTGAATACCGCGATGAAAACGGCACGCGACAGTTTACCAGCATGCTCAAAGAAACGATTTTCGCGGCTACCAAAAAGATCCGTGAGACGCTTGGCAAGGACGATTGGTGCGTCAGCGTTTTCAAAGACAATGCAGGAGTGGTTACCTTCGACGCCGAGCACCATGTGGTCTTTAAGGTAGAAACCCACAACCACCCGTCGGCAATTGAGCCTTACGGCGGAGCGAATACAGGACTTGGTGGCGTGATCCGAGATCCGCTCGGAACAGGACTTGGTGCGAAGCCGATTTGCAGTTCCGATGTATTTTGTTTTGCATCGCCCAACTTTCCTCCCGATCAATTGCCGCCTGGGGTTTTGCATCCTCGTCGAGTGATGAACGGAGTGGTCGCGGGGGTGCGTGATTATGGAAACAGGATGGGCATCCCCACCGTCAACGGGGCAGTCTATTTCGATGACCGATATCTTGGCAATCCGCTTGTTTATTGCGGGAACGCAGGTTTGCTGCCTGTCGATAAGGTGGACAAATCTCCAAAGGCGGGTGATTGGATTGTCACGATCGGGGGACGCACCGGCCGAGACGGTATTCACGGCGCGACGTTCAGCAGTGTCGAACTGACCCATGAGAGCGAAGCCATCTCAGGTGGCTCGGTACAAATCGGCAATGCGATCACCGAGAAGATGGTTCTCGAGGTGATTTTGCAAGCGCGCGATGAAGGGCTGTATCACGCGGTCACCGATTGTGGTGCGGGCGGCTTTAGCAGCGCTGTTGGGGAAATGGGCGAAACCATTGGAGCCGAAGTTTGGCTTGACCGAGCGCCTCTGAAGTACGATGGCCTTAGCTACACGGAAATCTGGATCAGTGAAGCCCAAGAACGCATGGTCTTGGCCGTTCCCCCAGACAAACTCGATCGCCTCGCTCAGATTTGCAAGAAAGAAGATGTCGAGTATGCGGTAATCGGACGCTTCGCTCCCACAGGTAAACTCCGACTGCTTTACCAAGATACCGAGGTTGGCTCTATCGATATGGAGTTCCTTCACGGAGGCAGGCCACCCGTGGTTCGCCAGGCTGTCTATCAGCCCAAATCGGAGGAGTCGGGATCACTTGGTGCTATGACCAAATCCGATATCGAATCGACCCTGAAGAAGATCCTCTCAACACCGACCGTTGCGAGCAAGCATTGGATTATTCGACAGTATGACCACGAAGTTCAAGGCGGTAGTGTGGTGAAACCGTTGGTGGGGCCTGCATGCAATGGCCCTAGCGATGCCGCGGTTGTGCGACCCAAGTTAACTTCGAATCGGGCTCTGGTGCTCTCCTGTGGAATGAATCCTCGCTTTGGCGATCTGGATCCGTATCACATGGCAACCAGTGCGATCGACGAGGCTGTCAGAAATGCGATCGCGGTTGGAGCCAGACCAGACCGCATCGCTATCCTCGACAATTTCTGCTGGGGGAATACGGATCGACCAGAGACACTCGGAACACTCGTCCGCGCGGCGATCGCTTGCCACGACCTCGCTTTGGCCTGGAAGACGCCGTTCATCAGCGGCAAAGACAGCCTCAATAACGAGTTTACGTGGTTTGATGCAAAAGGCGAAAAGCAATCGATTGCGATCCCGTGCTCGCTTTTGATCAGCGCTATGGGACAGATCGACGACGCCTCCAAAGCCATTACCATGGACTTTAAGCATCGAGGAAACGGCATTTACCTCATTGGAGCTACCCGCGAAGAACTCGGTGGTTCCCATGCATCGTTGGTACTGAAAAAATCGGGCGGACATGTTCCCAAAGTGGACGCGGCCCTAGCGATGGAGTCTTATCGCAAACTGCACTCTGCCATGGATCGCGGGCTGGTGGTTTCCTGCCACGATCTAAGCGAAGGTGGACTGGCGGTCGCTGTATCGGAAATGGCTTTCGCCGGTGAGTTGGGCGCGGAGCTTGATCTCACGCAAATGCGAAATTCCAGCTTCGTCGATGCGTCCGATGCTCTCTTCTCGGAATCCAACAGCAGGCTTCTCGTAGAAGTGTCTCCAGAAAATGCGAAGGACTTTGAGAACGCGATGGCCGGCGTCACCCTGTATCCTATCGGTCGGGTTACCGGTGGGGATCACCTTACCATCCACTGTGATGGCACCGAGTTAGTTAACGTAGCTTGGCGGGATCTAAGAGACGCGTGGCGTTCTCCGCTGGATTTCGAATAAGAACAATACCGCTGGTCCCGCCTGGTGATTTGTACGAGTCGATGGCAGCCCATTGAGAAAGCGAACGGATGCAAGCGAGCTCCTGGTCGCTTTTTTATTATCGGCGAGCAGTACAGCCAGAAAGAGTTTGGGCTGATCTTTGCCAGCAACAGCGTTGCAGCAGGTGCAGGGAACGATATGCCTGGGAGTGCGTGAGGCCCGTGAATCCCGAAGGGCTTAATCCCGAAAGATCGCGGCTCCGAAAACCTGTCGTTTACTCGGTGGCGATTGTCGATGTTGGCCAGGTAAGGTCGTTGTTCTCCGCGCGACCTTCTACATAAAACCAATTGTGGATCGGCTTTAGGATCGAGGATACCGCAGCGACAAGCTCGTGGTCGACAGGCTCTTCCAGCCAACCGATCCACTGCTTGATTTCTGCTGGGATTGCACTCCCGACCAAACAGCTTGCGAAACCGTGATGAGAGACGGAAAACTGCAATGCGAGTTTCTCGATGGAGCTTCCGTGCGATTTACAAAACGCGGCTGCTTCACTCGCAATACGCCGGACTTCCGGAGTTGCTTTGTGCCAAGGTGGCAAGGGCATCGAGGTGAGCAAACGTGCCGAGAATGGAGCTGCATTGATGAGCCCTACGGAATGCGATTCCGCCAATGGCAACAACCGAAGCGCCATGTTGTTTTGTAGCGTGTAATGGTTGTAGGTGATTGCGCAATCGATCAGACCTGTCGGTATCACACGTTCGAAATTCTTCATCGGGTATCCGCTGATACCGATGTAGCGAACTTTCCCTTTTTCGACTTGTCGTGCCAGTGCAGGCAACGTTTCATCGATGACTTGTTGGACATCCCCATATTCAATATCGTGACAGAAAACGATGTCGAGAGTGTCGAGTCGCATGCGTTCAAGGGAAACATCGACGCTTTCCGCGACGCGTTTGGCGGAGAAATCGAAATGCTGTGGTGCGTAGCGACCGAGTTTCGTGCTGACGACAATTTGATCACGGGGGATTTGGGGCAATATCTGTCCGAGCAAGACTTCGCTCATCCCTCGCCCGTAATAGGCAGCTGTATCGATAAAATTGATCCCAGCATCGACGGCTGTACGCACGGAGGCGAGCGAAGTCGTCAGATCGAACTGCCCAAACTCCGCACCGATGGAACTAGCTCCAAACCCTAAACTGGTCAGGTTCAACGAGGTCTTCCCCAAACGTCGCTTTACCAGCGCACCGCTCATGGCATCGATCCCAATTTTATGTGTGTCGCGAGAATCAACTACAGCTTGGACGAAGCCGCATGGCTTTCCATTGCGAACTGCTGAAGCAATTGCTCTGTATTGGACTTGAAGGTGGTCAACGAATGATCCGCTAGAAGATATCCTTTTTTCGCCTTCATGATAGACATCGCAAGCGTTTGTTTGCGTTGCCATTGGTCGATTTTGAAGGAACGGATATCGGTATAGGGAATATCGAGTTTTGCGGTGATTTTCGGTATGAAATGGAACCCATCCTTTGCCCGAACGACCGTGTAATGCATGGTCCCGTACAAGATACCGATCCCAGCCACCAACCCTAACAAGAAACTTTCCGCGCGATTCATTCGCTCCTCCTGAGAAATCTGAGACCCTGACCCACGCGGTTTACCTAATTTGCCGGGTTGAGTCTATAGCAGCTTTCTCTGACGGCACTGCCGTGGGCAGATGTGTTACGTACGACGCTGATTTTTTCTTCCGTCTCGACTGCTCGGCCTAGCTCGGTACGTGTTCGGCTTTGGATCTACCCTAGAATTAGGGTTCCATCGAAGTCACGGGTACAGCGGTTATCGCGAGGGAGGCATCATCGGAGGCGAAAACCTGCAACTGCTCGAGAATCTGAGGGCTATAAGTCTGATATCTTATTGCCCTGTGGTAACAGCAAGGAAATCGAGGCACCTAGAAGGAAATAATTCGGGAAATCGCTAGACTCCGCCGAAACAACAATTCGAAAAAGATTCCTGGATGTGGAGGCTATCTAGGCAAATCGGTAATCCATTGATCACAATGGGAGTTGCGGAAACCGATCGGTCCTGGGAATGCAGGAGATGCCGAACGGCAATATTGCACGTCGGTTAAGGAAGAAATGGAAACAAGGAAATCATGCGTCATCTCGATCATCTCAAAAATCTAGTCATTATGGCATCCGCGGATGGATCTCTCACCGAGCGCGAGATTGCACTGCTGGTCGACCGCTGTAGCGAATTAGGACTCGAGGAAGCCGATTTAGGAAAGGCTGTTGAGTTCGCATTGAGCGATTCGGCTTCCCTGAAGCTCCCTGTGGATCGCAAAGAGCAAATCGAGATGCTATCGGACCTGATTCGGGTCATGGCCGCTGATGGGCAGTTGAGCGAAGTTGAAAAGAGGCTCTTCGCGCTCGCCGCAGCCAAAATGAACGTCGACCGAAAGGAACTCGATCACTTGATCGACGACCTCATCGGCAAGCCACATTCGAAGGACGAATAGGCGCGAATGCTGCGCAGCGTTTGGTTACTCGGTAGGCCCGTCGATTCAATCGCTCGTTGGCGTGGTGAATCGCTCTTGATAATCCCGGTGCGTGTTTCCCATGACTGAACATCACGACAAGCCGTTATCTTGGGCGGTTGTTGGTGGTGGATTCGCTGGCATTCGTACCGCGATGTTGCTTGCACAGCGGGGCCAACGCGTAACGTTGATCGAGGCCTCCGACCGTCTTGGCGGGCTGGCATCTCCTTGGTCTATCGAAGATGTGGAATGGGATCGATACTACCATGTGATCTTGCTCAGCGATCGCTACCTGCGTTCCGTTTTGAAGGAGCTAGAACTCGATGATGAGATCGCATGGGTTCAGACCAAAACAGGTTTCTTAGCCGCTGGAAAATTGTATTCGCTATCCAGTTCCATCGATTTCTTGTTTTTTCCTGTTCTCAATTGGATTCAGAAATTCCGATTGGGACTGACGATCTTCGCGGGCTCCAAGATTCGTCGTTGGAAACCGTTGGAGCAAATTCTGGTCGAGGATTGGCTCCGTAAATGGAGCGGACATTCGACCTTCGAAAAAATCTGGCGACCGCTTCTGAAATCGAAGCTCGGGGACGCGTACCAGCGGACAAATGCATCCTTCATTTGGGCATACATCCAGCGCATGTACTCCGCCCGTCGCAGTGGATTAAAGCGAGAAATGTTTGGATATGTACCTGGGGGCTATCGCCGTATTATCGATGCCCTTGGTCCTCACCTGAATCGAATGGGAATTCAAGTCCAATTCCAGAAATATGTCCAATCCGTCGTGCGGAGCCGCGGGAACCAATTTGAGCTAACCATTGAATCGCGCGGTGTGCAGTCGCACGAAGCCTTTGATCGTGTGGTGATGACCACTCCATCATCCCATATAGCTTCTGTCACATCGGACTGGAGCGAGGACGAACGGAATCGCTTGACCGGTACCGAGTACCTTGGAGTAATTTGCACATCGCTCCTGCTCGATCGCCCCCTTGCCGGTTACTACGTCACCAATCTACTCGACCCTGGGATCCCTTTCACGGGCATCATTGAGATGGGATCGATTCTCCCTATGGAAAAACTAAGTGGAAACTACTTGGTGTATCTCCCTCGATACCTCATGAGCGACGATCCTAGTTTTGAGGAACCGGATACGGAAATCCACTCGCGTGCAATCCAAACGCTGAAAAAAATCTATCCGGGCTTTCAGTCTGAATGGGTCCGCGCGATTCGAACCGCTCGGGCGAAATCGGTGATGGCATTGCCCACGCTGGATTATTCCAATCGACGCATGCCCGTGGCGACATCGATCCCAGGATTCTACTCCCTAAACTCGGCGAGAATTGTAGAAGGAACCCTAAACGTTAACGAGGTGCTACGACTGGTTGACGAGGAATTCGAGCCCGGGATTTGGAGCCCACACCTTGCCTTACGCCGACGTGACTCCGCATCGTAACTAGGTAGCAGCCAATCTCGCGCTCCGGACGCAATCGTTACTTGCTCCGTCGACCTGTCTTTGGATTGATGGGAATACTGAGTTGCTCATCATCGTCCACGTAGAAAACAAAGCCATTGAACATCTCGTCGACCGTCTGCGGTCCATATTCAACGGTTTTGGCAGGATCGGGATTGTAGGGATTGAAATTGGAGTTGTCGAAATGGGCGATTGCCTCGATGGTCGTCCCCTTGGGCAGAATTTTCGACCCAGGCTTGAGTTCATAACCGAGTTGCCATTCGAAATTGTAGTTTGGGATCTGCAGCAAGCATTCCCGTTCCCCATTTGCCAGGTTGGCAAAAAAGGTCATGTCGCGGCCTCGCACATGCATGTGGGTGAATAGTCCTAATAGATCTGCGTTGTGCTTAAGCGTATGCGACTCATTGATTTTGAAGGCTGGGTCTCCCGGGGGGATCTTCCAGCCACGCGGGTCGAGTACAAAATGATGTAATTGCTTCCGAACCGATTCTCGGGGAAACCGCAATCCAACTTGGATGCGGCATTTTTCTTCCTTGCCTGTGGTTGTGTAATGGATTTGAAGCCCCAGCGCCGAACCGGCAGGTAAACGGTATGCAATCCCTGAATTGAATCGACCTAAATCGAGTGGTTGACCTCCGGGAACGTAACCCGTGATAAAGGTTTCGTCGCTGGCTCCTTCGCTCGTAGCGTATGCCATGTTGCAATGGTGCACGACCGATGGGTTCTCTGGTCGAATCTCAAAGGCTTCGACCCAGGTCTCATTGAAGAAGACATGGGGAAGAATAACATACTTGTAGGGTACGAACCCAGTGGCGGGTACCGTATGCTGCTCCAGCATCGTGATCACTAAGTCCGGTGTCCCGATTCGCCATTGGGTGTCGGGGAACTCAGGCACGGAGGGACCATCGCCAGGCTGCCCCGATTCCCGTTTCGAGTCCAGCCAAGCTAGGATCAGACGCTTCTCAGAGCTCGTCAAGGATCGATCGTTCTGAAAACGCCCATGTTTCGCATTCGCGTACCACGGTGGCATGGTCTCATCCCGGATAACATCCCGAATCATTTCCGCATTGGTTGAGAAATCTTCATAGCTGATTAACGAAAACGGGGCTGCGGTACCCGGTCGATGACAGGACGTGCATTTCTGGTAGACGATGCCCGCGACATCTTTGTAATAGGTAGTCGGTTGATCGACAGAGCTAGGCGGCGTGATCGGTGGGGTGATTAAACAACCATCGGTGGTCGTCTGGGTAACCGAAACGGATTTTGCATGGAGCACTTCGTCCAACGCGATCTCAAGATCGGCACGACTGGGGGTCGCACGCGTCCCACCCAGTCGGAGTTGATCGTCAAATCGTCCGCGATATACAAGTTTGCGATCGCTATCTAGCACAGCGAATTCAGGCGTTTTTGTAACTCCGAGCGCACGCGCCACCGATAGATCGTAGTCCTTAACGAAGGTGAATGGCACATCGAATTCAATCGCTTGAGCAGCAACCTCACGGATCGTGTCGTCCGACCCGACGTTGACACATACCACGACGACATCTTGGCCTTGGAGCTTGTTGTACAACTCCTTCAGTTTGGGCATCGTTTTCTTGACGATCGGACATTGCGTTGTCACGAACGCGAAGACGTATGCTTTGTGATTACCGAGATCCTCTACACTGCGCGGAACACTTCTAATGTCTTTGAATCTCAGTTCCTGAACTCTCGAACCAATCGCAACCGGATTCGTGGATGAATCGTCTCCGGCGCTCGCGTTCCCAGATACACAAAACAATGAAATCGCGATAAAAGAGTTCGCGAGGACACCCATAAAAAGTCGATTCGTTCTCGTCGTGCTGTCGATAGGAATATTCCTTGGCATCGTACCAAACCTCGCTAGGGTGAAGGAAACTCGAAGTTCTTTTGTTTGCACTATCGAACCATGATTTCGACTTTGCGGAAGTCGATGGGGTGGCTTTCGGACTGGAGGGAGATTGTGCCACGGTCCAATTGCAATCGCTCAGGAAGCGGTTTTTGCCCAAACCGCTTCTCTTCCTCCGCGAGAAGATGCTTCGTGTTGTTGTCGTTTGGATCGAGTTGCGGTCGCTGGTATTCGAGCACGACCTGCCCATCGACTATATGACGAATCACTTCATTACCGACAACATCGAGCTCTGCGGTCACCCATTGCTCTCCGTGATATGTTTTGGATTTCGAATTGGTACAGTGGGGCGTGAATAGCTTTCCGTTCATCTCCACGTGAGTACCTGGAGTACAAAGGTTTAGGGTAGTTCTCGGATTTTTTCCATCTCCGCCGAGCAGTTGAACCTCGATTGAACTCGGAAAGTCTTGGTCGATCGTCATGGTTTCTGGCTTTTGGCCATGGACCATGACTCCACTATTGCGGATTGCCCATCCTGGCCCTTGCGCGACCTGTTCTCCGACAAATCGATATTCAACCCGCAATCGATAGTTGGAGTATTCCCCCTCATGAAATAGGTGTCCGAAGCGCTCATCGAATTTGTCGTAAGCGTCATACCGCACCTTGAGTAAGCCATCCTCAACCCGAAACGTGTTACCGAAGTTTTCCCCCACTTTGTGACCACGGATCTTTGGGGTCCATCCCGATAAATCCTTGCCATTAAAAAGCGGAACCCATGCGGCGCTCGACGTCGAATCCTTGGTCGTATTCGACGTCGTCTCCTGCGCCAAGGCGATGCTTTGTAGGATAACGATGGCGAGAATGCCGCCAGCGGATACGCGAATTACAGTGGGTGCCATGATGTCCAAATCGATTGAGTTGAGGGCCAATAGGATTGAGTTACAGAATATCAAAAATGAGACCGAAAAGGGACTCGATGGGAGCCCGAGAAACGGACTGTTTACCCAAATCCAGTCTGAGCCCATAAAGCCTGCAAAAGATGGATTTGGACCAACGAGAACACTAATTCGAGCGAAGATAAGCGTCAGCCATAGCATTCCCCAGTTGGACCGTTCCGAGCGTCCCGAAGTGCCTTCGGCCGTGAGACAGCCCCTCGGTCGAAATGATGAACACGTTCGGCAAGCCCGTCGCCATGTCGCGCAGGCCAGTATTGACCTTGTCGATGTTCACCCAAGGTGAGCTTGGGTGCTGTTCGGAAACGAAAAAGGCGATCGATGGATCCTCTAAGTCCAATCGCAACTGCTGAATCCATTGTTGATTCCGTTTCGCATTGTTCTGAGCATAAGGACCGAAGTAGGTATCGTTTTCCCCGGTATGCCAAAACACTCCCTCCACCTTAGCCGAGTAGCCGCGATCTTGTAGGTCTTTTACAGCAGCTCGAACGAATGAAAGGAGTTTCTGGTGCAACTGGCGGTGCTCCGGCTCGTTTCCCTGCGGAGCCCAATCCGGTCCTTGAGCGCCACTGTGCGTAAATTTGACGATCGCGATCCCATCTTCTTTTGGGAGTTGTGATCGCAATTTGGCGCCGAAGCTGAGTTCCGGACCGAAGTTTCCTAATTCGTCCACCGGCGCTAAGGGCTCCCAATCCGACGATACCGTGACTCCCCCACCCAACGAGTACCGGTACAAGACGTCGGTTTGTGGCTGTACTAGTACCTGATGATTGTCGATTTGACCGAGTTCGGCCACATGCGCGTCCTCCCCCTCCATGTTCCTCTGCCCGGCGAGCACGAATAGGCGAACTCGACCGTTATCGGGAATTGGTAGCTCCCCTTGGTACGAACGCTTGGGTGAGGGTTTCAGCGCATCGATCTGTCGAAGGTAGGCGTTGGCAAACGCGTGTCCCATCTGCAATTGCCCTTGTGTGCCGAAGTGATAATGCGGTTGTCCGCTCCCCATCACCTCAAAGGCGAGGTGCGACGTTGGCACGAAATGCGTGCGGGGATCGCCGTCGAGGATTTGCTGCTGCTGGGCTCGGAATGCTCCTAGGTTAGCCCGGTGATCCATGCCCCATATCCCTTTTTCACTCACCTCACCGAGATACCACTCCAAATCGGGAGCGTTAAGATCACTCCTCAACCGAGCGATCAAATGGTTGAGGCCTGCAGCGTACTGTGGGTAGAGCATGCGATCGAGCATGTCGTTCTCCCCTTGGTGCCACATCACGCCCTCGAGCTGGTACTCGATACCGCGGTGGGTGAGTTCTCTAAGCGAATCGCGGATCAGATGCAGCGTTTTAGGATAAAGTTGCTGTCCTCGGTCTGGCGAGTCCGGATTCCAATCGTAAGCGATCGTCGTACCTCCCACCGCCGACTTGATAATTGCGATTGGGAATGACACATTCTTGCTAACGACATCGGCAAATGTTACCTCGGGTCCAAAAGACCTGAGAGGATGCAGCGGCACCCATCCCTTTGAGACGTCCTCCCCATTGCCCATCCGGTACGAAAAGAGAATATCTTCACGTGGCGTAACCATATCCCGAAAGCGTGGGAACTCTTGGATCTGCTCACTCCTTGCATCGGCGCCGACCATATTCGATTGGCCCGCAAAAATAAATACTCGGGTCGGCTCTGCGGCCTGTAAGAGGATTTCGCCAAGGCCGAAAGCGAGCATGACTGCGAATGCCGCGTGGCTGAGATGGGTGATCGCCGCCCCGACCGCACCTGGAATTCGATTGTCTCTTGCCATCTAGTGTCTGCCTGTTGATCTCATATTCGGTTTTATACGCCCCATGCTTATCTCCCCGATGCCGGGCATCCATAAAGTCCTCCCCAAATCGTCATTGGAACGCAATCATCGATTGAAAAGGTACCGCCGGAGGGGTGAAACGACAAATCAGCACTATTACTGCATTGCCGCTGGAACACGTTGTACCCTACCGCGACAGCGACAGGTTATACTTTCGGATGCGAGTCGGCAAAACCGATTGCATCTGCGATCGCAGGTGGACACCGTGGTACCATCGTAATCAACGCAAACGTCCGTTGAATGCCGCATATCGCAGAAGGATGGGCGTTTCATCCATTGGCAATTGTGCGTGAATGGACCCTAAACGATAGACTCATTGGCCCGCCATGAAGCCTTGGAATTATCTCGCATCGTTCTCGATTCCAGTTTTTGCTGCGATTGGATTGTTGTGGGGCGGAATTTGGGCATGGCTTACGGTAGTGGCTGTCTTCGTTGGCGTGCCAGCCCTGGATGCATTAGTCGGTTGCGATAAGCGGGCCATCGGTACTACGAACTCGGAGCAACTCAGAGGAGCATCCCGGTTTTACAGTTGGATTCTGTACCTTCATCTTCCCGTCCAATTGGGTTTGATCCTGTTGTGCGGATGGGAGTGGAGTCGTCAATCAGTTCCGGCGTGGGTCCTGGCGGGTTGGGTTCTGTCGGTTGCATTAAGCACCGGTGGAATCGGAATCACCGTTGCCCATGAACTGGTTCACCGAAAAACAAAAACAGAACGTTGGATCGGCCGACTGATTTTGATGACCGTTCTCTATATGCATTTCGCGATTGAACACGTGCGAGGACATCACAAAAACGTTGGTACGAGAGAGGATGCGGCCACAGCAGCGCGAGGGACGAATGTGTATGCATTTATCTTGTATACGATTCCGGCGCAATGGCTTTCCGCTTGGAGGCTCGAACTTCAACGATTAAAAAAACTGGGGTTTCCTATCTGGAGCTGGCGCAATGAAATGCTCTCGTTCCTCGTGATCCAAGCCCTTTGGTTGGCTGCATTGGGGGCATTGTTCGGTTGGGGATTCCTTGGAGTCTATTTTGTGATCGCAGTACTGTCCTTCGGTCTTCTAGAAGTTGTGAACTACATCGAGCATTACGGACTGGAGCGTCACACCTTACCTAGTGGGCGGCTGGAGACGGTGCAGGAACACCATTCGTGGAACAGCGATCATCGCGTGAGCCGAATGCTTTTGTTCGAACTCAGCCGTCACTCCGACCACCATATGGCCGCCGATCGTCAGTACCAAACACTTCGATCTAAGGAGCACAGCCCACAGTTGCCGTCCGGCTACCCCGGAATGGTCTTACTGGCCCTATGCCCTCCCGTATGGTTCTGGTTGATGAATCCCAGGCTCGTTCTCGCTACGGAAGACGCAGCAACTCCGGTGTAACTCTCTTCGGAGAGAATGAATTCAGCCACTTATTGAGCCAAATAATGTCTTCGCCGTACCATAAACGGGACCAAGACTTCGATCGAGACGGTTTCGATCACAGCACCTTCCGTCGTAGCGCTGACTTCATCCGAGATGGGTAATTTACTCACATTAAAACGCTGGCAATGCAGCGTGGAATCAGGTGGACATCGATCGTCGACTAGTTCTCAAAATCCCCTTCGGCGTTACTATTGCCGTCTGCCCCACCGCGAAACGACGATCCGTTGCCTTGCGGGTTCAATCCTTGAGTTGGGATGATCTGGCCACCCGCGCCGGGAGTTAGCTTCAGGCTGTTGACGCCTCCTTGTTGGTTTGCCGATTTACCGCGAAGCAAGTTCTTGAGGGCCTTTTCCAGCGCTAATGTGCTCGTGCCATTAACCTTTAAAACTTCGATTGTCTCGCTCCGTTTCGCCTTCTGATCGAGTTCTTCGATCAAATCGCAAACCATTTCCAAAAGATCTTCACCCTTGGCGGATACCAAGATGGTGTTGGTGATCTTATCGACGCCCAATGAGAGCTTTCCTGTGAACTCGAAATTCATCCCTCCATCCGAAATCGATTCATCCGCTTTGCGCTTCGATTCACGACCAGAACCTTGACCGCGATCCTCCTCTTTGCGCTCCATAGCCTTGTCGTTCGAGCTCAGTAGGTCGCGAAACGCATCTTTGATCGCATCAACAATGTTTTGCGCCTTAGAGTATTCGACCTTGACCGATTTTGTAAATCGCAGGGATTGCTTGTCAGGGAGAGTAGGCTTGTCCCACAAATCAATTAGTCGCTGCATGGTTTGTAATTGGCTATCGGAGGCACCACTGACCAGTAGAGTATTCGTATCTGAATCCGACATGATCTTCAATTTACGTTTCTTACCCAATTGCGGACCGTCATACTCTTGTTTAGGCGGGTCGAGATCGAACAACCATCGGAACACCGAATCGTTGTTGTTTTTTTTGCTTGAGGAGTCCTCTTTAAAATATTCTTCAAGGTTCATTCTGATCCAGTACGGTCGCGAATGTCGAACATGGAAGATGTGATACTCCTTTTCCGGCGGCGCATTTACCAACATCCATTCTTCGAGGGAATCTAGAGCGTTTGTGTCGTCGGACTCTAGTATCAAGTCACCCCGCTCATCAAACCGCATCTTGATCTTGGTGCGTGATGGATTGGGTGGACTTTGTGGAAACGAACGCAACGACCCCGCATTGCGTTTGTCATTTTCTTGGGTCAATTCGCCCTCGGGCGGTTGATCAACCGCGACAAGGATTCCATTCATGTCGTTTTCTGGTGCCGAAGCCGCTCCGAGGGGTGGGGCATCGTCAAAGGGTTTGGGCGCTTTCTTTTGGCCGTCCTTGATTTTTCGGTCGGTCTTTTCAGTGTTCGGTGCTGCGGAATCCGTGGACGGGAAATCGACTTCAAACTCGGAATCCGACGGAATGTCCAGTTCGATGCCTTTCGCATCCCAGGTCTGTTGAAGACGCTCAAGGTATTCCCGCATCTGCTGGCTGCGGTTCCCTTCAATCACACGGATTCGCTGGTCGCTTCCTCCTTGCGGCGAGATCTCACCGAGTTTGGTCAATAACTTTTTGATCTCAGCCGCTTCGAACTCATTTGCCCAGAGAATGAGCTGATTGTTGCCAACATTCGCACCCACTCTAAGTTGATCTTTGCTCGTGCTCTCCTTGCTCGGTTGCGGAGCGAAGTCAAAGGCATAGAATCCGCGTCGAGGAGATTCTTCTTTCTTTTCTTGGTCGAGCCCCATCAGCAGTCGAATTGTGCCGGCGACTTCCTCTGCCCGCAGGCGTCTCAGTTGGATCACTTCGACTTGGCGAGCGGAACCGTCGAGCTTCTTTAATGTCTCTTGAATGGTCAAATGATCCGCGAGCGACGCGTACGCAATCATCGATTTGTTCTTATCATCAACTTCGAGTCGCGTGGTTGGTTCGAGCACATTGAGGGCAAGCAGCGACCCAACGAATTTCTTCGGTTCGAGGCTTGCTAAGCGATAAACTTTCATCCTGGTCGATAAGGCCTGGTATTGCTCGTTGGGAGACGTGACATCGACTCTTGAGATAAATGCAGCAACAATTGCCATTTTGTCCGGCGGAGCGTTCACGATGAGGCTATTGCGGCGATTGTTTGCAACGAGGCGGATGTCCGCTTGAGTGGCCGCAGGCCGTGGAGCACCTCCAGCGTTGGGTTGTTGGCCTGCCATTTGGGCCTGTTGGAGCATCAGCATCTGCTGTTGTTGCGCCTCCAGCTCGGGATTACCGCCGCTATTCGGTGCCGATTTTGGTCCTTTGCCGTCGTCGAGTTTTAGAAATGCTACGAGTTGTTCCCGTACTTCACTCGCGCGCACATGCTCCAACGGAAACTCGCGAGCCAGGTTATTGAGAACGACATCGGACTGTTCCTCACTTAATATCCGAGAAATGTCCGCCAAGTTAGCTGCGGTATCCATCGCTTCCAAACGGTTGGTATTGCTGAGCGCTCGGAGTGTTCCATGGGTGCTAATGAGAAGTTTTAGTTCTTCGAGCAGTTCCTTAGCAATCAAGGAGTCCAATTTGAATGTCGTCCGAACGAATCGATTCGGTGGGAGCAAGGAGAGTTCCTCCGGAGTAACCCGAGGAACCAACGCACTATTGATCTCCTTCGTTTTGACAACTTGTAAGACACCGGGGAATTCGAGCAAGGTGAAGCCACGTGCTAGGAGGTGGCGGTTGATCACATCGCGTGTTTCAGAAAGGGATGTCTTGCCAGGTGTTGCGATGCTTAAAAGATCGCCGGGTAGCTCTTGCCAGTCCAATGCCAATCCGGAGACGTCGGCGAGCCATTGCAAGACATCGGGCCACGATTGGTCGCGAAACTGAAATTGGACCATTCCCGCTTCATCCGGGCGGACTTGAAACTCTGTTTTGTCCGGTGGACCTTTGGGCTCCTTGGGCCGTCTAATCGTCTCAACAGATTGAGGGGCATTTTCCTTCTTGGAATCGGAATTGGGTGTTGGGGGTGTGGGGTTGGGTGTACTGCCATCGAAGTTTGGTGGTACAGAGCCAGGCGGCATCGATGCAGGAACCGCTACGTCACCTTGGATGATTATGGCCGACGAAATTTCCGCAGGTTGCTGCCCTGCCGGGGCTTCAGGAACCGTCGGTTCTTGAGAGACGACGGATGTGGTGACTATCCAAACGAGCACAAGCGTACAGGGAAACGAGCGTGCAAGACGCCGCAAGTGTGCAATTTGCAAATTCGTCATCGTTGAGGCCAACGGAATTAGCCTGAAATCAAGGGTTGGGTTCAGCTGAGTTTGGCTCATCGTGATGCTGTTCAGGATTCCAGTCCCGGATTGCCCGGTCGCGAGGAAGTGGCGGACCTTGGAGTCCTGGTTTAAGGATACCTAAGCATCTTGGTTTTGTCTAAATTTGTTGAGAATTCATAAAACTCTCTTAATCGGAGGCGCAGGCTAGCAAGCTGAATGACTCGCGACGGTTCCATGGGGCTCGCGGTTCCTGCGCGTCGTCTTTTCGCGAATCGTGGTATCGGTCCACAAAGGAGGTCCGACCCTCTCCGAGCCTTGCATGGAAGCAAGTGGAAACTCGATGCTGAAACCTGGTATCCCCCGACACCCATCATGATTGAAATTCCCCTCCCAGCCAAACGTGTTACCAGTTGGGAGCGATCAATCCGTAGGCAGCATCGACAGGTTGGAGATGTGCCCTGTCGGTATCCGATCGGCAAACAAAGACCTGGGCGATCGATCAGGCGTGGGTCGGCGCGTCAAAGTGCCATGATTCATCCGTGAAAATAGGGGTTTTCCTGCAAAAAGCCCCCATCAAATCCCTGCGATAACCGTCAACCCCACCCGAGAGAACTTGACAATCGTAGGCTAGGGTGAAAGATATATCGTCGATTTTCCGGCGTGACCTATACCGATGCGACCTTTTCTCACTGAGAGAATCACTGAGAAACCAGGTCGCATCTTTTTTTCGTTGAACAGGAGTCTGCGATGAGCGATTACGTGCCGATGACCCGCGAGGGTTACAACCGCATCAAGGCGGAAATCGATAGGCTTGAAAACGAAGAAATGCCTCGAATTGCTGAGAAGATTGCCGACGCACGGGCAGAAGGTGATTTGAAGGAAAACGCGGAATATCACGCGCAACGCGAAAACCAAGGCTTGATGCAAGCAAAGATCAACGCCCTCAAAGCCAAACTTTCGCGTGCGCACATCATCGATATGAATGCATTGCCCAAAGACCAAGTGGCCTTTGGTGCCAGAGTTAAGCTGAAAGATCTTTCGTTCGGCGATGAAGAAGAATACACGTTGGTCGGCGCTGGGGACGAAGATTATGAAGTTGGGAAAATACTGTCCACAAGTCCGTTCGGGTCTGCGATGATGGGCAAAAAGATCGGTGAAATTGTAGAAGTCATCGCTCCTCGTGGCACGTTACGCTACGAGGTTCTCGAAATTGTTTTTGAGATTGAGTAGTCTCCCTTTACGTGGATCCCCGTCCGTTCGAAATCGAATGGACGAATCCTCGTTCGTCATCCATAGGTGTAGATCTTGAGTACTCCGAGCGGCGATGCAGTTGGAAACGGGCCCCAAGATCCGAAAGCGACTCGCGAAAAAGATGTTCCACTCGGGCCAGCTTGCCTAGTGGTCTTCGTAGTGTGCTTGGTCGTCCTCTGCGTGGTTGTCGCCTACATGTCGTTCATGCTGATCGGCAAGCAAGGCGGGCGTGCTGCGTATGCCGTACGGGAGCAATTGATCCCGTGGGTGGATCAGTCGTCCCTCAGCAAGAGCGACCGTACCATCATCGTGGACGATCTGACCAAACTCGCCTCAGACATGGAACGCAACGAACTGACCCCTAGGCAATTGACCCGCTTGGGGATTCGGTTGACCGATTCCACGATCCTCCAATGGGGTGTCGTCGAGGAAATCAATCGCCGTGCCGCAAGTTCTGATGGCTTTACGGATGAAGAAAAAGAAGATTTTTCAAAAACCTGTGACCGCTGGTTGCGAACGGCCAGCGAAGGCAAACTATCCATGACCGAGATGGAATTTGCGTTTCAATTCGCCGCCACCAAAGAGCCCCGATCAGGTCGTTTGCTCCTCAAGAAAGAAATCAGCGACGAACAGCTCCGCGAGTTCCACCGCCGAGTGCTCGCGATATGCGAAAAGTACAAGACATCTACGGAACCGTTCGATAAAAGCGTCTCTCAAGTCTTCAAAATGATGGTCGAGGACGGTCTTTCGGAGCGTTAGACGATCGCGAGATCGATTGCAACAAATTCAATTGCAATTCAACAGACTTGTTCCATCACAAATCATAAACCTGCGTCTCCGCTCTCATACGCAATTTGTCGCGGTCAATCTTGCCAGCTCCCTTGAGCGGCAGTTCATCGACTAGATGAATCTTCTCGGGCACCATGTACGCTGCCAAATGGGAAGCGAGGTAGGCCTTCAATTCTTCTGAAGTGACGACCGATCCAGGCTTGAGTTGGATGAACGCTTCGACGGTTTGTCCTAATTCCGAGTGGCTAACACCAACAACGCAAGCATCGAGCACTGCATCATGCGTTTTGATCACCAGCTCGACTTCAAAAGGGGAGATATTGCTACCACCCCGAATGATCAAATCGCGATTTCGCCCCATAAACCAAAGATAACCATCCTCATCAAATCGCCCTAAATCCCCCGTCCGTATCGTTCCATTGAAAATCGTTTTTCGTGTCAATGCTGTGTCATTCCAATACCCGTCCATCGAGTATTGGCTCCGAATGACGATTTTACCTGTTGCACCAGAGGGCAAATCCATATCATCGTCATCCACAATCATCACCTGAGCTCCATACATCGGCAGACCAACCGATCCTGGTTTCTTTCTTCCAAAGGGCGGGTTGATCGCAATAGGCCCGACCTCCGAAGAGCCATACTGCTCTGTGAGCTCATGCCCAGTGATTCTCGTGAACTCCCGGTGCACATTGATCGGGGTAGCATCACCACCCGTCAAGGCGAGTCGTAGACCTTGGAAATCAACTTGCTCGACGTCAGGGTGTCTCAGCACTTGACTCCATGCTGCAGGCAACAACGCTAGCACGGTTTTTGGAGGTGACTCCTTCAATGCCGCAATGTATTGGTGACTGTCAAATGATTCGATCAAACAAGCGCAACCTCCGGCCGCTAACAAGGGAAGCAGTTGGCTTCGAAGCGCCATCGGTCGAGTGATCGGGGCCGCAATGAGCCCGCAGTCTTGATCGGTAATCGGTACTCGCGCAAGGTATTTATGAATCCCTTCTTCGATGGCGCCACGCGTGAAGGTGACTCCTTTCGGACGTGATGTCGTGCCCGACGTGTATATCATCAAGCAAAGCTGATCTGATTCGAATCGATCCGTCAAAGTCCCGTGGTTCTGGGGAGCTAGCAAACCATCGAATGACGTTGCCGTGCTCGCCGCTGGATCCCCAACGACATACACTCTATTCACCAAACCGAGGATTCCCTCGTCTTCCAGCTCTTGATAACGATCTCGATGGACGATCAAGACCGTTGCTCCACTGTGCGACACCGCATATTTCAACTGGGAGCCTTGGTGGCGATAATCAAGGGGGACGAGAACATACCCTCCCTTGAAGCATGCGAGGTAGGTAAGCACCGTCTCCGGGCGATTGGTGAGGAGAATCGCCACTCGGTCCATCACCTCAACCCCGTCCTTGGCAAGATTTTTCGCCAAAAACGTAGAAAGTGATTCAAGCTCCTCGGCACTCCAGGTTTTCCCTTGAAAATTCACCAGGGGTGCCGATGGTTTTCTGGAGCATGGCTTTGCGATGAGCGTCTCAAGTGCGATGGTCATAGAACTTACTCAGAGACTCGTTATGGGGAGGGCCGCCTGAACAATTTATTGGACGATCAAGCAGTCGGGAAGCGGAGCCTCTACCTGAATCGCAACGTCGTGAGCTGGATGTTGAAATCGTAACCGATGCGCATGTAAGAAGTAACCGGCATCTCCCGGTAAACCTGGGTTTTCATCGACCAATCCCCCTCCAACTGCATACACAGGGTCGCCAACCAAAGGATGACCTATCGATGCTAAGTGGATCCTGATTTGGTGAGGCCGTCCCGTCATCAACTCCACGGAGCAAAGACTGGTACTATGCCTGTGTTCCATCACCTCCACCAAACTTCTAGAGGGTTTTCCTCGCCAAGATGCACCATGGATACTACCCAAGCGAGGATGAGGAATCGGCCCAATCGGAGTTCGTACACATAGCGACTCGAAACCCACGATTCCTTGAACTAGAACGCGGTACCACTTTTGGATCCGTTCCCAACGCTGTGACATAACCGATCTGGTCTGGCCATCCATCGCAAACAAAACGATTCCCGATGTCGATCGCCCCAATCGATGCAGAGGTGTTGCTGTAGGAAATTCGTGTTGTACTTGACTCAACAAGGTATTCCGATAAAACCCCGCACCAGGCAAGGTCGGGAGTCCACTCGGCTTATGAACAGCTAATAAATAGTCGTCGCAAAAAAGGACCACATAGTCCATAGGAACGTTCGGTTCTACCCACCCTGGCCGATTCCAAATCAGCGTACCACCGGGCTTAAGCAACTCCTCCCCAGTCGCGATAGAATGGTCAATAAGGATCTCTTGAGCTTGAATCCTGGCAAGCCACTCGTCGCGCGTTGAGTGGGAGAAATGCTCCGATAAATACGAGAGTGTGGTATGGCTCGCAGCGGACGGGCCGAGCGCGTGTCGGAAACTATAACCTGAGTTCGAAGTGCTCACGGAAGCGACCCACGGATCATTAAGGCGCCGTCCCCAGTTTTGCAAGAATATCGCGAGCTTGCTTGGCGTATGTCTCCTCCGCCCCGGAGTCAAGTATTTTCCGCATTCCAGTTTTTACAGACTCCTTGTCACTTACCTGATCCGCAATATAAATCGCAACCTGCGCGGCTGTAGCCTCCAGCCCAGGATCCTTGAGGTGCTCGAGAGCGAACAGCATTGAATCCCGGTTTTGGAAACTCAACAGGGCGTGGAGTACCAGAACCTTTTCGTCGTTACGAGTGCACAAGCCGAAGGCATCCCGGGCCATTCTCAAACGCTGATCGGTTGGCAATCCAAATTGACGGAAAATTCGTATATATGCGCGAAGTGCGCGAATTTTGTATTTCGGCATCTCGATCGAAGTGCATAGCCCGAGCAATCCATCGGCGACGTCGGGTGTTGGCCAGTCTCCTAGAGCTCGAGTTGCGGCATCCATGATCTGCTCATTGGGATTATTCGCATTTTGAAGGACCTCTCGCAGAGCCGCCGCGCCTCCAATGGTCTTGAGAAGATCGAACCGGAGGATTTGTAATCCCAACGGAGAGTCCGCAAACCGCGATGAAATCTTGGGGGTGATGGCATCTGGATCAGCGCTCCTGCGACAAATCGATGCCACACCGGCAACCGCTACTTTTCGCTCGTCATCGGTCCCGACCTGAATTGCCTCGAGGAGGGGAGCCATCTCATCGTCAGTCGCTGTTTTTCCCAATGCCTCCATAGCGGCGATTCGCTTCTCCGTCAGCATCGATCCCAAGGCGATCAGTAGAACCTTGGGCGCATGGATCCGTCGCTCACCGATCAACCGCAACGCTGTAATTTCATCGTCGCTCCCCTCGCGCGCGGCATCTAGAATCGCCGCATCGACATCATTTCCTTCGAGTTGCACAAGACTGCTCAACGCATCTGCAGCAAGTTCCGGATAAAGTCCTCGACATAAAGCTAAGAGTTCGGGAACTACCGATGCGTTTCCGATCCGTCCCGCCGCACGTGCTGCAGCAGCGCGTACGCGGGGAGAGCCAGCATCGAGAGATTTCTTGACGCTCGGTAAGGCACTTTTCTCACGTAGATCGGCGATCGCATCCAAGATCATAACGGAGCGATCTGCGGATGCCGTATCGAGCTCACGGCATAGCACTAGTGCCGCTTGATTTGCCGGCAAAAAACGCGCGGCTTGTAGTCCGATTTGGAACTGCGAATCGGAGGGATTTTTTAGTTGCTCGGCAAGCATATTCAATCCGGAAGAACCCGAAAGACGTATGATGGCGATCGTTGCTGCATCAAGAATCTTCCTGGAGGCGGACGTGCCCCGAACCGATTGATACATCGTGATCGCTTCCGCTGCGTTTCCATCTTTTGCTAAGCGATCGGCACAGCGCATGACGCAATCCGCTACAAGGTCGCTGCTCAGTCCCGTTGGAGTCTTTAGCATGTTGCGCAGCGATTCGGAGCACTCCTTGGTGGCGATGTTGCTAAGAGCGTAGAGTATTGCAGCCTGTACTTCGGGCTTGGATGCTGGTAATACCCCGAGCAACTCCGGTACCGCATCTGCGTCGCGTCGGGCTCCAATCGAATCGATAATCCCAATGAGTAGGTCGCCCTGAGCGGATTCAAGTTGCTTTCGAAACACGGCATCAACCCGCTTCGATGGAATACCCTCCAACGCGACGCGGGCTAGATGCGAGAGCTCAGCGTCTCGCAGCAGTTTTTCAAGGATCGGCACCGAATCCTCTGTTCCTATCACTGCCAAACGCCGACATGCGACCCCTTTATCGTGCAGCGATGCGTTCGAACTTAAGAGCGAGTGCAGCTCCGACGCTTCGTCGGAGTAACCTGTTGCGCTCATTAAAAGAATCAAGACGCAGGTGCTTGAAAACAGCGAGGTTGTGAACAGGGATTTTGAAAACATCGCCGTCGGAATAATCGCAACAGACGTAGAGATTCGTTTCCGTAGAATAGCGAGGAAGGCTGGAGGAGTCTGTGGAAACATGGTGGAAGACCGTTTGCGGTGTGGTGTAGTAAGTGATGTCATGGCGGAGCCGTTTTGCACGGTGCTTTGGATTGAAAGGGCTTAAGCCCTCCACGGAGCGCGATAGGCACGAGTCCGCATACGGTTCGCCTCGTCGTCGTTCACGAAAGCTTCCGTCACCGGATCGAATTGAACGGACCGACCGAGCTGCGACGCGATGTAGGCCGCGTGTGCAGCGATGTGCGTCTGCGCAGCGACATCGGCATTGGCTGCGGGAATACCACGAGACTTCACACATCGCAAAAATTCACGAATGTGAGTGGTGGGGTCGGTTCCAGCGTCCGTGAATTCTCGGAACTCGGATTTCAGGGAAGATGGGCCCAACAGCATATTGCCGCTATCCCCTGTTTCAATCCACCCTTCGTCACCTTCGAACCGTACACTGCAGGTACCCATACCCAACCAGCCGGTATCACGCATGACGAGCTTGATCCCGTTTGCGTAGCGAGCAACAACGGTGCTGCCCTGCGGCTCAAAGTTGACTGGCGTGGTTTTATCCATTTGGCACGCCCATTGGCACAGATCGATCGTATGAGCGCCCCACTCGAGGATTCCACCCCCATGGAAATCAAAATACCCTCGCCATCGGCCAGCGACGTATGCCGCATTGTAGGGACGCCATGGAGTCGGCCCTAACCAACGCTCCCAATCGACGGTATCTCGATCGGGTTCAGGCTCACCAGGTAGCCAATCATGGTTGGTGGCCGGGGCCAATGTATTCGCGTGGACGGTATGAAGTTTCCCGAGACGCCCGCTGTGCGCGAGATGCACCGCATGCATGAAATTCCCAATGTTGCGACGTTGCGTTCCAGCTTGATAAATCCTGCCGTAATGCCGAATGCCGTCAGCCAACGCGCGGCTCTCGCCAATGGTCATCGAACAAGGCTTTTCGCAGTAAACATCCTTGCCCGCTTTCGCCGCCAGGATCGATGCGAGTGTATGCCAACGATCTCCTGTAGCGATGAGCAAAGCATCGATGTCTTTTCGTTCGAACATTTCAAACATGTCGCGGTACGTATTGCAATCGGTGTTGCCATACCGATCGTCGACAACTTTTTTCCCCGCGTCGCGACGCTCGCTGCGCACGTCACAAACCGCGACGAACTGAACCTCTGGCTGCTGAAGAAAAATTCCTAGATCGTAAGTCCCTCGCCCGCCGCAACCGAGAATTCCCATCGTAATCCTCTCGCTAGGAGCGACGTTACCGTCGAGCCCGAGCGCTGAAGAGGGAATGATGGTAGGCAGCGCAAAAGCGGTGCTTGCCGCGGCGCTACTCGCTAAAAATGAGCGTCTTGATTGCATAGTGCTCTCGGTAGTTATAATTGTCATGGATATTTCAGAAGGTAACGGTTGGCTGAGCCGATGGCCACAGCATCGAATGATCCTCGGTCGAATGCTGCAACGGGAGATATCGCCCCAGCCTATCCCTGTGTTTATCGCAATGGATTTTCGAACCAATAGAGTCCCGATTTACCGGGCGCCACGATATCTAGGTCGCCGTCGGAGTCCATGTCCTGCAATGCCATCTGCAATCCAGTGCCAGCAGAGCCAGGTCGAAAATCCTTTAAAGCATCCCGCTGCTCGGGGTTGATCGGCGCTGCAGGTGCGGGTTCGCCGCGATAGACCGTGGTTTTTTTCCATTGGGACGCCTTACGATCGAACTTGTAGAGATAAAGGCATGGTTCCGCGGTCGCGCCCGACTCACTAGCATGCGCGTAGATACGTTTCCCGGTCACGAACTCCTTTTCACCATCTCCATCGAAGTCTCCCAAGTGCAGCGTGTGCACTTGGGAGAAGCTCGTATCGATGTCTTTCTTGCTCCACACTCTATTTCCTGCTGCGTCGGTTGATTGGATTAGCCAATGCAAGCCAAAATCATGCCCCATACCCCAAACGACATCGGTATCTCCATCTCCATCAAAGTCATGACCGATGATTTCAATGCTAGCCGTACCGAGTTGAAACTCCGGATGAAACGTCCACTCAGACGATCGATCTGATGGCTGCTCGTACCATCCATTCGGCGTGATCAAGTCGATCCGGCCGTCTCGATTGATATCGCCATGCCCAACTCCGTGACCGGCTCCCTTCGGATCGAGTTTGCGAGTCTTCCATTCCACGTTTGGGGTCTTCGAAACCAGTTCATACAGGAGAACTTGTCCTCCAACATTTGGGATGAGAACGGGGGTCTTGTCCCCGTAAAGATCGAGAAGGTAACTCGTCTCCATAGAGCCAGGAAGATCGATATCGTGCTCCACCCATGGCTTCGTTGGCTCGACTGGATTTTCCACCCATGCGATCCTACGGCTAAAGTAAGCACAGGTGACGATATCCACGCGTCCATCGCCGTTGACGTCCAAAGGAGCATCGGCAAAATCCTCATGGTATTGCGGATTGGTACCCGGTGGTACATTTCGGACTTTATGCTGGGTCCAATCTGGAGCGGCGTACCACGAATCGCCACTAAAGACATCCTTCTTGCCGTCGCCGTTAAAATCGGCGACCCCGACCGCCTCAAAGGGTGAACGATCGTTGATGGTATGTTTTTTCCATGCCGAAGAGTTCGTTGCCTGTGGTTCTTCCGCAATCGACGTAGGAGCAACGACCGCGCACCATGCCAAACTCGCGGCACAAAGGTTACGGTATCTGCGAAAAAGCGATCTTTGGGGATCGATAGCGTAGGACACGATGAAACTCCGAGAGGGAATAAACGATTGATTGCGGCCAACTGGGTGGCCAACGGCTGGGCGATATCCCATGGCATTGTACAAGATCGGCGGCCAAGCGGTGCAATTCTGGCTGCAACGATTGCTATCCTAAAGAAGCGAAACGGGGTAACCTGATGGTTTGTGCCGCGGAATGTTCTATAAAAACAACCCGCGTGTCCTACCCCGCCGTTATTCCACCGCAAAACCCTCTCCTTGGAATGCGCTCTATGGCCCTCAATGTTTCCACCCCGTATCGATGGTGTCAAATCGCCAGCTTAGCCATGGCATGTTGCGCTGGTTGCATTACTGCGACGACCGTAACGCATGAATGCTTCGGACAGTCCGTATCCAATGACGATACGTCCAAGGTTATTGCAGCAAACGGTGCGGGGCAAACGCGTCCGACGCGCGATCGCAATGAATTAAGGCACTGGCTGGAGAATATGGTATGGCATCATCGCTTCAGCCGAGATGAGATCCTATCCGTTACTGGTTTGGATCCCCAATCGCTCGATGCGACGCTTCGAGAGTTCAACATCACGCCAGACAATCAGCCTCAGCCCGAGGTCGATCCGCCGATCATGGTACACCCGTATCCAGGTGGCAGGCATCCGCGGATCGGCTTTCTCGACGGCGCTGTCGAACCGCAGCGAGAAACGAAATTAAGTATCTTCCCACCCTGGGATCGAACCAGCTACACCGTATTGGATGTACCCGAGGCGATCTGGTCGAATTTAGGGCTGACCTACTTGGCTCATACACACATCGATACGGTATGGTCGAGCCAAGGAATCCAACTGCCCCAACTCGAATGGGAGTATCTTCCAGATGGTAGCTATCGACAACATCGCGAATTGCCAAACAAGATCTCCTACGAAGTTCTTGCCACACCGCATCGAGATCACTTAGCCATCCGCATGACACTGTTCAATGGCACCGATTCGGAACTCAGCGACCTCCGAGTTCAAATGTGCGCGATGCTCAAATCGATGAAAGGATTCGACCAGCAAACCAACGACAACAAAGTGTTCCGCGCCCCACTCGCCGCATGCCGCAACAGCGCCGGAGACCATTGGGTTATTCTCGGATTCCAAAAGAACCATCGCACCTGGGGAAATGCTCCCTGTCCATGCCTCCATTCCGATCCGATTTTTGACAATTGTCCCGCAGGAGAATCAAGATCTGTAAATGGCTGGCTCTCCTTTTACCAGGGTGGCGATATCAATGCCGAACTCGATCGGATTGAGGCTATTTGGAGACCGATGGACGAGGTGACGTTCCAAGGTGAGATCGTTGACGAAGCTACAGGGCAGCCTGTCGCGGCTAGGCTTTATGTCAAATCGGATCGTGGAATCTGGCACTTCGCGGAACCCGCAACTTCGGATGGTCGAGTGATCCGGTATGAGAAACAGAATTGGATCAATTCGAAGTCGCAAGAATTCCATAGCAGCATCTCAGCGCATCCGTTCCGGCTAAGGTTACCCCCAGGGACGTATCAATTGACCGTTGAGCGAGGCAAAGAATACTTGCCATGGTCGAAAGAAATAACCGTAACGAGCGACATGGAGCCTCTATCGATCCGATTGCATCGATGGATAGATATGGCCAGCCGCGGCTGGTACAGCGGTGATACACACGTGCATCGACCAATTCGACAAATCGGAGTCCCAATGCTCGCCGATGACGTCAACGTCGCTCTTCCCATGGTTTACTGGACCACGCGCAGCGAGTTAACCGCTGAACTTGGTGATCGAACCGATCGCGACGATTCAAGACTTCCCTCAGAAGTTATTTCGATCGACGCAACCCACGCGATTTGGCCTAAGAACACCGAATGGGAGATCTTTGCGGTCAATGGCAAGCCGCATACGCTCGGGGCGTTATTTGCGATGAACCATAAGACCCCGTTTGAAGTCAGTATCCCTCCGGTGCGTAAAGTCCTCGAAAAAGCACGGCGGGAAGGGGCTTTCCTCGATATGGACAAACATGATTGGCCATTTGCGATCGCACTGCCGCCACTTTTAGGGAACGAATTGACCTACGAACTGGCCAATAATCATATGTGGCGTACGGAATTTGCATTTTCAAATTGGAATACACCGGCACCACCCTGGATGAACGTCGGTGATGGCAAATCAGGTGGGGAGAAAGAGTGGATCGAGTTTACACATCAAACGTATTGGGCGCTGCTCAATTGTGGATTGCGATTGCAACCTACCGCTGGGACCGCAACGGGCGTCCATCCGGTACCTATTGGATTTGGCCGGGTATACGTCCACACACCAGGCGTGTTTCAGTACGATCGATGGATCGAAGGGCTTAAGCGTGGTGATTCGTTCGTGACCACCGGACCCATGCTGTTCGTCCGTCCGAGTGGCGATTCGCTTGCTGCGGTTGTTGAAGCCGACGGACCGGTGGAATCGGTGGAGTGGGTGATCAACGGTGTAGCCCAACCAGCGACGCTGAAGTCGAATGTCTCGAATTCTGATGGGACGGTAAGGTTGGAAACGGCGATCGAAAGCAAGTTTCGCAGCACAACCTGGGTGGCACTCCGGGCGTGGCAAAAATCAGAGAATGGCAGATGGCGATTCGCGCATAGTGCGCCTCAATGGTTCGATGTCCCCAATCAACCCATTCGACCGACGGATGCCCAGCAGAAATTTTTGCTCAGTCGTGTGGAGCAGGAACTCGCGAGGAGCAAAACACTACTGCCCGAGGAAGCGTTGAACGAGTACCATGCCGCCCTGAGTCATTACCGTGGATTGCTATCGAAGCCTGACTCGAACTAATTGCTGCACTTGACGGAAATAACAGCAAGAACGGTAGTTGTCGAGGCAAACACTCTTTGACACGGTTATTATTTAGGGTTTACAACACCGCGATTATCATGGATGGACTAAACAACCGCGTCTCCAATTGGATCCCATGAGAACTCTAGCCGCTCTTTTATGGATCGCCTGTGCCTATGCGCAACTAACGTATGGGTTGCACCAACGTACGCCCCCAGCCGACGCAGAAATTCTTGCTGACATGCCAATTGGGTACTACCTTCCCAATTCGGATAGCACATCGAATAGCGATGTGTTTTCCAGTGGACTACCGTCCGAAACCGACTCATGGAAGGGGGTGGCTTCTCCAGGCCTACGGTTTTCAGCGGTCAGCGAAGATGTTTTCGGGCGGGCGGCGCTGTTCGAAGGAACCGAGGTTGTCGAGCTAGAGGGCTCGATCGGTTTCAGCGGTCCAGGCGTGACGGTTGAATGCTGGTTTTGCACTGAACAAATTTGGGATTCTAAATATTGGCCTGGGAGCGCAACCTTGGTGAGCAAGTTCACCAGCGGATGGGCATCGAGCGATTGGGGGATCATCGGTGGTAGTCTGAATGCTGGGATTAACGAAGGGCGCATCCTGGTCGGCGTGGGACCAAAGGGTGGCGGAGATGTTGTGTTGGTATCACCGCCAGGGCTGAACGATGGACGTTATCATCACTTGGTCTGGACTCGAAGGGAGACAGGAGAAAACGTCTTATATATCGACGGATCTGTCGTGGATCGAGGACGGGATAATGCGGGTTCCATCGCCAACGAGCGCCCGATCCAGGTCGGTGGCGAGACATGGGAGAACGGGGGCCGCTATTTTAAAGGTGGCTTAACTGCGATCGCGTTTTACTCGCATGCCCTTGGCGAAGAGAGAGTGCGAGCCCATTACAATGCCGTCAAAATTGCTCCTCGGCTTCCACCATTAGCCGATCGAGATGTTGACTTCGCGACGGACATCAAGCCACTGTTGACAACGTATTGCTACGACTGCCACGGACCGGGACTCGATCAAGGTGGATTGTCTTTGGCCACGCGGGCACAATCGCTGGCGGGTGGCGAGAGTGGACCGAGTATCGATGTCGGAGATAGCGTTTCAAGCGTCTTGGTCCAGCGGATCTCAGGTATCGAACCGGAGCAAATGATGCCCCCCGATCGCGATGGCATGACGCCGGAACAGATCGGTTTGATCCGAACGTGGATTGATCATGGTGCAAAATGGCCTGCCAGCGAGGAGTTGGCGGACCCGCGGATTGATGGCTACAAAGCCCATTGGGCGTTTCTGCCGTTGCGTCAACCGAACCTTCCCGCAATCAAACATCCCCGGTTCACCCAATGGGTACAAACTCCTGTCGACCATTTTATCGCTGAAAGACTATCCAATTTGAATCTCGAGCCTGCTCCGGCAGCTTCGAGAAACGAATTGTTAAGGCGGGTTTACTTTGACGTAACAGGGCTCCCACCAACTCCCGAGCAAATACATGCATTCGTGTCGGACATGCGTCCCGAGGCGTATTCGTACCTTGTGGAGGAACTGCTCGCATCGAGTGCCTATGCGGAACGATGGGCACGGCATTGGCTGGATGTGGTGCGCTATGCCGATTCGGGTGGGTTTGAGACAGACATTCTTTACGATCAGGCGTGGCGGTATCGCGATTACGTTATTCGCAGCATCGCTGATAACAAACCGATCGATCAGTTTCTCATCGAGCAAGTCGCTGGGGATGAACTATGGCCGGAGAAGGCCGAGGCAATGTCGGATGCTGTGGCATTGTGGACACTGGGACCATGGCCTAATGCGCTCGATCAATATCCCGAGATGCTCGAGTATGTGCGCCGTACCGACCAAGTTGCGACGTTTGGGGAGGCGATGCTAGGATTAACTATAGGTTGCGCCAACTGCCACAATCATAAGTACGATCCGATCAGCCAACGTGACTATTTTGGACTCGAAGCGATTTTTGCTGCAAGCGAAACGTGGGATCGTACTACGAACAAGAAGCATTGGGGAGCAGGGGAACGGAATCACTATCGCATCCTAAGGCATGCATCCAGTCCGACTCAAATACGATTACTTGGGCGTGGAGAGTTATCGAAACCTCGAGGATTGATCGCACCGTCCATCCCGGCTTTTTTCCCCCAGGGTGGTGAGCTCCCTAATGCGAACGGTGAGAATCTTCGTCGCCGCGCGGAGCTCGCGAAATGGTTGGTTTCACCCTCGAATCCGTTGACCGCGCGAAGTTTCGTCAATCGCGTTTGGCAATGGCATTTCGGTCGAGCGATCGCAGCCACGCCGAACGACCTTGGGCTCAAAGGATCCCCGCCGAGCAACCCCGAATTGCTCGACTGGTTGGCATGTGAATTTCGTGACAGCGGTTGGGATCTTAAGCAATTGCACCGCCGAATCCTCCTGTCGGCAACGTATCAACAATCGGCCCATCGTTCTCCAATTGCCATGCAAACGGACCCGGAAAACAGGTTTTTGTCGAGTTTTCCATCGCGAAGGCTATCGGCAGAAGAGGTTTGGGATCATTTGCATTCAGCGGCTGGAAACTTGGAGCGAACAAGTTACGGGCCTCCCTTCGTCCCTGAGTTAACCGATGAGGAATTGCTAGGGATTTACGATATCGAACAGAAACCTGATAAGAAGTGGCCTGTCACCAAGGAGCAACACCGCCGCGCGATCTATCTCTTAAATCGCCGGTCGTTCCGCTTCCCGTTCTTTGAAGCGTTTGATCCACCAAACAATAGTGTGAGTTGCCCAACGCGCCAGACGACTACCGTTCCAGCTCAGGCCCTCACAATGCTCAACAACAGCATTGTGGCGCTTCAATCGATTGCCATGAGCGAGCGATTGGCGCGAGAGGCCGGAGAACAAGAGACCGAGCAAATCGAACTCGCATGGCTTCTGGCTTACAGTCGTCAAATCTCGAACGAAGAGCGTCAGATGGCGCACGAGTTTCTCGCTCGATCGCGATCGAGTTACCAAGCCCGTGGAATCGCTCGCGGTTCGGAGCGTGCCCTGGCGGACTTATGCTTAGCACTTATCAACTCATCTGAATTTATCAGCGCAAACTGAATGCCCAATCAACCACCTAAACTTGATCAAACCTACCGGAATCGGAGGTCCTGGTTAGCCCAAGCCGGGATGGGGATCGGCGCCTTGGCTTTGCTCGATTTGAATCAACGCGGCCGCGGATTCGAGAACTCAAGCTCCGGCCGCGACACCCATCATCCTGCTACAGCGAAAGCCGTCATCTCTTTGTTCATGCACGGTGGGCCTAGCCAAGTCGATACATTCGATCCCAAGCCCTTATTGCTGCAGCAAGCTGGTAAAACGCTTCCGCCAAGTTTTGCGAATCTGAATCTCGAGTTCACCAAAGCCAGCGAAGCGAAGTTGCTGCCGAGTCAGCGACGGTTTCGTCGATGCGGAGAATCGGGAATCGAGATGTCCGATCTTTTCGAGCATCTCCCGAGTGTCGCAGACGAACTCGCCGTCGTTCGCAGTTGCTATCATACGGAGTTCAATCACGCACCCGCTCTCTATCTGACCCATACAGGTTCTAACCAAATGGGACGTCCGAGTTTGGGTGCCTGGACCACATATGGACTTGGTTCCGAATCGGAGGAGCTACCAAGCTATGTCGTCATGCGCGATGGACCGCTAAAAGGTGGACCGGTAACGTACGGCAACGGCTTTCTTCCTGCGGTTCATTCCGCCACGGAACTTAGGAATATAGGTGCCCCCATCCTGTACCTGGATCCACCAGAGATGCTTCGCGAATCCGACCAACGCAGGGTATTGGATTTTTCTCAAGCCCTCAATCGAAGGTTTCAACAGGCGTACAGCCACGATGATGCCTTGGAATCGCGTATCGCAGCTTATGAATTGGCGTATCGGATGCAAACCACCGCTCCCGAGGCGGTCGATCTAAGCAACGAGACAGATTTCACGAAGTCCATGTACGGTCTAGATCAGGAGGAAACGCGACCTTTCGGTACGCAATGCCTGAACGCGCGACGGCTCGTCGAACGGGGCGTCCGCTTCGTCCAGCTATACCACGGTGGAGGCGGTGACGGCTGGGACACGCATGGAGAGAACGATGCCAAGCATGTTCGGAATGGGAAGCAGATCGATAAGCCGATCACGGCGTTGATCACCGATCTTAAAGCTCGGGGACTGCTCGATTCGACCTTGGTGATTTGGGGTGGCGAATTCGGACGTACACCAACCTCCGAGGGCTCTGCGGGCCGCGATCACAACCCCTATGGATATACCGTTTGGATGGCAGGTGGCGGTATCCGTGGAGGGACTGTCTATGGGGCGACGGATGAATTTGGGTTTCGAGCTGTTGAGGATCGTGTCCAAGTTCGCGATTTGCACGCCACGATTTTGCATCTTCTGGGGCTCGACCACTCGCGTTTGACGTTCTATTTCCAAGGTCTCGAGCAGCGGTTGACCCAGATCGACGGCGAGTGCCGCGTCCTTCGAGAAATCATCCGCTCCTAGTGCAAACACGGCGATGTCGATCGCCCCCTGACAACACTTCGCCGACGCTCACGTAATCGACACCAAAGATCTCGACGGCGCATCGGTCACGTGTCAGATGCCCCGTTGGACATGGTCTCGCTGAGCGTGCCAAGGAACCTTAGGATCGCGTGGAGTTCAGTGGTTAACAGTCGCATTAAGCGGGTTTTTCGTTTTAGAAACTATCGACGGAGGTTGCTGCGGGTGCCCTAATCAGTCACTGCGGATATACTGAGAGGCGGGCAGCGAGCGGTTGTGTAAACTACCAACAACGACCAATACTGAAATGAAGAAACTCGATGATCAGTATTCGATCAGGCTCAATGCGTTCCTTTTAGTTGACATTCGTTCCGTGGGACGCATGGAATCCGGGAGATCAATTGGATGGCCTTTCTGGCTTTTTGGTCGAGAGTACTAGTACGCTGCGCAGCGTCCTTGGCGTTGACTCACGCGGCCTTATCAGGCTCTCTTTTTTCCGCTCCGCCCGCCGAGATCGCAATTTTTCTGAGCGAGAATTGCAAAGACTGCCATAACGCATCGGATAAGGCTGGTGGGTTGGATGTTGAAGCGTTGGTATGGGGGCTCGAATCTGCAGAGAGTCGGGATCGATGGATTCGAATCCATGATCGGGTTGTTCGAGGCGAGATGCCCCCAGAGTCAGCGTTGACAGTTGCAGATCGTGCGCCGATTTCGGAGTTGCTCCATAGAGAACTCTTGACCGAAGTCACGGCACGTCAGGATGCCGAGGGCAGGACCGCATTCCGTCGATTGAATCGACGTGAGTTCGAGAGCAGCCTCCATGCGCTCCTTGGTATAGAAACGCCACTTCAGCACCTCTTGCCCGAAGACGGCCGTTCAAATGGCTACGATACGGTGTCAGAAGGTCTTCGAATCTCAGGCTTGCAGCTGGAAAAATACCTTGAGGTGATCGAAATCGCGTTGGACGATTGCGTGCGATTGACGGAAGCACCCAATGTCTTCAAAAAAAGGCTCCGATACCACGACGAAAAGGGGGTGCGGGATAATCTCGACAAAGGCGAAGGGGTCGTCGATCCCGTTTCCGGGGAAAAGCATCGGCAGCTGTTTCGTGAGACCGAGAACGCAATCGTCTTTATTAGCCATGGATATTCGCCAGATGACTTAAGGCAGTTTAGCCCCAGTGCAACTGGGCTCTATCGGATTCGTGCATCGGCGTATGCAGTGGACAGTCGCAGCGATGCCATTGCACTTAAGGTTTACGCCAGCGACTGGAAGACGAGTCGGATGCTTCGGTATTTTGAGCTGCGCGAAAGTACGCCGCGGATAGTCGAGTTCACCACTAGATTGACTCCAAGGGAGCATCTCCGATTTGCAGGGTATGGGATCGGGATCGACGCACAAGGAAAAAGTGTTTGGAACGTCGACACCGTCAAAGACTGGAAAGTTCCCGGCATGGCACTGGAATGGGTCGAAGTTGAAGGACCCATTATTGAGCGATGGCCCCCAGAGAGTGTCTCGCGCGTATTCGGCGACACGGCAGTGCGGAAACTTGAGAAACGGGGCCGGTGGACGGAGAACGGTCATCTCGCGTACGAGTTAGCACCTGAGGATCCAAAGAAGGAATCGCAAGATGCCATCTGTCGATTCGCGGAAAGGGCCTTCCGCCGACCGCTTCATGATGGAGAAGCCGATCGTTTTATCGCACTTGCGCACGCGGAATTGGATTTAGGCCGCACGTACGAGCAAGCGATGCGTGTTGCGTTGCGCAGCATCCTAATATCGCCAAAATTCCTGATGCTTCAGGAGACCCCGGGCAAACTCGACGACTACGCGATTGCATCTCGACTCTCTTATGGGTTTTGGAGCAGTCCTCCTGACGAACAACTATTGCGGTTGGCGAAGGACCAAAAACTCTCCCAATCTGATGTGTTAAAGTCGCAAGTCGATCGACTCTTGGACTCTCCGCAATGCCAAAAGTTCATTGAATCCTTTACGGGGCAATGGCTCGACCTCTTCCAAATCGATGCAACCACACCAGATGCGAAACTGTACCCCGAGTACGACGATTTGCTACGTGATTCTATGGTGGCAGAAACACAGTTCTTTTTTCGAGAGGTGTTGCTACAGAATCTACCTACGAGCTCGTTCATTGATACCGATTTCGTGATGATCGACCGACGACTCGCGGAACATTACGGGTTGCTCGAGGAGTTCCAGCGGGCCGATCCGACTCTTTACGGGGAACAAATTCGACGCGTGACACTGCCAGAAAACTCACCTCGAGGCGGGATCATGACCCATGCTTCGATCTTGAAGGTAACCGCGAATGGTACGGTAACTTCGCCCGTGCTTCGGGGCGCATGGATCTTGAGGCGATTGATCGGCCGTCCGCCTGCACCTCCACCTCCGGTAAACGCTATCGAACCAGACACGCGCGGAGCGACGACGATTCGCGAGCAACTTTCTAAGCACCGCGATTCAGAGACGTGCAATCGCTGCCATCGGGAAATCGATCCGCCAGGGTTTGCACTAGAATGCTTCGACGTGATCGGTGGATTTCGGGATCGTTACCGATCGGTCGGGGAAGGGACTCCGCCCACAGTGAAACTGCAAGGAAGAAATATCTGGGAATACAAACTTGGGAAACCTGTCGATGCGAGTGGAGAAACCACCGACGGCGTTCCATTTTCGGATATTGAGGCGTTTCGACGGCTCCTGCTCCGCGATGAGCGGCAGATTTTAAAGTCGCTCGCTGAGCAATTTGCTATCTATATCACGGGGGCGTCGATTAGTTTTGCGGACCGTGAAGAGATAGAGAAAATCGTCGACGATGTCCAAGCGGACGGATCCGGAGTTCGCACGCTCCTGCATCGCGTTGTAACGAGCCGATTATTCACACACAAATAACCCAGTGGTTTGTTCCGGCTAAACCAGTGGTTTGTTCCAGCCCCCCCCATTAACCCAATCGCAGAAGATTCCGTAATCGCATTATGAAATACAGTAGTGGCTATAGCAGGTGGAATCGACGCTCAATCCTACGAGCGAGCGGTGTTGGGTTGGCGTTACCCATTCTCGATGCCTTTTTACCCCGAGGAGTCCGTGCCGCAGAAGATCGCATTCCCCGACGAATGGTATGTATTTGCACGACCCTCGGACTGCATGCGCCCTTCTTGTTTCCGGAGACGAGCGGTTCGGACTACAAGCCGACGCCGTACCTGGACATACTCGCTTCCCATCGTAAGGACTTTACCGTCATCAATGGGATGTCGCATCCGGATCAGTCGGGATCGGATGGGCATTCCTCGGGGATGACATGGTTGACCTCAGCCCGTCACCCAGGGCTGGCAGGCTTTCGTAACACAATATCGATCGATCAATCTCTCGCAGCAAAGATCGGTTTGGAAACGCGGTTTCCATCGCTCCAACTAAGCACGGATGGGTCGAGTCAGTCGTACACGTCGGCAGGAATCATGATTCCGGGGGAACAATCTCCCTCGCGGATGTTCACCAAGCTCTTTCTCGAAGGAACCGCCGAGGCTAAGGAAGCACAGATTCAAAAGCTCCGTGAGGGAAAAAGCATCATGGATACCGTCCGCGAGGAGACTCAGCAGGTGCAAGCCCGAATCGGAAAAGAGGATCGTGAGAAGTTGGACGAGTACCTTCATTCGGTTCGGGAGATGGAACAAAGGTTAGCTGAGGCAGAAGCTTGGGTGAGCAAACCAAAACCGAGGGTAGATGCGTCCATCCCGCAGGATATCAAAGAAAGCAAGGATCTAATTGGACAAATGCAACTGCTATTCGAGTTGATCCCGCTCGCCTTGCAAACCGATTCGACTCGGCTGATCACGGTGATGGTTCAGGGGAGAAACGATGTTCCACCGATTCCCGGAGTCAGTATCGATCACCACAACCTATCTCATCATGGTCAAGATACTGAAAAAATCCGGCAGCTGCGACTGGTCGAGGAGGCGCAGATCCACGCCTTTGAGAAATTATTATCGGCATTGAATCGAAAGGAGGAAGGCGATTCTAGACTTTTGGATAGCACGACGGTCGTGTTCGGAAGCAACCTGGGAAATGCAAATTCCCATGACACGAAAAACCTGCCGCTGCTGCTTGCAGGAGGAAAATTTCGCCATGGTCAACATCTGTTGTTGGACCGCGAAAAGAACACGCCACTATGCAATTTGTTTGTCCAAATTGCCCAGCAGATGGGACACGAAATCGATCAATTCGGGAGCAGTTCCAGCAGCAGTGTCAACGGACTTGAATCTGCCTAATGACGTTTTCGTTTACGGATATTTGGGTTTCATCTCCGGGTAGCCATCCCCACCTTTATTGCACCATCACGTACGACCTATACAATGTCAGCCAGTCCAGCGTAAGAGGCTTACGAAGGGACCCTCCGGTAAAACATCGATTTGAACTTTCAGCATCGCAGCTATCTATGACCAAACTAAGAAACAACATCCATCAATCAATCGTCGCGTGGTGCTATCAAGCGTGTGGGGATCAATGGAGCCTCGACCGCTTGTGCGAAGTCGCGAAAGATCTGGGTTGCGATGCGTTGGAAATCGTCCCTTCCTCAGATTGGGGCACATTGAAGAAACATGGCTTGAAGTGCGTATTGTCCCCGAATGGGATGCCGGGCGCACCATTCGTGAAAGGGTTCAGTAATAAGGCATATCACGAACAAGTCGTCGCATGCATGTTGCAGGCGATTCAAGAAACCGCCGATGCAGGCTTCCCTAATGTGATCGCCTTTACCGGATATAAGTGGCGAGATGCCGAAGATCCAACCAGCGGCGAGATTTCACGCGACGAATGTTTGGCCAATTGTGTCGAAGGCCTCAAGCGAGTCGCTGGGCTGGCAGAACGCCTCGGTGTCAATGTATGCCTGGAACACCTCAACACGCGCGATGGCTCCCATCCGATGAAAGGACATCCCGGCTATCAAGGAGACGATTTGGAGCTGGTCGCCGAGATCATTCGCACCGTTGGATCACGCAGGATCAGGCTGCTTTTTGATTTTTACCATGTGCAAATCATGCACGGAGACGTGATGCGACGGATCGAAGAGAACATCGACATCATCGGACACGTCCATGTCGCTGGGAATCCCGGTCGCAACGAACTGGACGACAACCAGGAAATCAATTTTCCACCGTTGTTGCGCAAGCTCCATGCGCTCGGATACCAAGGCTATGTCGGACAAGAGTTCATTCCTACGCGGGATGCGTATGAGGGACTGCGTCAAGCGATCACCCTCTGCGATATCTAACACTGAGGGGTTGGTGGTCGCAATTCAATCAGCGATATCCACACTTCAATTATCCTTCGATCACCGAGGAAGTTTCCCCGGTGATTTTGTTTTTCAAGATCACGCGCCGCGTTCCGTCAGGTAGTGTCTCTCGCTTGATCACCATTTGCGTTTCCTCGCAACTTTGCTGTTGCAAGGGATCACCAACCACGGTATCCGAGCATCCTCGCCAATCATCGATACCGATGGCTTCCCAGCGTTTGGATTCCATCGACCGATACGCCGCATCGATGATTGCGTTGACGACATACCCATCGTAAAACGTCTCCCGAGGTACTTTACGATGCTCGTAGGAGTCCAACATGTCTTGAAACATCTCTGTGTAACCAAGGGCGGCGGCTTCGTCGCCAACCGGGAACAACCACCCCGACGAGCTTTCGGATTTCTCTGAGACGTAACTGGCGCTACCGACTGAGGAAAAGACTTCAAACCCCGTGCGCAACCAGTGATTGAGCCAGATGGTTCCTTCGGTACCGGAGATCTCATCCCGCAGATCCATCCCACCCCGGAACGACCAACTCACCTCGAATTGACCGATAGCACCATTCTCATACCGTACCAGCCCAATCGCGTGATCCTCGCTATCGATCGGATGAACTTGGGTTGCGCCCCAACAGACAACCTCGATCGGGCGTACCCCTTTACCGATAAAGGAACGAGCGATCTCAATACAATGGCACCCCATATCGACAATCGCACCGCCACCGGCGGCGGCTTTATCCCAGAACCACGCCGAATGCGGCCCAGGGTGCGTCTCCCGCGAACGCACCCAAAGTATTTTCCCGAGGCTTCCCGAGCCTACCGTTTCTAGAGCTTTGAGAGTTTTGGGCGTGTAGACCAAATCCTCGAGGTATCCGTGAAAAACCCCTGCCTTTTCCACGGCTTCTAGCATCCGCCGAGCTTCGATGACATTACGTCCGAGCGGCTTGGTGCACAGTACTCCTTTACCAGCGCGAGCAGCTTCGAGTACGGCCTCCTCGTGCATGTGGTTTGGTACAGCCACGATTACCAGTTCTGCATCGGAATCGTGGATAGCTTCGGTGAGTGAAATCGTGGCCCGAGGCACATTCCACTTGGCGGCAAACGCCTGCGCTCGCGCAATAGATCTCGAATACACCGCGCAGATTTGATCCCGGCTGCGGTTCCCAAGGAGGGATTGCGCGTAGAACTCTCCGATCAAGCCGGCGCCGAGCATCGCGATTTTTACCATGGAACGGTTCCTTAAGTCTCTAGATACGCGACATCAATCCATTAGGGGGACGCTCTGCAACTGCGAGTCACTTCGCTTCATTCCACGCAAAGGGTGGAAAGGATGTCATCAACACGTTCATCCTCCCATAGCTCCAACGGGGAATAATTGGGATGCCGCCCATTCGTCATGTAGGGATCATTGTGTTTCGTGTTGTAGCAGCAGATCAACGACCATCGCGGATCTTCACTTTCATTTTTGCTGGAACAATGGAAAAGGTTCCCGTGAAAGAAAAGAGCATCTCCTGGTTCCATTTCGCAATAAATCAGTTCGTGCCGCTTAGCTGCCTCTTCGACCCGAACCGGATCAGCACCTTTTTGATCTCCTGTGGTTGCATGGTCGACCCGGCCTATGGTGTGGGAACCACGAAGTATCTGCAAACATCCATTGGCCCGAGTCGCTCGATCGACTGCGATGAGGCAGCTGGCCATGTCCGGATACAAACATCCATTCGCATACCAATACCCGTAGTCCTGATGCCATTCCCAAGCACCACCGACGCGAGGCTCTTTGAGCATCATCTTGTGATGGTAATGATACACCTCGTCACCGAGAAGGTGCGCCATCGTACCGGCGACCCGTCGCGAACGCACAATGCTGCTGTAGGGTGATTGGTCATCGAGGTCGTTTCTGAGCGATAGCTTGCTTTCGCCGCCAGTCGCGTCGCGTCGCACGTAGGCAGCATCCACTAGTGCTCGGTCCATGCGCGCATAACGCAGGAGGGACTGCATTGCCTTCGCATGAAAAAGCTCCTTGGCGACAAAGAATCCGTCAGTTTCAAAAGCCCGCTTTGCATCCACTAAATCTATCGGCATGTTTCACCTGTTACGGAAGCAAGGATTCTGAAATACTCACTAGGATCAATTTTCCATTCATCGTTCACGGGACAAATCAATGGCATACGGAATCGGTATCAAGGACGAATCGCTCGGATATGATTTTTGTTGTTTTCACGTCCATCTCGTGAGGTAGAAAGCAAGACATCGCACGAAGCAGTGGCTACTTCCGATCGCGATGTATCAAGGTATTGGAGGGTTCGGAAGCGACATCGAGAACTTTACGTGCCGATTCTGCACCTACGGTAGGCAGCACCTGCGCATCGATCAGTCCCAATTGCGCCAAGACGGTCGCTTGGTCCCAATAAATCCGTTCTCCAGATATTTTCCCTCCATCGAAGGAAATAACAACGACGAGCGCGACCTCGAGACTCTTTCCAGTCGGCGCAACCCCCGGCAACATCCAAGGCATTTCGATGGTATGCGTGCATTTGTAAATAATCTCATCGACGATCCTGTTTTCGCCCACCGTTCTGGCTACTGGGGTGATCGACGTATCCGGAGGATGTTTTGAGATGAATTCGTGGCCGTAGAAATCGCGTACGGCTTTCGAGCCTACTCCACCGGTCATCACCGGAACATGGTTCACAAATGGCTCTGGAGTCATGGTCTCCATGGTTGCGTCTATATTCATCGTTTCGAACTCATGCCGCATGTGGGCTTCCCAAAGTTCGACCATCGCATGTTGGGCCGACGATAAATTCTCAGAGGTCATTTTTTCAAAGTCTCAGTAAGAGGTACGGGCTGGTGTGAGTGCGAAGGCGCGAAGGGGACTCCCGGAACCACCTTGAATCTTCAACGGAGCAGCGATAATCACAGATCCGGTTGGCGGCAATTGGTCCACATTGTTCAGGCATTGTAGTCCCAAGCGATTCGCTCCATGCATGAGAGTGTGACACGGGTAGGGTAGCGGCCACCGGTACGATTGTCCTGCATCGGTATTGATGGTTTCCGCGGCAAAACCGAGAATTTCACGCTCGTGAATCAGCCATTCCACCGCGGCTTGAGAGGGGCCTGGGGTGTGCGCTCCATCGCTCTTGATGTTGAGGAAGTCTGAGGGGCTCGAAATGCGTTTCGACCAATCCGTCCGAAATACGAGCCATGCCCCCCTAGGAATCGTGCCGTGCGAATGCTCCCACGACCGCAAAAACTCGACCGACAGAATCCAATCGGGGTCGTTTGCAACTTCTCGACTTGCGTCCACAACCGATGCAGGTGCGATAAATTTTTTGCAATCGAGGGTGTCGACGGTGTTGCCAGGAAGGTCTTTTCCAGTAACCCAATGGCTGGGTGCATCCAAATGGGTCCCTGTATGCTCACCGCACGAAAAATTATTCCAGTACCAAGCTGGTCCTCGGGAATCGTAGCAACTAATTGTCTCGAGCTTAAAGGGCGCTACCTGACCGTATTCCGGAGGCAATGCCAAGGTTGGAAAGTCGGGCCGCAGGGAGTGCGTAAGATCCACTAAGGAAATATCACCTATCGCGATCGAATCCAAAAGATTTTGCAGTGATGATTGCAAGTTAATAATCCCTCTCAGAACGCAATGGGGGTGATGCAATGGGGGTGATAGAGTACGGGCACTTGGATCACCAATCTCAACGCCTCACAAAGCATATCGTGACAAGTGGGTCCAGTGTCGATCTAACTTCATCTAAATGAGTAGTTCCTCAAGCACGCGCCCTCGACTGATCGGAAGCGGGCGTCCCTCGATGTCGTGCACAAGAGTGTCCGGGGAAAAGCCCATGCAATGATAGACGGTCGCGAGATAATCGCATGGTCGTACAGGATTGTCTTTGACTTCTGCGGCGTGTTTGTCCGAACTGCCATAGACGATCCCGCCGCGTATTCCTCCCCCTGCTAATGCGATTGAGAAAACATTACCCCAATGGTCTCTACCGGCCTGAGGATTGAATTTAGGAGTATGTCCGAATTCAGTGACTAAGCAAACCAGGGTCTCATCGAGAATCCCGCGCTGCTCAAGATCCAACACTAGCGTCGAGTAAACTTGGTCGAGAACTGGGATCAACCAGCCTTTAATGCTCTCGTTGTGTTTCTCATGCGTATCCCAACCACCGCCATTGGGTTTGGTTTTATCGACGGGTGCCCATTGCACTTGTACCAATGAAACACCAGCTTCGATAAGCCGACGGGCCAAAAGGACACTTTGACCAAAACGATGACGCCCGTAGCTATCGCGCATAGCTTCGGTCTCTTGGCTTAAATCAAACGCCTTTCGGGCTGCTCCGCCAGAGACCAAATCGATCGCTTGTTGCTGGTAGCGATTGAATTGGCTTACGGAAGTTGTTTGCTGGAATGCGATCGAACGCTGATTCAGCTGCTCTAGCCATGAACGACGCTCATTCACGTTCAGGATCGAAAGTCCTTCGGGAAGGGCGCCGCCAGGAACAGTAAAGTTCGCCTCGGATGGATCGCAATCGATAAGCCACGGATCAAATTTTCGCCCCAAGAAGCCCGCATCGGTTCCAGGCCAGGGATCTTGGCCGTTGTTGTTGGCGAACCGCATTGGAAGCGAAATTGCGGAAGGCAATCCCTGCACCGACGCACGCAACGCGTTAACGATTCCACCCGCTGATGGCCAGTCGTTCGGCTTTCCGGGAAGCGAGTTCTCGCGATTGAGCGGGGAATGTGGAATGCCAGTTAACATTTGATAACCGCTGGTGGAGTGGGCATTGTCACCGGTTACCATGCTTCGGACCACGGCCATCCTATCGGTGATCGCGGCCGTCTTCGGCATCAGTTCGCCGATCATCAACCCAGGTGTTCGCGTCGGAATGCTGCCAAACTCTCCCCGTATTTCGGCAGGCGCATCGGGCTTGGGATCAAATGTCTCATGCTGAGGTAGGCCACCTGACTGGAACAAGACAATCACGGATTTCGCTCGTACGGGCGGTTGGTTTTCCGCCCTGGCTTCGCGTTGCTCCAATACCTGTGCAAGGGTCAATCCGCCAAGGCTGATCCCGCCAAGCCGCATCCATTCCCGTCGGGAATAGCCGTCGCACAAGGCTGGGTTCGATCGATAGAGTCTTAGCATTTGCCCGTTTCCTGGTCTTGGTACCAATTGCCTGAGGGTGATACCCTACGATGTCTCACGGTGTCGATTGGGGAGATGACGATTTGGGAGCTGTCGACTGGGGAGCTGTCGACTGGGGAGCTGTCGACTGGGGAGATGCCGAGGAGTTTTCTCTCGAGTTCGTTTTGCCACGCGATCTCGCAGCGATGGTGCCAACCGGAAGCCTTCCATCAGTATGCCAACGATCTCCACCTCCGTTGACCCCATCATGGACATCGTGAAAATCATCGACAAATCGAAGATCGGCCAGTCGGCCACTTTGCTTGAGATCGCCTAACAAATGATCTCGCTCCTTGTCCACATCGGAGTCGATATGGTGAGTTATCTGTCCGGTCGTCTCACTCAGACCAACGCTTTTATCGAACGTTGCTGCCCCAAACCAAAGCGGACGACCTTGGCCATCCACCTCAGCCCCGCGCCAAAACCTGACGTGATGCCTTTGACGGGGATTATTACCGACCGGTTGTTCAAAAGCCTTGTCTTCCTTTCGTCCCCATAAATACAGATTGCTGACAGGTGCATCTTTGTAAGGTCGGCTGAGGACCGTGTCTGCAGCGATTTTTAGATCCGCTTTCAGGCTTAGCGCATCTGCTGGATACCAACCACCATCTCTCAGTATCGAAACCAGATCTTCTTCAGATCCAATGAGCGCTATGTTGATCGGATCTCCAGGGTGTCCATCACTGGTGTTGGTAACCCCAGGCGCATCCCTGAGAGCCGGATGCCAGGCAAAATACCGCGACCAGACAAAGGGAATCAGCATATAGGCTGCGGCTAGGTAACAGACCGCTATAAATGCGAATCGAATCCTGGAACTCCATCTCTGTGACGGGCCAGCACTTGCGCCAGGTGAGGATTCATTCGGTTCTTGGTTCACGATCTGCCCAACTCTTCAATTACCTTCGTTGGCTGGAAACGATAACAATAACTTCAACAAACAAACGTTTATCGCTTGATTCGATCTTTAGTTGGTACTTCCGATCGAATACCTGTCCGGAAGTCTATCTTACTGCTCCAATTCTACGCTTACAGGATTTTCCCACTCACTTCTCCACTTTTACGCCCGTCTCACTTGCCTGCTTGATCGATTTTTTCGACCGCCCACTCGACCGCGTAGCCTAACGGATTGGGACGCATCGCTCCAGTTTTCACGAGAGTCTCCCTGCTATCTTTGTAACCGAACTCCCCTAGGGCCAGCATGCACGCATACCCGACGAGGTAGTTCTCGGGGGTCATCGATGCCAAATCCTGGATTCGCTCGCGAAGCTGTCCTCTCAATGCCGGATCATCGGTGTCTTTCTCAATTTTCCCGAGCGCCCAAATGGCCGACGCGCGGCTCAAATTTCCCATCCGAAAATCTTGCTTGGGAATGTATCTCTTCAACATCGGAACCGCCGACGAAACATGGTTCTTGCCAAGGGTTTCCAGCAAGAAACTGAGACGGATCGTTTCGGCTTTTTCGCCGATTTTAGTCCCTTGCTCCAATTGATCGGTAATCGGTTCACAGTACTTTTGAATCCGTTCCAAGATTTCAGGCGTATCGGCCAGTTCCATCAGCCCCCATCCGGCATGCATGTAAACCTCCGCTTGGGGATGGTCGAGCAGCCGTACGAACGTATCGCAACGCGATTGGTCCCGTAACTGAGTGCTCAATATCACGGACTGTTCGATACCTCGCCAGTTGCTGCTTTCAAGTTGCTCACTGACACACGCATCGACGACTGAGCGCATGTCACCTTGCGCTATCCCCAAAAGTTGCTCCCTAGCAAGATTGCGGACTTCCACGTTGGTATCGCCCAACAAGGTTGCTTGTAGCTTTGTCGCCTCCGTTGAATTGATACCCTTGAGAACCACTAGCGCCAGCCGCCTCAAATTGTTATCGGAGTCCGTCGTCCAACCAGGTGCCAACTCGATCGCTTTTTGTGGGAAATGAGCGGCTATCGCTTCGGCGACAATCCGACGAGCGGTATTTGGCCCAGAGTTCATGATGACCAAAAGCTTCGAGAGCGACTCCTCATCGCTATGATGGCGAAGAAGATTTGCGGCCAAGGTGTATCGATCCACTAACTCGCTCGCCAAGAGTTCTTCGGCAAGGACGTTCATCCCCGATGCATTGGTGGCCCCGAGCGCTAGTGAAGCGAGAACGCGGTTGCTCTCAGAAACGGTGTTCGATCGCATGCACGAAACTAACGATTGCCGATCCTCAGCGGTCCCGACCGAAGCCAATCCCTCGAGGGCAAAGGCTAAATCGAACGAATTTGTGGCGGGCGATCGAACTCGCTCTCGCCAATACTCGAGGGCGATGGGCTTCTTCCACTTAGCCAAAGCCCTCGCTACCGTGGCTCGCATGTCCATATCGTCGCGAGCGATCTCCCAGAGTGATGCAGCATGGGTTCCATCGTCTAGCAGGCACACAGCAGATACCATCACCCGTCGGACCAAGAGCGGCTCAGAATTGCTTTTTAGCCTTGCCATAAGCAATTCGATAGCACGGTCGCCACCCTTGAATCCATCCTTGTCATGGTTCAAACAAATCAGTTGCGCGGTTATTAACCGAAGCTCAGTGTCGCTGGAATCGAGGTTCTCAACATTGACGAAATAGGACCTCGCGGGTTTGGTCATCGACCAGACATCCCCAAAATTTGGCGACAGTTCCCAAGCATGCTGCAATGGCTGTGGGGGTTGCGCGTGCGCGACGCCAAAACCTAGCCAACAGACGCTTCCAAGAACGATCGCAAGTACCATGCTGCAGCATTCCATAAGCATAGGAAGGCAACGCAACCCAGGAGTATCGAATCGATTGACCGTCGTGCTCATGGCATCCCTCACCCCGTCGTGTTTCGAACCCTGACGTCCAGGCAAAAACGGCGAGTGATACATCACCAGCATTGATCTAACTAAAAAGCACATAATGAGCACTGTTCCGTGGATATCCGTTAATCGGGGCGGGTCATTCGAATTGTGCGTATAAGCAGTACGATCAATCCCAGGAAGCAAATTCCAAGCCCGACATACCATCCATTTGGAATTAAACGGTACGTTTCAAAACCAGGAGCCTTCATTTCCGCAAGGGCTGTGGCGGCAGGATTAAGCAGCAGCGCACGCTCGACAAACACCGGCCCGAATGGATTGCCTCGCCCTAGCCAGATTAGCAAGGTCCCCGCAAAGAGAATCAAGAGGATTGCATAGCTTGTCGCCGTGGCTACCGCGGTCGACTTTGAGTAAGCGCTTACGCATGCGCTGATAATTGTCACCATCCCTGTTGCTATAACGAGTGAGATGAGAACATTGCCAACTTGGCCACCCATGGCTGGTTGGATGTAGCCCATGGTAATGTAACCAGGCAAAGTTGCGCAGAGCAGCAGAAGCAAAGTCAGAAGGGTACTGAGTAGTTTTCCGATCAGGATACGCCAAGGAGAAATGGGTGCGGCGCGGAGCAATTGCCATCCGCCACTTTCCACTTCCGAGGCGATCAGATTCGCACCGAGGCTGGGTCCGAGGAGGAGAAGGAAGCTGATCTGCATCAATACCATCGAGGCTGCGATCCGTTCAACTCCCCAATTCACAGTTCCCGTCGCCGCAACCACCGTCAGCAACAATGAAACGATTCCCCCAACCGCGACCAGTCGCAAAAGCCAATGCAATCGACCGAACTTACGAGTTCGAAACTCTTTTACCATAACCGGATTCAGCCAGAATGGGATTCCAGCCTTTCGGCGTTGGGGGTCCACCAAATAAGCCAACCGTCGCAACCACCCGGACTTGTTTTCCTCGACTACTTTGCCGACAGGTCTCGCGCGGTCCATCTGGAGCGGATCCAATCGCTTCAGAGTCGCGTATGCCAACGCGATCGTAGTGATCGCCGCCATGGTCAGGAACTCAGTCCAGCCAGTGGCGATCCCAATCGATTTCGCTTGTCCTTGTGCGCCTGTAATCTGTTGAAGAGCCGGTACGGGGGATAGAGTGGTCAACGCTTGGGCAACCATCGATTTGAAGCCGGACAGTTTTCCGACGAACACAGAAGGGCCGATCGAAAGAACCACCAGCACCAGCACCAAACCGTACGTCCATCTGAGACTTCCGTCTGTGGATTGCGAGCGGGAACTGATCCACAAACCGAGGGCGGAGTATTGAAACGCCATTCCCACAAACACGAGCAGGAGGGGAATAACATGCGTGGAAATGGTGATTCCACCCATCGCATAGCATGCGAAGATGGCAGGGAGACTCACGGAAAAAAGAATGATCCCGAGCAAAACGTTTCCGAAAAGCTTCCCTGCATAGATCGTCCCAGGAGACGTAGGCGAGTTCAGGAGCAGAGTAAGTGTCCCGCGTTTGCGTTCGGAAACCAATGCAGTCGCGGGAAACGCCGGTATCAGCATCATGATTGCGACCGCGATCGAAAATGCGACGGGCCGAAACACTTGGATAGCTCCCTGACTCACCAGGTCGATCGTCGCATCGCTAGGCCACCGCATTAACACAAGCGCACTGGAAACCATGGCAACAGCGATGATCGCTAGCATCGTTTTGTGGCTTCGAAGGCGATTGGTAAGTTCGCGATGCAAAATTGGATTATTGAATATCGTTGCGAGGTTCACCGTTTATCGAATTCCGAAAATGGAAGGTATGTCGTGGGCTGAAAGTTAGCGATTCGCGGACTGATTTCGCTTATTCATTGCTGGCGTTTTAGTCGTTACCGGCTACGGACAAAAATGCATCTTCGAGATCGCTGGTCACTTCGCGATATTGAGTTACAGGCACCTCGGCTGCGACGAGCTTTTGTAGCAGACTGGCCATCTCATTTTCGCTGCGGATTGTCGGGAATCGCAAAACGCACTCAGCATGGCTCGTGGTCAACGGTTCTGTATCAAGCAACATCGGCTGTAGGATCGATTCCGCTTTTTCCAAATGACCTGGAGATGCAAGTTGCACTTCGTAATTGCGCTGAGGGCACAGCTTGGACATAACCTCATCGACCGAGCCAAAAGCTCGAAGCTTACCAGCCGTCATGATTGCCACTACGTTGCAGATTCGGGATAGTTCTGGGAGGATGTGGCTTGTAACAATCAACGTTTTTCCTTCGGCTGCGAGCCGTAAGAGCAGTTGCCGCATCTCGATGCGCGCTTTGGGATCCAGTCCATTGGCGGGCTCGTCCAAGATGAGGACTTCAGGGTCATGGAGGAGCGTACGAGCGATTCCCACACGTTGCTGCATGCCGTGGCTTAGGCTTTCGACGTACTTGTCTTGCATGTAGGCAGTATTGGTGATGTCCATTACTTCGGCGATACGGCGTTTCCGAAGTGACCCGCGGATCCCAAAGATCGCCCCAAAGAAGTCTAAATACTCATGAACTCGCATGTTGTCATACGAGCCGAAGCGATCGGGCATATAGCCCACCAACTTTTTAATCCTTGCCGCGTTCTCGCTACAGTTAACCCCGGCAATGGTCGCTGAGCCGGAGGTTGGCCGGGAAAGACCGACTAGAATTTTGATCGTGGTTGTCTTGCCTGCCCCATTGGGGCCGATAAATCCCAGGATCTGACCTCGGTCGACGTGGATGGACAAACTGTCCAATGCCACAAAGTCTCCGTAGCGCTTCGTTAATTCCTTGGTTTCGAGGACCGTTTCAGCCATTGTGGAAACTCGTTCGTATTGGTTGGGTCTTAAAGGATGGGGAACAGCATTTTCCGCAACATTATTCCAGTCGTTACCAGTTGCAGATCTACAACGAAAAGGGGGAATCGCCGTTTTACGGTGAAGAATTCCCCTCGAAGCGATCACGAGGACGCGTCTTCCCACGAGCGGATAATCGAAGGTGTTTGATTCGCCAAGGAATCGAGCTGTCGGGCTCTCGATCGTCGGAGATTTCTATCTTCACAATGAGTGTGCCGTCTTGAAACGCCTGCAGAATCCGCGGATCCTCGATCGTTGCTTTGTAGGGAATCGACGGTTCGTTAAGAGATGCAATTTCGATGGGAGGGGCGTCTTCGATACCAACGCTGCTCAATCGCACCATCCGCCGCGGTGCCTGCACGTCGAAATCGATCTCAATGGACGCTACATCCATGGGTGTGACTTGGCTCGGCAGTATGAACTCAAGAAACGCTTCCGATTTGTTCGAGGATTGATTGACCCAACGTCCGATTCCCTCCAAGTAGATGGGCGACGAGCTGCCAACATCTGCGCTGCGTACATCGATCATTGTGTATGGGACAAAGACTTCTGAACCAGCCTTTGGGGTAGCGAGCGCTAGGGGTATGCTGACCAGCGCGATCCCTCGTTTCTCTAGGCTAGGATTCCATTCACCACCGCGTGAGAACGCTTCGGTCCAGCCAAAAAGTGTTCTCGATGGTGCTTGAAGACGATCGCTGCTCTCGAATAGCTTTTTGTAGATACTATTCCTTCGAAGTTGTTCGGAATCGACGATCGAGTCTAGGGTCCATCGTTCTCCTTCAGCGGGATAACTGCCGTCAACCAAAATGCGTTGACTATCGAGGCTTTTTGCGAGGGTTGGAGCACCGACCATATAACACAGAACAGGGTCCTTCAGCGGAGCCGGAAGTCCCGTTGGAATCTGGATGGATAACCCGTCCGATGTAAATTCAGCGACAGCGAGCATGGATGTATCCGGAATGCTGATGGCGCTGTTGTATTTCCATACTCCCGTCGGCCACGCGATGTTGCTCATTCCCCAGCGCTGGAAATCCTCTGTCGTGATCGTCTTGATTCCGCCGTCAATCGCGGGATCGGGGACCACATACCCAGCGGATTCGCTGCGCAACTGCATCGGCTTCGAATCGCCATTGTAAACCGCTGCGGTCTCGCGAATCATTCCACCCGTTGGATCGGAGAATTGCACCAATTGAAACACAGAGACCATCGAGGGAATGTCTCGTTTCTGCAGCCACGCTGCGGCGATAAGGGGCAATGCGGCTAGAACCGCCAATGCCGGCGCAAGGAAGCCGACCCACTTTAACTCGCCCAAGAACCCCCGCCACAGTCCAAAGGAGATTAGTGCACCGCAAAAAAGCAATAGCACGGAAGCGACGAACCCGCGCGAGACAACAGGATTACCTATCTTCTCCATTGGATAACTGACATCTTTTAGGTTGACGACAGAGATGGAGCGTTTGGTGTGAATTTTATCCACCAGTCCCTTCGCGAATCGACGCAGCTCGTAATCGGATTGAAAAAACGGATCTTGGCTCCATTGGTTCTTTCGAGGCTCAATCCAAGCGGCGCTTTCGAGGGTCGTAACCATTAACTCACCCCGACCGACCGGAAAGATCACGCACGCGGGCCATCCGTCAATCGAATATGGCACCACCCCACCATGTTGCATCACTCTTTTGAAACGAACTGGTGAGCTCAACTCCACGGTGCGGTCCTGGAGGGAAATCGATTGCTTAGGCGCATCCACGACAAAGTTTGTCAACTCAACCGTATCCAAGGTCACCAATTGCTGTTGGCTGGTGAGCAATCCACTGAGTGGGGCGGTATCGATATCGTCAAGCATGATCCACACGCGACCGCCATCGTTGAGGTAATCTCTCAAGACACTCCGGGTGCCCGCATCGCGCAGGTAGCTGGATTCGCCGAGGATTAAGTTGTCGATCCCCCTCCAATCAATTGGATTAAGTGGGAAAGGTGTGGACTCGAATGCAATGCAATCTTTCGATAACTCCGCATCGACGCGGCTAGCTATCGCTAGCTCATAGGTAGAAAACACTTTGGTGGGCTCCCACCGCCACGGTAGAGGTGGTAACGGCTCAACACCGAAGGAAAGTGCAGTGATGAGTCGATTCTTCGGATGACGCCAGAAAGTAAAGTTACGAGTTGCTGGTTCGTCACCACGTACGACAAGTACTTCTTTATCCCCTTGGCGAACGAATAAGGAAACCTCGATGTCAGCTTTGCTTTCCGGCATCGGTGTTGGAAGTCGCACCTGAAAATCATAGGTTCGGGTTTCGTTGGGGCCAATTTGAAATTGCCTTCGATCCTCATCACCAAGATTTCCAACTGCACGTCCGACGATGGTACCCGATGCTGGCTGAGCGTCGCCGTTTTTTACCAAACAACGGACCACTAAAAGACCATCTACAGCCCAATAGCTCTGTGGAGCCGCACTGACCGACTCGAGGGAGACACCTGCCGTCGGGATCGAAGCAAGCTCACGTAAACTTCGGTCTTGGGCGAGCAACACCCCAGGGCAAACGAGCAGAAGACAAACGATCAGACCTTTGATGGTTACTCTGCAAGTCACGCGAGTACCTTTTGTTGCAAAGAGGAAACAGCCAACCTTCGGCGGGACGCCAGTTTACCAGAACAATCCTACCGATCACAGAACCCCGTTAACGGGATGCCGGGTGATTTCCGACCTAACCAAACTGTTACGCCTTTCATGTCGACTGGCATGCTGCCGATGCCTTGAAATTGGCATAAACCGCCCCCGGCAACCAGCCGGCCTGACCACCAAAACTGGAGTTAATGCCCTCATCGGCTTCTTTCCGTCCGCGCAGCGTTAGACCTCGAATGAAAATGAAAGCGCGATCGCAGTGAAGAAAGCGCCGTAAAGAAAACGACGCAAAGAAAATACTGTCCTGTGGCAGATCCAAACAAGAAATTTAACGGCTGTATGGATCTCGGTTTACTTGCTGACTCCTCCATGGTTCGTGCGCCCATCGTTTCGGTCGCTGTGCGTCAGCTGAATTACATTATGCCTCCGCGGAACTGTATCGAGTTACAGTTTCTAACGACGCAACAATCCCACGCATGCCTGCTCGTCGTGCGACTCGAAACAACCGCGTTACTGCACCGGCAATTCAAACGCGGCAGCTTCGCTGTCGTTGCGGATGATAAGTAGATTCCCTGCGAGCGAGGGATGGTTCCATGTTTTGCTCGACAAACCTACGAAGCGGCCCAACTCCCGATGTTCTGTTGGATTTGCTTCGACGAGTGCGATTTCTCCGGATTCGGCTTGGATTAAAATCCGATCGCCAACAAGCAGAAGTTGTCCATGACCATATCGTCCCTTCTTCCATGTCCGAACTCCGTTATCCAATCGCAAACAGGTCATGAGTCCATTGTCGAGTCCGTAGATGTGTTCATCATGGACCACGAAATTTGAAAGCTTCGATTTGAGTTGCGCAGATCGCCAGATCTCCTCGGATTCCCAAGCACCATCGACTTGCCGGATGCGAAGTAAGCACGTTCCCATGTCGTAACCTGACGAAATCAGTACCAGGGTCCCTTCAGCTCCGCTTTGGAACTGAGTTTCCCGGTCGAGCACGATCGGCTGTGCTACATTCACCCGCGAGGTGCCTTGGGTTACCCAAGGGTGAAGCAGCAGTGGGTGGCCGTCGAGTGAGTAGGTCCGCAATCCAGCGCCGTTGAAGCTTAGAACTTGGGGGATTCCGTCGACAGTCGCAACGGTGGGTGACGCGTACGCCGCGGGATCGTTCCCGCTACTCCATTGCAACTCGCCTGTCTCGCGATGGAAGGCCATCGCGGAACCGTTGGGTCCCGAGCCTGGGGTAACAATCACTAGATCCTGAATTACGTAGGGTGAACTCGTTGTGCCGAAGTACAAATTCTGTTGTTCCGGGGAACTGAACAGATTTTGTTTCCAAACCACACTCCCCGACCCTAATTCGACACATGTTAGGACCCCAGTGCCGCCGACGGCGTAGACGCGTCCCCCTGATATGGTCGGAGTTGATCGTGGACCATCGCCGTGTTCGTTCAGAAAACGAGTTCGCTCCGTATGGCACCAAAGCTCCTCACCGGTGCGGGCATGATATCCAACAACGCATTCATCTTGATCGCGTTGTTCCAGATTGACCGCAATTTGCCCAACGATTGCAAAGCTCGACCACCCCAGTCCTACGGGGTGCCGCCACAATTGTGCCGGTGCCTTGCTTTCCCAATCATCGTCAAGCCGTACCGTACTGACCGATGCGCTGCGGTCTCTTCCCATAAAGCCTGGGAAATCATGCCGTAAGGGTGTTGTCCAGTCGCGGTCGATGTCCAATTTAGAATTGTCAACTTTTGCGACCAAGTACGATGTGAACTTCTCCTCCGAGCGAGGCGTCCATCGCCATGCGAAGCGTGGAGTTCGATCGCCATTGAATCCGTCGAGACGAATCAGAGAATAGAATAGTCCGATCAATATGAGGGCTACGCCGCCAATAATCAGCAGAAACCGCCGACCTGGTCTGAGGAAGAAAACAGTGGTAACGCAAAGGATAATGCTGGCAGCGACGACCGCGAGTTGCATCCTCATCCCATCAAGACCAATGATGAAGAATCGTGCGGCATCCTCCTTCAGCCATTGAGCAAATGCGACCAAGACGCTCAATGCAAACCCAATCAACAATGGAATACCGATCATCGCCGCGATTCGGACGGAGCGACGTAGGGGCGCCGCGTGCCTACACGTTGAACCTTGATCGTGAAAATCAGGCATGGATCGCAGGGGTGTTTGCGGGTGGGATACATCAGACGTTGACTCGTAAAGGTACCACCCGAACCTGGTATGTCCGGTCCAACTGAGCTGACAAACGGGGAAGCAATGCTGGTTGTTTACGGATTTAACGACGAAACCGATTAGTCGGCTTTCCATCGATGGGCAGTCCGCGCATGGTCGTCACCGAAAGATCGTTCCGGTGGATCGCCGATCAGGATCGCAATGTTTCGAACCCCTTGCGAGGCTCCCGGTACAGCAACCGTTGAGCTTGTTCGTCTCCGATGATGGTTTCGCGATTGGCATCCCAGGTGATGGGGCGGTTCAATCGCGCTGCGACCCCTGCCAAGTGACACGTGGACAACGCACGGTGGTGGCTGTGCACGTCTGAAATAGGTTCGACGCGATCCCTCGCGGACTCGAAGAAGTTCCTGAAGTGATCCACCAAGGGACGGTTCTTATAAGCTTCCTCCATCGCGTTGGCGGGAAGGGGGTTCGCCTGTAGATCCTCAACCGGTTTCCCGCTGATACGCCCGCGGTTCACGAACAAACGGCCTTCGGTCCCCTCGAAAAGAATCCCGTTATCTCCATCGTGACGGATCTCGATTTCAATTCCCTGAGCAAATTTTGCGCGGATGAGGAACTCGGTGGCGGTGTTGTAGCGGGTGGCATCCACGGGATATCCATCCTTGAACTCAACAGGGTGCTTGATCATTTCCGGGATGACCTCCGTGGGCCCTGTTTCGGTGAGGCCTAGCCCCCATGTTGCAATATCGACGTGATGAGCGCCCCAATCGGTCAGTTTTCCCCCCGAGTACTCATACCACCAACGAAACTCGTAGTGACATCGGGACCAACTTTTTGTTTCGCCGTTATCGCCAGCAAGGTACCGGAACGGCGCCTCGCGCACGGGGCCTTGCCACAGGTTCCAGTCCAAATCTTTCGGAGGCTGCGCGATCGGTATTTCAGGGCTGGTAGGAGCACCTCCAATTCGACAGGTTGCCTTAGTAAGCTTGCCTAATCGTCCGTTTCGAAGAAGAGCGATCGCTTGGATGAACTGCTTCTCGCTCCGTTGCTGTGTGCCGATTTGTACGATGCGTCCCGTCTTCTTGCAGACGTCGCAAAGTTCGCGTCCTTCTGGAATCGTTAGCGTCATTGGCTTCTCGCAGTAGACATCCTTTCCTGCGAGCATGGCTTCGATCGCGATTTTTGCATGCCAGTGATCGGGAGTCGAAATATGGACAATATCGATCTTTGGGTTGTCTAAGATGGCGCGATAGTCCGAGTGTTCACTGGGGGAGATGCCATGCCACTCCTTCACCAAGCTTGCGGCGCGCTCAGTGCGGCTTCGATCGGCATCGCAGACGGCAACATAGTCCCCGAATTTTCGAACGTCGGGAGCCGATCCCCAAGGGCCATTGATCCCAGTCGCTTTCTGACACCATCGACTTCCAGTGCCGATCGCCCCAACCGTTGGTCGATCGTTCGCTTCTCGAAAGGACTCCGCTCTACCGGAACGACACACGATTGCCGTAGCGAGGGTCGTGTGAAACGCGTTCTTAAGAACGACACGGCGTGAGATTCTGCTGGGATTCATGGGTTAAGTCCGCGAGTTTTACAAAGGATTGGCTGATCGAAAAAGTATATGTCGGTGCAGACGATATCGTGGAACACACCAAGTTGCGCGATTGCGGCTATGTCGTCGTCGAGGCTGGCTGTTCCGACGTCGGCTTTAAGGAAACCAGGAGGGTTGCCAGCGAAGCGACCATCAGGCACACACCGCCAAATACGACTACCTGTAGGCGAGTTATCGAGGGTACGCTTTCCATCAACTTGCTGACTCCGATGGCGAAGAGGATCTCCGGGATCACGATGAACAGGTTAAAGATCCCCATGTAAATCCCATTCCTCGAGGCGGGAATTACCGACGACAGCATCGCATAGGGCATAGAAAGAATCGAAGCCCAAGCGATACCAACGCCCACAAAACTGATGTACTTCAGAATCCATGCAGATTCGCTGCTCACCCAACCCACCGACATCAGCCCGAGACCACCCAGTGCCAATGAGATAAAGTGAATCCATTTGGAAGAGTACCACTTCGTGATCAACAAAAACCCGATCGAAGCGATAAACGCAGTCATACTGTACGTCGCATTGCAGTCATTTTGGAGATCGACACCTTGTTGGTACAACGGAGAGTCCGTCGTCGGGGCACCCATTAAATCTCGTCCTAGCGCTGGCCCCAAATAGATGAACATGCAGAATAGTCCCATCCAAGTAAAAAACTGAACAACGGCAAGCTGCTTCATTCGCGTCGGCATCTCGAGAAATGCGCTGAGGAAGTCATTCCATCCGCTCGAGGTTGCGGTGGCCCCATTGGCGGATCCGTTCGGCTGTGCCTCCGACCGCTCATCAGGTGGGTACTCACGCGTTGTAAGGACGGTCCATAACACAGCCAAGAAAAACACGACGGCCCCAACCGAGAATGCATAGTGGATCGTCAAAGGAATCGGTTGATCGGGAGACGACACGTTGCTGATGCCAGCGAACTCATTCAGCCACTTTGGAAGCTTCGAAGCGATTACGGATCCAGCACAAATGAACGCGGACTGCATTGCAAAGCCCAGTGTCCGCTGACGTTCAGGTAGCATATCTGCAACAAACGCTCGAAAGGGTTCCATGCTGATATTGATCGATGCGTCCAAAACCCATAGCAATCCAGCAGCCATCCAAAGCGCACCCGATTTCGGCATCAGGAACAAACAAATACTGGACAAAATTGCGCCTATCAAGAAATAGGGCTTCCGTCTACCGATGGGAGTCCATGTGCGATCGCTGAGAAAGCCGATAATCGGCTGTACGATGAACCCGGTCAGTGGAGCGGCAAGCCACAGAATGGGAAGCGTATCTGGTTGTGCTCCAAGATACTCGTAAATAGGGGACATGTTCCCCATCTGCAACCCCCAACCAAACTGGATGCCGAAGAAACCGACAGCCATGTTGATGATTTGGGTCAAGGCCAACGCAGGTTTTGAATCCCCGGAGGTTTGTGCCATCAATGCACCATGTATTAGCAAGGAGAGTAATAACGAGACGAGACAAGGAACGACGAGAAGTACGGGCTGGGAAGCAGACAGAATCGCGCTTCCGCATGAACGAGGGCAAACAGCCGTATCAAGCCACTGGTGACGACTTGAACGGGATTTGTGACCTACTTTGTAACCAGCGGTATTCTAACGGAAAGAATATCCTTCAGGGCTGATTGTGACGCGAGTTTTTAGTCCATGACTTGATTTTTTGGAGGTGTTCCGTGTCCCCGTCAGACCTCACCATGACGACGGTTTGGAGAAAAGAGTACCTTCGATTCTGAATACCCTTCAGCCCCCTGATCAGCGACCGTTCGTTAGCACCGGGTTTTTCCGCAAGGAAATACACCGTCGCGGCAACGAATGCGTTCCCTCCCCGCTCCCTACAGAGATATCGCATCGGTCAACGATTGCTCGTCTCTCCCCGCAATCGCCCGGCATATTCCGATGGTGACCAACCTAGAATGCGTTTGAAGGTACTCGAAAAGACAAAGGGATTTCGGTATCCAACAGCCATGGCAACCGAACTTATCTTACGGTTTCGCTCACCCAGCATCTCCGCCGCGCGTCTCATGCGCAACCACATCAATTGCTGTTGAGGGCTTCTACCAAGTTCCTTATGGCATAATCGTTGGAACTGTTTCTCGCTGACATGCATCATCGCAGCGAGTTCATGAACCGTCCACGGTCGTTCCAATGCTTGCGATACCGTCTTCCATACGAGAGCAAGCCGAGGATCCGACTTTTCAGGCGATGCGAATCGTTGCGCGTAAGCGTGAACCAAGTGGACCCACTCGTCTACCATTCGAGGTGTCCGCTCCCCGCTGGACTCGTGCCACAATCCTAAGATCGCGTTTTCCAAAGCTTCCCCTCGATACTGCGCAATGACCGGCGAACTCGCCTTGGCAATAGGTGCCTGCCCCTCCCCCTCGAGATAACGTATCCAACAGAATTTCCAAGTCATACCCGTGGGAGTGAAGAATGCATTCAACGTTCGCGGGGGCAGCAGTACGGCTTGGCCTGGAACCGCAGCAACCCATTTGCCGTCGACCAAGACGCGACCTTCTCCCTCAAGACTTGCAAGAAAATAACTCCCGCCGAGATTCGTCCGAACAATGTGAAATGGTGCTGGCATGATCGCCACACCCAGATGCAAAACCTGGTACTTTTCAAGTTGCGGACAGCACGGTGCTGATTGCAACCAATCCCGATTGTCATGGGTATTTCCCCGAATAACCCAACTTTTGGATAAGTCGCTCCGGATGTCGGTTTCGACGAGCTGCACTGCGTGAACCCTCTGAAAACTAAGAGATTTGTCGTAAAAGATCCACAGTCAGAATACTCGACGTGTCGTTTTTGGATAGGATCTTGTCGGCTACGGGCATGGCAAAACCACGCGAAAGAGACGACAATAGGGGGGAATGGCGATCGTGTGAAACGTGGATATAAGGTTCTGCGCTACGCGATTCCTTGGGAGATCGTTGCCATCACCCTGCCCGTAACCCCTCACCCCCCGCCTCGATTTCGAGTTGGCAGTGAACCAGCCATCGTTGTCGCGCCATCGTGGTCGCGCCATCGTGGTCGCGCCATCATGGACATGCCGCTAGTCGTGTCGAACCATTCCTTCCTAGCCACCAACAAGTTCTCCTCATGAGCTTTCGAACGGTACTCTTAGCAGTTGCTTTTGGCCTGGTATCTTTGCCAATGCTGGTTTACGCCCAGAAACCAGAAGTGAATTTTTCGCAAGAGATACAGCCTTTGCTGGCTCGTCGATGCTTTGCTTGTCACGGTCCCGATAAGGGCGAGTCGGGCTTGCATCTCAATACAAGGGATAAAGCGGTCCTCAAGCTTGAGTCGGGCCAGTTTGCGATCGTCCCCGGCAAACCTGAGCAAAGTGAAATCGTAGCTCGAATTCGCTCGACCGAAGAAGGGCATCGAATGCCGCCGGAAGGGAAGCCGCTGACCGCTCGCGAGCAAGAGATGCTCTCCGAGTGGATCCGACAAGGCGCCGAGTACAAGCAGCACTGGGCTTTCACCCAAGTCGTCGCGCCAGAGATACCAACCTCAGGAAAAGCAACCTCGGTAGCCAACGAAAATAGCCCCACGAACACCACGGCATCCGAAGTTGCCACCGCCACTGCTTCGAAATCGAATCCCGTGGATGCGTTTATCGATGCGAAATTAGCTAGGCATCAATTGCAGCGTGCACCGCGTGCAGTTCCTGCGACGCTACTCCGCAGGCTCTATTTTGATTTGATCGGTCTGCCTCCTACTCAGCAAGAAGTCGAGGATTTCGAGAAAGCCGCCGCTGAAAATTTTGATGCCGCGTGGGAGTCGCAAATCGATCGCTTGCTCGGCTCTGAGCATTACGGAGAGCGGTGGGCACGCCATTGGCTCGATGTCGTGAGGTATGGAGAAACCAACAGCTTTGAACGGGATGGAGCCAAACCGCATGTGTGGCGCTATCGGGATTACGTGATTCGATCTCTCAATGAAGATAAACCGTACGATCAATTCCTCGTCGAGCAACTCGCTGGCGATGAAATCCCGAACGTTACGAGGGATTCTCTAATCGCAACCGGGTTTTACCGGCTTGGAATCTGGGATGATGAGCCCGCAGATCGTGAACTTGCCGTCTACGAGGGGTTCGACGATATCCTGACTACGGTCGGACAAGGCATTCTCGGCTTGACAATTAACTGCTGCCGCTGCCACGATCACAAGATCGATCCGATTCCAACCGCAGACTACTATGCATCACTAGCGTTCTTTCGGAACCTTTCCTCCAATGGTTACGGGCCCAATGTAGAACGTCCGTTGATTGCATCGGCCGACGACAAAGCGAAATTTCAAGCTGCAGAAGCGAGTATTCGCGAAGAAGGCGATCGGATCCAGAAGAAATTGAGCCAGGTCGAAACCGAGTTGTCCTCGCAACTGGCTGCAGCGACGAAATCGCAAACCACCACCTACGATCTAGACGACCTTGAGTATCGTTTCTATAGAGAAACGTTCGACAAACTGCCCGACTTTGATGCGCTAAAACCGGAAACGGTCGCCAAGCTGGATCCGCCTCTCATCGATATCGGAGTTGCTACCCGCCCCGACTTTTTCGGCCTCGTCTTCACTGGGAACCTAATCGTACCCGCGGATGGAGATTACACGTTCGTCTTAGATTCGGATGATGGATCGCGTCTTACGATCGATGGCAAAGTGGTCATCCAATACGATGGGATCCATGGTGTCGGTCAACCAAAACGTCAGAAAATCTCGCTTAAGCAAGGTCGGTATCCGATCCGTGTCGACTACTTCCAAGGCCAATTCGGCAAGGGATTGAGATTGAATTGGAGTGGGCCAAACTTCAAGCGTCGTCGGTTGACCGCGGAGTCGGCGGAACAGACCGCGGATCTCAATCAAGCGATCCAGTCGAAGAACACCGAAGGTCTCGATCCAGCACTGATCACTCAATATCAAGAGCTTCGGCGTCAACTCGAGGAAAACAAGCGCCGAAAGCCGTGGGAAGAGTATGGCATGTGCGTCAGCGAAAACGGAACCAACGCACCCGACACCCATATCCTGACACGGGGCAGCCCGCAGGCAAAAGCCGATAAAGTCGAACCAGCATTCCTGTCCGTGCTCGGTGGTGGCAAACCGACGATAACACCAAACGCGACCGCGAATACCACCGGCAGAAGGCTCGAGTTCGCAAAATGGGTGACCGCAAACGACAATCGATTGACTGGACGCGTTTTTGTCAACCGTGTATGGCAACATCATTTTGGTCGAGGCATCGTGCGTTCCCCCAACAATTTTGGTCAGTTGGGGGAACCTCCAACCCATCCGGAACTTTTGGATTGGCTTGCACGAAACTTTGTGGATAACGGTTGGAAGATAAAACCGCTCCACAAACTGATTTTGATGTCGGAGACCTACCGCCAGTCGTCGATTCCTTCCGAGGCTGCTCTTGCGAGCGACCCTAACAACGATTGGTTCAGCAGGTTTGATATGCGGCGTCTGAGCGCCGAGGAAATACGCGACTCGATCCTCGCGACCAACGGTCGCTTGAACTTGAAGATGTTCGGACCGAGCATTTATCCGGAACTGTCGCGCGAGGTTTTGGCAAGCCAATCCGTTCCCGGAAAAGGTTGGGAAAAAAACAGCTATGACGAACAAGCTCGCAGGAGCGTGTATATCCATATCAAACGCTCGCTCCTTGTCCCAATGCTTTCCAACTTCGACTTTCCGGAACCAGATACGAGTTGCGAAGCACGATTTGTGACGACACAACCGGGCCAAGCTTTGGGGATGCTCAACGGTGATTTTCTAAATCAGCAAGCAGAAGAACTTGCCAAACGCTTGAAGGCCGAAGCAGGAGAGGGAATCGACGATCAAATCGTTCGAGGCTTCCAATTGGTCTATGCTCGTACTCCCAATTCGAGCGAGATAGCACGCGCGAAGGAATTGATCGACGAACTCATGACCGAGCACGGTTTGAGTCAAGATCAAGCGATGAACTACTTCGGGCTGTTCCTGTTCAACCTTAACGAATTCGTTTACGTCGATTAACACTCACGTCGATGACAACGTCTAATTCCAACCAAAAACACACCCTCCCTTGAGGGAAATTCCTTAAAAGGATTGATTCGTCATGCGAAGAAATTTCTGTGGTCGAACACGTCGCGAGTTCCTCTGGCAAACTGGTGCTGGTTTTGGTGGATTGGCCCTGGCGGGTATGATGTCGCGGGATGGCTTTTTTGACAATGCAGCCATCGCCTCAGACTCGGCTCGACTACCGCAGCCGCATTTCGCGCCGAAGGCCAAAAACGTGATCTTTTTGTTCATGTATGGAGGGCCGAGCCACATCGATACGTTTGACTACAAGCCGACGATGAAAGGACGCGACAATCAAACGGTCGAAGTTAAAACGTTTGGACGGGGTGGTCACAAGAACAAGGGCCGTATTGTCGAACCACGATGGAATTTCAATCAATACGGGCAGTGCGGAAAATGGGTTAGCGATTTGTTCCCAAATGTTGCAAAGCATGTGGATGACATCGCATTCATACATTCGATGACCGCCGATTCGCCGATTCATGGCTCCGCCATGTTGATGATGAACTCGGGTCGGGTCCAAAGCGGTCACCCATGCCTCGGCTCTTGGGTGAACTATGGGCTTGGATCCGTCAATGAGAATCTTCCAGGGTTTGTCGTCATGCTTGACCCGACTGGTGGTCCGATTTCCGGTGCAAAGAATTGGTCGAGTGGGTACATGCCTGCAAGTTACCAAGGAACCATATTTCGAACCCAAGGCACTCCGATTCTCGACCTGAAAGCCCGCGAGGGAGTGAGTCGCGAATTGCAGCGCGATTTGTTGGACACGATTAAAGAGCAGAACCTCGAGCATGCAAAGCTGCGCGGAGACAAATCGGATTTGCTGTCTCGAATTTCAAGTTACGAACTAGCGTACAAGATGCAAGAGCATGCGCCCGAAGCGGTCGATGTTTCTAAGGAAACCTCCGAAACGATGCAACTTTACGGCATCGACAAAGACAGAACACGGGACTTTGGTACTAAGTGCCTCTTAGCCAGACGCTTGGTGGAGCGCGGGGTGCGTTTCATTCAGATCTACTCCGGTGGTGCTCACAACGACGACAACTGGGACGCACATTCGGATTTGAAGAAGAATCACGACTTCCATGCAGGAAACACCGACTTACCGATAGCCGGGCTTCTCGAGGATTTAAAGCGTCGCGATCTACTCAAAGAAACCTTGGTGATATGGGGGGGCGAGTTTGGCCGTCAACCCACCGCTGAGTACGCGGAAGGAACGGGACGCGATCACAACTCCTATGGCTTTACCATGTGGATGGCGGGCGGCGGCATTAAGGGCGGGACGAGTGTGGGAGCGACGGATGAATTGGGAGCCGCTGCGGTAGAAAAGCCGTTCCACGTAAAGAATCTGCACGCGACAGTTTTGAATCAATTGGGGATCGACCCCAATCGACTCTCCTATTTCCATTCGGGATTGGACCAAAAACTAGTGGGTGTGGAACCTATCGAACCGATTCGCGAAATCGTGAGCTAAGTTTCGCGAATGCCCCTTCCATTCCATCATTTCATTAAGCGTCTGCGACTACCGGACGCTTTTGCAGTCGTCGTTTACCTGTGTGTCGTAACTTGCGGTGCTTCACCAGTCCAGGCTCAAGATGCAACCGAGCATCTGGCTCCTAAGAGTTCGACGCCGATCCGTACCAAGCCGATGCAGTGGATCGGCTATACGGAGGGACGCAATGATCTTCCCGAAGGTCAGTTTGCAAACTGGGTTACACAACGGGCTCGGTTGGTGCGAGCGGACGGAACCGAATCTTGCGAGATCGGCGAAGCGCTCATCGATCGTCCAAACACGTGGACACAATTCGCTGGCTGGTCGCCCGATGGACGCACGGCAATCCTAGGAAAGCATTGGGAGAGCCCTGAGAACGCCGCATGGGAACGCGCGGCAAAAACGTTTCGAATGACGGAAGGCTGGCTTAGCGACTGCTGCTTGTACGATCTCGATACCAAATCATTAACGAACGTGACCGAGGTGGAACGGGTCAGCATCTACAATACAGGTCTTTTTTTTCTTCCCAACAATTCGGGGTTCGGATTCACACCGCTAATTGGGGGAGTATCGAAACCTTTCGTGATGGGAATCGATGGAAGAAACAAGCGTGATGTCTCTGGTGAGGGCCAAGGCTTTGCGTATGGATACAGCGCATCCCCGGATGGCCAACGTATTTCGTACCATCAGGACTACCAGATTTATATCGCAGATTTGGATGGTAGAAATAAAGTTCACATTCAAACAAGCAATCCGTTCAACTTCGCCCCGACATGGTCGCCCGATGGGGAATGGTTGCTATTTGTCTCGGGCGAGCACTACAACTGCCACCCGACCATCGTCAAGCGAGATGGCACTGGGCTTCGCAAGTTAGCCGACCGAGGCGGTTACAGAGGGGTGGTAGAAAAATTAAAGCATCCCGATTTCCATAGCGAGAGCAGCGATGTTCCCGTTTGGGATCGCACGGGGAAACTCGTTTTCTATACCGCACTGGTCGAGGGTGCCGTGGAGTTGATGCGGGTGGATCTGGAAGGAAATGCACAACGTCTAACTACGTCGCGGCCCGGGACTCGGCATTACCACCCAGCCGCTTCGCCTCATGGCGATTGGATTCTTTTTGGATCGGACCGAGATGGATCCATGCAGATTTACGTCAGTGCGCATGACGGTTCTGATCCCACCGCCGTTTCGCATGCTTCTGAGAATCACGCGGCAATGCATGGAATCTGGCAAAAGTAAATCGCTTTAGCGTTTCGAGTTAACTTTGGGTTCGTTGAAGGTGTAGAACTTCCATTCAGGACGCGATTCCTTTTCCGGAAGTTTCCCGCCTAGTTTGTACCGCAAAAGTTCGATTGGCAGATGATTTTCAGCAAGAATTGCGTCATGGAACTGGCGATTGGACATGGTTCCCGATTGCACGAATTCTTCATGAAGTCGACGTATTTGAAGGCCTCCGAGCAGGTATGCAGCTTGGTAGAGTGGCCCGTAGCCACCCATGATCGATCGTCGCACTTCAGCTGCCGCTGCACTGGGTTCATGCCCAACGCGATCGACCAAGTACTGAACACATTGCTCGGGTGTCCATCGCCCCGATTGGTAATTGAGCGAGAAAAAGATTCGAGCTGCGCGGTGTCGGCGCCAGAACAGCATGCCCACCCGATCTTCGACCGATTGTGGAAAATCCAAGTCCCATAGCAGCATCTCCCAATAGAGCGCCCATCCTTCAGTCCAAAATGGGGTCTGAAAAACGTCTCGGTAAGGCCGAAATCGAGCGTTTGCGTAGTGTTGAAGGTGGTGCCCAGGAATCAATTCGTGGTGAACCGTGGCACGGCAGAAGTGAATATTGTTGCTTCTGAGGCTCATTAGCTTTTCAGCATGATTCATCGTCTCGGTCGGGAAGGAAACGATGATGTTCTCGCCACCGAGGAAATAAGGATTCACCCGCTGCGCTTCAGGGCTCATCATCTCCAATCGCCAACCATGCTTTGCAAGATCGGGTACAGTGACAAGATCGTGCGCTTCGAGAAAGTGGATCGCTTCCCAAGCCAGTTCGCGGATTAATCGAGGCTGATCACCCGGGGTAACGTGAAGCGATTTGACTTGTTCGAGGGCCAACCGCCAATCGCCATTGCACCCCATCTCATCGGCAGCCTTTTTAAATTCAGCATCGCACCACTCCATTTCTTGCTCGCCGATGCGGATCAATTCGTCTGGAGTATATGCCACCCAAGCGTGCTGCAAATGTTGCAGGAGTGCTTGTTCGCCGATGGGGACACCCACAATTTTATCTTTGTCCGCATCCGAGTCGCTCAGTCCGGCGACCTTGGAACGAATTGCGGTCCGGTGCGATCCAATGCTTTGCTTGGCCGCTTCATAAGGCTTCGCACACCACCATGAGTACGAAGGATCGTAAGAATCGAGAAATTTGTGGGTGTCGGCGAGGACCCGCAACAACTGGTCTACCAGTTCCACCGCCTCGAGGCCAAGGATCGGGTCTTTCGGTATCGAATCCTTGCCACCGGAGAAATTCGAAGAAAGCCTCGATGCTTCTTTGGCGATCTCGTCAAGTTCCCCAGCAAGTTCGTCGGCTTGGAACGGAAGACCATGTTCTTTGATCGCGCCGATCCTAAGAACGCGCTCCGTGTACGGGACCAATTGCTTAGCGCTCGTCTGAGATTGAATTTTTCGTTGCCACTCAGACCGATCGTGATTGATCTCGTTGTTGAGCGCGAGCCAATCGATTCGATCGTCGAGGGAAAGACTGTCGAATTCGATCGCGTCTAGGCGAGATTGCCAACCTTGGTAATGCAATTCGCGGAACTCGATGCCCGCAGAATCCAGCGGCATTCGGAATCGACGCCGCAGCGTAGACTGATCAGCGGCATATTCCGAAACCAAAGTCGAAATCGATGCGGATAGGCTCGGCGATTTGGCTATCGTGGAAGATGAATTGGTTGCGGGCTTCCGATTCGGAGATTCCTGCGCCGAGCATCGCGTCTCGAGCCCACCCAATCCCTCGAACATCAGAATGCAACCTGCAACAACAGCGAAAGCATCGATTAAGCGTTGTCCCGTTGCGGACGGGAATCGCCTTCGGAGTGACCATTCACGCTGATATTGGAACAAGATGCGGAACGAATCGGCTTGGTTTGTTGATCGCATGTCCGAGAAAATCGTTGGAAGAAGTGGTGTTTTTATACGAGCCGTAAAAGGTGACGAGCGAAAATAGAGGATGCGAAAGCCAATGGGTTCGTTTATGTATCGCTTACCAAACTCAAGCCTACCAAGCTTAAGCCTACCAAGCTCATAGGGTGCTGCAGTCACCGATCGGGTTCAGGGCTTACCGGCTGAGCTAGTCGTACCCGCTCGGAGTTCGGTCTTGCCAACTCGGCATAGTATAGCTGGGAAAGGGGCCTTGGGCCTGCTGGGTGCTCCTTTGAAACCGTGATTCCCGCGGGCGATCGTCCGCTCGGTTCCTGAAGGGTGTGACAGAAAGTTCCAACGAATCGCCAAGTCACCACGCGTATGCTGAGGCATGGCACCTTGACCGAGTTCGAGTTGGCTCTGATAATCCTCGACCTAGCAGACGGCTGTAAACTTCGCAGGAAACGCGGCAATTTCTGAACCGCGCCTGTCCAACCATTGAGATTGACTCGATGAAAATCCACGAATACCAAGCAAAAGAACTGTTCCGATCGTTTCAGGTCCCCATCCTCCAAGGGTTTGTCGCAAAAACGCCCGAAGAAGCCAAGGCTGCGTTTGAAAAGTTGGGGGGGGCGTTAGCAGTCATCAAAGCCCAAGTGCACGCGGGTGGCCGCGGCAAGGGAACATTTATCGAAGTTCCCTCCCAACGCGGCGTTCAGTTGACCAAGAGCGGCGATGAGACCGCAGCGGCAGCAAAGAACATGATCGGTAACCGATTGGTAACGATTCAAACAGGCGCAGCCGGTTCGGTCGTCAATCAAGTTTTCGTCGAACAAGGGTGCAAAATCGCTCGCGAGCTTTACCTCGCTGTGGTCGTCGACCGCGCCGCGAAACTTCCGCTGCTGATGGTTAGCAGCGAAGGTGGGGTGGAGATTGAGAAGGTCGCCGAAGAATCCCCCGAAAAGATTCTTCGCGAGCACTTTGACCCAGCCTACGGTTTGATGCCCTATCAAGTCAGAAAGCTATGCAAGAAATTGAACATCAGCGGCGCCGCTGCCAAGAGCGCCGAAATGTTTATGCGAAAGCTGTGCGAATTGTTCGTCAAACTCGATTGCTCGATGGCTGAGATCAACCCATTGGTTATCACCGAGGACGACAAAATGATCGCCCTCGATGCCAAGATCACCTTTGACGACAATGCCATGTATCGGCATTCTGATTTGAAGGAACTGCGAGACATCGCTGAGGAAGAGCCCGCGGAACTACGCGCAGCGAACTCCGGCTTGAGTTTTGTTAAGCTCGAAGGAAACATCGGGTGCTTGGTCAACGGAGCTGGACTTGCAATGGCCACCATGGACATCATCAAGTACCACGGTGGCGCGCCTGCAAACTTTTTGGATGTTGGTGGCGGTGCGAACACGCAACAAGTCACCGAGGCTTTCCGAATCATTCTGTCAGATCCGAACGTAAAGGCGATTTTGGTCAACATTTTCGGCGGCATCGCACGATGCACGACGATTGCTCAAGCCATTATCGATGCGTCCAAGGAAGTTGGCTTCAAGGTTCCTTTGGTAGTCCGATTGGAGGGAACCGAAGTGGAAGAAGGCAAGAAGATGCTCCGCGAGAGCGGATTGGCGATCATCTCGGCGGATAACTTGACCGATGCGGCCAAGAAGGTTGTCGCGTCCGTATCCTGAGTTTCTAACAAAATTCACCGCGTGCGAAATGGCTCGCATGCAGTCAACGAACAAAAACCCAAGCACATTTTCAATAAACGAGTCCCATGAGTATTCTCGTCAACAGCAACACACGCGTCATTTGCCAAGGGATCACCGGCAAGGCTGGAGCGTTTCACACCAAGGGGTGCAAAGAGTACGGAACCAAAATGGTGGGTGGGGTTACACCCGGCAAATCAGGCGAAACCGTGGAAGGTCTTCCCGTGTTCGATACGGTTGAAGAAGCTGTCGAAAAGACCGGCGCTAATGCCACCATGATTTTCGTACCTCCTCCTTTTACCGCCGACGCCATCCTCGAAGCGGTCGATGCAGGGATCGAAGTTATTTGCGCGATCACCGAAGGGGTTCCTGTCATCGACATGGTTCACGTCTATGATCGGGTCAAAAGAAGCAAATCTGTTCTCATAGGACCGAATTGCCCCGGCGTGATCACCCCAGGTCAGTGCAAGATCGGCATTATGCCAGGGTACATCCATCAGCCAGGCAAAGTTGGAATCATGTCCCGTAGCGGAACCTTGACCTACGAAGCCGTTTGGCAGACCAGCAACCTCAAACTCGGTCAGTCGACGTGCGTTGGGCTCGGTGGAGACCCGATCGTTGGTACTTCCTACATCGATATCTTCGAGCGATTCCAAAACGACGATCAGACGGAAGTGATCCTGATGATCGGCGAAATCGGTGGCGACGCCGAGGAAAAGGCAGCGGAGTACGTGAAGAATCACGTCACGAAACCTGTAGCTGCGTTCATCGCTGGCCGTACAGCACCTCCTGGAAAGCGGATGGGTCACGCCGGCGCGATTATCACCGGTGGTAAAGGAACAGCCGCCGAGAAAGTTGCCGCTCTTGAAGCCGCGGGTATTGTCGTCGCTCCGTCCCCAGCGGAAATGGGAGACGCAGTTGTGGAAGCTCTGCGTCGCAAAAAGTAGTTCTCGGCCAACGCCACCAGATTAAACTTTAAGAAAGCCAGCGCCATGGTAGCCTCACTCGATCGCTTCAAGCGTCAAGTGGCCTATGCTCCCGTCGGCGTTGATGGGCAGCGAAGGCTTGCGGAAGCAAGAGTTGCTGTTTGTGGGATGGGGGCGCTCGGATCGACCATTGCCGAGCGATTGGTACGATGCGGAGTCGGTACAGTCCACTTGATCGATCGCGATTGGGTAGAACTCGACAATTTGCCCCGCCAAGCTTTGTACACCATGCACGATGCGGAATATCACGTTCCAAAGTCGATTGCGGCGGCAAACCGACTCGTCGAGATCGATCCATCGGTGCAATTGCATCCGCATGTTTGCGATCTCACCTATCGCAACATTCAATCGCTTTTGTCCGGCATGGATCTAGTGCTTGACGGCACGGATAACTTCGAGGTTCGTTATCTAATCAACGATGCATGTGTGGCGATGGGTATTCCCTGGGTCCATGGTGGGATCGTGGGCGCATCGGGGCAAGCGATGCTCATCGAGCCTGGCCGCACCGCTTGCTTTCGATGTTTGTTACCAGATCCACCACCTGTGGAAGGGATGCAAACATGCGACTCCGCCGGTGTACTCGGACCAGCAGTGGGTGTAGTCGCGTGTTGGCAAGCGTTGCTCGGACTGAAATGGTTGGTTTCCAATACGAGTGCGCAACGGCAACCGATTGAAAAAGATTCGCAACTAGCCGCTGCCACCCTTACCGTGTTCGACCTGTGGGCTGGCGAAACCCGCAACATTCACGTCGTACCGGACCCGCAGTGCGTTTGCTGTAAGAGACGCGAATTTCCTTTCCTCAGTGGACTGCACTGCAGCGATGCGAAGGTCTTATGTGGAAAGAATGCCGTACAGATTACTGTCCCCTCCGACCGAACGCTCGATCTTGGATCGTTAGCGAACCGACTCCGATCCGAGGGAGCGGTGATCGAAACCCCCTTTCTACTCCGCTTTACGTTTGAGAAATTCACCATCAGCGTCTTTTCAGATGGTCGAGGCATCGTGTCCGGCACTGAAAACCCAGATGAAGCGCGAAAAATTTATCAGAGATGGATCGGCGGTTAGGTGAATTCTGGTATCGTATTAAGGAGGAGTAGAATCACGTTGTTGCGTCGCAGCTCTCGAGATTTGGAGTCTCAAGGGGGATTTCTCGCCACATCGCAGACCATGCACTTGGGCAGAACAGACGCGGTGATGCTCTCTCCGAACTACCAATACGCAATCAAACCCAACCGCAAAATATAGATAATTCACTATGAGGTACGCGTTCCGACTGGCCGAGTTGCTCGGCCACACACCCGATCGTAAAAAACGTCCAGGGACAATCAAAGCGATTGTCGAGTACACAGGACTAGACCGCCACCAAGTCGCCGCACTGCTCAAAAACGAAGCAAAATACATCCCCCTCGAGGCCCTTTCTCGACTGTGCGATTACTTGATCGAGCATGGATATGCCCGTGCCGAGGAGCTGCCTGGTGCATTGTTCGCAGTGACCCCAGAAAACTTCTGGGAGTTGCTTGCGCGTCGATCTCGGCTAGAGATTTGCGTCGGAGTGCGCAAGCCACCCGACCAAGACACTGCCGATACGGCTTGGATCGTTGCGTCGGACAGCGTACTCGCCGGTGAAGTGCTCAACGGAGTATCGACTCTCGGAGGGACTGCGAAAGCATTGTCAGGCAAACGCTCTGCGGGGAAAGAAATCCCACACATCGAGCATCTCAGGCAGACGTTGGTCTGGAGTCCCGGGACGATGTCCGCCGACCAAGTGCATGCGCGGGCACAAACCGTCTATGAGGATTTCTCGGAAATCTCCGGGGACAAGGCCCTTGTGTGTTTGGGCAGCGTCAAAAGCAACCCGACGGTGGAACTGGTTCTCGGCGGAGCATTCTCATGCGATCCGTTCACCTCGCAAGACGATGTCGCCAAAGCAACCGATAGATCGGTGCCTTTCTTCCTGCGTTACCGAGATCGAGATCCTCATCCTCCCGCATGCTCCGCTGGATTGCGATTGAGCAAAACGGAAAAGCTGGATGAACCTGGTTTGTACTATGAACAAGCAGATGGCACGTGGGCCTTCGCTGGTGGATCGTCGCAAGGGAAAGATGCAGCCCTAGTCTTCTACATTTTCAGAGAGTCCCTTGGTCGGTTGGACATGGTTCTCAGCGGTTTTTCCGGACGCGCGACTCGCTTGCTCGCCCGTACGTTGGCCCACCGAGCGGAGGATTTTTGGCCTCCTGTGTTCCATGAAAATTATCTCCAGGTCGGTGCCTATATCGTTCAGTACGAAGCGTCCGAGGCGGCCGATGATCCCAACGATATCCTCTCCACGGATCTGATGGCGAATGCTACGGTAATCCCGATTCCGGGTGAAGCGATCGCACGACGTCTCGGCAAGGGTGCGCATCTCGGATAATGACAACTCCTATGAGCGCATCGCAACCAGCGCCCCAAGATGCCCTCGACAATGAGAGCGTCTCTCTCCAGGTACAACTCGGTCGATTAACACTCAAAAACCCCGTGCTCGTCGCATCGGGGACCTTTGGGTACGCCAAAGAAATGGCGGGGTTAGTCGATTTGCCGAAGCTCGGTGGTATTCTTCCGAAAACCATCACCCATCACGCCCGTCCTGGAAACGCACCGTGGCGGACTGTCGAAACATCGGCAGGTTTGCTCAACGCGATCGGATTGGACAATGACGGCATCGATTACTTCATTGAGAATCACTGGCCCTACTTGAAAGGAACTGGGGCTGACATCATCGTCAGCATCGCTGGAAAATCACACGAAGATTTCATAGTACTTGCTGAGCGACTGGCCCCCCTAGGGCTTTTCGCGATAGAACTCAATGTCTCATGCCCCAACGTTTCCGGCGGTATCGACTTCGGAACCGATCCGATGGCTTGCCATAGGGTGGTATCAGGTGTTCGCAAAGTCATCGATTGTCCGATTGTCACCAAGCTAACCCCCAACGTCACCAGCATCGCAGAGATCGCCAAGGCGGCGTATGAAGCCGGGACTGATGCGGTTACGTGCATCAATACCGTGTTGGGTATGGCAATCGATTGGAGACGACAACGCCCCCTTCTCGCCAACACCGTCGGTGGACTCAGCGGGCCAGCTATCAAACCGATCGCGCTTCGGTGTGTCTATCAGGTCGCCTCCAAAGTGCCGGTACCCATCATCGGAGTCGGGGGGATCGCCACCATCGATGACGCAATGGAGTTCTTTGTAGCGGGAGCATCGGCGATACAAATTGGAACCGCGAATTACTATGATCCGTTGGTCAGCATTCGATTGATTGAGGCGCTCCCATCCGCGCTCCGTACTCTCGGCGTCTCGAGCATGTCCGCGGTCATCGGAACATTAAAATTGCCCGATCCCGTCCCAGTAAAAAAATGAACCCAGAAAAAAACACCTAGGCAGTTAGCGATCCGTCACTCGGGGATGTACTGAATCGATCCAAGTGCCGAAATGCGTACACAGATAGTCAACAACCAATTATCGAAACAGACAACGCAAGCAATAACATGAGAGTACTCAGCGGCATCCAGCCAACCGGAAGATTTCACTGGGGGAATTACTTCGGTGCGATCAAGCAGTACATTGAATTGCAGGACGAGAACGATGGTTTTTATTTCATCGCAGATCTGCATGCTCTAACCACGATTCGCGAACCAGCTGTTTTGCGAGCTAATGTTAGAGACGCTGCCTTGGACTTGTTGGCACTAGGGTTAGACCCTGCTAGAGCAACACTTTTCGTCCAATCCCACGTGCCAGAGGTCTCCGAACTCTATTGGATCTTAATGACCGGCACGCCGCTCGGACTTCTCGAGAGATGTGTTGCATTCAAGGATAAAGAGGCGAGGGGAATCAAGGCGGATGCTGGGCTCTTCACGTATCCTGTGCTCATGGCCGCTGATATCCTCGCTTATGACTCCCAGTGTGTTCCGGTCGGGGAAGACCAAAACCAACACATTGAGGTCTGCCGCGATTTGGCGAGGAGTTTTAATGCGCACTACGGCGAGACTTTGGTAATGCCATCAGCACGAATCCTCAAGGAAACCGCTAAAGTTCCAGGGACGGATGGCCAAAAGATGAGCAAAAGCTATGGGAATGTTCTCGCACTTTTCGAAGATGCAAAGGAGCTTCGCAAGAAGATCATGCGAATTAGTACCGATTCGCGGCCGATGGAAGATGCGAAAGATCCAGAAACCGACCATCTCTATCAACTCTACTCACTATTCGCCACCGAAGAACAACGTTTGGAAGTGAGAGAGATGTACCTGCGGGGTGGCTTTGGATACGGCGAAATCAAAAAGCGATTGGCGGATGTTGCCGATGCGTTCCTCGAACCGTTTCGAAAGAAGCGACAAGACCTCGCCAATGATCCAGATACGGTAGATCGTGCACTCGCATCGGGAGCAAAGCGCGCTCGCACCGTAGCCTCCGACGTTTTGGCACGGGTACAGAAGGCGTGCGGTATCAAGCCGTGAAGACGCCATGAAACTAAAAAGCCAGCCTGAAGATTTTCAAGTCGACGAACAGACTACAATTCGTCCAACGACCGGACCCTATGCGCTGTACAGATTGACCAAGCGAGGAATGGGTACCCCCGAGGCGATATCGGAAATCCTTCACCATTGGAATCTCCCAAGAAATCGCATTAGCTATGGTGGTCTCAAGGACCGACATGCCAGCACCACCCAGTACGTATCGATCGCCCATGGACCAAAGCAGGGGATGTCGGATCGCTCTTTCGATCTCGATTATCTTGGCCAAATACCGAATCCATTCGGCGCGAAAGATATCTCCGGAAATCGGTTTGCGATTCGACTGCGCGGAATCTCGAGCGATCGCAAAAATGAATTAGATCGACGTCTTCAAAACGCAGCGAAATTCGGTGTACTCAACTACTTCGACGACCAGCGTTTCGGATCGATTGGGTTCTCCGGGGAATTGATCGGAAGGTACTGGTGCAAGGGGGATTATGAGCGGGCTTTGTACCTGGCATTAGCCGAGGCCAATATGCACGATCGTCCCAGGGAAAAAGAACAAAAGGAAATACTGCGTGATTACTGGGGGCAGTGGGATAAATGCAAGGCGATGTTGGATCGTTCCCACAGACGCAGCGTTGTCACTTATTTGGTGGACCACCCTACCGATTTCAAGCGAGCCATCGCATTGATTCGTCAGGATCTACGCGGAATTTACGTTGCGGCCTTTCAGAGTTGGATCTGGAATCGGTGGCTATCCGCATTGATAGATCGTTTCAATGGAGATGTCGTAAAACGCACACTCGAATCGCGATGTGGACCGTTATCCCTTCCTCAATGGGACACACCCGAGGCATTCGAACGCTGGAATGAATTTGCGTCGCGACCATTGCCGCTACCTTCAGCGCGTCAGCATGACTGGCCCGAGGGTACCCTTGAGGTGCTCGAGTCAATCCTTCAAGGGCTTGACATGTCCATCCGCGAGGTGCGGCTCAAATTCCCGCGTGACACTTTTTTCTCGAGGGGAAATCGAGAGATCGTCTTGCGGGCTCGTGGATTGACCGGAACATGGTGCGAGGATTCCGACCAACCAGGGAAGAGCGATTGGTTACTGGCGTTCGAACTGCCTCGCGGTTCGTACGCAACCATGATTATCAGGCAATTGATGAACGACTCCAACGACTTGGAGTGGGAGACGGACGATGAGGAATCGATTTGATTTGGCGATCTTCGATCTGGACGGCACGTTGCTGGATTCACTCGAGGATATTGCTCAGGCGGCCAACCAAGTTCTCGTCGAAATCGGATTGCAGGCTCGTCCAGTTGCCGAATTTCAAACCTTTGTTGGGGATGGAGTCCGCGTCCTGTTTCAAAGGGCGCTCCCTGAAACGCTTGGGAACGAGGCGCTGGCAACCCGTTGTATGGAGTTGTTTGAGCGGTTCTATGAGGATACATGGCACAATCGTTCCAAGCCGTATAAAGGAATCAATGAGCTTCTAAATTCCCTGGAAACCGCAGGTGTCGCTGTAGCGGTCCTGTCGAACAAACCGGATTCCTTTACCCAGAAATGCGTATCTCATTTCTTTCCTGAGACGCGATTCTCCGCTGTTCTGGGTCATTCACCGCGATTTCCTCGGAAACCGGACCCTTCGAGCGCTCGTTGGATTGGGGAATCTGGGGGTGTCTCTTCCGATCGTATCGCTTATGTGGGTGATACGAACACGGATATGAAAACTGCGGTCAGTGCTGGCTTTTTTGCGATGGGTGTAGCGTGGGGATTTCGTACCGAGCGCGAGCTAATGGAGAGCGGGGCGAATGCTGTATACAGCACGCCAAGCGAACTCGCGGCAGCGATTATCGGCCGAAATCCTTTGTAAATCGTTTAACGAGCACTCGGCTTCCGTTCTAACGCGACCGCTAACTAGCTGGTTCACGCGACCATCGCGTCGTTGCGGGACAGAGAACATTGCGTTTCGATCAGTTCCGTCGGCATCGCCGATCGTGGGCTAGATTTGAATTCGCGACTCCTGATGCCGGGCGCTACGGTTTCCTAGACTTTCTGCACCTACTATCAAGGCGATGAAATCCGTGAATCCGCTGAACCGTTCGGAATCCTCGAAACTTGAAGAATTTGAAAATATCAAACGACGCATCCACCAGCGACTCGTCGACAAAATTGACTTGTCACGCGTGGGAGACCTCAAAGGCGAATCGTTTCGCCGTGAAATCCGCTTGGTGGTTGAACACCTGTGCGATAGCGAAAACTCCTACCTAAACCGAAGCGAACGTGACCGAGTTGTTGAAGAAGTGCTCGATGAAACACTCGGTTTGGGACCGCTCGAGTTTCTTCTAAAGGATCCCTCGATCAGCGATATCCTGATCAATGGTCCGAAGAACATTTACGTCGAACGCAGAGGAAAGCTGGAAAAAACAGAGACTGAGTTTCGCGACAACCCACACTTGATGCAAATCATCGACCGCATCGTATCAAGAGTTGGTCGTCGAGTGGACGAAACGTGCCCCATGGTGGACGCTCGTTTGGAAGACGGGTCACGGGTCAATGCGATCATCCCACCACTGGCGCTCGATGGCGCAGCGGTCTCCATTCGCCGATTCGGATCGACCCCGCTCAAATTGGAAGGTCTCTTGAATTTTAAGGCCTTCACGCCGGAGATGGTGATGTTGCTGGAAGGCTGCATCAAAGCCCGACTGAACGTAATCATCAGCGGAGGCACCGGGTCTGGAAAGACAACGCTACTCAATACCTTGAGCAGTTTCATTCAGAATGACCAGCGTGTGATCACCATCGAAGACGCTGCCGAATTGCAATTGCAGCAGGAGCACGTCGTTCGATTGGAAACCCGCCCAGCAAACATCGAAGGTACTGGTGCGGTAACTGCGACCGACCTAGTAAGGAACGCACTCCGAATGCGTCCAGAACGCATTATCATCGGAGAGTGCCGGGGCCCTGAAACGCTCGATATGTTGCAGGCGATGAATACGGGTCACGATGGTTCCATGACCACCGTCCACTCGAACTCTCCGCGCGATGCGATTGCGCGTCTAGAAACACTCGTGATGATGGCGGGGTTCGAATTGCCAGTGAAAGCCATCCGGCAGCAAATCTCGGGTGCCGTCGATTTGATCATTCAAGCGAACCGCCTACAGGGTGGACCGCGTCGAGTGCTCAATATCACCGAAGTCCAAGGCCTCGAACAAGACACCGTGGTATTGCAGGACATCTATCGGTTCGTTCAGGAAGGCGTCGACGAGCAAGGCAAGGCTTACGGATATTTCGAAGCGACCGGTGTTCGCCCATCGTTCATGAATCGCCTTGAAGCAGCGGGTGTTCGGTTACCCGCAAGCGCATTCCGTCAACGCATTATGATGAGGGCTTAGAGCATGTTGGTCTGGGTCATCGCACTTTGTGTGGGCATCGGTGTATCAGCGGTCATTGGCGCCGTCGCCATGGGATTCAAGCCTGAAAATGACAGCGTCGTCGAGGATCGATTGGCATCGTTGACGGAAATTAGCCGCCGGGAGGTTGCTGGTCCTGATGACAATTCGATCCTACGGAACCCGATGGAGGCGGCAGAGTCCCCTATCGAGCGAATCCTCAAGAATCGAATTGATTTGGCAACAATGCTTGAGCAAGCGGACATAAAACTGCCTGTTGAGAAATTTGCGCTGATTTGCATCGGAGTGGGGGGGCTCGCGGCGATCGGGTGCTTTATGGCCCCGATACCAAAGTTCATCGCTCCATTGGTCGGAATCGCACTGATGTTCGTTCCACTCCTCGTACTCAAATTCAAGATCGCCAAGCGGATGGCGAAGTTCAATGAGCAACTCCCCGAAGCTCTAGAAATGTTGAGTCGATCGCTTCGAGCGGGGCATTCCATCGGTGCTGGCTTCGGACTCATCTCACAAGAAATGGCGAACCCACTCGCGCGGGAGTTTGGCCGATGCTACGAGGAACAAAACCTGGGTGTCTCCCTCGAAACCTCCCTCGATTCAATGGCGAAACGCATTCCCAACCTAGACTTGCGATTCTTCGCAACAGCGGTGATTCTCCAACGACAAACAGGTGGCGATCTCGCTGAAATTCTAGAAAAGATTGGACGGCTGATTCGTTCTCGCTACAAACTGGCGGGGCAGATTCAAGCGCTAACGGGTGAAGGCCGATTGTCAGGAATCGTTCTGCTCGCGTTACCTCCGGGCTTGTTTCTCATGATGTTCTTCCTCAACAAAGACTATGTGATGAAACTCTTCACCGATCCGATGGGACAGTGGATGCTCGGTGGTGCCATTGTGATGCAGATTGCTGGAGCTTACTGCATCAAGAAAATCATTGATATCAAAGTCTAGCCGTTTCAAAAAAATCATGGCCGGTTGGAAGCACGCGGTCACCACCAAAAGTGGGCCCCGCAACTCGCTAGTACCCGAGATCACTTGAGTTCCTGAAAATCGATACAAAATGGCCTGCGAACGGCCTCGAACATCGATAGAGAAAGACATCCGAATATGTTTGTGCTACCGACAGCTGCAATCTCATTAACCCAGGTTGTTCCGGTTTTCGTCTTCCTCGGAGTTCTAGCTTTCTTCTGGTTCTTGGTCGATTTCTTCACGCGGGACGCCAAAGGGAACGCTGAGGTTCGACTCGATAGCCTCAATGAACGCATGCGTATGATGGCCACCGGTGAAGTTGAAAAGCCCGCAGACTTTCTGAATCAGGCGCTTGAAAAAGCGACGCCTGCCCTTTCGAAGCACCTACAGCCCCAGAACGAAGTTGAGCGAAGCAAGTTAAAGCAGCGTCTTACCGAAGCGGGTTTCCGTTCGGAGGAGGCAGCCAACGTATTCCTAGCCATCAAAATGCTTGGCGCAATCTGCGGCTTGGTGCTCGGCGGCGGCTTAGGCCTGCTCACCTCCGGATTCTCGCCGATGGTGTTTCTGAGAGCGTTGCTGGGAGGCGGTATCGGGTTCTTCCTTCCAGAGTTCATCCTCTCCTCGCTCGGTTCAGGCCGTAAAAAGCAAATCACACTCGCTCTTCCTGACTGTTTGGACCTGTTGGTTGTTAGCGTCGAAGCCGGATTGGGACTCGACCAAGGAATTAGGAAGGTCGCGGAAGAAATGAAATCGACGTATCCTGTTTTGGTCGAAGAATTGCAACTTAGTACACTCCATCTGCAGATGGGCCGCAAACGAGCGCAGGTGCTCCAAGAACTTGGCGCTCGGACCGGAGTTGAAGATCTAAGGACACTTTCATCGCTTCTGATCCAAGCTGACAAATTCGGCTCCGGGGTAGCCCAAGCCCTTCGCGTCCAAAGCGAGTCGATGCGTACGAAGCGTCAACAAATTGCCGAAGAGAAGGCAGCAAAGACAGCGGTAAAGTTGATTTTCCCGCTGGTCATCTTCATTTTCCCCGGTGTCTTCGTGGTTCTGGTAGGACCTGCCGCAATCCAAATGGCTCGAGACATGTTTCCCGCAATGTCGGGCAAGTGATCGACGACGGACTTGAAGGTATAATGGATGTCGAGGCGTCCTTTTCATACCCTTGTCTGTCAGGTTCATCATGCGCACGGAACGATCCAATTCGGCTAGCGATCTAGAGTTGGTGTCTAAGAACGATTGGCTGCGCATCCAAGCCCGTTGGGTTCGAGGAATCGGTTCTCGCTGGAACCGCCTTCTTCAATCGAGGTCGTTAGAGCTGGAAAATCTGAAACGACTGTGCGACCGTGAAAGCGAAGATTACAAAACCGCTTTCACACGGCTGCGAGAGCAGCAAAACACAGCGATCAGCAGAGCCTTAACCGATTGGGATCGAGCTTTGGATGACTGCCTAGGAAGTGCCGAGCGGCAAACCATGGAGTGCATCCATCAAGAAGAGAAGCAACTCGCTTCATTCAAAACGAATTTGAAACAGTCCGAGTCAAAACTCAACGCAGACTACGACCAAAAACGCAAATCTCTTCAAGCTGACTTCGAGTCAGCGAAAGCTGACACGGGCAAAAAACGCGACGGACTCCGGCTTATACTCGAGTCGGAACGGCGACAGATCGAGAATCAAATGCACGAAACCCGCGAATGGATCGGGGTGAAGACTTCGGATCCGGTCTTGATCAACTGGACTAGCCACGACCCCCATCCGCAAGCGGAAGCGATTCAACGCATCCCCACCTTATCCGAGGTGGCCAAAACACTTGAGACGACCAAGAAGGAATTGACTGCTGGTATCGCTCGGATGGAGTCCAATCGATTTGCCAAAACCTTTGGGTTGCCAATGCTCATCGCACTAGGATTCCTCTTAGGATCCGGCGCCGCTGCAGCCGCATATTCAGCAGCTTTACCGCCCCTGATATGGGCATCGATTGGCCTGGTAACTCTTTTCGTTGCCCCTTGGATTCTGTCGTTGCTGGTATCCCCTTGGGTGACGAGGTCCTTGAAGCGTGTGTTTCCAGAGATTGTTGATCGGGAGAAGGAAACCTATCTTTTGCTCCAACGTGCAGGTGTGCTCGCGGATCAGAATCATCTCGCCGAGTTGCAAAGATTGGAACGCTCCCACGCTGAAAATTTAATACAGCTTGAAACCAAGCATCGAGAGACGCTCGAGGAACTGAAAAGCAACTATCGCAAAAAAAAGGAAGAAGCGATTCAGACAGCCGCCCAAACACGAGCTTCATTGGCGGACAAGCGTGGGGAGCGACTCCAAGACATTCATTCAAAGGCGAATCCAGCCTACAAAAACCTAGAGGCGAAGCAAGATGCCGAGAAAAAAGAGGCAACTGCAACTCACCAAAGTCGGTTGAAGTCGCTTCGCGATGCGTACGATGCAACCCAAGCAAATTCGGTCCGCAAATGGACCCACGGAATCACCAACATCAGCGAGCGATTAACGCTCATCCGTGGATCGATGAAGGCAAACTACCCCGACTGGCATTCGGAAACCTACAACAACGGGGAGTGGTTACGATCCGACAGCAATCTTGCTTGGCCAATCGGGTTCGTAAAACCAGAGATGCGTATACCGTCAGACGATCTCGACACGACCAGTTTGGAAAGCTATCTCGAAGGACTCGAGAAAACAACTCCTTGGCCCATCTCCTACGACCTTCTGCATCACGGTGGATTATTGCTGTCCACGGACTCCAATTGTATTGAACAAGGGGCCCAGGTTGTAAGAAATGTACTTTTGCGTGCGGTAACCTCACTGCCTGCAGGTAAGCTCCAAACAACGATCATTGATCCCGAGGGTTTGGGGAAGAAGTTTTCGTGGTTGATGCATCTCGCCGATGTGGATCCATCCTTAGTGAACCACCGTGTCTGGACACAACCCATCCATATCGCCGACCAACTGGCGCTCGCTGCTCGACACGTCGAGGACGTGATCCAACAAAGCCTTCGCAACCGCTACCGCGACCTGCATGAATACAATGACAATGCTGGTCCGATGGCGATACCATATCGATTGATCGTTTGGGCCGGCTTCCCCTTTGGTCTTGATGATCATTCGTGGCAGTCGCTCTGCTCGATCCTGTCGTCAGGTGGTCGATGCGGGGTCGGTGTTATTCTGTTGTCCTCCGAAAATATCGTTTGGCCAACATTTGCGGATCGCAAGAAACTCAATGAATTCGGGTTGCATCTCCATATTTCTCGCAACTCGAGTCCGGATCCGAATCCCCATGAAAACACAACAGCTATAGCGACCTTGGGCATCTCAGAGTTCGAAAAGTTCCCGATGGAACTCATGACGCCACCCGACGAATCGTCCCTCGCACGCATCATGCAGCATCATCTGGTAGCGGCGACGAACATCGGAAAGCGCATCGTGCCCTTTTCATCCATCGTACCGGAACCTGAATCCACTCAAAAAGCATCCTCTTCGGACGGGCTCGAAATTCCGATTGGAATATCCGATGCTGGTCGTACTCAGTCCGTTCGACTCGGGGCAGGCACCTCACAGCATGTACTCATTGCTGGAAAAACCGGGTCTGGAAAATCGTCCCTGCTACATACGCTCATCAGCAGCGCCGCGTTGAACTATTCGCCGGAAGAACTTCGATTGGTCCTGCTCGACTTTAAAAAAGGGGTCGAGTTTCAAGTCTACGCGGAGTTGGGATTGTCTCATACCGATATTATTGGAATTGAGAGCCGTCGAGAATTTGGCTTGAGTACCCTCGAGTACCTCGACCGCGTCCTAAGCGCGCGCGGTGAAGCTTTTCGCGGATGGGGCGTTCAGGACTTGCCCAGCCTGAAGAAGAAACATCCCGATATTCGACTACCTCGCATTCTTATTGTCATCGATGAGTTCCAGGAGATGTTTGTCGAGGATGACAAATTATCGCAACAGGCGTCGATGCTGATGGATCGAATCGTCCGTCAAGGTCGATCGTTCGGGATGCATTTGATTCTCGCCTCTCAAACACTCGGGGGGGCTTACTCCCTGCCTCGAACCACACTCTCTCAAATGGCCGTACGAATTGCGCTCCAATGCGACAGTTCGGATGCAATGCTCATACTTAGCGAAGACAACACAGCTGCAGAGCGATTGCGCCACTCCGGTCAAGGCATCTATAACGAGATCGGGGGAAGGATCGAAGGCAATCAAAACTTCCAAGGATCTTTCCTGCAAAAAGTAGAACAACTCGAAAGGCTCAGCGCTTTACCTCATTTCCCAGTCCCGCACTCACCAACAACGAACGCACTCGGGCGTCGCATCATTTTTGAAGGGCATAAACCTGCGACATGGGATTCTGCCGCGGTGCAATCCGCGCTCGCTGAAGTCAGTTCTAACGATCCCTCCTCCATCCCATGGATTCTAGGAGATAGTGTTTCGATAGAACCTCCCATCGTGCGTCAATTCACTCGCAACGCTGGGCGCAACGCTATGATCGTCGCACCCGAGGACAGAAACGTTGCCAGCATGCTCGCGAGTTGGATCGCAGGGACCACCCTTAGGAAGGAAGCCTCAAACGCGGCAGAGGGATCAGTCCATCCGCACCATTCCAGCCTAGGCAGGTTTTTTATTCTCGATGGCTGTCGTCCAGAGGATACCAATGTCCAACAAGTTCTTTCTTGGCTTCCGGAAAGCAAAGCGAACGTGCGACTCGCGAGTGCCCGGGACGCAGAGATCACCTTGTCCGAGCTTAACGAAGAACTCGAGCGCCGCAATGGCGATCCGACCACGATGCACCCCGCGATTTACTTAGTCATTTTGAACCTTTCGCGGTTCCGCGAATTGCGACGGAGCGAGGATTTCTCCTTTGGAGCGTCGGATGGCGATGCCATGAAACCTGATGCTGTACTTGCCAAATTGCTTTCGGACGGCCCTCCACTGGGCATCCACGTTTGCATCTGGGCTGACTCGGCAACTTCTCTATCAAGATGGCTCTCGCGTGCGTCTCTACGGGACATCGAAATCCGAATCCTTTCCCAGATGTCAGGCGCGGATTCCAACCAATTGATCGATTCCAACAACGCCAATCGTTTGGACAAATATGTCATGCTCGTTCACGACGATATCGATGGAAAATCCATGAAATTCCGCCCTTTTATGCTTGAGAGCATCCTGAACCAGACGCGTTCCTAGCCGGACCGTATCCACGCTCAGGATAGAAGGAGAAGCTATCGCAGTCATGCTTTAGCCAACGACTACCTTACCGAATAGACGAAGGAATCTGAGCAAAAATAGTGTTTGGGCTACATGACAACCACTATTAATACTTTGTAAGATGTAATCGACTTCCAACCGCAAACGTGGCAGTTTTGACTTTTCCCTCGCTAGCCAATTTACGGTTCCTTTTCTCCTTGTCGATATTTAAGTTCGGAGCCTCGCATGGCTAACGTTGTTTTGCTAGTAGGAGCGTTCGATATAGATCAGCTTGGCTTAAATCTTTGGCTGAGTGAATCAGAAGATCACGTGCTATACCATGCGAGATCGGTCAAATCGGCCAAAATGCATTTGTCGGAGAAGCCATTTGACGCTGTGATCATCGATACGGTCCTTCCGGATGGTGACCCGATCGAGTTATTGAGCGAGATTCGCTCGACGTACCCGAACCAATCGGTTCTTTTATTAGCCCGCCAAGAGCATCCGGCAGCGACCGCCAAAGCCGCCTCGTTGGGGGCATTGGGTCTGGTTCTAAAGTCCGATCCGCGGCAGGTTTTCTTCGGAAAACTGGAGAAAGCTCTCCAAGGAAAAAGTCATTGGACCAAAGACGAATTGCGTCGAATCGCCGTATCTGCCGCTGCAATCCCGACGACAACTGAATACGATGTCCCCCTCACCCAACGCGAAGGAGATGTTCTTCAGCATCTCGCCCAAGGTCGTACCAACAAAGAGATCGCGCAAGCGCTCGAGATCAGCTACGAAACCGTCAAAGAACACGTGCAGCACATTCTGAGAAAAGTCGAAGTCAACGATCGAACCCAGGCCGCCGTCTGGGCAGTAAGACGGCAGTTGATCTAACCGTCTTTTTCGTGAGAAACCAATACCGCCACGGATCCATGTGCCCGTTTTGAGATGTCCTAACCCTCAGGGTATACGCCCGGAGTCTCCACCACGGAGTTTTCCGCGGTATCAGCCACCTACATCATCGGCCCGATTGACTTCAATCCCCTCTTCCCAAAGAGGAATAGCGTCGAGTAGCAACCTGGCACCGATCTGGCCGATTACTTTGGAACAGAGGAAGTTCGCTCCTCGAGCGGCAACTGCAGGAGCGTAGCCATGGGTAATTCCGTAGAGGAAAGCCCCTGCAAACATATCCCCGGCGCCGGTCAAATCTTTGGGATGGCATGGGAATGCGGGAACGTGAACTTCTTCCCCATCGAACCTCACGAAGGCCCCATTTGGGCCATCGGTTACCACGCAACTAGGCACCAATCCGCGTAGCGCTTGAAACGCCGCCGAGCTCGTGTCCGTTGAGGTAATCGCAAGCGATTCCGGTGCGTTGCAGAACAAGAGATCCGTACTCTTCAATGCTTCATGGAAAGCCTCACCGAAAACCGCTGGGACAAACGCATCCGAACACGTGACGGCCACCTTTGTCCCGTGATGCTTCGCAATATCGATCGCTTTTCGAATGGCATGTTGCCCAGTCTCTGGATTCGCGAAAACATAACCTTCGATAAATAGCCAAGTCGATTTCGCAATGCGTTCCTCATCGACATGTTTGTCGGAAAGATGGCTGGAGACGCCCAGGCAGGTGCGCATCGTACGCTCAGCATCGGTAGTGATCAACGCGACACAAGTGCCGGTCGATTGACCGAAAATCACAGGATTTCCCATATTGATGCGTAGCGTCTGGAACTCCTCCACGTAGTGAAGCCCATACCGGTCGTCGCCAACGCACCCGATAAAAGCACCGCGGCCCCCCAACTGCGACAACCCGATGATCGAATTAGCAACCGATCCACCGCTTACCAATTGCAACTCATGAGGCATATCGGTAAACCGTTCGAGCAGTTGCTGCTGCTCGCTCAGATCGACCAATCGCATGGTTCCCTTTTCAAATCCCAGGGCGCCAAATTCGGCTTCTTCGAGTTCCAGGAAAATATCAACAACCGCATTCCCTAACCCGCATACATCATAATTTCTCATTCGAAGTTTCTTTCTTTCCAGCACAACTCTCTTAGTCTGCATCGGTTCAAGCAGCTATTTTAACAAAGATTAACCCCCGATTTGGTACATCGCTCGCTCAGGTGGCGAGAACCCGCTGTCCGAGATTCCATGTGAAGCAAATTTTGCTCGTACGCAATCGGAAGCGATTCGATAAATCTCTGCATCCGACGCACCCATCTTCATCGCTCCCCGGATATCCCATTCCTCCCGTCCGAACAGGCAGTTTCGAAACTTACCGTCGGCCGTCAACCGCAATCGATTGCAATCCTTGCAGAATGGTTGAGAAACCGGGTCGATGAATCCAATCCCGCCTATCCCATCCACAAATTGAAAGTCGCGGGAAGGCTGAGATACGTCGATCGAGGAACTCGGCCGCAACGCCCCAAACTCCTGCTCAACGATTCGTCGCAACTCCTGCCCCGAGACCACCTGCGACTCGCTCCACGCGCGATCAGCGTCAAGGGGCATGAACTCAATGAAACGTATAACGACGCCCTGGTCCCTCGCAAATCTCACTAGCGGGATTACATCGTCAAGATTGATTCCACGCAGCACCAATGCGTTGAATCTTACGTGAAGTGGACTTTGAACAGCGGCCGTAATTCCGCGTAGCACTCGGTCCAAACCATCCCTTCGCGAGATCTGCTGGAACACAGGTTCTCGCAACGTATCGAGGGATATGTTGACGTGGGTTAAACCCGATGCAACCAACGCATCGATCGACTCGTCCAGCATCATCCCGTTGGTGGTCATCGCCAATTGCCGAACGGTCCCAATCCTTGACAGCATCGCAACCAATCTAGGTAGATCAGGTCGCATCAACGGTTCGCCCCCCGTCAATCGAACTTTTTCAATTCCTGCCCGCCCAAGAACCGAGACGATTCTGACGATAGACTCGAAGTCCAACAGACGCTCGGTTGGCAAAAAGCCATGTACCTTTTCCGGCATACAGTATCTGCACCGAATGTTGCACGCGTCCGTCACTGACACGCGCAAGGACGAATGTCTGCGCTGATACTGATCGATCAAAAACGGAAATTCAGAGGACATTGCGGAAACGGGTCTTGGACACTGTCATTGCAGAACCGGTGCGTATCACAGATACGCGAATCGCTTCTCGGAGCAATTTCTCTCTCGGAGACATCTCTCGGAGCAATGATGAGCCATCCGCCATGCATCTGTTCTGGTGGTCCTGCATAATGAATCAGCAACACCACCGAGAATCAGCTTACTCAAACTGGGACGTATCGGATAGTCGAAGTGACGAACGCCATGCCCGCCCACACTTCCAACGTCGGTATATCCCTGCTGCAAATTCTGCAATTCGTGGTTATTTCAATTCGATACTGTTTCGATACGAGTTCGAAATTATCGTGTGACCGACTCCCGACGAAGGTCGAGGGTGGACGGAAACTCCGCATTCGGCCTTGGCATCCGTGGTACGATCTGACCTGGGGTGTGGCCATATGGCAAAAAGCGTGCAATTCGGCGTCCCTCCGCTTCGAGAGCGTTGATGGGAAAGGTTTCGTAGTTTCGCCCCCCGGGGTGCGCAACGTGGTACGTACAGCCTCCTACCATTCTCCCCGCACGGATATCCCAGAGATCCACGACGAGCGGTGTATGTAGGGGAATAGTAGGATGGAGGCACGATGGGGGCCACCACGCCCGATACCTAATTCCTGAGACATAACTGTCGGGATCCCCGGTCCCTTGAAGTGGCAGTTCGATCCCATTGCAAAGAACTTTGTATCTCTTGGCGTCCAACCCAACCACCTTGACTTCCATCCGCTCGACGCTCGAATCGACATAGCGGACGGTACCGCCACCACCCGGTTCCTCTCCCAGTACATACCAAGGCTCAATCGCGGTTCTCAATGAAATGGTGGCGCCGGCATACTCCACCTGCCCGATGAACGGGAAACGGAACTCGTAGTGCGGTGCAAACCATCCGTCCTCCCACTCCCACCCTGAGTCCTGCAGATACCTCAACACCGATTGCAGATCACGCCATTGGAAATGAGGTAGCATGAAACGATCGTGGAGCGCCGTCCCCCATTGCACCAACGGCTCCAAATATGGGGTTCTCCAGAAACTAGCGAGTAGGGATCGAACTAGCAATTGAGTGGTCAAGCTCATCTGGGAATGGGGCGGCATCTCAAAGCCGCGCAATTCGACGAGTCCCAGACGCCCGGTAGAACTATCGGGTGAGTACAGTTTATCGATACAAATTTCAGCCCGATGCGTATTGCCGGTCAAATCGATAAGTAGATTTCTCAAAAGTCGATCGACCAACCACGGTGGCATTTCAACTCCCGGACCGGGGATCAAATCCAACGCGGTTTGCAATTCATAGATGGCATCGCGACGCCCCTCGTCGCTGCGGGGGGCCTGACTCGTGGGTCCGATGAATCGATTGCTGAAGAAGTACGAAAGTGATGGGTGATTATTCCAGAAAGCTATCAAGCTACGGAGCAGATCAGGCCGTCGAAGGAACGGACTGTCGGCCGGAGTAGCTCCCCCCATAACGATATGGTTCCCACCCCCTGTTCCGGTGTGCTTCCCGTCCAGATCAAACTTTTCCGTAGCCAAACGACAGTGACGGGCCTCATCGTAAAGAGACTCAGTGTTGTTGACGAGTTCCTCCCAAGTCGCGCTCGGATGGATATTGACCTCGATGACACCCGGATCAGGGGTCACCTTGATCATCTGCAATCGATGATCCTTGGGTGGTAAATATCCTTCGACCACAACTGGCATGTTCAAATCGCAAGCCGTTTGCTCGATTGCCCAAATCAGCTCGATATAGTCTTCCAGCAGTTCCACTGGAGCCATAAAAACGTATAGTCGTCCATCGCGAGGCTCGACGCACAAGGCCGTCCGAACCATCGATTCCGGATCTACAGCCGCTTCAGATGCGCCGCGAGCTTGATTGGCTATCCATTGTTCATCGTCGATGGAATCGTACGCAACCACTCCAGAACGCTCGGCGATCCCTTCCTGCTTTTGCGACTGGATTCGGTCTGCTTGGAGGGCCGACTGTTGCAACAATGGCGGCGGTGAAGGCAACGGCGGACGAGGGACGAACGGATCCAACGGAGTCATAAGACTGGCACTTGGATTCGACGAATGCGGAAGAGTGTCGAGCGGGAGTCTCAGTCCGATGGATGAATCGCCAGGCAACAAGAAGAGCCTCTCAGGCCGCACAGGCCATGGGCCACTCGTCCATTTGCGTTCCGATTGCCACCACTGCTTCCGAACAGGTATCACCACACCGACTGGCTCGTTGAGTCCCCGCTGAAAAACTCGTGTTAATCGAGCCCTCTGCTCGGGATCCTCGAGCTTGGAGTCCCACGGCATAACGTTGATGGGAAGTCTCTGCTCTCGCCACATATAGTAATAAACATCTTCATACGCAGGCATCATCCAACGCGGATCCACACCCAATCGAGTCGCCAATTGGGTAGCAAAGCGCCTCGCGTGAGCAAACGAATACCCGTAGTCTTTCCGTTCGTCGGCAATCCACCGATCATCATGCCACATCGGCTGTCCGTCCGTCCGCCAAATACAGGACAATGCCCAACGAGGTAGTGATTCGCCCGGATACCATTTGCCTTGACCATAATGAAGCATCGCACCCGGCGCAAATCTTCGGCGAAGACGCTTGATCAATTCACCCGACATCCAACGCTTATTGACGCCAACCGCAGCATTGTTCCATTCCTCTCCGTCCATATCATCCATCGACACGAACGTGGGCTCTCCCCCAAAAGTCAGCCGCATGTCATCCTGACGCATTTGCGTATCGATCGCATTCCCAAGCCGATCAATACGCATCCATTGATCGTCGGTGTATGGCTTGGTCGAACGCGGGTCTTCGTGCATTCGCGTGACCGACATCGAAAAGGAAAAATCGCATTCGGCTTGGTCCACCGTGCCAGTGATCGGCGAAGCGCTCGACGGATCCGGAGTGCAGGCCAATGGTAGATGCCCTTCACCACATAACAGACCGCTCGTCGGGTCCAAACCTACCCATCCCGCTCCCGGCAAATAAATCTCGGTCCATGCGTGCAGATCTGTAAAGTCTTTCTCAGGACCACTCGGGCCGTCCAGCGATCGGACGTCGGGGGCTAACTGAATTAAGTAGCCCGAGGCAAAACGCGCGGCCACTCCCAGTCGCCTAAATATCTGAACCAACAACCATGCCGAGTCACGACATGAACCACATCGCTTTTCTAGGGTCTCCTCAGGAGTTTGCACTCCAGGCTCCATCCGTATTTCATATCGAATTTCTTGGTGCAAGCGCCGGTTGATGTCGATGATCGCGTCAATCGTTGGCTTGGGTGATAAATCGATCGCAGCCACCCATTGCGACAATCGCTCCGTCGGCGGCAATTGTTGCAAATACGGGGCAAGCTCTTTCTGCAACCATCCGTCGTACGCGAACGGAAACTTTTCGGCATATGACTCGAGAAAAAAATCGAATGGATTAATCGCGGTCATGTCCACGACAAGATCCACCTCAATCGAGAATTGCCTAGTCTGTTTCGGAAACACCAAGCGGGCCAGATAGTTTCCTTGCGGGTCTTGTTGCCAATTGCAAAAATGGTCACCTGGCGTGACATGCATGGAATAACTGTAGATCTTCGTACGGCAATGCGGGGCGGGTCTCAGACGTACTATTTGCGGGCCGAGAGATACGAGCCGGTCGTAACGATAAACGGTCTCGTGGTGCAATGCTACGCGTATACTCATGGGTAACGAATTCGGCCTTCCTCTTTTTGACGACGATGCGCTGCTCGATAGTGAACTAATCCAGGGCAAATCCCCATACTCTAGGAACAACCCCCGCCACTCATCAACGCGCTCGCATGGGTTGAATGCAACTTCTTGCGAGTACGAATGCATCCGAACGCGATCCCTCAGAGAGCAATCCCCTGAGCGATCTTAGATGCCACGGCGATTCAGCTTCCGCAATATAATGCGGGGTTTGAACTGCTGGGCGAGCGCATTTTAGTGCGAGAGAGGATGCGCCCGACACGTATGATACCTCAATGGATCAAGCCTCGGGGGGCCAAAAATCGTTCATTAGGCACTTTTGAAAAACTGCGCCATTGTCGATCACCCGCCGATTTGGATGCTTGGAGATACGTGAACCGCGTTGGCAAATGCTATTTGCTACAGGACGGTCGTCCACGATTCCAAGGCATCGCGGCCAAGAAATATGCCATCCCGCACCAGTCAGTGACACCGGCAAACGTCAGCCCAGCACCGATAAACGCGCAAAGCGCGAAAAACCATGGATGGACAAAGGTTCCTAACAAAGCTCCCACCAATACCAATAGACCGGCTGCGATCCGAACCTGTCGTTCGATGCTGATCACGCCCTTGCCTCGTACTACGGGTAATCCTGCGCCCACACATGCATTGGTCCCACCCAGGACATTTACGACCGACAGCCCTTCAGCTGCCAGTTTCTCTGCCGCCTGCTTGCTCCGACCACCACTCTGGCAAATGACGTAAACCTCCGATGGTACCTCAGAGAGGACGTCCTTGAGTCTCGCCTTGCAGAGTTCATTCAATGGAATATTGATCGCTTTTTCGACATGAACGGATTGGTACTCTCCGGGAGTGCGGACATCTATCAGCACATTAGGGGTTCCTCGCCCCAAACATCTTCCCAACTCCGACGCCTCAATAGTGGTGACCGACATGATTGGTATTCCTTTAACTTCCACGCAACCACGATGCTCCTGCTAGGAAATGCAGCCCAGCCGACACGTTATTTTACACAATTTTCCGAGTTGAATCATAGACCATTGTCCCTCTCCCATCGACCGTGGAAAGCATGGCGTCCCTGCATGCAATCTGGCCACAGTTACCCCGGAGGCAATTCATCGGCACACTGGCGAAACGCTTCGAACAACCCAATTCCCGCCGCCACGGAAAGATTGAGGCTGCGGACCGGACCGATCATAGGCAACCGGACGCATTGGTTTGCGAAGGATTGACGGATACTTTCAGGAAGCCCGCTCGATTCACTTCCAAAAATAAGCCAATCCCCGGTTTGGTAGCGGACCTCTGAGTGGATTTGCGTAGCGAATTTGGTGAAGAACCAGGCTCTATCCAGCGGAACTTTGGGGACGAGGTCCTGCCAGGAATCCACGACTTCCCATTCCAAAAACTTCCAATAATCAAGCCCAGCCCTCTGCAATTGCTTGTCATCCAACCGGAAACCTGTAGGCCGAACAATCCAAAGCTTGGCATTCAGGGCCACGCAGGATCGGCCAATATTCCCCGTGTTTTGAGGGATTTCTGGCTGGAACAAAACCACATGAAACGAAGGACTTGTGGCTTCAGACATCGCGATTCGTGCAAAACAAAGGGTATGAAATCGAAGCCGTTGATCGTACGCGAACTCGGCTAACAAAAGAAAGGGGTATTGCCTGCATTTTCACCTCCGGCTTTGGCTGCTGTCGACCGTCTCCGGCCTAAGCCTCCACTCGTAACCATCGCCTGGTCTGATCCATAATTCCGAATGTCCCGTTATTGTTCGCGCGAGAGTTGCAAAAGGGGCCTACCAAGCAGTTGCCCAAGTTTCTGAAACAAGGGGCGTCCGGAAAATTCTGTGCTATTGGCTACGGTTGTCGGGATCGCTGTGGCTGCGACAGCCAGGACCTCCGGAATATCGCTGACTCGAAGGATCCCCATGACCACGAATCCATTCAGGTAAGCTTGTGGGTCGATTTGTTGCAAGTCCAACGCTTCCAGTCGATCCGGATCCATGAGTGCGGCATGCAACGCGTGCGTCGACATTTGACTTTCGGCGACCAGGCGGCATTTGGGCAATTGGTGCTTGCGGAGAATCGCGTCAACAGACTGGCTGATCCCAGCAACTTGGCGACCTTCAAAGGACCATCCCACGAGCAGGTAAGAGCGACGCCAATGAAGTCCAACACTGTCGGAAACATCCCAGGTCCATGGGCCTCGACCTTCGGGAAACACCAGATAGGTCGTCACACCGGGTTCGATCCCGTGGACGAGTGTTTTCCAATGCTCCTCGAGCGACTCAGTTTCTTTGGAATGGCCGCTGTTGGACGACTCTTGCAGTAATTGAGACCAGGAACGCCATTTGTCCTGATCGGCAACGACCACCGAAACCTTCCTTGGTACGTCCACGGGATCCGCCGATTCGAGTCGTACGAGCGACGCGCAGATCCCGGTACCCGATTTGCATTCGTACCGACTCGCTTGCCAATCTCCTACTTGCAAGCGCTGTTCGGCATCGATAAGTTCCGCCATCGGAGAATCCACGATCAACTCTGAACCATTCCCTGGCGCTTGAAACCTGGGCAGTCGCCCCAAAACTGACCCGCGAATCTCTTTCTGGATATCGCTACATCGCGAGTTCCACGAGGCCTTATCAAGTCTGTGCGACGTGTCTGTGGACGAAGACTCAGCGGCAGTTGGCACAAACCAATCCTGCACCGTTGTGACTCGCTCTTCGGCCGGAATCGTTTCAAACACTTTCAAATCGGCTTTCACGAACAGTGGTGTTGCGATCGATTCCAGTTTCCGTTTGACCCCCAGCAGATTTCGATCAAACCAAACAAAGCAGCCCAGCTGTAGCTCTTGCGAATCTTCATGCCCACCCGTGGTCCAGTGGATTCCCAATTTCGATTTTTCCCCCAGCGAGTAAATCGAATGCAATCGCTGCTGAATTCGAAAAACACCACCCAATGGAAAGAGGGGGTCTTCGTCGGTATTCCCGATCAAGAGGGCCCGGGGGTGGACCATCGCAGCCAGGGTTGAATAGTCCCATCCATAACGATTATTGAAGAACATGCAGTCACAGTGACCGCGAACGACTTGATGAATCACATGGTCTCTCAGGTCGGTGATCCCAGCCACGGGAACGACGACCGATATCCGAGGATCAATCGCAGCGGTAAACCAACTGTAGGCGCCGCCGCCGCTGCGACCGGTAATTCCAATCTTGGTCGGATCGACATCCTGTCGGCTGCAAAGATAGTCGACGGCGCGGAGTGCATTCCATGCTTCGACACCTGCGGGTGTGTACCCACGCGAGGGCCAATCCCATCTATTGTGACGGTACAACCCATGATGGATGCCCTCGATTTCACCTAACTGGATGGTATCGATCGCCATGGAGATATAGCCATGGCGAGCGAACCAAGCGGGATGGTGTTGATAGTGCGTTTTGTTACCAAGACTGAATCCATTCTCTTTGACTTGACCATGTCCGCATACATATAGAATGGCAGGTAGTGGATTTTCACTAGTTTTTGGGCGGTATAAATTTCCCGTCACGTACACACCGGGGCTTGATTGAAAATGCAGTTTTTCAACGACGACGTCGTCAACTTCCATGGTTCCGGTAGTAACAGCGTGAAGCTCCATCGAGCGGGACTCCAGCGGAGGCAGCCCTAGCATCTCCTTAAGTTGCTCTCGCAATAGCTCCCGCTGCGATTCCCAAGCATCGATGGAAGTGAACAGCGCGAGGTCGTTGGCAAGTTCGATTTGCTCCACGCGAGCCGTCAAGTTCGCCTTGGCCAATTCGATTCCCGGGTTTCGTGATGGATTGTGCGGATCCACTTGTGCAATTCCGCGGGTTCCCGACCAAAGAATGAAGATACATGCGACAATGCGTGTTGGGATCACGATACGAGGGACTCGCATAGAAACGCTCAGTGTCGAGAAAAGGATGCTATGAATGGTCATGAAGTAGATCCTGGATAAGTTGCAAGTTTGTCTTCTGCAACTACAAAAAACAAGGTTGCAAGTAGGATCTGATACTTTACGGATCATGAACTCACATTTTCTAAGAAACGAACCTAGGGAGCCTTGGTACCGTCCGCGACGGTAACGTCCGGGGAACGGTTAGCCGTGAAAACAAACCGGTGATGTCCGTGTGCGATGCTTGTTATACGCATTGCATTCCATGGCAGGTTTCACGCCGAGACATTCACTGTGACGGCTAACGCTGTGTTCCGTGCAGATCTCAACTTTGCACCCGATATTAACGCGGTTGAAAAGAAAGGAACCAGGCACGACTCTTGCTTGGGGCGAGTTCTGCTCTAGCAAATACATGGGAGGGAAAATGAATTCACCCGCGCAATTTTCGCATCTCCACGAGAGCCTTTGCAGTTGCATCATCACCGCAATCGCTTAGAAACACTCATCCCCCCACGCGCTCTACCCCCAAAGACACAATGATGGACGTTCGCGATTGCACTTGGGTTTGCCGTTCAATCCGGTTCTACGGGAAAGGCTGATTTCCTAGGAGTCAATCGCCACGAGCGAATCGAATAATCCCTATGGCATTGGTACCCCGAACCCGCCGCGACACCCCGAGGAAAGGGTTCGGATGTCGAGCCATTGTCCGGTACAACGAAGGGGGTGCGAAATCACTGCTGGAATAGATGCGTGTGAGATCGAGCGCTGGGGAGTGATCGATGGGCAGAGGGCGCTTGGGCAGAGGGCGATGGGGCAGAGGGCGATTGGGCTGAGGGCGATTGGGCAGAGGGCGATTGGGCAGAGGGCGATTGGGCGTCGTTGCCTCAAGCAAACAAGGCACGATCGCGAAGAGAGATCGTCTTTCAGACGATTTTGAGAATCCTGAGTGGTCAGGGCCGGGATCGAACCGGCGACACATGGATTTTCAGTCCATTGCTCTACCTACTGAGCTACCTGACCAACACGACTAGCCATTCTACACCCAAATTGGTGCCAACTCGGCCAACGCGGTAGGAAATTTAGAATCGTTCCCCACTTTTGTCAATTGACCTCAGAAGCAACTCCTTCCTCATATTCCTTGCGTCCTTGCGTCCCCGCAGTAGTTCTCACCCATCCAAAAGGGTAAACTAGGTGAAGATTCCGTTTCAGTACCCACTTTTCAAGCGATTTCTATGCTGCTCTCACGGATAAACCAACTCGCCATCGCTAAAACGATCGTTTGCACGTTGTCGATAGCTTGTTGGTCCATGGCTACCGCTGGTAGGGGTTATGCGGAGAATTATTACCCCGACCACCCTGTCGTGCAGGGGATGGTTGAACGGGCGGTTCAGTATTTGGCCAAGGTTGAACTCAAAGGGACCTCAACCCATGCGGGGATCGGTACCGAAGTCCTCGGGGCCTATACGATCTACAAAGTCGAAGGGGACCCCGCTCATCCTGTTGTTGCCAAAGGATTGGGTCTGGCCAAAAACTATCTCGACACGGTAACCGCCGCAAGCGGCGGCTTTGAAGACAAAGCCGTATACCATGTCGCAGTATGCTGCATGCTGCTGGCATCCGTCAGCGTCGATGAGTACGGGCCACAACTCGTGAAGGCACGTGATTTCCTTCTTCGAATCCAACAAACAACCGGCGGGTTTGGCTACATCGATGGTTCCCACAAACCGACCAGTAGCGACATATCGCAAACCCAGTACGTACTTCTAGCGTTCTGGACTATGAGCCAATTGGGTATTGAGGTTCCGGACGATCGAGTTGCGCGGGTGCTACAGTACCTTTACGATTCACAGATCAAAGACCCCCAGTCCGGTGCAAACGGAGGTTGGCCGTACCAATTCGATCCGGGTCAGAACGCCAGCTTCGGTACGACCAACTCACTCACCGCTGCTGGATTGTCGAGTGTATTGATCGCCGGCGATACGTTGGGTGTCTTCCGAAATCGACTCGCCGAAGCAGACGAAGAAGACGGATTGATCCCACCTGCATTCAAGCGAGTGATGCCCGAAAGCGAGAAAAAAGCTCGAGGAGTCAATATCGATCGGAACCGATTGGATGCGTCGGTCAAAATGGGCTTGATGTACAATCAAAAAAACCCTTATTCCCGCACGACCTGGCACTACTACTACTTGTATAGCTTGGAGCGATTCGAATCCTTCCTAGAAATCGCGAATCGAAAACAAAATAAAAGTCCGCCTTGGTACAACGCCGAGGTGGAGAGACTCATCGCCGCTCAAGCCAAAGACGGATCGTGGGGGGGAGGTGATTCGGGAGATGCCGATATCGTTCTCGGTGCCCCTACCTCAACGTGCTTTGCCGTGCTGTTCCTGATCCGTAGCACCCAAAAAGCAATCGGAGAAATGAAGGAAGGCGTCGTTCGCGGTTGGGCGGAGCTGCCCAAAGACCTGCGCACCGTAACCTTGGTTAATGGCAAGCCCATGTCGAAGACGGAAGCCACAAGCATCGACGATGCACTCAAAATGCTCGAGGACGATAAAGCATCTCAAGGGGACGACAAGCTCGTCGCAGAAAAGATCATGTTTTCGGCGGATCCTGCACGAAGGAAAGATGAGCTGAATCGCTTTGCTCGACTGCTAAGGTCCAAAGACTGGCAAGCGCGACGCGTCGCTGCCAAGGTTCTAGGGCGGAGCGATGACCTGGAAATGGTACCGGAACTGATTTTCGCGCTGAGCGACCCCGATCAAGTCGTGTGCCGCAATGCCGAAACCTCTCTTCGGCTGATTTCCCGCAACCTTGACAAATACCACCTCCCCAAAGAAGGAAGCATCACGAAGCAGGACAAGACTAAGGCGCAGCGGGAATGGAAAACCTGGTTCCTGGAGTTCCGTCCCGACTACATTTTTGTCGATTGAGCGATTGCAATAAAGCTCGATCGAACTAGATACCGATGGGACTGTTTAAATACTGAGCCTTGCCCCTTCCCTGCCTCCTCCGCACCACTTCACCTTTACACAGTGCTTTTCAACAGTGCTTTTCCAAAGGGTAAACCGATGAGCAACTCCTACAACACTCCAGCGAAGCCCTCGCAGGAAGCCTCGAAGGATGGTTTTCTTCACGTCGACGAGACGTCCATGAAGACCAACCGGGTGGAGCAGGTTTCTAGCATCCTGGTCAGCACCGCAGTGATGCTTGGTATGGCTGTTGCAATGCTTTTCCTTTTGTTCCTGCTCCAAATGAATTGGAAACGCCCACAAGAAATGATTCTCGAGGTGGAGCAAATCGCTGGTCGAGGCGATAACGCTGCAGGCTTCGAACGCGATTTTGATCCGCCGGGAGCAGATGAAGTCGAGCAGCTCAATGAGCCAGCCGTCGAACAGACGATCCAGATGGTGACCGATGCCATCAGTGCAATCGCCGCATCGATGGACACGATCGCTTCCGCTACGTCCATGAGTGGTGATGGGACCGGGAAAGGGGACAGCCGTCCACCAGGACCGGAAGGGGAAGGAGTCGATGGCGTCCACCGCGGCGAACGCTGGGAACTAAAGTTCACGGCGAGAGATAAGAAAGCCTACGCAACCCAGTTGGATGCGTTCGGAATTGAGTTGGCTGTGATCGGAGGTGGTGTCCCCACCATCGACTATGCGAACAATCTATCCAAGTCTCCCACCAAGCGGTCGGGCACTCGCGAGCAAGAGAAACGGCTCTTCTTCACGTACCTCACCAACAATGCCTTGGCTCAATACGACAAGGCCTTCCTCCAATCCGCGGGACTGAACCTCAAGGATCGAACGGTCCTCAAATTTATCCCCAAGGAAACCGAGGACGCGATTGCAATTGCTGAAAAAGCGCATTACCTCGAAAAACGAAGCAAGGATTTCCGGGTCGCCGACATCGCCAAAACCATCTTTGAATGCCGACCGAGCAAAAACGGAAAGTTCGAATGGGTGGTCATCGAACAACGCTACCGGAACCGTAACCCGTCCATCAAATAGTTCCCCACGGAAACGTAATTCTGCTCAGTCGAGACGTGATTCCCAGTCGATGCGTGCTTGTCGAACAAAAGCCCACGACTGAGGCGGCGGCACTCCCGAAGGGTGTTTAAGCCCCCACAAACTCGAAAAACCGACCGACAATTCGTGCCCGTGCGGTTCACGACGGGGATAGATTCTACTATCGTTGAGTTAGTTTCGTGCACCATCGCCGAAGACGCAACTTCTTTGTTTTTAGACTCAACATTTCCATGCGGACACTCGCTCTGCCTCTCGGCACCCTCTTGCTGTCATTAAGTTCAGTTCTCACCACCTTTGGGCAATCCAAACCAGCAACGTCGAATACCGAGGAAGCCTCACCCCTGCAGGTGGAAAAAGTCGAGCCCCCTTCATGGTGGAGGGAATCGACGATTTCGCCCATACGTCTACTCCTTACAGGAACCGGGTTTGCCCCTGGGGTGACCATCGAAACCGGCACAGAATCCATCAAAGCCTACAACTACAGAACGAGTTCGAACGGTCACTATCTATTTGTGGATCTCGAGATCAGTCCGAACTGCGACGTCAAACGCTATCCATTAACCGTACGGCGCAACGATGGAGCGACGATCAGATTCGAGTTTGAGGTACTCGAACGCCCCAGTTACGCGCCAAAGGGATTTAACTCGGACGACTTTATCTATTTCGTCATGCCAGATCGTTTCTGCGATGGGGAATCTTCGACCAATCGGCCGGAGAAATCACCCGGTATCTATGATCGAGCGAAGCCTAGGCATTACCACGGCGGGGATCTGCGAGGTTTGGAAAGCCGATTGCCTTACCTGAAGGAATTGGGGATGACGGCCATCTGGACAACGCCTATCTATGACAACAATGATGGTCTCGATTTCCTAGAAGCCTATCCGAACGAGAAAAATGTCAAGGAGCCGACAACGGGCTACCATGGCTATGGTGCTATCGACATGTACGGGGTCGATGAGCATTTAGGAACGCTCGAGGATTTGAAACGGTTTGTACAAACGGCACACGATCAGGGGCTGAAAGTAATTCAAGACCAAGTTGCGAATCACACGGGACCCTACCATCGATGGGCGAAAGATCCCCCGACTCCTACGTGGTGGAATGGTACCTTCGAAAACCATATCGCGAATAACTGGCAAAAATGGACGGCGATGAACCCTCGCGCCACTCCTCAAACCCAACAACAAAACCTTGATGGTTGGTTCATCGATATCCTCCCCGATTTCAATCAACAGGACCCCGAGGTCGTTCGTTACCTGATACAGAATTCATTGTGGTGGCTAGCCACAGCGCAATTCGACGCGATCCGAATGGATACGCTCCCCCATGTGCCACGTACTTTTTGGAGGGAATGGACTAACGCCATTAAAATGGAATTTCCCACGACGGTGATCCTTGGCGAATTATTCGACTCGGACCCGGCACTTCTCTCCTATTATCAATCTGGCCGAGCTGGCCACGATGGCATTGATACGGGAATCCAATCGCTGTTCGACTTTGGTCTCTTCGGTCCTATTCGTAAGGTTTTTGCCAAGGGAAATAGCATTCGGGAAATTCATCAGATGTTCGCACGCGATTGGTTATATCCAGATCCGACTGCCCTCACGACGTTTGCTGGTGTTCACGACATGCAACGGTTCATGAGCGAAGAAGGCGCCACCGTGGAAGGATTGATGATGGCGCTCACCTTGATTGCTACTAGCCGTGGGACACCGTTGATCTATTACGGTGATGAGCTCGCTATGCGTGGCGGAAATGACCCCGATAATCGTCGCGATTTCCCAGGTGGTTTCCCTGGCGACACGAGAAGCGCGTTTCTAGCCTCGGACAGAACTCCTGAAGAGAATCGTATGTGGAATCACACGGCAAGCCTCGGGAGAATTAGACAGGAATTGGGTTCGCTACGCCGAGGTCGTTCGTATGATCTACTCGACGCGGAACAGCAGTACGCTTATGCAAGGGTGTTACCAGGGGAAGTAACCGTCATGGTCTTCAACAACGCCACCGAAGCGTCCGACTGCAAGTTTTCCGTGAGATCACTACCCGTGGAAACTCTCAGGAAGGGCTGGAACTTTCAGTGCGACGACCAATTGGGAATTGCACCTGCCCTTGTAGTTTCCGATGGCGTCGCCACGGTGTCACTACCAGGAAGAACCGCAGCAATCTACCTCCTGCCTGAGTGATTTGAATGCGAGATTCAAAGTATACCTCGCAATGCATCCACAGCGATTTCATCAAGCGTGTCTCGCCTACGGGAGTCCGCCGAACTCAAGGTTTCGAAAGCCGTATTGATTCCCGCGCAGACGGGAATAGAACACTCAAGGAACGCACCTGGATCGCTACCACAATAAGCTCGATGACTATCGAATATCCACCGACAATTACGGAGATTACCACTGATGAAACTTAGCCAATACAAATTTGGATTACTCTTAGGCATCTTAATCGCCTCTGCATGGACCAACGTTGGCTTGTCGCAGGATGAAAATACCAAATCCGCATTCCACCCCCTTTTCGATGGCAAGTCCTTCGACGGATGGGAAGGGGATACAAAATCCGTCTGGCGAATCGAAGATGGCGCATTGACGGCAGGGTCACTCTCCACACAACAAGAAAAGAATGACTTCCTCGCCACCACCGACTCCTACAGCAATTTCGAGTTAACACTCCAATGGAAACTCGAGGGGACGGAAGGGTTTGTCAATGGCGGCGTCCAGTTCCGCACCAAGCGCATCCCCAACCATCACGAAGTTTCAGGGTATCAAGCTGACCTCGGTGCTGGCTTTGATGGTGCGTTATACGACGAGAGTCGCCGAAACAAGATCCTCGCCAAGCCAGATAATGCAACGCTCGGTAAGGCCATCAGACCAGTGGGACAATGGAATACCTACCGTATCCGTGCCGAAGGGAAACGAATTCAGCTATGGCTTAATGACATTCAAACCGTGGACTACACCGAAGAGGATCCGAATATCGAAGCATCCGGGATCATCGCGGTCCAAATCCATGGCGGCGCCAAGTCGATTGTGCGTTACAAGGAGCTTAAGATTCGGGAAATCGATTCCGCGACAGCTCTCAAGAAGTAAAAGGGGTTTAGCTTGCCAAATCGAAGTTGAGATAGACAGCAGGAGCGAAATCCCGGGGTTTTAAAACCCGATCACTGTCATTCCTGCATTCGGAAACCGATCAAACTCCATAAGCAGCTTGGTCCCCGTTGCCAAATCCACCGTGTCAGTTACCAACGCTCGCGGATCGACGAGTCCTCGCTCCATCCATTCGAAGATACGGTGGTATTGGGTCGGCTGCATTCCATGGCTTCCATAAATCTCCAACTCCTTCGCGATCACCATCCCCATCGGGATCGCGGGTTTAGACTGGTCACCCAGCATCAATCCGATTTGGATGTGTCGCCCACGTTTTGCGAGGCACTCAATCGAGTTCCAGCAGGTGCGATGGTGCCCAAGTGCGTCGATCGACACCTCCGCTCCCCGTCCTGTTACCTCTCGAACCCGGCGCACAACATCGTCACCTGCGCCATCAATACAGGCATCGGCTCCTAGTCGTTTGGCCATCGCGCGTCTATCAGCTCGAATATCGATAGCAACGACCTGTGCGCCTAGCGCTTTTGCGATCGAGATGGCTGAGAGACCGACACCTCCGCAACCGTGAACAGCCAACCACTCACCCTCGGTCAATCTACCCTGGTCAACAATTCCGCGAAACGCGGTAATGAAGCGACACCCCAAACTGGCCGCAGCAACAAAGTCAATTCCTTCAGGCAATGCGACCAAATTGATGTCCGCATGGCGAATTTCGACGAACTCGGCAAAACTTCCCCAATGCGTGAAGCCTGGTTGTGTATGAGAATCGCAGATGTGCGAGTTTCCACGACTGCATTCAAAACAGGTTCCGCATCCACAGCAAAACGGAACCGTTACCCGTGCACCGACCGTCCAATTCGATACTGCGGAACCGACCTGTGCAATCACCCCTGCCAATTCATGACCGGGGACATGCGGCAATGGTACATCTGGGTCGTGCCCCATCCAGGCATGCCAATCGCTGCGGCAAATCCCACATGCTTTGACGGCAATTAAGACAGCATCGTCGTGCAATGCTGGCTCGGATACCTCTCGAACGGAGATGGGTCCGTGGTATTGATCAAAAATCGCAGCCTTCATTCATCGCCTCAGTGCGGATTAAGCTAAAGCCAGTCGAGCCAACCATGGGAAGTGAATCGATCCGTTCCCGTAAACCCTGCCCGTCGGATGTGGTAGAATACCGCGAAGTATTCATCGAGCCAATCGGCGAACTCCTCGAAAATCGTGTCGCGATCCTCCGGTTCTTCTGCGAAACACTTCCTTCGAAATATGGCCCTACCGTCACCTGTGAAACGATGGTTGAAGCGACTCGCAATCGCCACCATCGCCTTATTGCTCTTGGTTGCCTCGTTGATCGGTTATGGGTGGTGGTACTACCACCCTGCCTATAGTCGCATCGACGGCATCGTTTACGGGACGAGGCATGGCCGCGAGCTTACGATGGATGTTTTTCAGCCTTCGAAGCCTAACGGACTTGGCGTCGTATTCATGGTAAGCGGTGGTTGGAAATCGAAGCGGCCTGGAGAGACCGAACCTTGGATTCTCGCTCCATTGCTCCGACGCGGGTATACAGTGTTCGCTGTATGCCATGTGTCACAACCCGATGCTCTCATTCCGGAGATCATCGAAGACGTGAATCGAGGAGTGCGATTCATCAAATACCATGCGGCCGAGTACGATATCGATCCAGACAGGCTCGGTGTCACCGGCGGTAGCGCTGGCGGTCATCTCAGCTTGATGCTGGCAACACGAGGAAGCGAAGGACCTAGTGACTCCGACGATCCGATTGACCGGATGAACAGCAGTGTCAAGGCAACCGCCATTTTCTACCCCGTCACGGACCTTCTCGACCTGAATGGCTCCACGGAGGACCCGGGAGATGGCGGCCCCCCAAAAAGCTTCGTTAAGGCGTTCGGTGATGCGGCAAACGATATGGATGCATGGAAAGCCGTCGGCAAAGAATGTTCGCCTATCTACTATGTAGATGAAAAACTCCCCCCTATTCTGATTTATCACGGCGATTCGGATACATTGGTCCCGCTGGACCAATCCCAACGATTTCAACAAGTGGCCCAGAAAGCCAATCGCAACGTCAAGGTCGTCGTGCATCGCGGCGGAAATCATGGATGGGCAACCATGTTTCTCGACATCATTGCGTTCGCGAATTGGTTTGACCAACACCTCCAAGTGAAGCAATGATCAAGTGAAGCAATGATTTTGTTGGATCGCTTTTACAACCTGAGACGCGATCTTATGTAACCCCACTCTTTTCCCATTTTTGTTACGGTGATTCCATGAACCGACATGCAATCTGCTCCTCGAAAAATCTGCTACTTTTTGTTCTCACGGTGAGCTTCGCTGCTGGGAACATCTCTAGTGCCTACTCCGAGCAACTTAAGGTTGGCGCAGCTAGCCGTGTCATCACTCCAGACCCGCTCTTGCCGGTCTCTGGCGGGATGGGTCCAACTCGTCCGGCCACAAAGAAGCTGGGTGAGTTGACCGTCCGGGCCGTTGTTCTAGAGCAGGGTGCAACGAAAGCAGCCATAGTAAGTGTCGACGCTTTGGGATTTCCTGGGGTACTGGTGCAACGCGTTGCCAAAAAGGTCAAGGATATCCCGCTTCCTAATATTGTTGTGGGTGCCACTCATACCCATAGCGGTCCTGACTTCTATGCGTTTCCGGACGGAAAAGGTGGACATACAGGCGATCTGAAGTACATCGATCGTGTTTGCGAGCTGATGGCAGAAGCGATTAACGAAGCGGCGGCGAAGACTCAAACGTCCAACGTCCGTGTCGCAACAGGTAAAGTGGAGGGGCAAGTCGCCTACAACTACTACGCCATCGAACTTTACGATCCGCGGGCTGGGATCCTTCAATTCACCAACTCTGAGGGAAAAACCATTGCCACATTGGTCAATTATGCGATCCACCCAGAAGTCCTCGGAAACGAAGTCGGAGCACTCAGCCCGGATCTGATAGGACCACTCTGCGATCGGATTGAGAGCAAGGTTGGTGGAATGGCAATCTTCATGAATGGCGCTCAAGGAGGGATGATCACCGCCGACAACCGTGATCTTTCCAAAATCGCGGATCCTCTTGCAGGCAGATGGGTCGACAAACGCGAGTGGAGTGAATGCTTGCGCATCGGCGAAAAACTTGCTGACGAAGCGTTGCGAATCATCTCCACCGCAGATTCGATGGCAGAGGTTCCATTGCAATGCGAGCACCGCAATGTCGAATTCCCAGTCGATTCGGATGCATTGTGGGGGGTCGTGCAGTACTCGCCCCTCAATTACCCTCGAAACGAGAACCGAACGATTTCGTCGCGGATCAATCTCATTCAAATCGGCCCGGCTCGCATCGCCACGATCCCTGGTGAAGCGCTGCCGAACATTGGATTTTATTTGAAACGCAAAATGTCTGGAGAACACAACATGCTGTTCGGATTATCGAACGATGCCTTCGGATACATCCTGACTGAAGTCGATTTTTCAAGCTTTTCTCGATACGACTACGTCTCACGCGTTTCACTTGGGGAAAAAACGGGGACGATTCTTATTAAAAACATTCTGGAACTCGACCAGCAAGTCCGACAACTTCCAATCAAGTAATGGGTCGCCTGAGTCCGGCGAGCAACTCGCTCAACCACGACATAGCGTCCGCAAACCTGTTATTGAGACCCATTAGGAATAAATCCTCGCAGGAAACACCAAGGCAAAAGGAATAGCAATGCAAAAGGAAGCGAATCTTCCGATCCATCATCCCGCTTGGAAGTCACTGGAATTGCATGCAAAGTCGATGCATGAAACGCATCTGCGAACCCTTTTCTCAACGGATGAGAACCGTGGCCAGCGATTTACCGCGCAGGCTGCAGGATTATTTTTGGACTATTCCAAGAATCGGATCACTGATGAGACGATGGTGCTGCTGTATCAGCTAGCCCGCGAGTCTGAATTGCGAGACAAGATCGACGCCATGTTCCGCGGGGACAAGATCAACAGGACGGAGAATCGTGCTGTACTCCACACGGCGCTACGCGCACCCAAAGGAAGCACGATCCTTGTCGATGGAAAGAATGTCGTTCCAGAGGTCCATGCAGTCTTGTCCAAGATGGCTCACTTCGCGAATCGCGTTCGAAACGGCGATTGGAAAGGGCATACAGGCAAGCGGATCCGCAACGTGGTGAATATCGGGATCGGCGGATCCGATCTTGGGCCGGTAATGGCCTATGAAGCCCTTAGGCACTACAGCGTTCGCGAGCTAAAATTCCTCTTTGTTTCCAACGTCGATGGAATCGATCTGGCGGAAGCGACTCGCGATTTAGATCCTGCAGAAACACTCTTCATCGTCTCGTCAAAGACATTTACCACGCTTGAAACCATGACCAATGCGCAAAGCGCACGCGATTGGCTTATCAGTGCATTTGAAGGCAACCTCGCTTCAGTCGCTAAGCATTTCGTAGCAGTCTCCACTAATGGAGAAAAGGTCTCGAATTTTGGGATCGATGTCGAGAATATGTTCGGCTTTTGGGATTGGGTAGGTGGAAGGTATTCCATGGACTCAGCCATTGGCCTATCCACCATGATTGCTATCGGTCCTGAGAACTTTTACCAGATGCTCGATGGCTTCCACCAAATGGACGAGCATTATCGAACAGCGCCGCTGGATCGTAATCTGCCAGTCATCATGGGGATGCTGTCCATCTGGTACACGAATTTTTTCGATTCCCATGCGATCGCTGTGCTCCCATACGAAAACTACTTAAAACGATTTCCGGCGTACCTTCAGCAACTGACGATGGAGAGCAACGGAAAGCGAGTGACTCTCGATGGCGAACCTGTTTCGTACCATACAGGACCGATCTATTGGGGAGAGCCTGGTACCAATGGACAGCATTCGTTTTACCAATTGATCCACCAAGGAACTCGTCTGATACCATGCGATTTCATCGCATTTGCACAAGCGCTGACGCCGCTAGGCCGCCATCATGATATTCTCATCGCCAATGTGCTGGCGCAATCCGAAGCGCTTGCATTTGGTAAGACCGCCGAACAAGTTGCCGCGGAGGGGACGCCGGATTGGCTTGTTCCACACCGCGTTTTCGAGGGGAACCGGCCATCCAATACCATTTTTGCGCAGCGTTTAACACCCGCCATCCTAGGGGCTCTGGTTGCGCTCTACGAGCACATTGTTTTCACCCAAGGTGCAATCTGGGGGGTCAATCCATTCGATCAGTGGGGCGTGGAGTTGGGCAAGGCCCTAGCGCAATGCATCTTGCCAGAGCTAGAGTCTGTCTCGCTGCCCGAGCTTCAACACGACAGCTCCACCAACAACCTTATCCACAAATACCGAGAAATGCGTTAGCGAGAAAATATCCAACCTTGCTATCTCCGTCGGTCGAGAGCGTACACTTGTAGGATCCCCTGCGCCATCCACCAAGTGCACTCGCCCCACACCGCTGATCTACCAAAGTATGCGATTGGACCTCGTGAGCGCGTACAAACAAACCCCGCGAATCCACCCCGTCTTGGGACCACTGAATTCAATCCACGGTTCAAGGATCAACGATAAATCTTATTCGCAAGCAGCACTTCACGTGATTGCCTCATTACAATGCGGAGCTTCCGTTAATCAGCATGTCTGCTACCTGCCCGTATCGCGTTGAAAGCGATTGCTATGAACACCGTGTTTTATCCCTTGCTGCTCCAAATCAATACGCGAGTGTGGTTGACAGCGCGTTCCAAGAACCTGGGGCGCCCTGCGACGCTGGATGACATCACTCACGCGGATCTCGAGCAAATTGCCGAGAACGGATTTGATTGGATTTGGTTGCTGAGCGTTTGGCAAACAGGAAAAGAATCGCAACGCATTTCGAGGACGAATCCCCACTGGCTACGTGAGTTTGGTGAAACACTTCCCGATCTCACCGAAGCTGATATTATCGGATCTGGTTTCGCGATTTCCAGTTACTCAGTACACCGCGATCTCGGCGGTAACGAAGCATTAGCCCGACTAAGAGGTCGAGCACGAGAGCATGGCCTCAATCTCATGCTGGACTTCGTCCCGAACCATATGGGACTCGATCACTCGTGGCTCGTGGAGCATCCTGAGTTCTTCATTCAAGGGTGCCCATCTGACCGAACAGCCAGTCCAGAAAACTATTTTGAGCATCGGATAGGCGAAACATGCCGCATTTTCGCGCACGGACGCGATCCTTACTTCGCGGGATGGCCTGATACCGTGCAATTGGATTACTCAAATCCACAACTTCATGATGCCATGATCAGGGAACTGGTCAAGGTTTCCGATCAATGCGACGGTGTTCGGTGCGATATGGCCATGCTCCTACTCCCAGATGTATTTTCAAACACATGGAATAAAAGGGTCGAGCCATTTTGGCCCGCTGCGATCGAATCGGTTCGGAAAATACACCCCTCATTCATGTTCATGGCCGAAGTGTATTGGGATCGCGAATGGGATTTGCAGCAACAAGGGTTCGATTACACGTATGACAAAAGGCTTTACGATCGCTTGTCGCATGGGGAACCACAGGATCTCCGCTTGCATTTTCTGGCGAATCTCGATTTCCAAAATCGACTGGTACGTTTTCTAGAAAATCACGATGAGCAAAGAGCCGCTACCGTCTTTCCATTTGACAAGCATCAATCGGCCGCAGCCATGGCTTATCTGTCGCCGGGATTGAAATTGATGCACCAAGGACAGCTTGAAGGATGTCGTGTCAAAATATCTCCCCATTTGGTCCGAGGGCCCGATGAGCCGACATCCCAATGCATAAGCGATTTCTACCTGCGATTGCTTGCGATTCTCAGAGAGAATGTTGTTCGCATGGGGGATTGGTCGCTTCTCGAATGCACCCAAGCATGGGAAGGAAATCCAACGCATGAATCGGTCCTGGCCTTTGCATGGACTTATACCAATGAGGCTCCGGCAATAGTGGTTACCAATTGGTCGGCTCATGCCAGCCAATGCCATATTTCTCTTTCGAAGCTTCAGTCAAAGATCCCTGGTCTAGAAAAAGGACTCTGGACGCTCAACGATCTATTCGCTGGTAAGGAATACGAATGGCATGGCGAGGACCTCGTTGCGAAGGGACTTTTTGTGGATCTGGTCTCTTGGCAAACGTCGGTCTTTCGTGTCGAAAGAAGCGATTTGATTGCAAATTGACATGCGAGCCATCCCCTTTCGAGGTGATGGTACTGCATATGTCTATCCTATCCGCATCACCGATAACACCACCGGGGATCCGCAGAGAGAAATTCAGGCCTTGCTACCGAAACAGATTCTTAGCAAGCGATGAAGTAGAACGTCGAATCCCAAGCTGCCGACAAAACAACCCCATAAATCCAAGCAAGGCTATTGGAGCTTTTCTAGCTCTTCCACATCGTCCGGCGAAAGCTGAATTCGGCGAAGTGCGGACTTATCGATCGCTTCCTTAATCCGCAAGGCGGAATCGGTTCGGCCTGCCCGCATCAATGCGACGTACCAATGAAATTTGAACAAAGGATTGGTACCGATTTTGGCTGCTCTCTCAAACATGCCTGCAGCCTCCTCCAGCTTGCCCATCCGCATCAGAATAGCTCCCTTAGAATCCAACAGGTCGGGCAATTCCCCAGCAATCGCGATTGCCTGATCAATCGTTTGGAGTGCTTCGCCTAAGCCGTCGGGGGACTCGCTCAGCAGATTCGCAAGATTATTCAAAGCGATGGGGTCCTTGGTGCCCAAATGAACGAGGCCCCGATAGGCATCTACCGACTTACCGCGTTCACCCGTTACTAACCAGTACTCTGCCATTACTTTCATCAAACGTGGATTGTCTCCTTGGGCCGATTGAACATCGATCAGAAAGGGTCGCAGCTTGGATGGCATATCGGTGCTGAATGGAGCTTCGATCAACGCTTGAGCCAGAACTATGCTGATATCCCTGGCAAGGGCTGATTCTGGTCCCGCCATTAGCCCCCGCTTTAATAGCAGGTCCATTGCTCGTGCTCTCGTTTCCATCTCCTCGTTTTTGGTAATTGCGGTCAGCACAAGTAACACAGCTCTCGGATCGAGCGATTCGAGATCCGTAATCACTCTCTCACACGATGGAACATCTTGGATCGTCAAAAACCCTAGCACTGACTTGCTAAGCACGTCGATAGTCCTAGCGTTCGTTGGGTTTACTTTCTCGCGCATGCGCTGCTGCCAGGACCTGATAATTCCCGAAGCAGCATTGCCATTTCCATTCGCTTTCTGAACGCTCGCCATCAAGAGATTTGCGGCAAATGAGTCGGGATCCAATCGCAGCAATTGCTCGGCTTGGGCTAATGCATCTGGCACACGGTTTCGTTTTAGCAGCACTCTTCCGTACGCATACAAGACATCTTCTCGTTCAGGAGCCATTGCCAAAGATTGCTGCAGATAGCGCTCGGCATCCTCGAGCAATCGATTTCCATCGATAGTTCGCTTGAGCTCGAATTGCAGCTGAGCGCTACGCTGGCACAATAGTCCAAGGCGAAAATTATCCTCGTCGGATTTATCTGATTTCCCAAGGACCAGCTTATCCAAAATGCGGCGTGCCTTGATCAAGTCGCTAGGTAATCCCCGTTGTATGTAGAGGGTTGCCAGTAGCCGATTGTCATCCACAGAGTTGGAAAATGTCGAAGCAGTTAGTAGCTGTTCGATACGCTCCCAATCCGCCACGGTACCGCGAGAGCCAAGAATCGTGGCGTAATACCGCCGCAACTGCCCATTTTCAGGTTCCGACTGTAGGGCGGTTTCCAAACCATCGATCGCCGGGTCAATTTTCTGCTGCGATCGAAGCGCTTCAGCCTTTAGAATCGCGATTGCTGACCGTTTCGCCCCCAACTCCTCAGCGGCTTGATAAGAAGCCAACGCTTCATTCAAGTTCCCTTGCCCTAATTGCATACGCCCCAAGGCAATGTTCTTTTGCACTGGATCCACGTTGGTGGTTCCGCGAAGTCGCTCTATCGTCGCCTGGATTTTTACAGCATCGGACATGCGCGAGTAGAAGATATATTCGGCATTTAAGACTCGAAGGTCTGACGGCGCAATCGCTGCCGCGCGATCCAATGCCTGGCTTGCGTTCGCCAAGGATTCGCTCCGATCCTCTCGAGAAGCGCCGCGAGAGGTTAACTCGAGAACTTGCGCGTACCATACCCACGCCATCGGATCGCCAGGTCGCACTTCGACCCCTTCTTTGGCCAATAGGGTCAGATCTAAGTCATTTTCGGAAGCTGCCATTCGCAACGCCACCGAAGATATTCTCGCGGATCGGCTTAGTCCGCGTCCTAATTTGTTCATTACTGCTTGAGCATCCTCCAAGCGACCCTGGGCATAGAGCAGTTCTGTTAAACGCTCAAACACACTGATATCCGTCTCACCGAGTCCCACCGCTTTCATATACATGGCGGTTGCCGACTCCAATTCGTTCATACGTTCCAGCACGGCACCTTCCAAAGCATAACCTTCCGGCGACGATGGCTTTTTCGTAATGATATAGGTCGATAAATCACGAATTATTGATAGATCGGAGGATTGCTTCAGGTCCACGGAAGTCAACAAGCGACGCGCCCTCAGAATACGCCATTCGCTCCCCGCATCACCCTCGAGGGTCCGCATCCTATCTTCAATCTTTTGTACAGATGAACTCCATGATTTCAGATTACCTTTTGCCTCATCCTGGTCGTTACCCTCGGACCATTTCCAACGCGCCGGAGTCTTGACAGCCATTCGGCCCATCATGGAGAGCCGCTGAACATCGTTTTTATAAAGTTCAAGACAGGTATCGACGATCAACGCGAGTGAGGTTGCCGTGCTGTTCAATTGCAGCAACGTTGCCAATACCATATCGTTTTCAGGATTTTGACGTAACTTGTCCAGTAAAATCCTCTGCGCCTCATCGTACTCTCCGTTAGCAGCAAGCATATTTGCTCGAAAGGTAATGGCTAAAGGACTTTCCGGATTGCGTTGTTGAAAGGTAAGCAACAGTGCTTCGGCCTCTTTGATTTTTCCCCACTTGCGAAGCGCCGATATATGCGATTGCCACATGTCTGTCATATCCGGATTCGCTTCGCATCGCTGGGCCAGTTTAGCAGACGCTTCGTCGATCACGCGTCGTTGAGTTTCTCCGCTCGATCTTCGCAGTCTGATCCCATAGTCAAGGAGTTCGACCATCCACTCTCGTTCGCTAAGCTTCGGATCGGATGCCATCAACTCGCGGGCATTCACGAGTGCGGCTTCGGCCTTGATGACATCAGATTCTCCGGTTGCGCCCGCCGCGATGGGAAGCTCAAGGCTAACCGATGCCAATCGGACCCAATCCATGAAGTTTTTGTCATTGATAGATTCTAGTTGCTTTCGAGCTTGTGGATAAAGTCTCGCTTCGATCGATGCTTGGTACGCCCGTCTAAGGATCTCATCATCTGCGGGACGAAGGCTGACTGCATCTACCAATACTTCCGCGGCTTTCTGCCACTGTCCCAACGACGAGTAAACCGCACCCAGATATTCATACTGATTCGCTTGCGTGGCAGCCGATCCTGTAGCGATGCTAGCCCTAATTCCCTCGAGCAGTCGCTCCACTTGCGCGGTGTCCCCTGCCTTCAGAAAATACGCGACCCATTGTTGCTTCGCAAAACGCTGTGCTTCGCTTTGAATCGCACTTGGAAACGCGATCGATTCTCTGCGGATCGCATCATCCATTCCCCGCAACGCCTCTCTCGCCTGAGAAAGATCCCCGTCCAGAAGGTGCTTTTGAGCGATACGAACTTGGAGTCCCCATGTGGGCGGGATGCAAACGCGGGCACCGTCCGTCCATACCCGTATCGCTTCCTTGTGTTTACCTTTCAGCTCGAGTACTTCACCCATCGCGATATACAAACTCGCATCTCGCGATGTTGACGAGGAAGTTAATGAGGAAAGAATTTCTTCGGCCCTCGCCAAGTCCGCGGAACGTTGAGGCGAACTCGATTCTGATTCCCCCGTTTCATCCTCGCGAAGCACTAAACGCAAAAAGTAAAGCCCCGCTTCCTTCTGTACCTGCGGGTTATCCGAAAACCGTTCTACCGCCCGCTCGACTTCCTGCCGAGTGAGGTCTTTATCGAGCAGTGCCATCACACGGAAATTGAGCAACCACGCGCCTGCCGATTCGGGTAGCTTCGCCAGCGTCTCCTCGGCTTTCTTCTTAGCCCGCATTCGCAGATCTTCAGTCGAGTCTTTACCGAGGAGGGAGTTTCTCAATGCCTCTGGGTCTCCAAAGCACAATTCCACAAACAACTCTGACAACTCCAGATCGCCAGGAATGTCGATGAGGGACCGAGCCAGTAGGTCGGCTGGATGCATTGCGTCGAGTAGCTTAAGCCATTCAGGATCCGTGCTTTTGGAATACTTATCGCTCGCGTCTGGTCGCTTGGCCAACAGCAAACCCATCCGACTTCGTGCCAGTTGCTTCTCGAGGGCGACATTTTTCACGGCGTCGCTTCCGATGTGAATCTGCTCAATGGCATCTTCGTAACGCCCGACCTGGATAAGACGATCGGTAAGAGCGAGTCTTAACCCCGCCACGCGATCGATTAGCTTCGCGTTGGACTCGCAAAGACCCAACGTTGAATACTGAAGCGTAACTAGAGACAGGACCTCCTCAGGAGTTGCGGCTTTCCGATGAAAGAGTTCCACAAGGTCCACACGCTTTTCGACATCATCCGGCTTATACCGAAGGTACTTGTCCATCAATTCGATGGCAGGACCTACTCTGCCTTCATCCCTCAGTGAATCGACCCGCTCCAGCATGGCGCGATGCACCTTTTTCATCTGCCAAGCATGCAAGAGATGAATGGTTGGGATTCCGAGTACGAGTACGCCCAGAGTACCGAGAACTAACTTTCGGTTGATACGAGTCTCATCGAAACCAAAACGTTCGATGGCCTCACTCAACTGGTTGAGGATGTAGCTTGAGAAACGCGGGGTGTCAGCCATCGTGGATTTTCGTCAGACATGCCCAAAAAAATTTTGGCGTATGGCTTTCTAGAATAACTCAAATCATGCCCCTTTCAATTTCAATCCGCTACCGTTTCCCTTAGGACCTGTCATCTCCGCGGAAAAAGCAATGGTGGCCTACTAAGGTGCCCCCCCTAAAGGTCCGATTGCACCGGTTGTAGCATCGACGCATTCCAAGGGGGCTATGGTCGAGAAATGTGCGAACGGAGACCCGAGATCCGAGCAATCTGGAACTGTACCTGGAAAGGTGCTCGCATCGTCGATCCCGCAATCATAAAATGCTGCTATGAATCCGATCCTTTATGCCATACCAGTATTCATGGCCATGATTGCCCTAGAGGCTTTATGGGCCCATGTAAAGTTTTCTAACCGTGTGGCCGACGCGGGTGGTCTAACACGTCCGGTCTACCAACTGGCAGACGCCATTGCCAGCTTGAACATTGGCATCCTCAGCCGGATCGCTGCTGCCTTCCCAAGGCTATTGACCTTAGGCCTCTACATTCTCGTGTTCCAGCAGTATTCATTGGGCCCATGGAATATGAATAACCCACTAGCATGGGTAGTTGCGTTGGTGATGTACGACTTCCTCTATTACTGGAAACACCGTGCGAACCACGAAGTACGTATCATGTGGGCGGGCCATATCACCCATCACAATAGCGAGTTTTTCAATCTATCAACGGCGCTACGTCAATCTTCGACGACGTTCTTATTCGATTGGATCTTTTACCTACCGATGGCAATCCTTGGGATCCCTCCGGCGATGTTCGTGCTCGTTGCGCTGATCGATTTGCTCTACCAGTTTTGGGTCCACACCGAGTTGATCGGAAAATTGGGTTGGTTTGATCGCATCTTCGTCAGTCCCAGCAATCACCGAGTGCATCACGGCCAAGACGACTACTGCCTCGACAAAAACTATGGAGGAATATTAATCATTTGGGATAGGCTCTTTGGTACTTATGAAGACGAACGAGACGAACCGATTGTTTATGGAGTACGCACTCAATTGGCGAGCGTTAATCCGCTGTGGGGGAATTGGCACTATTACGCGATCATCTGGAATGATTTTTTAACGGCGAAAGGGCTTGCGGCAAAACTGGATGCACTGATAGCCCCACCCGTCGGCTGGGAGGGAGATAAGGCTGAACCGTTCCATCCGCAGCATTTTCAACGGTATGAACTGAACCTAGAGCGTCGCGTCATTTGGTATGCCTTGGCTCAACTGGTCCTAAATGTCCTCGCAATTTCCATATTCACCTTCTACTTCCCTAAATGGGAAATCTGGCAGAGCATGATCGCTGCAATTTGGATTGTCGCGTCGCTGGTTGCTGTAGCTGGATGGATGGAGAAACGTCGCTGGGCGGCTTGGCTCGAGGTTGCTCGTTGGTCCGTTGCACCGGCAATCTATTGGCTATTATTTTTGTAAGATCGGCCCCCCATCATGACACACGATGCATTTTCCGATCTGGTGCTATTTGCAGCGTGCTCGTACCTCGTGATCACCAACTTACGACCAACACAGCAACGAGCGGGGATTGGCGTAGCGTGTTTTTGGATTGGATGTGCAGCGGCGTTGGGCGTCCTGAAATTCTCGAACTTTTCCCCGATCAACCAACTAGTCACCGGGCCCCATCGGATTGTAGCTGCCATCGCCGCTGTAAGTTCATTCCCTATTCTTGCCTTTAGTCTTGCCTATCCGCACAGTTCAATATCAAGGCGACTTGGCGGAGCTTGGTGGTTCACCTTCATTATCGGTGGGTTGGGAATTGCCATTTGGCTGCTAGGAGCCAAGTTCTGGGCTCAAGTTATCCCCGCCATAAGCAGTATCTCGATCGCCTATACCCTCCTACGAGTTCGCAACGGGAAGCAACTTTGGCTCGGTATTTTCGCCATTGCCTCGCTATTTGCGTCGTTTGGAGTGGCATTGTTCATGGGGCCGACCTCCAAAGCACTAGGCATTTTCTCGGGGACGCAATTGCTTCATTATTTCCTTGCGATCGCTTTGCTTCTGATATGCCTACCCAACAGAACGCCGGCAACGAATACGCAATGATTCAAAATCAATGGCCGGGGTCCCCCTAATCGGTACAGCAATCTACTATCTCATGCATTTCGTGCCATCGAACTGATCCGGTCCTAGATGGTTGCGGAGTTTCCTGCGCGGATTTAGAACGTGCGATATACGGACAAGACAATTCCCCCCAACGATCGCTTCAACAGAAGCGCCATGTCGCAGTAATTGCGGTAAGAAGCGACAAGCTCCGTTAGAAGAGCGGGTGATGGGATTCGAACCCACGACTTCCAGCTTGGGAAGCTAGCACTCTAGCCACTGAGTTACACCCGCATTTTGGAGGAGCATAGGATCCGATTCATCGGATTTTTTCGCTCGACAACGAGAGTATACGCATAATA
>JBKCUW010000064.1:0-36114 GCA_046318275.1 Pirellula sp. | reverse complement strand
GCCATTGTGTTTCGGCCCATCGATCCACCCATGGTGGCTTACCCACTGACACTAGCCGTTGCCGCCCTCGCGGTGCTTCCGTTTGCGGCATTGCCACTGACGATTGGGGCAAGCCGCCATCGGTAGTTCGTCCGAACGTATCGTCCTGAGGAAAAAACAAAGGAGGCTGTGGATAAAAAACCAAGAAGCGATAATCGCGTGCGAACCTGCTGTACGGTCCCTCGTACTACGACAAACTTTTGATAAAACCTGTTCGAGCCTAATCGGAACCCGTAAAGCCTGCGGCTAACGCCAAGACGCCTGATGGTTTTCGGAAAGGCTCCTCGTCTCCCAAGTTCGAGGTCAAATTTCGGCCATTCCGAGGTATACCCCTTATGCAGCTCGTCATTGAAAACCTAAGCAAAACCTATCCCGGAGGCGTCCGAGCGTTAGATGGTGTCTCTTTAGTCATTCCCAAGGGGATGTTTGGGTTGCTGGGACCCAATGGGGCTGGCAAATCGACGTTGATGCGGACCTTGGCAACGCTTCAAAACGCCGACTCAGGATCCGCCCGATTGGGAGATATCGATGTCTTGAATGAGAAGACTCGGGTCCGCGAGATCTTGGGATACCTACCCCAAGAGTTCGGTGTTTACCCGCGGACCAGCGCCGTCAAGCTGCTCAGTCATTTGGCGGCCTTGAAGGGGGTCGGCTCGAGCAGCCGGGACCGATTGGCCGTGGTTGAATCGCTTTTGGAGCGGGTCAATTTAAGCGATGTTCGCCACAAACCGGTAGCGACGTATTCCGGTGGGATGCGGCAACGATTCGGGATCGCGCAGGCGCTCTTGGGTGACCCACAATTGCTGATTGTCGACGAACCGACAGCAGGATTGGATCCAGGGGAAAGAAACCGTTTTTACAATCTCCTCGCCGAGGTTGGCGAAAGCATCATCGTGATTCTGTCGACCCACATTGTTCAGGATGTCAAAGAGTTGTGCACCAACATGGCGATCATCCACCATGGTCGGTTGCTCAAGAGCGGCTCGCCGTCCGACGCCGAGGAATCGCTGCGTGGTTATGTTTGGTCCAAATCGATGAGCAAGCGGGAACTAAGCGAGAAGAGTTGGGACTATCCGGTCCTGTCGACAAAGTTGGTAGCGGGGAGTCCGTTGGTTCGGATTTATAGCGAAGAGGATCCAGGCCATGGTTTTTCGTGCGCGGAACCCGATTTGGAGGATGTGTTTTTCTCGTATTTGAATCGCTCCAAAGCGAGTTAATGGTCGTTAGGTCAAGACACAGTATCGACACCAAAGACGGCAACTGACATGCGTTCACGGACCTATCATGATTACCAGCGGCTAGCGCCATGCTGCACGCCGATGCGGGTTGTTGCCTTGGGTGAACGACTGGGCGCTAGCCGTCGGTGTCTGTCGATAACGGGAACTAAGTACAACGAGCATCATCTGCGTGGCGATCACCGTAACCAGCGGCTAGCGCCTTGCTGCTCACGGGATGGCGCTGATGCTTGGCGTGGGCCAAATGCCGCTGGCAGTAGGAATTCTTCAAGACACTTCTTTTCACCAATTGCCCGGAAAATCGATATCCATGTTTCGTGAATTTTTCAAATTCGAACTATCGTACTGGCTTCGAGGCTGGATGGTCTACATCTTCGTCGCAGCGCTCGCCGTTTTGTTTGGGCTGGCAGCGGGCTCCGATTTTGTGCAGGTAGGTGGCCCTGCGGGTAATACCCACAAGAACGCACCGTACATGATCGCCCTCTGGTATACCGCTTCCAGTATCTTGACCTGCTTCATGGCAGCCGCAATCTACGACTCGTCGGCTTCTCGCGATTTCAGCAGCAAGATGTCGGATATCTTGTTCAGCAAACCGCTTAGCAAGTGGGGGTTCCTATGCGGCCGCTTCTTTGGGGCGACCGCAATCGCTTTGGTACCTGCGATTGGGATTTCAATCGGGATTCTCGGGGCCCGATTGTTTGCGGGTTCGGAGTCGGAGCAATGGGGAGAAACGGCTTTCGCGCATCATTGGATGCCGTTCTTGATTTTTGTCGTCCCCAACACGTTGCTTTTCGGATCGATCGTTTTCGCGGTAGCAAGTGTCACTCGCAATACCCTCTACTCTTTCATGTCCCTCCTCTTGCTGTTGGTGGTCTATGCGGTCACCCAGTCGTTGACCGAGTGGCTTGAATACGAAACTCTGACTTGCCTCATCGACCCGTTTGGATCGGCGCCATTTAGTACAGCAACGAAGTACTGGACGGTGAGTGAGCGCAATTCGCTGCTGATTCCGATAACGCCACTATTGATTGCTAACCGATTGATTTGGTTGTTAATTGCGTTTGCGATCTTTGCGATCGCAGGTCATTACTTCCGATTCGAGATCCAATCGAATAGTCGGCGGCGCAAAGGTTCGAACGCTCCCAGGGAAGATGAGTACTCAGCCACTTTGGTCTTGAACCAAAGCGCTGCGATTCCCAAGCGACAACCGGCACCGTCCTGGTGGACGCAATTTGCGTCGACCCTCGCATCCGACATGAGATCTGTCGTTGGAAGCACGACCTTTATCGTGATCATGTGTTTTGCACTATTGAACACAACGATCGGTTTGTTCCTCGGCAACAGTGGAATGTATGGCGGATCTTCTTTTCCTGTGACCTACAACGTTGTTGAGCAGGTCTCGGGTTCGCTGCTAATTTTTCCGCTAGCGATCATTACCTACTTCACCGGTGTCTTAGTTTGGCGGGATCGGGACAGCAGGATCCACGAAATCCTCGGAGCAACCCCAACCCCAAACGGCGTTTTCATTCTCTCTCGGCTCGTGACGATGCTGGTGATCCTGTACGCCATCTTGTTGGTAGGTATAGCTATTGGCTGCTTTTATCAGTGGGTACATGGATACACTCGATACCAGCTCGATGTTTACTTCTTAGAGATGATTGCTATCACGGGAACGCGATTGGCGTTTTTTGCGGTGGTTGGATTTGTAGCGCACACTTTGGCACCCAATAAATACGTCGGTTATGTGCTGTTCATTCTGTTCATTATTGTCAACGGCCAGATATGGCAATGGTTGCGTTGGGAGACGCTGCTCTTCCGATTTGGAGCCATGCCGGGGCATGTTTACTCAGATATGTTTGGTATCCAACCATACGCACCTGGATTGGTCGGATTTGGAATTTATTGGGTATTCGTCTCAGCCGTATTGATGTGGTTGTGCGCGGTGGTGATGCACCGTGGTGTTGCGAGATCATGGGCGATCCGTTTGCGAGAAGGACTGACGTCGATCTCTCGACGCGGTTGGATACTGCCTTCATGCGCCATGGTTGCTGCGGTGATGATGGGGTGCTACCTCGCCTACAACACCATGGTGCTGAATACGATCGTCGGCAGAACGGAGCAAGAGCGACGACAAGTGGAATACGAGAAGACGTACAAGTCGATTATCTCGATTCCGCAACCAAAAATACTTTCGGTGAATTATGCGATCGACATTTACCCCGAGACTCGCAACATGCGAATGAGCGCGGTCCAAACGATCGCCAATCGATCGGACGCCCCGATCGATACGCTCTATCTCAATGTTGCACCGTTTCTCGAAACCACCATCGAGATCCCCGGTGCAATTCTTGACAAGGATGACACGAAGCTATTGATGCGAACGTATCGCATGGAGAAACCGTTCGAACCTGGCCAGACGCTCGAAATGAAGTACACCGTCACGAGCAATACTCGTGGAATCGAAAACAGCGTCTCCAATGCGCAGTTGGTGCAGAACGGGACTTTTTTTAATAATGGGCTGGCTCCTTCGTTCGGTTTCTCTTCCAATCGTCGAGTCGTGCTGCCGCGGCGCCGAAAAGCGTTTGGGCTACCACCTATCGAATCGTTCCCGGAACTTACGAGAGAATGTGGCGATGTGTGCAAAGTCCATTACATTGCCGAAGACTCCGATTGGGTCACTGTAGAGACTGTTATCAGCACTTCCTCCGACCAGACCGCGGTCGCGCCGGGAACCTTGATCGAAAAATGGTCTGAGAACGATCGAAATTACTTCCGGTACAAAGTCGACCACCCCTCGCTCAACTTCTACTCGTTCATTTCGGCGAAGTACGAAGTGGAAAGGGGCAAGGTCGGAGATGTCGACACGGAAGTCTACTACCACAAAGACCATCCGTGGAATGTTTCCCGAATGTCCGAGGCGATCCAAGAAACACTTGCGTATTGCAACGCCGAGTTTGGACCGTACAAGCACAAACAGGCTCGCATCATTGAGTTCCCGCGGGTTGCACAGTTCGCCCAAGCGTTCCCGGGGACGATGCCCTATTCGGAATCCATCGGTTTTATTGCAAATCTGGAGAAACCCGATGATATCGACATGGTTTCTTACGTCGTTGCTCACGAAATGGGTCATCAATGGTGGGCCCATCAAGTCGTCGGGGCCAAGATGCAAGGAGCCACACTTCTTTCTGAGTCTTTAGCACAGTACACCGCGCTCATGATCATGCGAAAGAAGTTTGGCGATGACGTGATGCACAAGTTCTTTCGGTATGAAATGGACCGGTACCTCCGTTCGCGCGGCACGGAGCAACTCAAGGAGCGGCCTCTGGTTTCTGTGGATCCGAGCCAAGGATACATCCACTACCAAAAGGGAGGATTAGCGCTCTATTACCTCACCGAAATGATCGGTGAAAAACGGATCAATGCTGCCCTCAAGGAGATCGTGGAAAAGTACGCTTATCAAGGCCCACCGTACCCGAGCTCGTATGCTTTGATCGATCGGTTGCGAGAGCAAACACCGCCCGAGCTGCAGTACTTGATCAAGGATTTGTTTGAAGACATCACCTTGTTCGGGAATCGAACGCTGGAAGCGACTGCCGAGAAGACCGAGGACGGCAAGTATCGCGTAAAGATCAAGGTCGAGTGCGAGAAGTTTAAGGCGGATGAGAGAGGCGAAGAGGCCAGCGTCGATATGAACGATTTTCTCGAGGTCGGAGCGTATGCGAAAGCCGAGTCGGGCAAGCGGTATGGCAAACTATTGCATCGTGAGCGCGTTCAGTTAACAAACGGAGTTCATGAACTCGAGTTCGTCGTCGATGAGGTCCCGCACCAAGCTGGTATTGATCCGCGGAATCTATTAATCGATCGAGTCCCCGCGGATAACTTGAAAACAGTCACGATCAAGAACTAGCCTGCCGCGTCCGCGATGGCCGCGAATGAAGAGAGCCGCTGGTTTCCCAGCGGCTCTCGTTGGTGCATTGCTTTCTCAGTACCGAGTTATTGCAATCGAGTTGCAAGGTTACTCAGGGCGTTGTGGCCGTTGTGGGCGACCACCCTCAGGGCCCCCGTCAGGTCCACCTGGCCCACCTGGTCCACCTCGACGACCACCGCCGGGACCACCGGGTCCACCGGGTCCTCCCGGGCCGCCAGGCCCGCCAGGACCACGGCCTCCCGCTTCACCAGGACGTCCCTCAGGGCCTTGGTCGCCAGGAGGTGGCATATGCCGAGCAAACTCGAGCAATTCGTTCCGATCGAGTTTGCCATCCTTATCGGCATCGAACTCCATCGCATGCTCGACCATACGCTGAGGATCATGCCCTTGTCCTTCCGGCCTCCCCGCTCCACGACCTTCTGGGCCACCCGGTCCGCCAGGTCCACGACCAGGACCGCCTGCTCCCGGACCACGACCTTCTGGGCCACCAGGTCCGCCAGGTCCACGACCGGGACCACCTGCCTCGGGACCACGACCTTCTGGGCCACCAGGGCCACCAGGTCCACGACCGGGACCACCTGCTTCGGGACCACGACCTTCTGGGCCACCAGGGCCACCGGGACCGCGACCAGGACCACCTGCTCCGGGACCACGACCCTCTGGGCCACCAGGGCCGCCAGGTCCACGACCAGGACCACCTGCTCCCGGACCACGACCCTCTGGGCCACCCGGTCCGCCAGGTCCACGACCAGGACCACCCGCTCCGGGACCTCCAGGTTGCGAATGCATCTCGCGAGCGAGAGCCAACAACTCTTCGCGATCCAGTTTGCCGTCCTTGTCTTTATCAAAACTCATGGCGTGTTCCACCATTTGTTCCGGCGAGTGACCAGGCCCCCGGCCTTCCGGCCCACGGCCTTCCGGCCCACCGGGCCCACGGCCAAATTCGCCTTGTCGAGGAGGTTGATCATCACCTCCGGGTGGCTGTGCCATCGCATAGCCGACGCAAGTGCTCGATACGACGAGCGAGAGAATCCACTTTTTCATACCAACAACTCCTTGGGAGAGAAACAAAAGTTTTGCGACTTCGTTGAATGTAATCGTCTGCGTTTGATGGACACAGGTTGATTACTTCGTTTCAGATGCGATGCAATAAAGGGCCGTATCCGATCGAAGGAAAAGTTCGCCTTCATAGACTGCCGGTGTCGCATTGAACATACTCGAATCGGATTCGAACCGGTTCTGATGCAACACATCAAGTTCCGGCTTGGATGATGTTACGAACACGCCATCGTGCCGTGTTTGAAAGTACAACGTGCCGTTGATTGCGATCGGCGAAGCATACACTGGTCGATCGCGTGACTGTATTCCTGTAACACGGCTTCGATGCAATAGTTCTCCGGTTTTTGCCGATGCGCAGTAGTAAGTTCCACGATCATCGATCCAGTAGAGGTTGCCTTGGTTCAGCACTGGGGTCGATACATACGAAGAGTTCCGACTTGTCCAAACAACATGCGTTTTGGAGACATCTCCTTTGCCACCCATGCGAACCGCCATCGATCCCGAGGATCGATAGCCTCCGAAAACGTAGACAACATCGCCATCGAGAATAACACTCGGCGATAGGTTGCCGGTGAGTGTTGTTTCGGCATACCAAGCGAGCTTCCCTGTATCAGGATTGAGTCCCCACACCTCGCCGGGTACTGCGATCACCAAATCATCGCGCTGGTCATCGACACGCGCGATCACCGGTGTGCCATAGGCTAACTCCAGTGCCGAGGCAGTCGCTTTCCAGACTTCATTGCCTGTGGATTTGTCCAGTGCTCGGATCGATTGGCTTTCCTCGGCAGCATTAACGATCACCAGGTTTTTATACAGAATCAGGCTTGCGGCGGTCCCCCAACCTCGATTTCCAGATTCCGTACCCACGCTCGTCTTCCAAAGTTCCTTGCCCTCCATGTCATAGGCGACCACACCCGACTTACCGAAGAACGCGAAGACCGATGTACCATCGGTCACCGGCGTGTTGGTTGCATAACCGTGCTCGGGCACACCCATGCCGCGATAGGCATCCTCAGGTTGCACGGCATCGACACTTTTGGTCCAAAGGATCTTTCCATTGGATCGATCGATGCATGATAGATTCCGTTTCAGAGTTTCAATCGAGCCTTGGCTGGCGCCCGCGCCATACCCAGAGTACGAGCTGATGAAAATATATCGATCGGTCACGATTGGACTTGAGGAACCAGCTCCGGGGATCGTTGTCTTCCATTTAACGTTCTTGCTATCAGACCATTCGGTGGCGACTCCCGAATCGGAGCTGACACCAGTCCCGTTAGGACCGCGAAATCGCGTCCATGCTTCGCTTCCAAGGGGCACCGCTTTATCCGCAACCGGCGCTACGCTTGTCGAGACCAATGCGGTCGCGTTCGTTTCCGTTTCGCTAGCTTGGTTATCTGTGGATTCCAACGAATCAGCGGATGTTGATCGCTCTGCCGATCCGTCATGCGATCCATCGCTCCGAGCTTGCAAGACGTTTTCCTTCAACTCGTTCGCAGCCACTGGCTTTAGTGAAGCATCGGTTCGAGAAACTTCGGATTGCATTCCAGGACGATGAGGTGTTCCTGCGTGCCGCGCGCGACCGCCTCGCGGGCCCCTCAAGGCTGGCAAGGCTAAACCGATACCGGCTACCAACACCACCAGCAACAAAAGCCATCGCCAGCGAAACCAACGGGGACCGGACGATTTAAGGTTCATTTGCTTCTCCGTAGATCTCAACACCAACATTCCTGAGCAGACACGTTCCACGGTTGGATTCCTGCGGTCCTGCCATAGAATCATCCCGCGACGCAACCAGCCCAAAGCATATCCAGTCAACCTTAAGCGAACATGAATTGGGACTCGGTACCGAATAAGAAGTTGAAAGAATTGGGAAAGAGCCTAAATCAGCATCCCCAGATCGGCAAAGTTTCAGTCTCGACTCAAAAACGCCGATAGGATACGAAATCCCAGGATTTTCGGCTTCCAAGAGGGAGCAGCCGCCAAGCTTTTGCTAGCAATCGTTGCTGAAGCTTGGGAACCGCGTAGGGAAAATTGGGTGAACGAGATCGGTGTGAAAACCATGAAGCTTTGGACCCTAAAAAACTATGGATTTTCGCGAGTTGGCGGGCTGAGGTTCTTAGCGATCCGCGCGGCGATCTCCGCCGTGACGATTCTTCCGGCTGCAATCGGCCCGCGGGGTGCGGTGTCTGATGGCTTCGCCCAAGAGAACACGCGGACAGGGGCGGTGGTCGGAGGCCTAACCGGCGCCGCGATCGGTGGCGTGATCGGTCACAATCACAAAAAACAAACGGCCGAAGGTGTCTTGATCGGTGGTGCGGTGGGCGCCGTGGCAGGTGGATTGATGGGGAACCAGCGCGATCGCAACTTGCAACAACAGCGTGCGTATCAGCAACAGCAAGCGTACTACAATCACACACCTTACGGGTACGCTGGTCAACCGACCATCGTCTACTCATCGCCGATGTATGGTGCACCGCCTGTCTACCGCGATGGCTATCGCGCAAACCCTGCCCCGCGCGCTACGACGCGACGACCAGTTACCATGGCAGAGGTCATCAACATGACTCGTAGCGGCGTAAGCGACACGGTGATCGTATCTCATATTCAAACCAATGGCGTGGCATCGCGTCCTGATGTTAACGATGTGATTTTGTTAAGTCAGGAAGGGGTGAGTGATTATGTCATCACCGCCATGCAAGGCGGAGTGCCGTCCGCACCTGTGACCGTTGCACCGGGAGTTGTCACGGGTGCACCGGGAGTTGTCACGGGGCCAGCTTACCCAACAACTGCCTACCCAGCCACAACCTATCCAGCGGTTCCTTCGTACCGCGAAGCGCGTTCGCCACAGCCGCTTTACGCCCCACCACGATCGTACGATCGTCGCGGTTTTTAGTTCGAAGCGTGTCTCTAGCCGATCGTTCTGCGCATAGCCCAGCAACCGTAGAACGAATCTCGGAACAAGCATTCGACGGAGGCGCCTCCTCGCGCGGTCCACTCGGATTCCATCCATAAGGCGGTTTCAGGAAAATCGCAATTGCGGATATGATCGATCGCGTCGATTTGCTCATCGAGTGGCATCCCGACCCAATGGCGGCGGACTTCTTCGTCGAGTCTAGCGATGAATCCCTCGCGATCCTCATCATCGAGGCGAGCGATATCGATCCAGATAAAAACCCCCGAAGGCGCAAGGACTCGAACTATTTGCTCGAGGAGCTCCCGCTTGTCTTGGGTTGAGAAGTGGTGGAGGGAGTAGCTCGCGATCACGGCATCGAAACTGGCCATGGGTAAGCTTTTCAACAGCACTTTCATGTCACCGGCGAGCAAAAGCTTGTGAATCGCCTCACCATCGTTGCTGCTGGAAGGTCGAGCGGAATAGCAATCTTTAAGATCCTTGGATACCGAATTGGAGCGTCGTGTACCGGGTCCAGTGCGCTGAGCGAGCAATCGCAACGCATCTTCGGAGAGATCCACACCGACGTATTGAGCGACATCGTATCGACGCAGTCCATCGCAGGCCATCGCCCCATCGCCGCATCCCAGGTCGAGGACTCGTATCGATTGCGGGCAATCGGCGATACAACGGTCGATAGCCGCGGACATTTCGCGATGGCGCATCCAGTTGCAGTGCACGATTCGGGAGTACAAATCCCACGATTGAAATATCTCGCCACTTTCGATGGTCATTCTGATTCGACGCTAACTCCGATGATTTTTCCGATGGCTCTTCGAATTGCGATACCCATGGCTATACCGAGTCCACGATGCGGGCATGATACGAAAAAAGGGCTCGCGCCAGTAGTGTGGCACGAGCCCTTGCAATGGGATTTAGCGACTTAGGATCGCACTCTCAGTGATTAGCCAACCAGCTTGTTCACCGTTTCGAGCATAGGACCGATAGCTGGCTCGATGACGTCCTTCACACCTGGAATGATGTAGAGCTTCTCGAGCAGTTCCTTAACGCTGTTGACATATGGCTTGATGAATGGCCCCAGTCCGGTTTGCGCGGCTGCAGGAAGCTTGTCGATCCCTAGCCCTGCGTAGGCCTTGGCAGCATCTTCAATCTTGCTGAGAGCACCCTTGGCCGTATCCACATCGGTGATGCCACTGAGAGCTTGGGTCAAACCACCAAAGGTTGTGTCTAGCCCCTTCTTCACATCGGTGAGGTCTGGAAGAGATGGCAATTGAACATCGGCGCCACCAGCGCTCACCGCGCTAGGCGTCGAACCCTTCTTATCGGTTTGTTCCGCAGGCTTATTGTTGAGCAATTGCCAACCGAGGAATCCGAGCAAGCCAACGATACCCAACGGCAGAAGCCACTTGAGTGGATTAGCTGCTTCTTGGGTTGCTTGCGTCGCAGCTTGGACCGCTGCGTTGGCTTTCCCGCCGAGCACATCCGCCAATCCCATAACGCCTGAAAGTTCTTTTGGCAGAGCGCTGCTGAGCAGGTTGCTTTGGCTCCCGAGGAGGCTGGTGAGTGCGGATGGATCGAGCGCGCCCATCGACTTGGCTTGCTTGCCTACGACCGACATAACGATCGGCGCCAACATGGTGATCAAGCTGGTGATGGATTTTTCGTTGAAGCCCAACAGCTTGACCAGGGCAGAGATCACCGAGCCTTGGCTCGATCCCAAAAGCATCGGTAGGAACTTGGCACCCATGCTCATCAGATCGACGCCCGAGGACGAACCACCTCCGCCGAGCAGTCCACCTAGGTTATCCAGGATGGATGTGTCTTGCTCCTTGAACATTTTGCTCAAGTCGCTTGCGCCTGATGGGGTCGAAGCTTTCTTCAACAACCCGCCGAGCAATACAGGTGCGACAGCATCGATTGCTGAGGATGCTTTGCTCTTATCGATACCAACAGCAGAGCTCAATTGTTCTGCAACTTGGCCGGCAACCGCCGACTTAACCATATCCAATAAATTGATTGCCATACCAGATCTTTCATGAGAGAGAGGGGACGCTATCTGCGTGTGTTACGCAACACGCATAATATCTCGATTTTTGCTACTTCCATCAGTACTTCAGGCCAGGATTTCCCCAAAAATTACCAGCATACTCTGGCTTCATTCCACGGTCGCGAAAACCGAGGAGGCGATGCACTTCGCAATCCGATGCTCGAAGTCGAGTAAAAGTACTCACCCCCCTAATTGGCCGTATTTGTCCAGGCTGCATCGAACCAGTCTAGGGAGCGGCGGAGCTGCTCCTCCTCGAACACATGTCCGGATCGGTGGTTCCATAGCCCTAGCCGATTGACGCGTGATCGACCTCGCCAAAAGCGGGCAGATGCACGGAGGATCGGCATGGACTGCGAGCCATCGGCGGCACCCGGCCCCGATTCGCCACCCATAATTAACAACGGACGCGGCGCGATCAAGTTGAGAAGCTGCGAATGGTTCAGCGGGCCTCTGTCGGATTGGCCAAGGTACCACGGGGCATCCCAGTTGGTTGAGGAAAACGCAATCCCTCCTTCGCTAGCGACACCTGCTCGCACCCGATCATCGAAAGCCATTAAGTAAAGGACTTCTTTCGCGCCGAGGGAATGCCCGATAGCTCCAATCCGATTCGGATCGACTTCGGGCATGTCCACGAGCAGATCGACAGCTCGCTGCGCGTCGAAAAGCATTTTGGCCATGCCAAGTGCGTTTGGGTGGGCCGCTCGATGGCGATCAACAGCCTCTTGAAATCCCGATACGTCTTGCCACAGAAAGTTTTTTGGACAAACCACCACGTAGCCATGTTTGGCAAAGTGCCAACCGATCGCCCGTGGTCCATGATTAGTCACGCCGGCAATTTCATCAATAGTCTCTTTGACGGTGGGATGAAGCGCGACCAATCCCGGCATTCGTTTTTCGGGGGTTGGGTTGCGGCGTGGTCTCAGGACGATTGCATCCATGAAGATGCCCGGCTCAACTTCAACGCGTAGATGGCGACTTAGTACATCGTCCTCGGCGGATTCACTCGTTGAAGATCGGGTTGAACTTTTGTCGTCCTTCGACTGAACCTCGGTCCAGGTCAGCGGCGTCGACAACCGATCGGGCATCGGTCCAAGAAACTGTTTCCAAGCATCTCGGACAGAGTCGCTTTCAACGACCCAGTCGGCATCCGTGATTGCGTTCGGACGCGTTTCGACCCCGGTCTCGTTCCCCGCCTCTTCGATCCAGCGGCATGCTTCGTTGATCCAAGCTTGTGGGAATAAACGATGGCTGCGGCCCGGTACCTCCGTGCGAAAGCGAACGAGCCTACCGTGTTCCACCTCGGTTACGGTGACTGTTCGACCGTCGATGCCACCGAAGCATAGGTTGCTCGGTCGTGCCCCCAAAACATCGATCTCTCGGAGTATTTCTCCGGATGGTCGGAGCACCACTACGGTTCCTTTGCCGTAACGTGTGACATACAGATTTCCATCTGCGTCGCATCGCATACCATCGAATCCGTGGTCTGGAAATTCCTTCAAAAGCTGTTGATCCACGAGGCTCCCATCGGGTTGGATCGCAAACTTCCAGATCTTGCGTTGGACCGATTCGTTGACGTAGAGCCACTTTCCATCCGGGCTGACCTCGATCCCGTTAGTCGTACCCATATCATTGGCTACAACGCGGCCATTTCCTTGCCGATCGATGTACCAGACTTGGCCTTTCGATTGCGTCCAATCAGGATCGCTAGCGTAGATGGTTCCATCGGGAGCGATGGCCAGATCGTTGGGCTGGTTCATCGCGGGATCGTGGAAGAGCACCGAGGTTTTATGGGATCCCATTTCCACTTTCCAAATTTTGTGCTCAACATAGTCGGCGATCAACATGTTTCCATCGGGGTCAAAAACGATGCCGTTGCCGGTGCTTTTTCCGGATAGCTTGAGGAATACCTCACCGAGCCCTAAGGCATTCACGCGGCCGATGGTCTGTTGTTCTTCGAAATTCACGGCGTAGACATTTCCATGACTATCTCCAGCGGGGCCTTCGATCCCGTTTGTGAATGCATGGGGGACAGTCAACGGCTTGGCGACAAAGAGCTCTTCGTCCCCCGAAGGTTTCTCAACAGCCGAAGGTTTCTCAACAGCCGATGGGTTCCGATGGGCTCGTTGTTGTCGATCGGTATCGATGAACACTCGGTAGGCTTGAGCGCGCACCGGAGTCCGATGGAGCGCATCGATTGCGAGTTTACGGTTTTCCTCGGAGAGTGTTTCAAGCGATCTCAGGAGGGGTTCGACGACGCGGTTGTCTTGGATGTCCGATAGCGCGCTGACGGCCCCCATTTGCAGCTCATCGTCGGTCTTGGGTTTCAGAAACGATTGGATCCAAGGGATCGATTCCTCAACGGGGCGCAGAGCCACCATCCGGATGGCATCATAGCGCGTACCCGTTCTGATGTTTATGTCGACTCCCATCTCCATCGCTAATTGGATCGCGCGATCGAATCGCAATTTTGTTTGCAGATCATTTTGCAAGATCCGCTTCAGCTCCACCTCGGGCCATAGCCCATTGAGGCTTAGTCCGTTGATCACCGCGCCGCCGATCACAACCGCCTGCCAGTCCCTGAGCGGTTCATCGATAGCAGGAGTAGACAACTCGAGTAGCTTCAAGATCATTCCGGGTGATTTCTCTTCGTTGCGTGTCGCCTCGATCGACAACTTCCAGATCCATGGAATGCATCGATATTCCTCTTCGGTGTCCCCGTTGGGTAGTTTTGCAACCAGGATTTTTAAGACCTGGTCCGCGTTCGATTTCCATTGACTGCAGACCGTTGTCTTTAGCTCATCGCCGGCGCGGGGGTTCAACAATACCTGAGCGGCCTCCATTGCAGTTTCCTGCGCATGGGTTGAGCAAACAGCAAGGGTAATAACCAGAGCCAAGGACGAAACTGCGTGCAGAAAAATCCGTGGCACTGCGTGTTTCAAAAGATAGCCATGAAGGAGATAGCCATGAAGGAGATAGCCTTGAAGCAGATAGCGATGAAGGGATCGCAGGACATGCTGTGGAGCAAGCGAGAGATGCATGATGGCGCTACAGGACTGGGGGTTCAAAAGAAAGCGGACGGATGGGAAGTACTTGACGCGGGATCGATGCCGCCGCGGGCCTTCCATCATAACCTCGGCGAACCCATATATCGTTGTTGAGTTTCATTTCTGTCGCGATTGGTCCGCGCCTCATGCTCAGTTCGATTGGCGGACTGTACTCGTAATCACTGCTCCTTTGGCGCCTAAATGATGTTCACCGCCATGATGACGAATGTTGGTCTTTGGCCTTCAATTGAGTTTGTCCGCAATAGGGCCAACAACAAACAGCCACATTGTTTTTTCGATTCTCTGGAATCTGTTGGGGCATCGCTACAATGGGCAGGAATGAAGAAAAAGGCAGGATGCGTCGCCTCCAGTCATCGTTCCCCCAGCATGAGGTCAGCACATGACTGGTGAAGACTGGATATTTCGATTCGAGATCTGATAGGGCGCTGAGAGCAGCCGACGAGCACGAGTTCGATGGGAAAGCGATGATCGCGGCGGGCTGGGCTGTTGTTGGCGTTCATTCCGTTGTTGGCGTTCACTCCACTGTGGAGTTGTCCCGCGAAGGATATACTATCTAGTTTTCGCCCGTCGATATTATCACGGGTACCATTGTTATCACTCGTACGATTCGCTCCGCGCTATGGCATCTCCGTTTGGACTGGCTTTCCCCTTCTCTTGTTCTGTCTCGAAAATGATCTTGTTCATCGCTGGGGTTCTTATTGGACTGGCTGGAGAAGAATCGTTTTCGATCGTGGGACTTAACCAGGCCCACGCTCAGACCATGCCAACCTTCGCCGTTCCTGGTTTCGAGTCGGATATGAAATCGCTCGAGGAACTTCATGCTATCCATCATCCCAACGCCTACGTCGATTGCACTCTGTGGGACGGATGGCTCCCAAGATCGAGTCTTTGGGTCTCCGAAACGAAACGATTGCAATACCTTCGATCCCTCTCCCGTCGACGCATCGATGAGGAAGGTTACGTTGCGATGCAGCAACATCGCGGCATGGCCCACAGCGACGGTTGGCCATTCCCCGCGTGGCAGCAAAGCACAGGAAGGGGGTTTCATTTTTCGACCGAAGGCGAAGGCTGGGCGATCCAAAACTTTCGATTGCAAGCCGCAGCATCCATCGATGGGTGGGAAATCTCGGGGGCCGAAACGCTTGGGATCGATCCAGCGCAAGGACTACAACTGCATGCCTCCGACGACACCGTTGTGATCACCACTCCACCGTTTCGATGTGGAACTATTGTCGCTCCTTTCGCACGCATCGAGTGGACCGCCACGGATTTACCATCGACCGCGGAATGCTCGATCGAATGGTTGCTTGAGGGAGAAAGCGATTGGAAACCATCGCGAGCGATGGTAATTCCACATCCCGCGCCTTCGAAGCAAACTTATGCCAACATCCCGCTCTATCGACATCCTGAATACGCCGGCCTGTTAACCCGCTACCGGATCCGAATTCGGGGTGCCTCGGGCTGCAACATCCAGCTCAAGTCCTTGATCACGGCCATCGATACGCGGCACCCGATTACGAACGCGCTGTTTGTGCGAGGCTGCATCGATACATTCCTTTGGACGAAAGATGTACCGTTCCTAAAAGCCTCCTTGCCACGCATGCGGAAAGCGATCCGCTACGCCCTCGACGAGTTCCAAGTCGAGACAAACGCGCATGTGGTCGTGCCGTGGGTCGGTCACGATGGCCGTAGTGGGTTAGAGGTCGGCCACGATGGCAAAAAGAAATTGAAACCAGGAGTGGGTGTTGGGAACAACTATTGGGATTTGCTACCATTCGGAGCCCACGATGCCGTAGCAACGATGTACCTTGCCGATGCCTTGCAGAGTTTCGCTACGATCGAGCGGAGATTGAGTTCGCATCCGGAATGGGAACCGGAGCCCGTCCAAGCGACAGCAGAACACGCCATGCAGCATCGCCTAGACCCAGACATGTTGGACCGATTGGTCGCTCGAATACGCGACGATTTTCAACAACGGTTTTGGGATCCAGCCAAGGGCCGATTCGTGGGATGGATCGACCGCGATGGCAAGTCCTACGATTATGGATTCACCTTTGTCAATTTAGAAGCGATCGATTACGGAATGGCGACGCGCGAGCAAGCTCGATCGATCCTCGATTGGATCGATGGCAAACGAGTGATCGAAGGAGACACGTCGCAAGGAGCCGACATCTATCGATGGCGATTCGCACCCCGCGCGACGACCAAACGCAACATAGAAACGTATGGATGGGTTTGGTCCGCACCCGAGTCGATTGCTTGGGGCGATCAAGTTCAAGACGGTGGAGCGGTGCTCGGGTTTAGCTACTTTGATCTCATGGCTAGGTTAAAGACAAATGGGCCGGACGATGCGTGGAAACGTCTCCGAGAAATCCTGGAATGGTTCCGCGAGGTGCAATCGGAAGGTGGTTACCGAAGTTATTACGCCAAGCCAGGTCGAGGATTGCTGCAAGGGGGCGGACCGCCGGGAGGGCTGGGACTCGATCAAGAGTTTCTCGAAAGCGTGATGGTGCCTCAAGTCATGCTGTATGGTTTCCTAGGGTTTCAGCCCACCGAAGACGGCTACACCGTCCATCCGCGATTGCCCAAGGATTGGCCATCGCTCACGATCACCGGAATTCGGATAGGGAATGAGGTGATCGACATCACGGCGCATGCAGATGGTCGAGTGGAAGCCAAACCGGCAGGAAGTTTGTAGTGGATCACTAAAGTGGCAGGCACTCTCCGAGTGCTGTCGATGGACCGTGAGAGTGTGGACTGTAAGAGTGTGGACTGTAAGAGTAACGTTCGCCGCGAGATATAGAGAGTTCCGATATGCACTTAACCGCGGCTAAGGCCGACCGGTTGATGGTATTAGTCTTACGGCCAATACGATGCCGCTCACCGCACGGCACTCAGCCGACTGGGCCTTAGCACTGGTTTATTTAGCGATGGTTTATTCGGTACGCCGGTAGCGAATGGTCTCACGCGAAGCCGCGAAGCCGCGAAGGGAGATCCGACGAGATTATTGATTGGATCGTCGTAGATCTTGCGAAAGATTCCGGCTGATTGGTTTTTATCTCCAGCCTCCAGCCTAACCCTCCGCACTCAACTGCGGCTAAGTCCGACCGGCTGATCCCCTCAAGCGTTTCCAATTTTCCTCAGAACATCGGAAAAAATGCGGAATTGGAAAAAGAGAGCGCCTACCACAGGGTGCAAGCTAGCCCGGAATAGTTCAAGATAATAGGCCCGCGGCCTGATGAGGCTCGGGATGAACACGTTTGCAAGCAAAATCCTGACAGCGAAGGTTGAAATCACCATGGGGCTATTCGACAAAATTCGTGGCGAGTTTATCGATATCATCGAGTGGCTCGATGATTCTCGGAACACGCTCGTCTGGCGATTCCCTCGGTACCAAAACGAAATCAAGAACGGTGCCAAGCTCATCGTGCGACCTGGTCAAGTCGCGATCTTCGTTTCCGAAGGGAAGCTCGCCGATATTTTTGAGGCGGGTACCCACGATCTGACGACGTCGAACTTACCCATCCTTTCAACGCTCAAGGGATGGAAGTATGGATTCAACAGCCCGTTCAAAGCGGAGGTTTACTTCGTCAACAAACGTCCGGTATTGGATCTCAAGTGGGGAACGCCGAACCCGGTGATGCTGCGGGATCCCGAGTTTGGACCGATCCGGGTCCGCGCGTTCGGGACCTATGTATTGAAAGCGGTCGATCCCCGCGCTCTGCTGACCGAAATCGTCGGGACCAACGCGGAGGTTTCCACCGACGAAGTGACCGAGCTGATCCGATCGATCATCATCGAAGCGCTGAGCGACATGCTCGGTTCGTCGCAGATTGCAGCCCTTGATTTCGCCTCGAACTACCGCAGGCTAGCAGGCGAATTGAGGGAGAAGGTGCAAGAGCGTATCGACGACGAGTACGGGCTCGAATTGCCTCAGCTAATGATTGTCAATATTTCGCTCCCAGAGGAAGTGGAAAAGGCGCTCGATGTCGGCACGAAGATGAAGGTCATTGGCGACCTCGGTCGATTCCAGCAGTACCAAATGGGAGAAGCGATGACGGCCGCGGCAGCGAACCCTGCCGGTGGAGGTGCCGCCGAAGGATTGGGGCTCGGGATCGGTCTTGCCATGGCGAATCGAATGGCACCGATGGGCGCACCAGCAACCGCCGCAGCGGGGCCGGCGATTTCATTGCCCGCCACCATGTGGCACATCGCCCATCAAGGCCAAACGCTAGGACCGTTCAGTTCGCAACAGATGGTGGATGCCATCGCCCGCTCGGAGCTTAAGGGAGATACGATGATTTGGACCGCAGGCATGGCCGCGTGGCAACCTGCCCGCGAAGTTTCCCAGTGGGCGATGTATTTCCAATCGCCGCCACCGCCACCCCCAGCTGCACCGTCAGTAGCCCCTCCAGCGCCACCAGCCTCCTAATCCTAGAAAGCGAACTCGTCGATTGATGGAGCCAGTACGCGCAGGATTTCCGAGCTTGACGAATGCCACGACGATCGGTTGCGAGTGGGTGATCGACGCGTTCGATTGCATCCCTGAGCGGCTGCGCGAATTGGGAACGTTGCGAGCCCTGTGCGATACGATCATTCGTGAATTGCAGCTGCACGTTGTGGGGGAACCGATATGGCATCAGTTCCCCGGCGAAGCTGGGGTGACCGGATTGTACTTGCTCAGCGAATCCCATCTGGCGTGCCATACATACCCCGAAGTCGGAATGGCGACCTTCAATTTGTACTGTTGCCGCACCATCCCGCATTGGCCATGGGCTGAGACTCTCCATGGCCAGTTGGGCGCGGGGCATTGCGACATCCTGCATTTCGAGCGCGGTGCGCGTCGCGATTCCCTACAACGAGGAGCCCTTGGATCTCGCGGTAAAGCCCCGCAGTGGGAGTCAGTACCATGAAAGCACGTACTGCGGTTTGCCCAGCATGTGGCGGACCTGTTGCCTTCCAGGTCAGCTCGTCGCTAGTCACTATCTGCGATTTTTGCCATTCGGTGGTTGCACGTGGGGATAAGAAACCTGAAGACTGCGGCAAGATCGCCGACGTCGCCGATCTGAACTCGCCATTGTCGGTGGGTATGACGGGGAGCGTGGAGAACAAAGCCTTTCATGTGACCGGCCGCGTTCAGTACAAGCATCCATCGGGTGCGATGTGGAACGAATGGTACTTGAGCTTTCCAGGGGATCGCTGGGGTTGGCTCGCCGAGGCGCAAGGCAATCTCTACTTAATGTTCGAGCAGCGATTGAAATCGGGCTCGGCGCTGGCCCAGTTCGATGCGATTGAACTGGGGCAATCGTTCGAGGTTCGGGATGAGTCCTTGAAGGTCACCGAAAAAGCGCTCGCAGAGGTGGCTGCAGCCGAGGGTGAGATCCCATGGGCGGTACGACCTGGTCTGCCCCATTCCTATGCCGATTTGAAGTCCGAGGGTGGCTCGATCGGGACATTGGATTTTAGTAGTAAGCCAACCAGATTTTTTCTCGGCAAACGGGTCACAATGGAGTCGTTGGGGATGACCCCAAACTCTGGTTGGGGGGCTGCGAAAGATATCACCGTACAAGCACTCCAGCTCAATTGCCCGAAGTGCGCAGGCGCATTGGAATTGTTTGCACCGGACCAATCGTTGCGAGTAACTTGCCCGAATTGCAATGCTCTCCTAGATGCGAATCAAGGCAAACTCAGTTATTTAGAAACTCTGGGCAATCGAAAAATCAAGCCTGTGCTGCCGCTGGGTTCCAAGGGAACGCTATTTGGTAAAGAGTACACCGTGGTCGGTTTCATGAAACGCCACGTTGTTTACGAAGGAAAAACCTATCCGTGGAGCGAGTACCTGCTCTACAATCCGGAAGTCAATTTTCGTTGGCTCGTCAAAACCGATGACAGTCACTGGTCTTTTGTGGAGCAAATAGATTTCCCAGGAAACGTCACTTCGGGGACGACGATTCGTTTTCAAGGCGATTCGTACCGACTTTTTGACCGTGGAGATGCAATTGTCAGCTACGTCGTCGGTGAGTTTCCTTGGCGGGTTACCATCGGCGAGACATCATTCACCTCGGATTACATCGCGCCACCCTACATGCTGTCGTTCGAGCAGACCTTGCCGACCGCGACGAGCGGTCCGGAGACCGTGAATCAAGAGATCGCCGTTTCCAAGGGTGTTTATGTTACGGTGGATGAGATTGAGCAAGCGTTCCAGTTGACAAATTTGCGCAGACCACTTGGGGTGGGAGCAATTCAGCCAGCCCCAAAAATGGGTTATCGATTCTTGTTTAGCAATATCGTGTTTCTGGTCGTCCTCTACCTGATTTATCTGGTGATGAGATGGCTGCATCCGAGCAAACCGCCCGATGGGTCCATTTTGATGATCGCGATAGGGCTTGTAACCGTTTATCCGATTATCGTGTTGATCTATAAGGGGTCTTATGAAACACAACGATGGCGGAACAGCGATTTCAGTCCATATGCCCAGAGCTAGGTGATTCCGGCTGCAGGTGAGAGGGAGATTCGAAATTGAATACAGCTTTTAACGGCTATTTAGCAACGGGGATACTCGTTTGTGCATGGTTTGCGTACGCTGCGTACAGTGGATGGAGGATGCCTGACGTGGGGTCATCCTCGAGCGGCGGGAGTTCTTTTTTTTATGGCGGCGGCTCCTCGTATAGCCGTTCCAGCGGTGGGTCTTGGGGGGGAGGTAAGTGATGACAGAAATCGTTTTTTATGGTGGTCTTGTTTCTGCAATGCAGCGTTCAGGGGTGCTCGCCCAATTGGAACCGATGGTCAGCGAAGCTCGAACAGGGTTGCTTGGATACCATCTTGCAGCAGCCGCGATTTTTTCGGTCGTCGGGATTGTGGTTCTGTTCCTCGCCATATTCTTGATGGAGAAACTAACGCGTTTCTCGATTACCAAGGAAATTGTCGACGAACATAACACGGCTCTTGCGATCATCGTCGGGGCGATCGTGATCGGGATCGCGATCATCATTGCCGCATCGATTTTAGGCTAAAACAAATCGATGCTGAATCGCGCGCCGCTGTTCCTGCTCTACCTGAATGTGCTGGTCATAGCGATTTGTGGCTTGATCTATGAATTGCTAGCCGGCACTCTGGCAAGTTACGTTTTAGGGGATTCGGTCACCCAATTCTCTTTGGTGATCGGGACTTACCTTTCCGCCATGGGGGTCGGAGCATGGCTATCGCGATACATTGAAAGGCAACTCGCGCGGGCCTTCATCGAGATTGAATTGGCCCTGGCATTTCTCGGTGGGATTTCGGCTCCACTTCTCTTTGTCGCATTTCCTTGGGTCGATTGGTTTCGCCCGTTGCTGCTGGGAACCGTCTTTGCCGTCGGGGTTTTTGTGGGGCTCGAATTGCCCCTCTTGATGCGAATCTTGAAAGAGCATCTCGATTTCAGCGATTTGGTTTCGCGCGTGCTGGCATTTGATTACGTCGGCGCCCTCATTGCATCGTTGCTGTTCCCGCTCGTCTTCGTTCCATACCTAGGGTTGGTCAGGACATCCTTGGTATTCGGGATCTTAAATGCATGCGTTGGACTATGGAGCACTTTCCTCCTGAAGCCGCTGCTGAACCAGCGGCATGTGTCCAGTTTGCGCTGGCGGTCGATCGTGGTGATGGGGATCTTGGTAGTCGGCTTGCTCAAAGCGGATCAATTGACACAGTTCGCGGAGGAAAGCACCCTCGGTGGTAAAGTCATCCACACTGCGCAATCGCCGTACCAGCGGATCGCCATCACCAATAAACGGGGCGGGTTCCAATTGTTCCTGAACGGGCATTTGCAATTCAATTCGGTGGATGAGTACCGGTACCATGAGGCGCTCGTCCATCCTGCGATGCTCGGATCGCGCAGGCCGCAGCGCGTTTTGGTCATGGGAGGTGGCGATGGGTTGGCGGTTCGGGAGATCCTCAAGTACCCCGGCATTCGTGAGGTGGTGCTCGTCGACCTCGATCCCGCCATGACGAAGCTATCGAAATCTTTTCCACCGTTGGTCGCGTTGAACAAATCCTCGTTGCTCGATCCGCGGGTCCGTGTCGTGAACCAAGATGCCTTTGTATGGATCAACGAAGCGGTCGATCCGTTCGATGCGATCATTATCGATTTTCCCGACCCAGGTAGTTTTTCGATCGGCAAACTCTACACGAGCCACTTCTTCAGGAAGCTTAAAACCAAACTCCACCCAGACTCACTGGTGAGTATCCAATGCACATCGCCACTCGTAGCCCCTAAATCGTATTGGTGCGTCATTCGAACCCTGGAAGCAGCTGGGTACCGAGTGTGGCCTTTCCAAGCGACCGTCCCGTCGTTCGGAATCTGGGGATATGCGCTGGCTTGTTTGAATGAAACCGACGTGGATGCGTTCCAATTGTCGCTCGATCAAGACTCCTTTCGCTTCTTGAACAATAGCAATTTGCATGAACTCTTTGTCTTTCCACAAGACATCCCGAGCTTGACCCCTGAGATCAATCGTTTGGATAATCAAGCTTTGGTGCGATATTACGATGAGGAGTGGCATGGCTACGATTAATCGCCGCGACTTGATCGGCTCCCTGCTCGGGATCTCCGCGGCAACCATTTCCGGATGCTCGAAACCACAAGAGACCCGCATTGAGGGGGAATTGCTCAGCCCCGATTTCGCAACGGGACATCGATTGAGGGACCCGGCAATCGCGATCGGAGCAATCGAACAGTGGAACGAGATACCGGTCGTGATTGTCGGAGGTGGAATAGCCGGATTGACCGCAGCGTGGCATCTGCGACGATCGGGGTTTGAGGAGTTCGAATTGCTCGAATTAGAGGATGAGGTAGGTGGTACGTCGCGCAGCGGCGATCGCGATCGTTTCCGCTATCCGTGGGGCGCGCACTACATGACCACCCCGATGCCCGAAAACACAGCTTTGATCGATTTACTTCAAGAGATGGGAGTCGTCCAGGAAGTGGCACCCGATGGTGCCCCGATCGTTTCGGAAGAGTATTTATGCAGGGAGCCCGAAGAGCGGGTCTATGCCGAAGGGCAATGGCACGAAGGATTGTTCCCAGTCCAGGGAGCGTCGCAGGATGACCTTGATCAAGTTGCCGATTTTCATGCGAAAATGCTGGAGTGGTCGACCCAACGCGATGCGAAGGGGAAGCGGTTGTTTGCCCTTCCGATCGCGGATAGTTCCGAGGATCCGGAAACACGCAGGCTCGATCAAGTCTCGATGCTGGCTTGGATGGACGAACAAGGCTGGGACTCCCCTCGATTGCGATGGTATGTCGATTATGCCTGCCGAGATGATTATGGACTGACGATCGACCAGACGAGCGCATGGGCCGGGATCCTTTATTATGCCGGCCGCTTGCGACGAGACTCGCATGAATCGCAGGATGTCATCACCTGGCCCTCAGGGAACGGGCATGTCGTCCATTACTTGAGGGGGCTGCTTGAGCCACATCTCCAGCGACGAAAGCTAGTTGCCAAATTAAAGCCTTCGGGCGATGCGGGACGCGATGCAACGTGCGAGCTGGTCGTCTTTGACAAAGACCAAGACTGCTGGATCGGTTATCGAGCCAAACGGGTGATTTTTGCAGCGCCGCAGTTCGTGGCCAAGCACGTCATCGATCGATTTCGCGAAGGGACTGCCGTGAACGATCAACCGTTTCGATACGGTTGGTGGTTGGTCGCCAACGTGCATCTGCGAGAGAGGCCAAAGGATAGCGGGTTCCCGATGAGTTGGGACAACGTGTTCTACGAGAGCAAGTCGCTGGGCTATGTCGTCTCGACCCACCAGTCGGGAATCGACCATGGTCCGACGGTTTGGACTTGGTATTACCCGTTTGCGGACACCAAACCCCGCTATACTCGGGAGCAATTGCTGAGTGTCCCGTGGTCCGATTGGGCGGAGATGGTGATGACCGATTTGGAGATTGCGCATCCGGAAATTAGGTCGCTCGTTACCAGGATCGACATCATGCGATGGGGACATGCGATGGTCCAACCCTACACGGGATTCGTATGGAGCGAGTCCCGGCAAATGGCCGCGCAACCAGACCGAAATATTCATTTCGCCAACACGGATCTAAGCGGCCTGGCGCTCATGGAAGAGGCTTTCTTCCACGGAGTACGAGCTGCCGAGGAGGTTATAGCCGCTCTCAAGGAGCGGGCTTGAGATGGCCTCGGGGATGGTGGGCGCATCAGCCCAAAGCACGGAGGCATCCGGAGGGGCATCCGGAGGGGCATCCGGAGGGGTATCCGGAGGGGTATCGGGTGAACCCGCGGCGAGGTCAGGTTCGGTGTATCCATGGCTGTTCAATGCGCCGTTGGATCTATTTGCGTTCCTGGGAAGCACGGCATTAGCATTTGGGCTGCTGGCGATGGGCGAGCCCCTGGGGTTGTTGGAGGACGGAACGCCCGATTGGCTTTGGGTGGCCACCATCTTGATGATCGATGTTGCGCATGTCTATGCCACGGGCTTCAAGGTTTACTTCGTCCCGGAGGAATTGCGCCGTCACCCATGGCTTTATGGACTGACTCCACTCTTGGGATTCGCGATTTCTTGGTTGTTGTACCAGCAAGGGGCAATGGTCTTTTGGCGAGCGCTCGCCTACCTTGCCGTATTCCATTTCGTACGGCAACAGTATGGGTGGATGGCGCTCTATCGAGCCAAAGAAGGGGATACGGAGCGGATCGGGTGGTGGATCGATACCGTGGCTATCTACATGGCGACGGTGTACCCGCTCGTCTATTGGCATACCCATTTGCCTCGAAAATTCTTTTGGTTCACACAAGGAGACTTCGTGGCCTTGCCCGGTTGGTTATCGCAGGTCGCAGCTGCGATCTATTGGATTGCGATGGTGGCGTATGCGATCCGTGTTGCGGTCCGTGCGGGGCGAGACCAAAGAATCAATCCTGGCAAAGAGATCATGTTCGTGTCGACAGTGCTTTGTTGGTATGTCGGCATCATTGTGTTTGATTCAGACTACGCCTTCACCGTAACCAATGTGATCACCCACGGAGTGCCTTATTTGGTACTGGTCTATTGGATCCAACGGCGCGACGCAGCTCCTGGATCATCGAAGCTTGGAAACCGTTGGATCCACTACCTTGCGGTATTGTGGGGGCTAGCTTATCTCGAAGAGTTTCTCTGGGATGTCGGCGTCTGGCACGATCGAAGTTGGCTCTTTGGGACACCCCAGGATTGGACATCGATCCATGCCGTGTTGGTGCCGCTCCTCGCGGTTCCGCAAATCACCCATTACGTGCTGGATGGTTTTATCTGGAAGCGACGAGCGCGGGAACATGCCGCCCCTCGGAGTTTGTGAGCAGCACGGGGGTAGCCGGTGGTTGGGTGATAGTCACGTGCATGTTGATCATCGTCGCGGGTTCGTAGGTCCATAACCATACCGACGGCTAACGCCAGAGTCGCTCACGATACCGATGGCAAGCGGGGAAGTCTTTTACGAAACTCATCGGGTAAACACCTAGCCGAAGGTCTTGGTTCACCAGCGGAAGGATTGGATCTCGTTTTTGAGATCGTTCATGAAGGCGGCGGCGCCGGCGCCGTTGATGATCCGGTGATCGAACGCGAGCGTCAGTTGAGCTCGCTTTTGGAATGCGAAACCGGTTGGGGTGGGAATGGGTGCATCAAAGACTTCGCCGAGGGCGAGGGTGGAGGCAGCCGGTGCGACGATGGCCGGGATCCCAAACCGCATGCTGGCCGATCCGATGTTCGATACGCTGATCGTGATCGACGGGTCCGCTTGATCGACCCCTTGTCTGGCCAACTCGATCTTCGCGTTGAGCTCTTCGAAAAACTGGATGCGGTTCAATGTATCGGCGCCTCGGACCACCGCAGTCACGAGCGCGTCACCAGGGAGTGCCACCGCGATACCAAAGTTAACATGACGGTAGGTTCGAAAGATGGTGCCGTCGGCGCTGAGGCTGGTCCGAAACTGCGGATGACGCTTCAGCGATTGAGCGACACACCACAGCATCATCGAGAAGCTCGTCTCTTTACCGCCGGATTCCTTGACTGCTTGGCGTGCCTGGTTGAGCGCAGTCCAATCGACCTCGGTCATCACCGTCACGGGAACCGTGGTTTGGACGCTGCGGACCAATCGGTAGTTCAGGGTGATCTGTTGCTTGGAGACAGGGGATTCCTCGAACTCGGCATCGGCGATGGTTTCCGTAAGCAGAGCATCTTCTGCGTGGGCTCCCCGAGGTTCGATGCCAGAATGATTTGAAGCTTGCGATGCCAAATAAGCATCTACGTCATCGGGAGTGAGTTTGCTCCCTCGATGCGGGATCATGTGCGCGATGCTGAGGAGGCCTTTGTCCTTGAGGTATTTCCTCGTTCGCGGCGGGATGTTGACGCCTGATTCCGATTCCTCGTCTTGGTCTGCGGTGCGCGGTGCGTCTCCGGCAGAACGGTGGGATGGCAGACTTTGGGATGAAGTACCTGCATTGGCGATAGACCCGTTGGCGATAGACGCGTGGGAAATAGACGCGTTGGAAATAGTTGCATGGGTCGGAGAGGGCGAAGTGGTATCGGTCGGCGTCGGCGAGTCGACTTCCATAATGGCCACTTCGGTGCCGATCGGTAGTACTGTCCCCGGTTTGACTTTCCACTCGACCAGTCGTCCCGTGTAAGGGGATTCCACATCGGTCGTGGCTTTGTCGGTCTCCATGACATAGATCGCTTCGTCCCGTTTGACGAAATCGCCTGGCTGCTTGATGAACTCCACCAACAAGGCTTCTTGCAATCCTTCACCCATTTGCGGGATGCGAACCGAGACGGTAGTCATGGCTGTTACTCTTCCATCGTTAATCGAATCGCGGCGACGACACGGGATATGTCCGGCAGTGCGGCGTATTCGTAGATCGGGTTGTATCCGATGTGAACATCGGGACGAGAAACCAATTGCGGTGGGCTGATGAAGTGGCAGAATGTCTCGGGCGTACTGGTCATGTGAGAGATTATCATTTGGCCCACGCTGCAGGATTCGGCATCTTCCTGGACGACCACCAGACGACCTGTTTTGGCCAATGACTTGGCGATGGTTTGCTCATCCCATGGAACGATCGAACGGAGGTCAATGACTTCGACCGAAACATCGTGTTCCACCTCGAGGGCCGCTTGCAGGGCCGGTTCCATGCAATTCCCCCAAGCGACCAGCGTTACATCGCGACCTGGGCGCCGGATTTTGGCCGAACCGAAGGGAACGGGGTCGAGGTTTTGAGGCACATCCATTTGTTGACGGAACAGGTGCTTTGGTATCAAGTAAACCGTCGGGTCTTCCGCGTGCATCGCGGTCCACATCAGACCGGCTGCATCTTCCGGGGTGCTGGGAACGACGACGCGCAATCCGGGTACGTGTGCGAAACTGCTCTCGTTCGCTTGGCTATGCCAAATGGATCCACCCGGCAAATAGGCACCGTAAGGAGAATAAATGACCGCTGGGCAATTCCAATCCCCAAACGTTCGCCAACGGATCGTTGCCATGTTCTGCGAGATCTGAGACCACGCGGGACCGACGAAGTCCACGAATTGAAGTTCGAATACAGGTCGCATCCCGTAGCATGCCATGCCGATGGCGACCCCCGCGATGGTGGCTTCAGCGAGCGGCGCGTTGAACACGCGATCATGAAACTCTGAGGATAGTCCAGCCGTCAATCGGAACACACCCCCTTTCGGATCTTCGATGTCTTCGCCAAAGAAAACATACTTCGGATTTTCTTGGAGCCCCGTGCGAAAGACTTGATTGACCGCGTCGACCATACGCCATTTGCGACCACCTTCAAGCGGTGGATTGGTGGCTACTGGAGGTTTGCCGAAAAGTTCGTCCAGGACTTCGGAGGCTTTCGGGTCGGCGAGCAACTCAGCCCGTTGGTAGTCGGAGTCGACTTGTTGATCGATCTGATGTCGGATTTCTTCCCATCCATCCCAGGTGAGCTCACCTGATTCGATCAACTCTTCGACCACGGTGTTGATCGGATCGCGCTCCATCATCTCCGAGATCTCAGAGGGTGGTCGATAGACGCGATGATCATCGCTGCTGGTATGGCTGCAGAGTCGGTCGACCTCGCATACCAAAACCGATGGACCACCGCCAGCACGTGCGCGATCGATCGCTGTCGACGCGGCTTCGTAGACGTTATCCGGATGCCGTCCGTTCACATGGACGACACCGATGTTGTCGCTGAATATTCCCAGTTTGAACGGGTTGAATTTGTCGGTGTTGGTACTGATCCCATAGCGGTTGTCTTCGACGACAAAGACGACTGGTAATTTGCGTTCAGTCGCAAAGGAGACCGCTTCGTAAAACTCACCTTGGCGGCTGGCTGCGTCGCCGGTCGTTGCAACCGCCACATTGGATTTCCCTTCGAGGGTCATGGCCCATGCGGCACCACAAGCGGGAAGTAAATTGCTAGCGGTCGGTGTTGGCACACTCCAGATGTTTTTAACGCGCGAGCTGGGATGGCCAGGCATCTGGCGACCACCGCTACTCGTATCGCGCTTCGCAAAGTATGCCTTCGCGAGATCGAAGTTGCTCATTCCCTTGGCGAGCATCATGGCCCGGTCTCGGTAGTAGGGGAACAGGTAGTCCTGCTCCTTGAGAAGCATTGCGATGATCGCCAAGGACTCATGCCCCATGCCGGCGACCTGGAACCAGCCCTTGCCTTGGCGAAGCAAAACCCCTTCGCGGCGGTCCCCTTCGCGGCTCAAGTACATGAGCTTGAGCAACTCGAGTTTGTTATAGATTGCGCGAGAGCGATGTTGGCTCATGGATTGTTCCCTAACAAGTTGAGGCGTAACAGCAGGAGGTTCTAGACACGGAGCATCTCAGACGGGTCGCTCAGGGGGCGCCTCGAAGGGAACGCTTCGAGAGGCACCTCGGATGGGCGGGGAGCGAACTCCGGCGCCGAACGTCTGAGGATGGTGACGCTTTGAAATCCAGATTCATCATTCGGCATGGAACATGGGCCGCTGTTCACTAGCCCACGATCCCGAGCGCTGCGGCGGCCGCCGCAGGCCAGTTCAACCCATAAATCGCTTGGGAATTCGATCCCTCGTTTCGCACCGCTTTCGCCCCGGCGAAACGTTCAATAGTGGCTATTTTTGCTTTAAATGCATTTGAAAGCGAATATAAACAACATTATAGTATTAGCGAAATCTCTACAAGTCCGGACCCACCGAATTTGGGTCTTCTTGTATTTTCGTGGCTAGTATTGATTTGTGGCGGGTTTCCAGCACCCTGCTCGTGCTCAGGTAAGCGGTGCTCGTGCTCGTCATCGAAGGCTGCTAAAGAGCCTGTTTTGGTTCCATGCACGACCTTCTTCTCCATCAACGATGCTACCCTAATCATCCGAGCACGAGGATCCACCTGAATCGTAATCGTTAAGGCGACTATTTTTCCCGCATCGCCCCGAATTGAAAGCGTAGCATGGGATTCCCCCAGAGGCGGGATTTGTGGGGCGGATTTCTACGCAGTGGAGCTTGGCAAACCGGAGTTCGGTACAGCTATCTCGATTTGAACGGCAGCGGATTCAATGGCTGGGGCATGCGGATCGCTTGCGACTTCTAGTTCGTGGTTTCTAGGGTGAACTCCCTAAAACAGCTTTCGAATTACGATGCCCAGGGTATAGAGCCTTGGGCATCTCTGTTTTCGACGAAAAATCATTGTAATCGGACCTTAAACACGCCTGGTCGGGGGCCCCGATTTGGATCCTTGTGAAACCGTGTGTATGATCCTAAGATCCGAAGCGTCTACCGCTTTGTTAACAACGGGCTTCCTCACGGGGTTTTTTGATGATCCATCGCATCGCCATCCGCCTTTCGCACCGTTCAATTCCTCTCGGTTCCATCGAGCATCGTTGCCTTTACGCGATGATCGCGTGCGTTGGTATTGCGGGCGGCTTGAACTTGGAGGTCGGTCATGCGCAACTGCCCGGATCGGTGCAATCGGTCGAGGTCGGCCGAACACCTGGGATCTCGATCACGGTTCAAGAGCCAATCGCCATGCAACCTCAGTTGATCCAATTGAAGTTGCCGTTCAAGGTTGAAAGCCGCGACGCGGAGGATGCCCTCGCCAATCTGAAGGAGCATCTCGGCAAGGTTGAGCAGGAGTGCTTGCGATTGGGCGCCGCGAAAGAATCGATCCGATTCTCCTCGCCCGTGATCGGTACGATCACGCCAGGCGTGGATAATCTCGAGATGGCCAAGCAAGCCCTTAAGCGTCAGGCGGCCCAGATGCAGGCGAACAATCCTAACATGCGAGGCAAATTGCGATCGATGCTGATGGGAGACGAAGAAGAGGATTCGGAGGGAGATGAAGAAGGCGTACTGCCATTCTTTTACACCGCTTCTTCGAAGCTGACGGCGGAGTGGAAACTGCCTAACGGGATGGATGATGCGGCAGTGTTGCTGACGGCTAAACTCAAGGCTGGTACACAGAACAAGCTGTTCCAATTGCAGCAGAAACGCGTCCCGTTGACGGAAGAGGAAATGGATGTCGTGCAGCCTTTGATCGCAGCATCGGTGTATTATGGAGTATCGATGTCCAACACGCCGGTGGAGTCACCGATCCAGTTCGTAGCTCTTCTGAAAGAGGAACAAGAAGAAGCTGCGATGAAACGGGCTTTCGAGCGCGCGACAATGCAGTCCAATCGTTTGGCCCGAGCGGCGGGTAAAAAGCTCTCGGACGTTCGGCATTTGTCATCCATCATTACGGTGAACCAGGCTCCATCCCAGAACAATGCGCCGGTGAACGTAGGCGAAAGCAAAGAATCTGGCGAGCGTCGGATCGTGTCAGCGAATCCGAACGAGCTAACCGCGACACTTTCCTTGACGATCGTATATGCTCTGGCTGACGAGTAGCCCCATGGGCGCTCCATTGCGGCCCATCGTGGCACGACAGTCCCTTGTCGTGAATGGCTGTTCGATCGCCGGTCTTTAATCCTCGATCAATCTCTCACAGAGGCACAAAGGCACAGAGTCAAACTGGGGAGAGCGTGGGTGGATACTGCGTATCCGTTCGTACTTTGGTTCTTCTCCGTGTCTCCGTGCCCCCGTGAGAGCCTGGCTGTTCCTGTCTAGCCGTCCAGCGGCGAGGATTCTACCCCGCGCACCTACAGCAGAATCGCTAGCGCGCAAGGTGCTTTTGGGGGCGAAAGGGTTCGAGATCGTGTCACGAAAACAGCTAGCGCGGGTGCTGGCACGGCTTACGAAAAACACTGGATTCGTTGGAGATCTCGTGTGACGCTCCGCTTGAAATAGTCTCGAGACACGATAGAGTGATAAAGCCCTTTCCACTGCGAATTCCAAGCCATGCTCTACACCACAGACACCACGGCTGAAGCCGAAAAAGTTCAGTTGGCGCTGCTGCGCCAGATGTCCGGGCAGGATAGAGTTCGGCAAACATGTGTCTTGTCCAACCACCTTCGAAAGATGGCGTTCGATGCGATTCGAAGGCGTTACCCGGAGATGACTGAATCCGAGACCAAGCTCATGTTCATTGAGCAAATCTATGGAAAACCCCTTGCTGATGCCATACGAAGCCAGGCTACCGGAGCTTCGCGTTGACACAGCCAGACGACTTGATCGATGCATTGGGTCCAGTGATTCAAGCCTTTCGCGAACTGGGAATCAGTTACTTCATCGGCGGATCCATCGCAAGTTCCTTTCATGGTGCCACGCGATCGACGATGGATGTCGACGTGGTTTGCGATATGACCGAAGCACAGTCGGTGCCGTTCGTATCCAGCTTTTCTCAGGATTTCTATGTTAGTTCGACCGCCGTCGAAAACGCAGTTCGTGGAAAATCTTGTTTCAATCTTATCCATCTGCCAACATCTTTTAAGGTCGATGTATTTGTCAGTCGCGGACGTCCGTTCGATATCGACTCGATGCGCAGGGCGACCGAGGAAACACTTGGGACGGAAAAGACCTTGAAGGTGTCGATCGCGACCGCTGAAGACTCGATCGTGAGCAAGCTCGAGTGGTATCGACTTACTCATGAAACCTCGGAACGCCAATGGGATGATGTTACGCGGTTGATTCGTCTGTTGGACAATCACTTGGACGTACCCTATCTTCGTCAGGCTGCGGATACCGTTGGAGTCCGAGATCTACTCGAACGGCTACTGAACCAGGGATAGACGTTTGCAATCAGTCAGGGCTGCGGCAAACAATGCAAGTTCTCGACCCATTTGGATCTCTCAGGAACGTAAACAAGCTTTGATGGTAGAACGATTGTCTCAATCGTTTTTAGCTCCTGGCGATGAGCAGTTGGGGACAACTGCTCTACAGTGCGGCCCATCGTGGCACGACAGTCCCTTGTCGTGAATGGCTGTTCGATCGCTGGTCTTTAACCCTCGATCAAACCTCACGCGAAGGCGCGAAGGAGAGTTGTGGATCTTGCAATAGATCCTGATCGCAATCGTGCTTGAGCGGAGCATCAATTTGATGGTAGAACGATTATCTCAATCGTTTTTAGCTCCTGGCGATGAGCAGTTGAGGACAACTGCTCTACATTGCAGCCCATCGTGGCACGACAGTCCCTTGTCGTGAATGGCTGCTCGATCGCCGGTCTTTTACCCTCGATCAACCTCTCACAGAGGCACAAAGGCACAGAGTTAGACTGGGGAGAGCGTGGATGGATACTGCGTATCCGGTCGACGGTTCTTCTCCGTGTCTCCGTGCCCCCGTGAGAGCCTGGCTGTTCCTGTCTAGCCGTCCAATCTCACGCGAAGGCGCGAAGCCGCGAAGGAGAGCTCGTGGGTCTTGCAATAGATCCTGACCGCAATCGTGCTTGAGCGGAGCATCAATTTGATGGTAGAACGATTGTCTCAATCGTTTTTAGCTCCTGGCGATGAGCAGTTGAGGACAACTGCTCTACATTGCAGCCCATCGTGGCACGACAGTCCCTTGTCGTGAATGGCTGTTCGATCGCTGGTCTTTTACCCTCGATCAACCTCTCACAGAGGCACAAAGGCACAGAGTTAGACTGGGGAGAGCGTGGTTGGATACTGCGTATCCGGTCGACGGTTCTTCTCCGTGTCTCCGTGCCCCCGTGAGAGCCTGGCTGTTACGCTCTAGGGGATTCTCCCTGGCCTACCGGTCGAAAGTGTGATCGCGCCGATGGATATGTTGCATACAATCAGCAAACGCAGACAGTGTTTTTCCAAGATCGGCCGTTCCGGATCGAATCATTCCAGGATATCAACTCCTGCACCGATTCCTTTTCATCCAAGAAGGCACTTCCCTGATGGGATCGCAAGCTCCTGCCATACTATTGGAGAGCGTGACTAAGAAATTTGGTCCGCAGACCGCAGTCAACTCCGTCGATTTGCATATTCCGAAGGGTAGCATCCAAGGCATCATCGGGCCGAACGGGTCGGGCAAGACCACGACCCTTCGGATGATTCTGCGGATACTCAAGCCCGATTCGGGGACGGTCCACGTTTTGGGCCGCTCCTCGGGGGATGCCGCCGACGACCGGGTCGGCTACCTACCCGAGGAACGCGGATTGTATCTTCGAATGAAGGTTCGCGATGCGCTCAGGTTTTTTGCACAACTAAAAGGGAATCGCAAACCGGACCGGGACATCGACCGATGGCTGGAACGCCTCGGTGCAACCGAGTGGTCGAACAAGAAGCTCGAACAACTCTCCAAAGGGATGGCTCAAAAAATTCAGTTCATCGCGGCTGTGGTCTCGCGCCCGGAGTTAGTGATCCTCGACGAACCCTTCAGCGGGCTCGACCCTGTCAATCTCGACCTGTTGCAACAGGCGGTTTTGGATCTGAGAAACGAAGGGACAACCGTCCTGCTCAGCACCCATGACATGGATGTTGCCGAGGAGATGTGCGACCGCATCTTCATGATCTATAAAGGAAACAAAGTGCTCGATGGGACCTTGGAGCAAATCCAGGCCCAGTATGGCGAGCCGGTACTACGAGTTCGATTGGCTGGGAAGGTCGCGCCCGATCGATCGCGGCTCCCCGAAGTCGAATCGATCACCGATAGCTCGCTGTATACGGAGATCCGGATCCGGATGAAGTCGATCGACGCTCGACCATGCATCCTGCGCGCGCTGATGGAGCAAGGGGAGGTTGAGCATTTTGAAACAGCCCGGCCGAGACTTCACGACATCTTTGTACGAATCGCCAAACCATCCCCCGAGCCAGTTGCTAAACAATAAGGAATCAATCGATCATGAACAAGTTATGGGTGGTCGCTTGCAGAGAATTCTCGGCCATGGTCGGAACACGAGCTTTTTTGGCGTCGCTTTTGATCATGCCAGTACTGCTGTTTGGCGGGCTGTTTCTGATGCCAACCCTCAACAAGATTTCCGGTGCCAGGGAACGCACTATCCGCATTGTGGATGGAACAGGCCGCATCGCGCAAACATTGGTTACCATGGCCGAGCAACGCAACCAGATGCTCCGTCGCCAAGGGGCCGACAAGGTCTCCGAAAGAAAAATTCTCGGTGACATAGATCCGGATCTCTATCGAATCGAACTGCTAGCGGCGGATTCCTTCGACGATGAAACGCGTCTCGATTGGAGCGATGCGATTCGCAATGGTTCGCTCTACGCATTTGTCGAGATCCCTGAGTCACTGTTCGATCCTGCAAGCACTGAACCGGCTGCCTTCGTCGGCCAGGACTCGGCCTTTTCCGAGGCTAGGCAATGGATGCAGGGGATCATCGATGCAATGGTTCGGACAGAACGCTTTAAAGTCCTTGGACTAGATTCGGAGAAAGTCCAAGTCGCCAATCGACCAGTCACCTTGGCGCCGATATCACCCTATGAGCGGGTAAAAGAACGCGAAGGAGGAGATAGAACGGTCCAGGCCAAGGTTACAGAATTTGGCCCATACACGCTGTTAGCGCCGTTTCTTATGATGATGCTTATGTTCATGGTGATCTTCCTGGCAGCCCAGCCGATGCTCGAGAGTGCGATGGAAGAAAGATCACAAAGGATCTCGGAGGTGTTGCTCGGCTCCGTCAAACCTATGCAGTTGCTGACTGGAAAATTGATCGGTAACGTCGCTGCATCGCTACTGGTCTTCGCTTTCTATGCCGCAGGGGCTTACGCTATTCTCTGGCAACGAAATATGCAACACCTGGTGCCGATGTCTCTGATCCCTTGGTTCCTGGTATTTCAAATTCTCGGTGTGCTGTTCTTCAGTTCGATCTTCATGATGATCGGCACATCGGTGCGCGATTTAAAGGAAGCTCAAAGCCTGCTGCTGCCGGTTTGGCTAGTGATGATGTTGCCAATGATGGTTGTATTCAATGCAGCCCGCGATCCACTCGGACCAGTTGCATTCACACTCGGAATTTTTCCACCAAGCGCACCGATGATGAACGTGCTTCGGTTGGGGACCGGAATAACCATCCCGGTGTGGCAACTGATCTTGGGAGCGGTCGTACTAGCGACTGCAACAGCCTTGGTAATCTGGATCGCCGGTCGGATTTACAAGATGAGTATGCTTCGTTCAGACTCGGTAAAGACCATGGCACAGCTGATTGCGAGGATCGTAACTGTTTCTTCGCAAGGCTAAAGCAAGTAGATCCATTTTTGGTGCAAGGTTTGGAGAAATACTACCAAACCTTGGCATCGGACCGAGCGGTGAACGATTGTCTTAATCGTTTTTAGCTCCTGGCGATGAGCAGTTGAGGACAACTGCTCTACGGTGCAGCCCATCGTGGCACGACAGTCCCTTGTCGTGAATGGCTGCTCGATCGCTGGTCTTTAATCCTCGATAAAACCTCTCACAGAGGCACAAAGGCACAGAGTTAGACTGGGGAGAGCGTGGGTGGATAC
>JBKCUW010000063.1:0-9076 GCA_046318275.1 Pirellula sp. | reverse complement strand
ACCTACAGGAATGTCACTCAGCGCGAACTGAATCAAAGCTCGTTGGTTCCCGGGGTCCCCACCGCTCCGGTCCACGATCATGCTCGTCGACGTTCCATAGTTCGTCGATGTAGCGCCGGCATTGATGTAGGTGTCATAGCTCGCGACTACCGTACCCCCAGTCGAATTATTGGTGACGATTACTGCGATGGCTTGCGTCGCTGTCGCCGTTCCGTCGCTCGCTTGAACCGTGACATCGTAGACATTATTCGCACCGGAATCGGTAGGCGCCTCGAAATCGGGAGCCGTTACAAATACCAATGCCCCAGTGCTGGAGTTGATCGAGAACTTGGATGAGTCGGCACCGCCCACGATCGAATACGTCAACGTCGTGGAGGAATCGACATCCAGTCCCACCACGGTCGTAACCGCAGTCGTGTTCTCCACAACAAAGTCTCCAGCGACAGACCAACCACCGTCGCTGGTAATGACGAGCGCATCATTGGCGCCTTGGATAGTCACGCTGATTTGCGAAGTACTCGTTGCCCCCGACGCATCTTGTATCGTGTAGGTAAAGACATCTGTCAACGTATTCGCCGAGGTTGCTAACGCCTGTACTGACGCGTTCGAATTGTCAACCGTATACGTGTAGGCACCCACCGAACTGATGGTGATGGTTCCATAGGAGCCTGCGACGGTGCTGCCCACACTTCCGCTCGCCATCCCTGCTGTTCCCGCGGCTACCCCGGAAACGGTAATGGACCCAGCCATGATATTCCCAGCATCATTGCTGATCACATTCCCAGTTGGATTCGTACCTGCGGTTCCATTGTTGACCCCACCTGCTTCAACTGCTACCGCCGTGTCCAGGACTGCTCTCAAGGCACTTCGTGTACCATCCGCGAACTGAAAGGACTCCACTCCATACACTCGATCAACTCCGTCACGACTCGCTGTATTGTCAGAAACTTGGTAGTAGTTACCGTACGAATCGGTTCCTTGAGTGATCGTGTATCCACTCCAATTTCCTGTGAAGACCACCGTATCGGTCCCGGCTCCGCCAATCAAGAAATCGTTACCGAGACCACCTTGAAGGGTATCATTTCCGCCCCCCCCGTCGATGACGTTGGAATTGCTGTCACCGGTAAGAGTATCCGCGTAACTAGAACCGGAAAGGTTCTCAAAATTGGAGACTGTATCGGTCCCTGCACCACCCGTTACCTGTGCGGTTGCAGTCGCTAAGCTCACGGTCACTCCGGACGTGGCCGATGCATAGCTCAAGGTGTCGGTACCCGCGCCACCACCTAATGTGTCGTTACCGAGACCTCCTTCGATGGTATTGCTGTTACCATCCCCTGTCAGCGTATCCGCGTTGGCGGAGCCGACGAGGTTCTCGAATCCCCAAAATGTATCCCCGGCAGCATCTCCGCCGGAGGCAGTGCTTGTCGCCAGGTTCACCGTCACTGCGCTGGTCGATCCGATGTACGACAGCGTGTCCGATCCGCCACCACCGAACAAAGCATCCGAACCTGCGCCTCCGACTATCGTATCGTCACCCATCGCCCCGTAAATGGTATCGGTTCCGTTTCCACCGTAGAGCGTATCGCGGTTCACATAATCAAGATACATGCGAACATTATCCAAAACACCATCAGCGCTTGTTCCGGATGCGGTCACATCCGTGAAGGTAATTACTGTTGAGGCTCCCAAGGCGCTGAAATCGAATTCAAAGTCTTCGAAAGAAGTTGTTCCGCTTGGGCTAGCCCTGACAGTGGTATCGATGACCGTGTAACCACCCGAGATAACTTGCACGCGCAGGGACTGGATGTTGGTACTTCCGTTTGCTCCATAGTCGAATCCGAGTGTATAATTTTCTCCAGCCGTGGTGGAGATCGTTTGGCTTAGTACACCGTTTGGAGCAACTCCCCCCATCGCAAAGCCGACGGCGCTTGTGCCCAGGACATAGCCCTTGGCACTTGTGATACCAAGATTTCCAGAGTTAGACCAACCGGTCGTTAGAGCCGACTCAAAACTGCCGTTCACAATGAGATTTAGGCCATCACCGAAAATCACATCGTTGCCCGCTCCCCCTTCAACGACGTCTACTCCGAGGCCACCGCCGAGCGTATCCGCCCCCCAACCTCCGAGCACAAGGTCACTGCCCGCATCGCCCGAGATCGTGTCGGAGCCATCCCCACCGGATAACAAATCTTGCCCCGCGCCGCCTCCAATGGTGTCATTGCCGATGTTTCCCGCATAACTATCGGCAAGAGTGGTTCCCGTGTACGAATCTGCCGCCGTCGTGCCCTCCGAGGAAGTTCCAGCGGTCGCAACAACCTGCTCTCGGATTAGAATATTATCAACGCCCCACGACTCGTCCGCGAATTGCTGATTAAGCCCTGAACCGAAGCCCAATTTTAAAGAACTGGCGGTGGTATTGACGGTGAGAACATAAGTGGATGTCAAATCGTTCCACGCACCGCCCGCGATATTCGCAGTCGCCCCCGTATCGCACGTGGTGTTGGAATAATCGGTTGCTGTGTTTTGACTATAAGCATTGCTGGCGACCAGACCGTCATTGACCCAGACCCTAAAGGTTTCATTATCCCAGGAATCGATCTGATTGAGAGTGAATGAGATCGTTACCGACGTCTGGTTTCCCGATAGCCCAAACGTTTTGTAGACATCCTGAACGTTCTGGATACCCAGAGTCGTCGCAGCAGTTGATGAGTTGTTAAAAGCGGTGTGGGAGGCGAGGTAAGGACCTGCGTCGGCACCGCTCGTCACCGCCACTCCACCCGTCCAACCGGTGAGAACGCCGTTGTCAAAGTTCTCGAAAATTGGAGTAGCCAATGCCACATCAGCTGTCGTGTAGTCCCCATCGGTGAAGCGAAATGTCTCTACATTCGTGACCGTGTCGACACCATCCGAGCCACTCGTTCGCAGATCGGTGAATGTGCAGGTCGCTCCAGAGACAGTAACGCGATAATCGGCTCGCGAACCGCCGAATACCAGGATGTCTGTCCCTGCGCCGCCATCAATAATCTCATTTCCCGCGCCACCACGAATCCAATCGTTCTCGCTTCCAGCGTCGATTGTATCGTTCCCTCCACTGCCGATGATGGTGTCGGCACCTGCGCCACCGAGCAACGTGTCGTTGCCATTGTTCGCTGTAACATCCGCGACGACGACATCGGCAACTATGGGACCATAGTATGAGGCCCCGCCCGTCAAGCTCTTGAATTGTAAGGTCGTTGAAGCTGAGGTTGCCGCAAATGAAAAGAACTTCTCCTGCCAATCCACGTTCGTAGTTGAATGGGTGCTTGCTGTAGTAATTGCCATATCGGCAGATACACCCGCTGCAGAAATCTCAAGTGCTTTGGTCACCGATCCTATAGCGCCGCTTCCTGAAGCTGACATAAGGAAACGAACTTGGTAGGTATTTCCTGCGACCGTGCTCAGTGTCTGTGTAATCGTCCCAGGTACAGACCCGTCCAAATCGATACTCCGCCCTCCTGTGGGCGAACTCTGCCAGTACGTACCCATCAAACTAACACTACCGGAAGTTACCGTCCATCCACCAACGGACGAACCACTATTATATGTAGCATGGGCCCCTGGATTGCCCGCCTGTAGAAACTGCCCATCAGAGGCTACATTCGCGCCTCCAATTAACACATCATTTCCACCTAACCCATCATGTGTCTCGGTCGCACTGGATCCAATCAACCAGTCAGCTCCGCTCGTGCCGGTAGCCAGCAAAACCTGATAGTTGGCGATCGCTCGCTCGTCTAGACGCCCGTATGCATCTACAGTTCCCGTGCGATATTCAAGCTCCCAGTCTCCGCCCGCGGAAGCGGCACCCGTCAGATCGTTCGAGGCTGCAATGTCCGCTCCCGTCGCCGCGGCGATGGCATCGATGAACGCGCGGCCAGTTTCACCCCGGGCAACGTTGCAACCATAAATTAATATGTCCCCATCCGCGGTCAGCGCCCCGCCGAGCGTCCGTAACTGCTCGCAATACACAGCCAGATTTTCTGCGCTCAGGTAACTATCCCCCAGTCGCAATACCCCTTCGCCACCATGCGAGACTATCTGGATCGAAGCGATGTTTGACTCGCTGCGCAAGTAGTCAGCTATCTGCGTTAGCCCATCGGTCCCGCTCTGCAGAACCACAACCTCCACCGAGCCTCGCAGGAATGCGTCTTGATTTCTCAAATCCGCGATCAAGACCTGAACGTCAACAAGGTTGTCTTGGACAAAGACAACCTCTCTCGGGGATTCGGTATTGTTAACGTCGGAATTGACGAAGCTCGTAACCGCGTCGCTCCACAGGTCAGGTAAGGGTGGGCTTTCCGAAGCCTCTACAACAGACGGTTCCTCCGAAGAATCCTGCGTTCCCCGCTGGAAAAACATCAGGCGATTCGCGTCGAAACCGAGTTCCGGATTTGCGGACAGCGATCGCTCCAAATACTCGGGAACCTGGATCAAACTAACGTCGGAGACAATCGCGCCTCGAACGTCGTACCCTGTCGTGCTAAACCGTAGGATCGTATGGTCTTTCGTGGCAACGAAAGTAAGCGTCCGAGTCGACCAATCGTTGACCAATGCCGATTCCGATGGGTCCGCAGTCAGAACGATTTCCTCGGAAATGCCATCCGCGGATACAACCAGCGCGTTGGTGGAATCCCCCATCAACCAATTCCCGGTCACGGAATAGGTCAACTGATAGGTTGCCCCGACCTCGGTCGCAACCTCGCGAGAAATACTGTTGAAATCTCGAACCCCGCCGAAATCTAGGCATCGACCCGCTAGGGGTGAATGAAGCAGCTCCGCACCTAAGAGATCCACAGCCCCGCGTTGAACATACCACCCACCGACGTGTTCGCCGGCTAAATAGCTGTCATAGCCCGGGAGGAGCGGCGCCGCGGGACACTCGTCCCAACTTTCGTCTCCGACAAGATTCGACAGCAAATCCAGATCGGGAGCCAACTCACCGAGGATTTGATAGGGTTCGATCAGATTGGGTTGCTGATTGAGGAACGCGGTCGGAGCGACGTACCCGAATACGTCTCCTTCCGATTCCTCCGCGGTAGATTCCGTACCGGATGCTGGTTCATCCGTAGTTGATACTGCGGTGTTCTGGGGCGCATCTCCATCGTTCCGAGACAACGCATCGATGGAAGAAACCTCGACCTGGAGCGCTAACGCTTGGGCCAAGATCGACTCGGCGTCCGACACGGCATCTGCGGGAGGGGACGAGCCATCGATAAGTTGAGGGCTAGAACCATCGAGAGAACCGGCCTCGAAAACCTCCCCCGAATCATGTGCGGGTAGAGAGCCGCCATCCGTAGCCTCGATATCTTCAGCGGCGAGTTCCTCCGGAATCAAAGACACGACCGCGGATTCCGCCGCCAGCTCGTCCTGTTGCTGAACCGAGCCAACTAGACTGCCACCGCTTGGGTTCAGCGACTCGATATATGCCCAAATATCGTCGGGAATCGGGGTTCCTATTCCGTCCGGGTTGACGTTTGCTTCACCCCCGGACTCTTGGAGGTCGACCGGCATGGGCGTGCCGCTGTAGAGGACGCGTTCTTCCAGAACGATCGCATCCACATCGTCTGGAGAAAGGGGTTGCTCCAGAGAAACCGCGGCTTTCAGCCAACGAGATAGCTTATCCAACAACTCATTGAGTCTTTGGTTCAAGCCCCGTGCGGGTTTTTGCTCCTGATCGGGTTTCAGAGCCATTGAAGCCACTGGATGGGTAGACGATGAAATAAGAGACGCTTTCCATACGCTTCATCGAAAAGCTACGTCGCCTTTATCAATCGAGCAAAGAACAGCGATCAGTAAAACCCACCCAAGCAGGTGATATAAACCGGTCATAACAGTTGCGCAGGAACAAAACCCCTCACCAGCAAACAACGATCCAATGGTCAAAACCGTTACAGTCGTCACAAAGGGTAAAATCGCGAAAGTTGCGGATCCATTTCAAATCGCGCAGCGAGCCCATCAGAGCCACGCGTGTAAGCAAGTGGCAGAGGGACGCTCGAAGCCGGATCCCCCGACACTGGCCATGATCAACCACTTCCCTACGCGACCATCAACACAACTGGCAAACACAGCTCTCGGCGCACCTCCGCCCGGCGCTAACGCTTAGGGCTCTGACGGATTCGCTTTCGCGAATCAACCTAATACCCTTCGCGTCTTCGCGTCTTCGCGTGAAAAAACGGTTTTCTGCACACCGCATGCTAGTGACCATTAAACCAATGGCACATCGCAATCCCCCAAGTCCCTCAACCCAGCGTTGACGGCTCTAGTGCTATTTATCAAACATCTTCTCTTCAGCTGCCAAATGTGACTTTCGTTCACCTTTCCCATCGACTCCCATCGTCAATGCAACTGGATCCAATCCGGTCCATACCGGCGCTGCTGTTACCATGGTCGCTGCAACTTGGAACCCCTGCGCCAGCCACAAAACAACACCCGTACCCAAGACCGTCTGTACCACCGCAGTGGTATTCAACTCGATGCTTCCACTAGCATCGTTGCGACGCCCCTCACCACCATTCGTACGGTTCAATCCGAAATCGCTTCCAAAACGTTCTCGACCCTCCTCATTATTGCGCATCCGATGTTGGTCAAGCTGCGTGTAATCGAAACGCACTGTCTCGCTGAGAAGCCTCGATTCCGTACCGCTTAACAAGCCTACAAGTAGAGCACTATCTGAAATCGATACTTTCTCCTGGTCTCTAACCGAATTTTCGTTCCCTGGATTTCGGTCACCCCCAGCATTCACCTGGGGCACCGACGCATCGGCGGCACCCACACCAGCAATTCCACTTCCGATCTCAGGACTTCGCGCCACAGCACCCGCAGCCCCCGCACTACTATTCACGACACTCGAGTTGCTGCTTGCTCCTTGCTCCTTCGACGACGTTGATGATTCCTTGGTCGATCCACTGCTCGAATCCGTCGTGCTTGCGTTAGAAGAGCTCGAAAGTGTTGTTCCTGGCAGCGTCTTCGGCAATCCTATCACAATTTCAACAGTTACCGGATCCGAGTCCAAGATCCCATCGCTCAACCGATACACGAATGATACCGTTCCGACGTACGCCCCATCGGGTTGATAGACAAACGAACCGTCAGAGTTGAATATCAACACCCCGGTTTGCGGTCCACTAACCAAACGAGCGATCATCGCATCTTGCTCTGGATCGCTATCATTACCTACCACCCCTGGACGACTTTCGATCACTCGATCGATATAGGTCGTAACATAAAGGTCCGATCCCCCGACCGGTTTTTCATTCACGTTCAGAACTTGCACCACAAACGCACTATCGATCGACAAACCGCCTGCATCCGTTGCGCGCACAACAATGGTATGTTGCGAGCTTGCTTCAAAGTCCAATCGCATGCTGTCGGCAATCACCAAAACACCAGTCGCCGCATCGATCGAAAACCTACCCGAGGCATCATCGACCAATTGATACAGTGCCGTCTCGCCAAGGTCAACATCCTGCATCGCAAACGAGCCAACGATGCTATCGTTAGGCGAGTTCTCATCAATCACTAAGCCCGTTGACGTAATCGCAAACGGAGCGTCGTTTGCACCCCGAAGTGTTATCGCAACCTGACTCGTGTCTGTCAAACCTCCCGCGTCAATAACCGTATAGGTGAAGACATCGGTTAGCGTTTCGCTTACCAATCGCAACCGTTGCACATCCAAATTGTTCTCATCGATAACGTAGATGTACGAGCCATGAGAGTCAATCAAGATCGTCCCGTACATCCCCTGTACGCCCACGCCTACCGAACCCGTCGCACTCAATGCGACTCCTGAAACAACTCCAGCGACTTCCTTTGTCTCCCCATCGCTAGCTGAGTCGGCATCCGTATCGTTTGCAAGCACGTCACCCACTGCGTTGCTTCCCAATGTCCCATTCAAATCCCCCCCAGACTCAAATGCGGTCCCGAAGTCGAGATTGGCAATGGGGTTGTCATTCCTTCCCCGAATGGTAATAGTCAGTTGGTTGGTATCGCTCAATCCAGCTGCATCCGTCACCGTGTAACTAAAGCTATCATGCAACGTCTGGCCAGAAGTCCGTAGCGATTGAACGTCCGGATTCGAATCGTCGACCCAGTAGCTGTAGGAACCATCGCTATTCAAGGTGATCGTGCCGTAACTTCCGGCGACGGCGATGCCAACGGAACCCGATACTGACATAGCGTTCCCTGCAGCAACACCGGTTACGACCTTAGTCTCTCCGTTGATCCCTCCATCCACGTCCGTGTCGTTGATCAGGACATTCCCCGACGCATTCGAACCGCTGGTGCTATTGAAGACCCCACCCGACTCAATCGCAAAGCCTTGGTCAGCGATTGCGACCGGTGCATCGTTGGAGCCTGTGATATTGATCGTGACCGTTCCAGTCATCGGAAGTCCCGCCGCATCGACCATCGTGTACGTGAAGACATCGATCAACGTCTGACCCGAGACACGCAGCGCTTGCACGGCGGTATTCGTATTATCGACCGTGTATGTATACGTTCCATCCGCAGCAATATTGATCGCCCCATAAGCACCGATAACATCGGCACCCACCCATTGTAGAGCAGTTGTCCCAACTGCTCCCGCCGCAACTCCCACCACCGTCTTCGTCTCACCATTCGCCACCGAGTCCACATCGGTATCATTCGCTAGCACATTGCCGGTCGGATTGACCCCGGTGTTCGTATTCCCATCCCCACCCGCTTCCACGGCAACGTTCTTATCATCATGAGCGACCGGTGCATCGTTGGAGCCTGTGATATTGATCGTGACCGTTCCGGTCATCGGAAGCCCCGCCGCATCCACCATCGTGTACGTGAAGACATCGACTAATGTTTGACCCGAGAGACGCAAGGCTTGCACGGCAGAATTCGTGTTATCGACCGTGTACGTATACGACCCATCCGCAGCAATGTTGATCGCCCCATAAGCACCGATAACATCGGCACCCACCCATTGTAGAGCAGTTGTCCCAACTGCTCCCGCCGCAACTCCCACCACCGTCTTCGTCTCACCATTCGCCACCGAGTCCACATCGGTATC
>JBKCUW010000062.1:0-113695 GCA_046318275.1 Pirellula sp. | reverse complement strand
TCTGGTCCGATTGACTGAGCGGCTATCGTCCTGATATCGTTGGGATGAAACGACTCGTTTTCCGTATCGGTGGGATGGCGACGGCCACCACCCGTTCTGACTCGGTATAGGATTCTAGAGTGATGGGAGACCCCCCACTGTCCGAAGAGGACTTGGAAAAACTTATCAAACTCGACGAAGCCATTCGCGCTGATAACGTTTCTCCCACCAGCTTGGAGCCAGATTCACTACCACCAGGTATGCGATCGGTCGCTGAAACCCTGTGGAGCTTGAACCAAAGCTATGTGCCTACCGCCGCCAAAAAGTTCGCGGGGATGCCTCACGCCATAGGTAAGTACCAGATTCGATCGGTGCTGGGGGTCGGCGGCCACGGCATCGTCTACTTGGGTGACGACCCGCAACTCCGACGTGTCGTCGCCCTCAAAGTCCCATTGCCCGGCCGTATCAACGATCATCAAAGCCGACAACGATTCGTGCAAGAAGTCAAAACCACCGCGATGCTCGACCATCCCAACATCGTTCCGGTCTACGATGCGGGTATCGATGGCGATGAGGTTTTTCTCGCGCTCGCCTACTGCCCCGGACCACCTCTCGATGAATGGTTGAAATCTTACGACCAACCTGTCTCCTCTCGACTCGCCGCTACGATCCTTCAATCGCTCGCCAGCGCCGTCGACTACAGCCACCGACAAGGAATCATTCATCGCGACTTGAAACCCGGCAATGTCCTCTTGTTCCAAGACCCCCATCCGAGTTATCCCGATTTTCCATATACCCCGAAGATCACCGATTTCGGCTTGGCGAAATTGCTCGATGATCGCGATACGAAAACCGCGACGTTGCAATTGCAAGGCACCCCGCAGTACATGGCTCCCGAGCAATTGATCCAAGGCAAACGGATCAGTACCCCGGCCATCGATATCTACGCGCTCGGTGTTTTGCTCTATCGATTGCTTGTTGGTCGAACCCCCTTTCAATTCGAATCGATCGAAGAGGCCGTGCGCAAGATCGAATTCCAACGCCCTATCCCGCCTCATGTGATCCAATCGAGCGTGCCGTACGATCTGTCGATCATCACTATGAAGTGCTTAGAGAAATCACCGAGCGATCGCTACAAGACCGCAGGGGATTTCGGGAAGGATTTGGGGAACTTTCTCCGCGGACGACCGATTCAAGCTCGTCCGCCGAGTCTGACGACCGCGTCGAAGCACTGGTGCCGCGAGCATCCGGTATTCACGCTGTTGCTGGCTGCTGGGGCCTTGTTGCTGACCACTTTTTGTGCCTTGGAATACCGTTACACGCGCAATGTGCTCGCGGTCAACAACGCATTGACTCAAAGTCGCAATCAGTTGCTCGACCAAGATCAATTGCTGCAGGCGAAGGTGCGAGAATTGAATCAAGCGCTGGCCACCGCGGAATCCCAACAGGAAGAGTTGAAGCGTCGCGATGTGTACGCGAAACAGATGATTTACTCCGCCGATGTTGCAGCAGCGGCACAGTCCATTCGCGAACAAGACCCCAGCCGCGCTCGGCGCGTCCTAGCTCCCTACTTCTCGCAAGATGCATCTAAAGACGGGGCGTCGGTTGTTCCCGAGTTTACCGCGAAACATCTTTGGAGCCTGTTGCGGCCGACACATCGGGTTTATCCGAGCGATACCCAAGCCCTGTGGGCCGTCGCCGTATCGCCGGACGGAAACACTGTCGCGACCGCGGGGAGCGAAGGGAAAATCGCGCTGCGCGATACTCGCGATGATGTTGATTCAATCCGAATCCTCCGATCGGAACCGGTCGAAATCAATTCCGTCTCCTTTAGTCGCGATGGGCGATTGCTCGCCGCGGCGCGCGATGATGGTCGCGTGGCGATCTGGGATCTCGAGTCGGAACAATGGTTGAGATCGTTCCAAGCGATTCCGGGTGAGGCCTATGCAGTACGCTTTCTCGGGGACTCCCATGCGTGTGCTGTCGCCGGCCGATCGAGTGACGTTTTTCTCTGGAATGCAGACTCGGCGACCTTGATCAAAACCATCCCGGTGGAGCTTGATAAGCCGCTCATCGAATGCTTGGACGTCAGCGACGATGGTACCGTCATTGCCGTAGGAGGGACCGATGGTTTTGCCTATGTGCTGGACACTTCAGGAAACCAGCTAGTGTCGTTTCGCGTGTGGGGATGGTCCTCAGTCAATTCCGTTTCGTTGGTGCCACACGGGCCGGTCGGGAGCTACTCGCTCATGATCGCGGACAAACTTGGGAAATTGACTCTGTGCCATGGTCGAGGTGGTGCCCCCCTGTCGTTGAATTTTCAAGATCCGATCCAATGCATCGCGAACCTTGGGGACGGACTGTTTTTATGCGGAGACCGGGCTGGAGGATTATCGCTGATCGAGGCGCAAAGGGACGACGCGGGTGATGCGTTCGTAAAACTGGAGGTGCTCCATCGATGGGCGCATCACGATGGCTCGGTCCAAGCGATCTCTCTCGGATCCACAGCGAGCCCATTGAAGAGAGATGGAGGGGAGTCCACGAGAAAGAGAGCCTTGTCTCGCCACATCTATACCGTGTCGAGAACCGGTCAATGTTTCCAAGTCGACTTGAGAAACTTAGCATCGAAAATCACCGCTAGCCACGTCCCAGAGAATCCAGGTGGACGCTGCGATTTCGCGGATATGGCTGAGGACGGAAGTGTGGTGTGTCACGTTACCGGTAGTGTGGTAGAGTGGACCGAAATTCCATCTCTCAAACGGAGTTCGATCGATACGGCTAGGCACGAATTGACATCGGTGGGAATGGTACCCGGGACGAGCCAATGGATGATCGCCAATACGGCAGGCGAAATCGCGACGATCGATCGCTCTGCCCTGGGTAATGACCCTGCAGCCATCGAATGGAAAACGGTTTTTCCGGAATCTGATTTTGCCGAGATTACGCTTCATCCGAATCATCGTTGGTATGCAGCGATCGGAGGATCGGTCGGTTTCCCACTCCGTGTTCGGGATCGAATGACCGAGGAAACCCTCTTTGCAATCGACGGTTGCAAATCGATGGCGTTCACGAGTGATGGAACGACGATGGCTGTGGGACGACGGTCATCGAACAGCATTGAAATTTTTGACACCGTGAACTGGAAGCAGATAGCGGTTTTAAAGAATCATCGTTCAACGATCAACGTTTTGGAGTTTTCCGATGATGGGCGTTGGCTCGTCAGTTGCAGCGATGATCGAATGGCGTGTTTTTGGGATGGGGCGACATGGGAGCTGCGAGATACGATTGTCTTGCCTGGTACGATGGTTACATCGATGGCGATTTCACCCGACTCTCGCACGCTGGCCGTATCCGATCTTGCTGGTCGAATCACGGTGTGGGATATGTCAACGCGGCGGGATTTGATGATGCTGAAAGCAGAAGGGGTACCGGTGCTCAAAGTGAGTTTTGTCGCGGACGGAACCAAGCTATTCGCTTGGAATGGAAACAACGAACTCGAAGTATTTGAGACGCTAGATCGCCCGTTTGTTTACGCTGATCGAGACGAGTAGGAACGCTGCGGGTTACGTTGCGCGATCTGTGGACGCAATGAGCAGCAACGCGGTAGCCATCGGTTTGGTGAGGGTGACGAAAGTCCTTGTCGTCGTCGCGGGATTGGGCGTTTCCGGGGACACCCACGGCCGGCACTCTGTTGAAAAACGGAAGCGGCACGGCGCGAGCAGTCCGGTGAGGCTCGCTGCATCAGGAGAAACCGCGCAGCGTGCGCCGCACCGCTACAAGTCCGATCGTATACAAGTCCGATCGTTTTTCGCCGGGCTGCTACCGCCCCGTCGCTCACAAAATCCGACACAGCGTTGGCGTTAAAATTGCTTAGGGTATGGTGATCACGGGTCCTTTTTTGATCCCGCCGCGGGTCCAATCGCAACTCCAGCCTGGGAATGCGAACTCGGGGTAGGGGTCCGGGGCAATCGTGTCCGCGGACTCGTAGACAATGTCAAACTGTCGATCCCCGCGGATTCTCCCCAGCCGGAATCGCTTGTGCATGTGGTGGGTCTTTCCATCCAATCGTCCCCGGCCTCCTGGTGCATTCACTTCTATGCCCGCCTCGAGTGCTTTGCGAACCGCATCGGTATCGGTAGTGCCAGCCTTTTCGACGGCTTGCTTCCATAAAAAGACTTGCGTGTAGGCTGCTTCCATCGGATCGTCGACTACGCGATCATGCCCAAACTCTCTTTTGTACAACTGCACAAACTTTTGATTCTCGGCGGATTCGAGCGACTGGAAGTAACTCCAAACGGCATAGTGGCCTTGGGTGGTCTCCGGTGGCAAAACCCGCAGTTCTCCTTCGCCGATACTTGTGGCAACAACCGGCAACTGCGATGCGGTGATCCCGCGTTCATGGAGGTTTCGGTAGAAGTGAATGTTGCTGTCCCCGTTGATCGTGCTCAAAATCAAATCGGGTTGGGTTTCCACGATTTGTTCGATTATCGGTCCAAAGTCGCGATGTCCCAACGGAACATAGATCTCACCCGCGATGTTCATGGATTTAGTCCCGAGATACTTTTTCACGATGTAATTTGCGGTGCGCGGGTACACGTAGTCGCTACCGATCAAAAAGATCTTTTTCTTGTTGCCGCCCTCGTCCGACAAAAACCAATCGATCGCGGGGAGAATCTGCTGGTTTGGAGTGCTGCCGGAGTAGAAAACGTTACGAGACGATTCATTTCCCTCATACTGCAACGGATAGAAAAGGAGTTTGTTCGATTGCTCGAAGATAGGTAGGACCGCTTTCCTGTCGGCCGATGTCCAGCAACCGAACACAACGGCCACGTCATGCTCTTCGATCAAATCGGTCGATCGCAGTCGGAAATGGTCTTGGCGTGAGTGGCCATCTTTGACGATAGGTTCCAATTGTCGTCCGAGCACTCCGCCTGCTTTGTTGATCTCTTCAATCGCGAGGATTTCCGCGTGGCGCAGCGGTGTTTCGCTAATGGCCATGGTCCCCGTTTGCGAGTGTAATATTCCGACACGGATCGGATCGGGTCCCACCTTTTTCTTCAGCGATTCGATCCATTCGAAGTTTGGTTTGTTGCATCCAGCGATGCAAAGCAGCAAAGCAAGCTTCAGGACGCATCTGAGGAACGCGAACTCGCGAGCCATTGGGGCTTGCCGCGTAGGCTTCCATGCAGAGGCATCGCATCGGGTGAATGGGAAAAGCAGTCGGGTCATAGGAGCAATCATTGAAATTGGAGGCCGTATGGATCGGGAGGCCGAAAGGGGGTGGGCTACTCTTCCATGAGGCTTTTGTGGATCTCTTCGAACGGTTGGGAAGAGATGCTGATCTCACCTCGGAATGGATTGTCCAAGGAAGCGATCAAGAAGATCATCAAGCCCATGAAGGCAGCCAGGAAACCACCGAGGAACATATGGCTGACCAGTTTCATGTCAAAGAGCCACACGAGCGCGATATTCATCAGCGCGCCGACGAGCACCACGATCCACATCACCGCAGGGATAGAGGTAGTCACTGAAAAGACGCGCAGGCGGCGCGCTTCGAGGTAGTTGTTGAATTGCCGCAATGCTTCCGCATGGATGATTTCTTGGCCTTTTGTCTTAGGTTCGAATTCGGCCAAGCGTTCGTGGATAGCAAGCATCCGAATGTTGCCTTCTTCGGGAACAATTCCACGGCGTTGCAGCGGCCACGCGTATTTGACAAGGTACCGGGTATAGTCGCGAAGCAACCAAATCAGATTCTGACGCTCGGGCTCCGGATAGGATTTAACGTCTTGGATGAGGGCCGAAAGGGTTGCTGCTTCTTTCGACACCACTGTCTCAACACTGGTGTAGTTTTGGTATGCCGCAACGGCGAGCAATCCCAAAAGCAATCCATAGAAAACGCCGAAGCATGAGAGCATGTAGCCGACCAAATCGTTGAGGTCAGCGCGACGCTTTAGAAACGCTCGCAGGATTGGTCGGAAGAAAACAGCTCCTACCCAGCTGAAGCCGACGAAGATAGACGTGATCATCACCGCCAACTGCGGCGACGGAATATCATAGATCCAGTAAAGCATGCCTACTCCTGCAGGCACCGCATTGCGAACCAGAGCCCATACGAACCGATGCAAAAGCTGCCGATGGCCTCATGCAAAATACCGCTTGAGGGGTTTTTGCAAATACGGCCAGGGAGCGCGGTTCGCTGAGCCTGCCTTCGATCGAGACGTCCGGTGCCTTGCTGTACGACTCAAGTTGTGATCAGGACATTGGGCAAATTATGCTCGGGCCGGCCCAGTTTTTCCAGTTACCGTCGACGCGATCACAGAAAACAGTACGGAGGTTGTTCGCTTTGAGCAGAGTAATTTCACTCAGCGCGGTCTCTCTGCAACGGTGTTTGCCAGAAGTGGACTTTGGCCACAACGGTATTGGTCCAACGGGTGAGTTCTTGTACCAGCCGACGCAAACCGAAATAGTCGGACGAGTACCGTTCGTCCGCCCGTTCGGACTCTCTGAGTGGAGTGCGAGTACGAGACAAAGTACGAGACAAAGCATTGGGCTGAAGTGCTCGATCGAGCGTTTGGGACCTGCGTTGAGTCAATTCCTCGCGCTCGGTCAACACCGCCGTTAGTACTTCAGTAGGGATTCGATCCGGTAGGGGGTCAATTTGTCGCGACCGGCGAGTCCGGCGAGTTCGATGCAGAACAGGCATCCGGCGATTTGTGCTTGGTAATGCTCGACCAGTTTGCAGCATGCACCTACGGTGCCGCCGGTGGCTAGTAAATCGTCGACAATCCAAACGCGTTGTCCGGGTTGAAGGGCATCGGTGTGCATTTCCAGGGTGTCGCTTCCGTACTCGAGATCGTAGGAGTACGAATGCGTATTGAATGGGAGTTTTCCTGGTTTGCGAACAGGGACGAAGGCAGCACCAAGTTCGATTGCGAGTGGGGCGGCAAAAATGAAGCCGCGGGCTTCGGCGGCTACCAACGCATCGATTTTTTCCCCTCGAATTAGATCGGCCATGCGGGCGATGGTTTCTCGAAATGCCCCAGGGTTACCGAGCATCGGAGTGATATCGCGAAAAAGGATTCCGGGCTTTGGAAAGTCTGGGATCGCGCGAATGTACTGTTCCAAATTCAAATGTGGTTGCCGCTCCATGTTTGCTCACTTGGCTCGTTGGTTCCAATGGATTGCGATAGGACGTTGAGGGAGATAGGAGCGAGAGTATAGACCGACTCGGGTTGGACTTCTAGCGTGGTGTGCGAATGGGAAGGATCGAACGATCGGATGGCAAGGAAGGTCATAAACGCATACGGGGGCGTTTCGGCTCTGGGGAATCCACCATGGGCAAATAGATCTCGATGGTGCATCCGCCGTGGTTTTCGGAACGCATTTGGAAGCGGCCGCGGTGAGATTCGATCGTACGACGGACAACGGCCAACGAGACTCCGAGTCCTCGGCCATATTCACGACCGCTGTAGAACAGATCGGTGGCTTGGCGAGCGGCGGACGCTGAAAGTCCTGGGCCGGTATCTCGAATGGTGATGCAGACCCAGTCGCTACTGGTAATTTTGTTGGTGTTCGTAGAATGTGGATCAGAGGAGTTCGGGGCGGGGTTGTCCTCGATACCTGATCCTTGCGAAGATAAGCAATGGTGCGATGAATGGCTCGAAGGGGGCACTGTCGATGCGTTGGATAGAGAAGAACTGGACAGGGAAGAGCTGGACAGAGAAGAGCTGGCCAATTCTGTTCGGCAGTCCCAGACCACCATTGCATGCGGAGGGCAAACATCGATCGCATTTTGTCCGACCAATCGCAACACTTCGGTCAGTGTGTCGGTATCGATATTGGCATAGATCGGTTCTTCCGGTCCGTGGTACGACCATTCAATCTTCGCTTCCTGAGCCCGCGCGCGCATCGATTCGACCTGGGCTCGCACCAGCGCGGTGAGATCGGTTGTAACCAGTTGCAGATCCTTTGGTTGTACCGCGCGCATTACTTCTGCGAGCATCTCATGAGCACGCATGGCTTGATCGACGATCGTCGCCATCGACCGTCGATCGGATTCAGTGGTTACAACCCGAATCAACTGTTGGGCTCTTGCAACAATATTGCCGAGCGGGTTGTTGATTTCGTGCGTCAATCCATAGGCCAAGTTATGGACTTGACGGCGCGCGGACCGTTCGACGCTTTCGGAGAACGAGTCGCGGGTGCTTAGAAGTCCGATAGCGCGGTGGATCGATTCGATCAAGTCCTTCCATGCTGCATCATGGGGAGGTGCATCATGGAGGGAGAGAGTTGGTGGGGTAGAAGTGGATGTGGAAGAAGATATCGAAGCCGTTGATTCAAAAGTTGCTGGCTTCGTGGATTGTAAAGTTGCTCGCATTTCGCATCGCTCCAGCAGCCAACGGAGCGCGCCGATGTCGTCGTTTGGATTGAGAGAACGCCATGCGTCGTCGATAGGGAAACCGAATCGATCGTGGTGCTCCAGCCAGCAGTTCATGCCGACGGTGGTCGTGGTTGCGTCAAGGGATTCGTCCGAGGCGCGGTCGATCAAGAGGCGGGTCCATGCGTCGATGGTCCGCTGCAAGAGTTGGTTGGAAAACGAAAGGATTCGTTCCGAACTGCTCGTCCAACGAGCCTCATCGGTAGGAAAGGTCATGGTGCGCTCCGCTCGAGGTTGATCCGCAGATCATACCATGACTCTTGCCTTGAGGGGGGAGCCTGCTTCGCGGAGATGCATGCATTGATGAGTTGCGTGCATTGATGAGTTGCTTGCTTCGCGGACGGCAAGCTTCGCAGGTTACCGGCGAGCGAGTTACGATTCGGCCATATCGCGAGCGTGGTACGAGCTGCGAACGAATGGGCCAGAGGCCACCTTTTTGAACCCCATGCTTTGAGCGAGCGCGCCGAGTTCTTCGAACTCATCGGGGGGAATGTAACGCACCACCGGCAGGTACTTGGGTCCGGGTTGCAGGTATTGGCCGAGCGTCAAGAAGTCGCATTCGTATTCGCGGAGATCTGCGAGACACTGCAGCAATTCGTCGCGGGTTTCACCGAGTCCTAGCATCAAGCCGCTCTTGGTTCGAATAGCGGGGTTGGAATGCTTGACATGGCGAAGCAGTTCCAGTGTCCATCGATAATCGCTTTTGGGACCGCGGACTCGGCGATAGAGTCGCGGAACGGTTTCCATGTTATGGTTGAAAACTTCGGGTGCGGATTCGATCACTCGATCGAGGCCGTGTCGGTGCCGGATAAAATCGGGGGTCAGGACTTCGATGGTGGCGCCCGTTTTTTTTCGGACAGCAAGAACACATTGGTAAAAATGCTCGCCACCGCCATCGGGCAAATCATCGCGAGTGACTGAGGTGATCACGACATGCCGCAGGCCCAGTCGCAAAGCCGCTTCAGCCACGCGCTCGGGCTCATCGAGTTCCAGCGACTCAGGGCGACCGCGGGATACGGCGCAAAAACCACACGGCCTGGTGCAGACGTTTCCCATGACCATGAAGGTGGCTGTTTTTTGCGAGTAGCACTCCATGCGGTTTGGGCATTTGGCGTTCTCGCAAACGGTTTCGAGGTTCAGTTCCCGGAGCGTGTCCCAGGTGAAGTGATTTGCATTTCCTTTAGGAACCTCGCGGCGCAACCACGGAGGAAGACGGCGGCTGGGTTCAAAGACCGCGGCGCCGGACGAACCGCAGCTGGTAGCGACTGCGTTGCCGTCGGTTTCCAAACCATTCTGCCCGTTGCCATTCTGCACTGTCCGTGCGGAATCTCGCTCAACAACCGGCAACTCGAAGGGCTTGAGGATGGGCAATTGCATGGTTTAGCTCGATGAAGAAGTTCCAGCGCAACGGTGGAAGCTTCGACGGATGGAGTTTTCACGGGTGGATTTCGACTGTCGGAGGAGGCGAACGAAATCCGCAAAACGATTTCCAGGTGGGATTCGGTGGTTTCCAACCCTCGGAACTGTATCGAAATCATGCGATTTTTCTAGGGTTTGAGCCGCAAAAGAACGGGAGAGAGTTCTGAAATTCCAGCGGTTCGGCTGGTCAGTGACGTGGTCTTTGACTTACATTTAAGGGCAAAAGGGATGCATCGTGCGCCTTTTAGCAGTTATGACGAAGAAACGCGTTGGAGCAAAAATGACGGCCCAGAAGTCCAGTCTTTGGTGTGGTCTCCGATCCCTCAGTTTCAGGGCTTGCCTGCAGAAAGCTCGCCGGTCCCGAATCGTAGGGATCGGTACGGGGGCGAATCTATTCCTCGCCGGTTTGGTTCTTGCGCAAGCGTCGGGGATCGGCGCGAATGAGTCTGCCGCTGCAGCGGAAGCGTGCCCGTTCTGTTCGGCTGCGTCGCAAACTCTGCGACAGGAGAGCCTGTCGATGGATGCGGTCGCGATCGCGAACCTGCAATCTGACGGCCGCGCGGATATCGATGGCAACGCGACCTTCGTGGTCGAGCGCGTGTTGCGAGGTGACTCGCTCCTTGAAAAAGGGCAGAAGGTCGAAGCCAGTTACTTTGGTCCTGGGAAATCAAACAAGAAGTTCCTGTTGCTCGGCGTCGACCCGAAGAACTTGGTTTGGTCCTCTCCCCTTCCTTTGTCCGAGGACGCTGAGAAGTACATCGATGCCATCCAAAAACTGCCGGACGATCCGATCGCACGGCTTGAGTTTTACCAAAAGCATTTTGAGCATCCGGACTCGTTGCTCGCTCGAGATAGTTACGACGAGTTTGCGTTGGCCCCTTACGAGGACGTCAAGAAGCTCAAGGACAAAATGAACCGCGAGCAATTGATGGAATGGATCCGCGATCCTGAGAAATCCCCGGATCGCAAGCGGCTTTATTACACGATGCTCGGCATCTGCGGTACCGGGGATGACGCTGTCGAGTTCGAATCGATGATTCGCAGCAACGACCCCGAGAAACGGGCTGGTCTCGATGCCCTCATCGCTTCGTACCTGATGCTTCGCGGCCCCGAAGGCTTGAAGCTCATCGACGAGCAGTTCTTGACCAATCGCAAAGCGAGTTATCCCGATGTTTACTCCTCGGTGATGGCGTTGCGATTCCATGGGACCGAGGGGAATGTGATCCCCAAAGAAGACATTCTCAAGTCGATGCGGCATTTGATCGAAGCCCCAGACCTGGCGGATTTGGTGATCCCCGATCTGGCGAGGTGGAGCGATTGGAGCCAGATCGATCGGCTGACCGAATTGTTCAAAAAGTCCAACGACGATAACTCGTGGGTACGCGTTCCAGTCGTAAACTACTTGCGAGCTTGTCCTCTGCCGGAAGCGAAAGAGAGGCTGAAAGAACTCGAGAAGATCGATCCGAAGGCGGTCAAACGGGCGGCGACCTTCTTCCCGATCCCCAGCCCTGCCCCACAGCCCCCAAAGAAGGATCCGAACTCGTCCTCGATGCTGATTCCAAAGCCGCTGCCCGGGCAAATGATTAAGCCTCAAACGCGGCTGGTCGGACAGGCCTATCAAGGTTTGGAGATGCAGCAAAATCAGGTCCGGCCGATTCGGATCGCCAGCATGGCCGGCTCCGGATCACGATCGGCTCGATTGGGCATGGTGTCATCCGCGGGGAGCACGATTCCAAAAAATAGCACCGCTCTAAAAAGTGGCTCCGTTCTAGAGGACAGCACCGCTTCCCGATCGGCAATCGAAGAGGAAGTTTTTACGAATGGTAGCGCAGACCGGGTTGCAGCCGTGAACTCTTTGACCCTTCTCGCCGTAATTGGATGTGGAGGAGCGGTTGTGGCATCCCTGATGTGGATGGTGGCGTGCGGCATGTTCGCCCACGAATTTTCGATCCTCCAACGACTGGTTGCAGTTCGTCGCTAAGACCAATCCGGACGGCTTTTTCCTCGGCATAACCCGATCCTCCTGGAGCGGTGTCCCCGCGGAATCACTCACCGGATTGAGCGTCGAGGCGAACTGTGGCCTTGGTTCCCATGGCCGGGATTCGCTTCGCTGGTGGACTGTCGCCAGCGGCCACCCGTGCCATCGACGATTCGACTCGAGCCCATCAAAAAAGCATGAGCACCACGACGCCAGCCCCCAACAATACGACTTCGACGAGTTCGCCACCCGCGGTTTCGTCGGATACCATCGATCCCAGTTTCGAAGGATACGAGGACGATTACGGGTACCGTTCGGTGAGCCGAGCTGCCGTACTTTGTCTTGTGTTCGCCTTGATGGGGTTGCTGTCCTGGTACTCCCCACTCCTCCTGCTACTGCCGGCGGTAGCGCTATTTTTCGGACTGATTGCCTTTGGGAATCTCAAGCGGTATCCGACCGAGTTAAGCGGTCGGCCGGTGGCAGTCACCGGGATTCTGATCGCGTTGTTGACATTGGCTGTTTGCCCTGCAAAACATGCGTACATTTACTACACGGAACTCCCCGAGGGGTACGAACGTATTTCGTTTGCAGCGCTCAAAAGCCCTGTCGGGGCTCCCGACATTCCGCCGATGTCCGCGATGGAATTGGACGGGAAGATGGTTTTTGTGAAGGGGTACATCCATCCGACGTCCCTTTCGAGCAACTCCGCCAAGTCGTTCATCCTCGTCCCTGACTGGGCGACGTGCTGTTTTGGGCAACAGCCACCCTTAACCCACATGATCGAAGTGAAGTTGACCGGGGACCAGTTCGCTTCCAAGAGCTTGCGGCGGCATTCGCTGGCAGGAAAACTCTCGGTGCGACCTTACCTGAAGCCTATCGATGGCCTTCAAGGCGTTTTTTACGAACTGGAGGCTGATCATTTCCAGTAGGCTACTGACGGCTGCTCTCCCCGATTGATCGCATTGCATTCCACGAATTGCGTCGAAACCTAACATGCCGGCTGCGTCGAAATTTGAACTGGAGGGCCATGAGGTCCAAAACCCGCAGCCGGGTGAAATCCGGTCTGCAGACTCAATAACTGCTGGCTATTTAGATCGCCGCAGATCGGCGTTTCGAAGGCTCGTGAAACTATTACGGCCCATAAAAAGCGCATAAAAAAACCGAGGAGAGGATTCACTTACGCGAACCCTCTCCTCGGCAGCCTCTTCCCTCAACAGCCCCACACACACAACCTAACAAGCTGAAAAGGGAATATCGCACACTGGATTGTTACGGTGGGGCGAGCAGCGAACCCTTGGGGATTCGGCGGGCATCTATTTCTCGAAACCAGCCATGGGGGCTCTTTCCCCAAGGACACCTGTCTCGATAATTAGCACGCCGGCGTTATCCTACGGCTACCGCTCAAGCGACCACCTTGACGAGTCGCCTCGTCAGATGACGACATTATGATTGCAAGGGGTGTGCCAAGCGAACACAAAAGTTATTTCCAGGGTTGTTCGGCGTCCGGACAGTGATGGTTGTAACGATTCGTAATTGAAAAATGCTTGGAAAAACCCCGTTTTTCTTTCCGCGATTGCGTCTTTGCGTTTTTTTATCCCTCGAGCGATTTTGGAGAGCCCATGACCGACCACGGACCGGCCGAGTCTCAAAGTGCGACTGGGTCTCCTGCAAACGTGTTTCAATATGAGTCATGGCTTAGTTTGGTGCCGGTGATTCATGGGAGCGCCTCGTACGCACTGGGGTTACGAAAGTGGCTTTTGGAAACGCCCCATGACGGTTTGGCGGTTCCGTTGCCAGGGTCTTTCCGGGAGGCGGTGCTCGAAGGTGTTGCGGCTTTGCCCGCCGTTTCGGTTGTCGTTCAAATCGATTCGTCGGATGTCGACGAAGGGGAGGCTAGGACGGGGACATATGTTCCAATCGATCCGTGCCAAGGTGTTATAGGGGCGATTCGTTTTGCGATCAGTGAGAGGATTCCCATCGAATGGGTGGAACCGGAATCGACTGAGATGCAGCATGAGGGTTTTTGGCTTGGCGGAATGGTTTTTCCCGACCCGTATGCGGTGGAATATACGACGCTCGAGCGGTACTGCTGCGCCATGTTGCCGGTGATTCCGTCTCCGGATTCGGATGGGAACCTAGAATCATCGGTGTGGAACCGAGAGCGGATCGAGAGAATCGCGGCGAGGTTGCTTTCAGCGAAGGATCGTTATCGTCATCTGGTTTGTTTATGCCATCTTCAGGACTGGCCGTGGATCCGTGAAGCATTGGATCGTTTGCAATCGCGGAGGGGTCAAGGGAGTGCTTCACAAAGGGGGGCTGACGGGCCTGGGTTCGAAGGAGTTCAGTTCGAACGATCGGCGGGCGGAGTTAGTGAAGGCTTTTCCATGGAGGGGCAGCCCGCCGCAGAACCAGCAGAGGCGATCAACTATGCCATCGACTCGCGAACCCATTTGTTTTTGCATGGTGAGTTGCCCTTCATCACCGGATTGTACGAGCGAGCGCGCCTCCAACTGGAGGACGATGCGAACCTTGGGATTCATGCATTGAAAGAGTTGTTCCTAGCCGCCCGAAGCAGTTACCGCCAAGACCTAGGGAATCGCGCACGGCAGATCACACCCCAGTTGATATCGCAATGCTTGAAGTACATCCGGAATCAGACGTTGCTCGATCGGCGAATGACTCCGAGTTTTTACACGATTGTGAGATCCGCACAGCAGATGATGGGAGATAGTTTCGCCATCCATTTGGTGAGTTCTGCCAAAGACTACTGCTTTGATGAGCCGTTGCCATGGCCTGAGATGAAAATGGGGATCGATCAAGGGGACATCCCCGGATTCGGCGTGGTGAAGCTCTCATCACGTTTGCCAGGAAACCCGATGGAATGGCATCAGTTGGAATTGCAACGGCCCGCGCGCAAGCAGGATCAGCGCAAGTGGATCAGTCGTTGGAATCCGTACCAGCAATGCTCTTGGCCGGAGGAGGATCAGAAGATTGAGAGTTTCCGCAACCGGATCATGGAGCGGGCGAGAGCGGCGATCGGCGCGGATTTGGCGAGGACCGAAAAGTTCACCACGAGCATGATGGATGGTCTCGATTTGCGCGAGACATTGCGGCATTGGTACGACGGGTCGTTGTACGTCAAAATCCAGCCACCCTCGATCGGGCATTTGGATGCGACCATCATGCTATTCGATGGGGAGCCAGATCCGAGAGAGTATTCGTGGAGGGCGACATGGTTTGCCGAGCATATCGAAGAGTCTACGTTGGCTTTTTTTGCCACGCCGTTTCAGAAAGAAATGCTGGGTCCGGGAGTGGCCGTATCCACGTACGGCGGTGCGATGTTTTTGTATCCCCCTCGTCCCATCGATGATATCTGGTCCGATCCCAGGCTAGATTTCACCGACACACTGGAGCAGCGGATCGTAGCGGCAGCGTGCATGCACGCCGAGTCGAGGCACATCGCTTTGTTGAGCCATGCTGCACCTGGTCTGGCGCTCAAGCAAATTGCGAAGCGATTCAAGCGAAAGTTGGTCCACGTGCCTTTGGCCCAATTTGCAGAATCGGTCGTCCAGCAGTTGCGCATATTTCACGTACTCAATGGCAAGCACGTGCGCAGTTACGCAGCCCACTTTATTCGCAAGGCCTAGCGTGCAGCAAGGTGCTTACTGCCCGCGAAGCGTTTGGCTCAGCTATTGGGTTGAGCGATTGGGCTGAGCGAATGGGCTGAGCTATGCAACGGAAATGTTCGAACAGAATATTCCGAGGATCGGATAGACTTATTGGGGCCGCGGATGGAAGCCTTGGATGCGTCCCCGAGGTGCGCTACCTTGGACGTCGACGGGTAAGTCGAGCACGTGCGTGCCTGCATTACCTGCCGAGTCGACGGCATCGAGTCTCAGATAGACTTTTTCGGGAAGGGAGGGATCGGTGGTCCAAACAAAGCGACCGTTGTTGCGGGCTCCCTGCGTGGCGGGGATCCAAGGTCCTTTAGGAGATTCGGCGTAGTAGATCGAAATGGGACGTTCGGGGAAATGGTCGTCGATCGCTTGGTACTCGATCACGATAGTACCCGCTTCGGAGCCTTTTCCGTTGAGAGCGCTCAAGATACGAGCTTTTGGGATGGCGGTATCAACCTGGATCCATGCATCTGCTTTGTCGGTGGGTAAAGGTCTTCGGCCGGCCAATCCGTTAGCGCCGACGATCACCATTTTGAAGCCGAACAAACCTTCGGATGCGACTTCGATGTCAAACGGGCTTTCGCGATCTGGATCGGTGCCCCAGCGTTCCCAAGTGATCCCATTGTCGGTGGTTCCCCAAAGTTCGATATTCGCGATTGGGGCTCCGGGATCGTTATCGATGGCGTAATCGAGGCTGAAGGCTCGGCTGCTGCAATGCATGGGTTCAATCCCATTGGGCTTGCTAGCAGTGGGTACCGAGTTGCCCGCCGTAGGTAGACTCGAGGCAGTTAAACCAGCAGACGGTAAACCAGCAGACGGTAAACCAGCAGACGGTAAACCAGCAGATGGCAAACCAGCAGATGGCAAACCAGCAGATGGGGTCGACGGCAGGGACTCGATGGCAGGAAGACCGGTGGATGGGAGGCCCGTCTTTGGCGGATCCATTTTTTGCGGATCTGCGATGGTGACGAGATCGGTCGGCGGGGACGAGAGTTGCAATTGCGCGCCGGGGTTTGTCGCCGCATCGCGAGCGTTCGGTGCTACTTCGCGGATGGCGGATTGGATCGAGGAGGCTGGAGTCCTCAGCGTTGATCGAGCCGAGGGGTTAACGCCGTTCTCAATCTCAAGTTGCGGGCGTGATTGACCCGCGAGTGGATTGCTAGAGGGGCTAACCAATGGTTCGTTGAGTGCCGTGAGCGGTGGGCTGGGGCTAACGGCTTTGGTTGCTGTGTTTTCTTGGATGAGAAGCGATTGGCTGCTTTGCGTTGGAAAGCGTCGTGCAAGTCCTGACCCGATGGGGGCCGAAGCATCCTCAGCGCCTTTGTTGCTTGCGAGTTTCATGCTCGTTGGATTCGCGGCGGAGCGCGGCAGTCGAGGCATCCGAGTGAGTTCGACGGTGTTTCCCGCAGCGTCGCGACCGGTGACGCGCACCATCAATTGCATGGCATGGGGCGGGATCGCCCATGTGCCGAACCCAACCCATTCTCCCGCTGCGACGCCGCGTTCGAGTTCGACCGGGATTTCTCGCCACGCTGGATCGGAATCGGTATGGTATTCCATGCGAATGGAGGAAGTGTCCAGCGATGCATCGATCAGCCGAAACTCGCCTTGCAATCCACCCCGTGGATCCATATCGACGAGGAGTTCCCCGGTCGGTTTGCTGGTGTCGACGACGATCAGGAGCGGTGCGCCGGGATTGTCGAATGCGACTCCATTGCGATCCAGTGTTTTCAGGCGGAAGAGGTATTCGCCATCTTTCGCTGCATGAAAGTTGAATTGCTTGGTCCTGACATCGCCTCGCGTGTAGAGCGTCCAGTTGCGGCCTTGATCCTCCGACAATTCCAACTGAATCTCAGCGGGGACTTCACCGGCCAAGTCGACTTGGAAGGGGATGATAAAATCTTGACGCGGCCAATAGATCGGTTGTGGGTTGTCGCGGTCTCGCACGGGAGCTTGGCCGAGCGCGACGCCGTGGCTTACGAGTCCGCCACATACCAAAAGTCCCAACGAAGTATAAACATTCATAAATGAAGTCTTGTCCTGTGAGATGAATTGCGATGCAATCCACTCTCCGAAAACTTGATCCCCGTAAACGCAACTCGGTAGTAAATCCGGAGCGATTCCGTCCCTTAGCGTTGGACTTGGCCAGCAGCTTCGGACGCGACCCGCTCGGCGGGTGTGCTCACCATTTGAGAGTATGCCTCACAGTTACGAGCGAACTCTTCGCAATTCGCTCTCGAAGAAAAAAGAAAGACACGGCCTGTCCGCTGTTCGATAAATCCGAACTCGCAGTTACCGTCTACCCAATCACCCGTCTTGGCAAACTCGACCAAGTCGCATCCGCTTAACGCTGGAGCAAATCGGTCTGGGTTAGCCAGCAGTGCAGTTCTCGCTTGTTCCGATTCGCAGTGGTAGATGCGTCCTCGATGGCGAACTGCGAATTGAGCATTGCCTTTAACCCAAGGCGATGTCGCACCAGGTGCGTTAGGATTGCGAATAGCGTTTTGAAGGGCGACTGGACAATAGCCGTTCAGGCCTGGGGCGGAAGTAAGAAGTGCAATTTGGCCCCCGGTGGATTCGCTCCCCGAGTTGGCTTGGTGCGGGGAGGTGGCTTGGTGCGGGGCACTTGCAAGTCCTCCAGTGACCGGGGACGCAGCGGTAGGTGCTATCGCGGATGGCGGTACGGCAACGGAGGGAGCGAGGGCCTGTGTGGCAGCAACAGGCACCGCAGCGACAGGCATCGCAGCGACAGGCGGGGCTGCGACAGGCGGGGCAGCGACAGGCGGGGCTGCAGCCAAGTTGGATGCAGGGACGGTTGTTGCTGGCGAAGTTGTTGCTGTCGAAGTTGCTGCTGTCGAAGTTGCTGGGGCGATGGTTGTCGATGGCGGGACGGGTTGGCTCGCGTGAGGGTTGGAGACGGCGCGAGGGCCAATTTGCTGCGATGCGGTTGGCTGAGTGGCAAGCTGTTGGTTGTGCGGGTTAGGTTGCTGGCTGCGCGGCGCCGACTCTGTCGAGTTCATTGAGTCGCTTGGGTTTGCCGAGTCACTAGCTCCGGTGAGGGAGACTTTGACGGTGGTGTTCGAACCTTTGGCATCGGATGTCCATTGGGATGCTTTCGCAACTACGGGACGAGTCGCAGGTTCGGTACCGTTTCCTGGGATACCTGAGCGGGAGGCGTGGCTCATGTCCGCCAATCGACGGTCTTGGCGGCGTTCGCGAGCTTCGGCAATACTCCGTTGTTCGAGGTTCCAATCGCGGTTTCTTAGCGCGACGCGTTCCAAGGTTTTTTCAAAGACGGTCGGGTCTTGATTGCTGGTGCCGCGATAAATCTCATCGCCGTTAGGGAAGAGGTAGACATCAGTTGGCCAGCGATTGACGTTGTACCGCTCGGCGGTGCGGCGATCCTTCTCAGCGTTGATGCGGACGGGGATAACATGGACATGCATAGCTTCGATCAACCCTTGATCCTTGAATGCTTTCTTTTCAAGCATCCTGCACGGCGGGCAGTTGTCGCCGTAGAAATGGATCAAGATCGGTTTGTTTGAGATTTTGGCAGCTTGGATTGCATCTTCGAGGCTCTCCGTCCACTGGATTTCGCGGCTCGAGCGGAGGGCTGCACCGGGGCCGGCCGCTTGGAGCGAGTTCGACGGGGTGGTCCACTCAGTGGCAGTTCCCCAGAACAAACCGAGGGCAATCAAGACGAATCCCAACAGGTTTTTCATGATTGTTCGAACCATCGCCGCACTCATTCCCAAGGAACAATGGTCGGTTGGAGCGCGGAATCCCCGCGGCAACGTCGTCCAACCGAGACCGTAATCATCGCATCGGTTGCAACGGTTATCCGGGTGAATCCGATTGGGGAAAATCGGCGAAAAAAATGGGGGAATGTCCCTCGCCCCCCCAATCGAGCTTGACAGAGCAAGCTTTAGCGGTACTATTGCTGAAGTTGGTGAGAGGCGGCTTTCGTCTCAACGCGTGAGCCGCAAAGTTTTGTGGCGTGTGACGCACTCTACCACCATGTAGGCACCAACAGTTGATTCGGCCAGTTAATTTGGCAGTGGAGTTCTCTCCAGTTTCCTAAAGTGACCGCGGTTCTCCTCGAGTGTGACCAAGGTCGTTGGTCAGTTTGCCTATCGTCGTCGCTGATTCCGTTGGTGGTTTCGCGATCCTTGTGGCGGGTTCTTTTCCTGTCATTGGGTTTCCCCGTTACGGCAGACATGCATGCAATCCAGGAAGCGTTGCTGCCACAATAGCCCTCTGCTCAGCGAAATGCTGCGAAGCGAGATGGGTCCAGGCAATTTCGGGTGGTTTCAAACCCTTCCATTTTCATCTTTACAACCTTTTATCCGTCCCCATTCGCTGCGGTTGAATCGCGCTGTTGCTGATTCGAGCAGTTTTCAGGCGGGCGGATTCCTTTCAAGACATTCTGCTGGATTTGCGTATTTATGCCTAAAAAGAAGCGATTTCGTTCTCGCATCCATGGTGACGATGTGGGCTCCTCAGGTGGGGGTGGTCCCCGACCTCGAGTCCGTCGGCCTCGTCGGCGTCATGGGCCTGGTTATCAACAAGCTTTCGGTCGTGACGACGAAGCGCCAGCTCAGGACGAAAATGCAGCACCGGCCGAACCGGAGCTGGATGAGGAGGGGAATCCCATCCCCCGCACCGAACAACAACCTCAGGAAGAACCTGGCGTGGAGTTCTTCGGGATGCTCGAAATGCATCCCAACGGTTATGGCTTTCTCCGATCGCCAGAAAACAACTATTCCCGTGAGCGTTCTGACCCGTTCGTACCAGGGACGATGATCGAAAAGTTTCGCTTGCGACAAGGCCTTAAGATTCGCGCTGTGATGCAACAAACGCGGCGATCCCAAGGCCCACGCGTTCGAGAAATCATCGATGTTGAGGGGATGAAGCCAGAGGATTATGCCTCGGTAAAGACCTTTGACACGCTGACCCCGATCAACCCTGAAAAGTGGTTGCGGCTCGAAGTTGGTCAGCAACCGATTACCAACCGTGTGATCGATTTGCTCGCACCGCTCGGTCGAGGCCAACGCGCTTTGATCGTCGCTCCGCCCCGTTCGGGCAAGACGATCATGTTGCAAAATATTTCTCGCGGCATCGCGGAAAACTATCCTGACGTAGAACTGATCGTTCTGCTGATCGACGAGCGACCCGAAGAAGTCACCGATATGCGTCGCAGTGTGACGCGCGGTGAAGTCATCGCGAGCAGCCTCGATGAAGACGTTGATTCGCACGTTCGGCTCAGCCAATTGGTCGTCGATCGTTGCCGCCGTCTCGCAGAGATGGGGAAAGACGTTTTCTTGCTGATGGACTCGATCACTCGATTGGCTCGCGCGTTCAACAAGTGGGTCGGTAACTCCGGTCCAACCATGTCCGGCGGTGTGAACATCAAGGCGATGGATATTCCAAAGAAACTCTTCGCGACCGCTCGGGCTTTCGCCGAAGGTGGTTCGCTCACGATCGTCGGTACGGCGCTGGTCGATACTGGGTCGCGAATGGATGAATTGATCTTCCAAGAGTTCAAAGGGACTGGAAACATGGAATTGGTACTCGATCGCAAACTCGCTGATCGACGTGTTTGGCCTGCGATCGATATCACTCAGTCTGGTACCCGTCGTGAGGAATTGCTGCACGATCCAGAAACCTACCATGCAGTGACGATGATTCGACGAACCCTCAACTCGATGAACCCCGTCGACGCGATGGAGCAACTCACCAAACAGTTGAGCCGCTTTCAAAGCAACCAAGAGTTCCTCAAGCTGATCGCAAATGCGAAAATCTTGGACTAGCCAGCCATAGGCTCGCGCTATGCCCCCCGAATCCAATCAGAGATTTCCCAAACAAGCTCGAATCACCCATCAACGTGATTTCGAGCTTGTTTTTCGTTCGGGCACGGTTGCAGCGGACAATGTTCTCGTTGTTCACGCTATCCGATCCGAATCAGACCGTTCTAGGCTCGGAATTTCGATCTCGCGCCGTGTGGGGAATGCCGTAGTGCGGAATCGGTGGAAGCGTCTGATCCGGGAAGCGTTCCGACGCCAGCAGGATGCGCTGCCGAAAGGATTGGACCTGATCATCCGCCCCAAGCGAGGCGCAGTTCCCGATCATGATGCGATTCGACGTTCTATCGTCTATCTCAGCAAGAAACTCGACCGGAGATTGCCTCACCCGTAACACGGATTCGAGCTCCATCACCCCCGATTGATTTCATTCACAATCACAAGAACATCGAGCGGGTCGAGCCAACCGTCGCGGGTTGAATCGACGAAAGGTAATCCTGCATCCAAAATAGGATCGAGTTGCCGTGAGCCTCTTCGATTGATCTCGTTGATCACGACCAAGACATCGAGAGGATCCATTCTTCCCGAGTTGTCGACATCGTATGGGTTCACCGGATTGGTCCATGGTGCAGGGTCGGAATCACGGACGTTGAATACCAGCGTATCGGACACCATGCCGGTCCCCGTTGCCCTCAGTGTGACCGTTCGAAATGCCTGTGGTAATGTGTCATTGATCACGCTGATCGGAAACTCCACTCGCAACGAACCGGCTGGGATCTTAACCGAGCTTGGGAATACCAAGACACCATTCGTTGAAGCGGATAAATCGATCGTTGCGCCGCCGGTGGGAGCTGGGGAGCGGATGGATACCGACGCTGTGGTCGATCGAAGGTCGGGGATATCTTCATGCAGGTCCGTTCTCGCAGAGGCAAGTTCGATGGGTTGGTAGTCGGTTACCGCGAGGGTGGTATCAATGGACTGATAAAGAGCTGCAATGGCTGCGAATCGCACCGTCTGATCCCCATCCCACAGAGCATCATCCACTGCCGAAACACCTGCTGTCGTGCTCGCAGCGCCGGCCGGTATTGTCACATTCGCCGGTATTGTGGCTTCGGTGGTATCGCTGCTGGTCAACTGCACGGTGAGGGAAGTTGCATTGTCGGTATTCGATCGCGTTACCGTGAGGACTGCCGCGCCTGCACCTGCTGCTTCAGAAATGGATGTGCGGTCGAGGGATAATCGGATGGTTTCAAAGTCGGTTACGTTGACTTCGACCGAATTGCTTTTGAGAGTTCCTACGGAGGCGGAAAGTAGTGCGCGGATGGTACCGTCGAGGAGCGTATCATCGACCGCAGTTACGTCGACGCTAACCGTGGAACTTCCCGCAGCAATCGTAGCCTTGACCGGGACGGTGACCTCCGTCGTATCGCTACTGTTCAGTAGAACATCCAAAGGTACAGCGTTGTTGAAACCAATGCGCTCCACCGTCAATTTGGAGACCCCTGCACCGCTATTTTCGGGAAACGAGTTCTTGGAGATCGAGACTACGAGTTGTTGCGGTACAGCCACGACGATTTGGAAGGACTGATTCGCAAAACCGCCGTCATCGTCGGTGATTCGAAGGGACACGGTATAGGTGCCCGGTGCAGAATAGGTATGTGCACCGTCAAAGAAGCCAGCGGTTGGTTGGGTTGCAGAACCTATTGTGGTGATGATCGCGTTCCCTGTTTCGACCGCAGAACCGTCTCCCCAATCGATACGGTAGGTAAATGTTTCGCTTTTCGGAGGGACCGTGTTGGCTGTTCCGAAACCGGGATCGGTGAATTTTCCGACTTGAGACAAGCTAAGTACCTGACCTACTATTGCCGTCGTATTCAGTGGAGCGAGCAGTGTTGGGTTGGCGTTGCTGATTGTTGCTGGCAACGAGACTACTTTGGATCCGAGTTGCGAGCCTTTGAGGATTATCTGTCCGGGATAGGTACCATTGTCTCCGAATACATGGCCTCCGGTGACGCGGATCGACGGTGTGATCAGCTGCCATCCGGCATCCTTTAAGGTTACTAAATCGAGCTTGGTCGGAAACAATCGCTCTCCCGAGTTCAGGATTGGGACCATGGTCGGTCGTTGCCCGTCGAACGTTAGGCTGTTGATGAAATGATCGGAATCGCCCAGGGGAACAGCAGATCCGTAGGTTGCTACGGCACTGGTGCCATTGAATTTTCCGTTGGTGACTTTGTTATCCCAACTGGCTGTCGAACCGAATCCTAAAATATGAATGAACTCGTGCACCGCAACCGAGAGAAAGTCGAGTTGCTGAGAATTGAGTCCAGCGGGGTCGGTTCCAAAATACCATTGCTTGCTCGAATCGAATGCGATCGAGCCACCCCAAGGGCCAACATCAGTGGCAGGAGACGCGAGGGCACCTGTGTTACCCCTGGTTTGGACCGTATCGATGAATGTTTGCCGACTGGACTGAACAAAGTAACCACCTCGATCTCCGTTGCCACCTTCGGTGCTTCCGAGTGACCTCGCCCCTGCGAAGATGAGAAGCTCATTGGCGTTGATGGTCATGTTGCGACGCGTTACATCGACACCGGTAGCAGGGTTCTTGAACTTGGCATCCCAAATGTCGGTACCTACTGGTTGGATGGCATTGAGGGTATCGTTGAATTTGCTCGCTACCAGATCCGCAGCAGATTGCAAAAGCAGGCGCCGGTCATTGCTGTTGAAGAAACCCGATTGGTCATACGAGTAGTCCAATTTGATTTTTACGGTGCCAGACGCCGGAGGGTTAAGCAGTGTTGCAACACTGCTTGTTCCATCCCCCCACTGAATAGTGCCGGTAATGGTCCCTAGCAAGCCCGAGGTGTCGATGGTTTGATCGACCGTGAAGGTTTGGCCTTCCGCGGTCATCGCCAATCGTCCCTCGAGCATCTCCAGCATAAGCCGGCGACGCGTCCGATACGCCTTCGATTTTCCGTCTACTAGCCCCATGCACTGTCTCCGAGTTCAAACCATGGGTACAAAGCTACAGATACATTCTAGCAGTTGGGGCCATTCGTTGTCTTTGTAGATACTCGATACTGGGGAGCCGAGCACTGGGGAGCCGAGCACTGGGGGGCGGAGCACACGGTTTGCTAGCCACTGCGACCTTGCCACTGCGACCTTGCCACTGCGACCTAGCCACTGCGACCTAAGAGTTTGCCTGCGACTCGATGCGTTCTTCCCAGTGGAGCAGCGCATCGGCGGTATGGCTGCGGTATGGGAGCAAGTAGTGAGGGGGTTCGGGTTCGTGGAGTGCGGTCCCAACATCTGCAGCGAGAGATTCGTCCGATTTGCCAGCAATCTTCTTTCGCGTTGTTTTCTTGGTCGATTTTGGGGATGGGTTTGCCTGTAGTGACTTCTGGGATTGGGCGTTCCGTACCATCTCGCTCGGGGGACCCGCGAACACCAGTTGGCCACCCAATTTCCCGGCTTCGGGGCCGAGATCGATCACCCAATCCGCCATCCGGATCACTTCTAGGTTGTGTTCGATGATGACGACGGTGTTTCCTGCATGGACCAACCGATCCAGGACGATCATGAGTTTGTTGATATCATCAAAGTGCAAGCCGGTCGTAGGTTCATCGAGCAGGTACAAGGTACGACCGGTCGCGGGGCGGCACAGTTCCGCTGCGAGTTTCACCCGTTGCGCTTCACCACCGCTCAAGGTCGGAGCACTCTGGCCGAGGGCGACATAATCGAGTCCCACATCGCATAGGACGCTGAGCATTTGATGGATCTTGGGTAGTTCACTCATCAAATCGCGAACTTGTCCGATGGACATGTTCAAGACATCGTTGATCGAGTGGCCACGGTATTTCACGGCGAGGACTTCTTCGGTGTACCTTCGTCCACCGCACGCATCGCATTGGATCCAGACATCGGGCAGGAAGTGCATTTGGATACACAGTTGACCTGCCCCTTCGCATTTTTCACAGCGGCCTGCTCCGACGTTAAAGCTAAAGCTGCTGGGGGAGAGTCCGCGCATTTTGGCTTCGGGTAGCTTGGCGTAGAGTTGCCTAATCCAATCAAACACGCCGGTATAGGTCGCGGGGTTGCTCGTCGGAGAGTGTCCAAGCGGTGACTGGTCGACTTGGAGGACTTTGTTGATTTGTTCGATGCCTTCGATGGCGCGATGGGGGCCGGCTTGCAAATCGGCGCGATGGAGTTTTCGAGCCAAAGCCGGGTAGAGGATGCCATTGATCAAGCTGCTTTTGCCGCTTCCGCTCGGGCCGGTGACGGCGGTCAAGCAGCCCAGTGGAAGGGAAACATCAATGTGTTTGAGGGTATTTGCTGCGGCACCGCGTACGGTGAGCCAGCCGATCGAGTCTTCGACAAATTCTGTCCAGTCGCTGACGGGGCTGCTTTCTGGGCGCACGATGCGAAGTCGTCGTTGATTGGGTATCTCGATCTGTTTTTTGCCGTTCAAGTACGGGCCGGTGATCGATCGTGAGTTTTTACTGAGAGTGGCTGCATCGCCTGCGGCGACCACCGTTCCACCGAAGGGGCCGGAACCGGGTCCGAAATCACGGATTGTATCGCTGTTGGCGATGACATCGCGATCGTGTTCGACGACCAAAAGAGTATTGCCTAGATCGCGGAGTCGATGCATCGCCGCGATCAAGCGTTTGTTGTCCCGGGGGTGAAGTCCGATGGTTGGTTCATCGAGCACGTAGAGGACGCCGCAAAGTCCGCTTCCGAGTTGGCTGGCCAACCGGATTCGCTGCGATTCACCACCGGACAAAGTGTTTGCGGATCTATCGAGCGTCAGGTATTCGAGTCCGACATCGACGAGGAACTGCATGCGTTGGATGATTTCGCGCAGCAACTCGCCAGCAATTTTTTGCTCTGGGGCCGACAACTCCCATGATTTGCAGCATCGCAGCAATTCACCGATTGGCATTTGAACGACATCCGCGATGCGGAGGCTTCGAAAGCGAGTTTTTGCAGCTTCGGCCCGGACTCGCGATCCATCGCAGGCGGTGCATGGAACCTCTGCGAGAAACTTGCTGAGTCGCATTCGCACAGCGGGGTTTGCGTTCGACAGGTTTTCGAGGGCCGGGTAGACGCCGTGGAACCGAAAACTCATGACTGTAGCGGTCGGATCGTTTTGTTTGGACCGTTTTGTGTTCCCGGCAGCAGCAGCCTCGAAATCCTCGTTGGTCACGATGATTTCTTGGTCCCCCAGTCCTCGCAGAAGGAGCGAACGCTGGGTGCTCGTCAATGATGCGATCGGGCGATCGATCGGGAGTGCTGAATGACGCTCCAATGCTTTGAGCATCGCCCGAGATATCGGCGTGGTTGTGTCAGGCCAAATGAGAAGTCCACCTTCGAGGAGCGATTTCGACTCATCGAGGAACGACGCGGGATCAGTTCCTGTTTCGACGCCGAGACCTTGACAGGACGGACACCAGCCTACGCCGGTGTTGAAAGAAAAGTGATGCGGAGTCAAAGGCTGAAACGAGATGCCGCAATGATTGCAGGAAAGCTGCAACGAGAATGTATGCACAACCCACTGATTCTCTTTGCGTCGATCCTCGGCGACCGCCATTTGCACCAAACCATTCCCGAGACCCAATGCGGTGGCGATACTGTCGCTTAATCGTTTGCGATCGACGGTATCAAGCTGGATGCGATCGACGACGACTTGGATTTCCAGTCTGCTTTTCTTGTTCAGGTCTGGCAATGCATCGATCTCATAGGTTATCCCATTGATACGCACACGGACGTAGCCATCCCGTTTCAGATCGTCGAAGAAATCGGCGAGAGATTGGTTGGTTGGGGGGGCTAGGGGAGCGAGCAATAAGCAACGGATTCCTTTTTTCTCACCCTCACTTTTTCGGTTGGCTTGAAGTTCGTTGCCGATCGCCAACCAGCGATCGATGATTTGGTCGATCGTTTGGGAGCTCACGGGGGCATCGCATTGAGTGCAATGCATTTGTCCTAATCGGGCAAAGAAAACTCGGAGGTAATCGTAGATCTCGGTCACGGTACCTACGGTGGATCGAGGGGTGTGCGAGAGTCCTCGTTGTTCGATAGCCACGGCGGGACTTAATCCATCGATTCGATCGACCGTAGGTTTGGGCATTTGGCCGACGAATTGCCGCACGTAGGGGCTGAGGCTTTCGACGAACCGCCGTTGTCCTTCGGCATAGATCGTATCCATTGCCATGGACGTTTTTCCGCTGCCGCTATGCCCGCAGAAAACCGTCATGGTATTTCGCGGGATCGTGAGATCGATCCCTTTCAAATTGTGTTGCTTGGCACCAGAGACACAGATGTCTTCCAGAGCGGGGCTTCGAAAGGGGGCTTCTGCTTGCCGTTTGGTGGCTTTCGATTTTGTGGTCGCCGCGCTTTTTGACGATAACTTTTTCTCTATGGTGTCGCTGTGCGCATGGATGCCATCGTGCTGTTCGAAATACTGTTTTAGTGCGAACCCTGTCTGCGACTTTTTATTCCTCGCAACCTGTTCGGGCGTTCCTTGGCAGACGACTCGACCACCCCCTGCACCACCTTCGGGGCCAAGGTCGATGATCCAGTCTGCGGCTTGGATGAGATCGAGGTTGTGCTCGACGACGACGACCGTGTTCCCGCGGTCGACCAAGCTTTGCAGGACTCGTAGCAGCAGGTTGATATCGTGAAAATGGAGGCCGGTGGTCGGTTCATCGAGGACGTAGAGTGTTTTCCCAGTAGCCCGTTTGCTCAGTTCGCGAGAAAGTTTGATCCGTTGAGCTTCGCCGCCGGATAGTGTTGGCGAGGGTTGTCCGAGTTTGAGATATTCAAGTCCCACATTGCTTAGCGTTTCCAGCTTATCGACGATTTTGGGAAACGCTGAGAAGTGCTCGAGGGCTTGTTGGACATCGAGGTCGAGGCAATCGGCGATCGATTTCCCCTTGAAGAGGACTTGGAGGGTGGCGCGGTTGTACCGTTTCCCCTCGCATGCGGCACAGGGTACCCATAGATCTGCGAGGAACTCCATATCGAGTCGAATCGCACCGTGCCCATCGCAAGCGGTGCAGCGTCCAAGCTCGGTGTTGAAGCTAAAGGTACCGGGAGCGAACCCTCGGCGTTTGCTTTCAGGGAGCTCAGCAAACAGGTCGCGAATTTCGTCAAAGAGCTTCGTGTAGGTCGCCGGATTGCTGCGAGGCGTCCTGCCGATGGGGCTCTGATCGATATCGATGATCTTGTCGAGATGTTCTAGGCCTTCGATGCCTCGGTGGGCACCTGGTGAATCCTCGGCGCGATTGAGTGCGTTGCGAAGCGCCGGGGTGAGGATATCGGTGACGAGTGAGCTTTTGCCGCTGCCGCTTACGCCGGTAACCGCGATCAATCGACCGAGCGGGAACTCCACGTCGATATCCATCAAGTTGTTGTGCGAGGCGCCGAGCACTTTGATACAGTGCCCGTTGCCGCGTCGGCGCGTCGCCGGTCGATCGATCTTCATGCGACGGCTGAGGAATGCCCCGGTCAAGCTCCGCTTGTTCTTGGAGACATCGTCGATGGAGCCGATGGTGATCAGTTCGCCACCCCGAACCCCGGGACCCGGTCCGAAGTCGACCAATGTGTCGGCAGCTCGCATCGTATCTTCGTCGTGCTCAACGACGATCAATGTATTGCCTAAGTCTCTCAGGCGTTTGAGAGACTCGAGCAATTTGTCGTTATCCCGAGGGTGTAATCCGATCGATGGTTCATCGAGCACATAAAGCACCCCGACCAATCCAGCCCCGATTTGGCTTGCCAATCGGATCCGTTGAGATTCACCGCCGGAAAGAGTTGGAGCAGTCCGCTCAAGGGAAAGGTACCCCAATCCTACGTCGATCAGGAATTGAAGACGCAGCCGAATTTCTTTGATCGCTTCCTCGGCGATGATGGCTTGGGTGTTCTCAAACTCGATCTTGGAAAAGAACTCGGCGCACTGTGCGATGGAAAGGCGCGAGCATTCTCCGATCGCTTTCCACGGAGTCTTTTTGAAGTCAGGCGAAAGGGACTTCAGACGCAACGATCGAGCTTGGGCGTTGAGTCGTGTTCCATCGCATTCCGTGCAATGGGCAACCCGCATGAATTTTTCGAATCTCGCCTTGAACATCGGGTTGGTCGTTTGTCGGTAAATATCGAGAAACTCGTTTGCAATCCCGGTAAAGACGCCGGTGCGAGAGCCTGCTCGGCTACAACCGACTTGGGCGCCACTCATGCCATAGAGCAAGGCATGTCGTTGTTCGGTCGGGAGATTTTTCCAAGGGATGGCGATTAAGTCCTTGGGTGATTTAAATCGGTACGCTAGGAGCTTGCTGAATGCGCCGATAGAACGACGCATCCATTTACTCATATCGGTCCACTTGCCGATCAACTCGATCGCACCTGCTCGAACCGATTTGGATTCGTCTGCGATCAGAAGATCTTCCGCAAAGGAGTAGGTATCCCCGAGTCCTTCGCAGGTCGAGCATGCGCCTTGGGGGGAGTTGAAACTGAGGAGTTGCGGAGTCGGAGGAGAGTACGAAATGCCACACTGCGCGCATGCATATGACTGAGAAAAGATCACATCGCGACGAGGATCCGAAACCAGCGTTTCGTTCCCAGCGTTCCCGATCGAGATCGCGTCGATGTCATTCTCGTGTTTCGGAATCTCGCCGCTATTGCGACTAGTGTCGTCCTTGGGCTTCTTTTTAGTACCCTTTGTTTTCTTCTTCGGGGCTGACTCCTGCAACGCATCCTCGGCTGACTCACCAGCGAGGGATGCCGACAATTCTTTGAGCGAGGATTTGGAAACCATCGGCGAAAGCAGCATGGTTCCATCGCCGTAGCGAAGGGCATTGTCGACGGCTTCGGCGATACGTTGGCGGCTCGATTTTGAAATGGTGATGCGATCCACCACCAGTTCGATATCGTGTTTGTTGTACCGTTCGAGGGTGGGAACATCGTTCAATGGGTAGACGGTTCCATCGACGCGCGCTCGATTGAATCCTGCACGGCGCAGTTCTTCGAAGAGGTCCTTGTGTTCCCCTTTTTGACCGCGGATTACCGGGGCCATGAACAGGTAGGGGGAGGTCGGATCGAGTTCGAGGATCCGATCGATCATTTGATCCCGGGTCTGGCTAGCGATCATCGAATCGCATTTCGGACAGAACCCAGTTCCGCAGCGGGCGAATAGAACCCGGAGGAAGTCGGTCAGCTCGGTGATGGTACCAACTGTGGATCGGGGATTATTCCCAGTCGATTTTTGGCTGATAGAGATCGAAGGGGACAGGCCAGACAGCAGATCCACATCGGGCTTAGGCAGTTGGCCGACGAACTGTCGAGCGTAGGTTGATAGGCTTTCGAGATAACGGCGCTGGCCTTCGGCGTAGAGCGTGTCAAACGCGAGGGAACTTTTGCCGCTTCCACTGACCCCGGTGAAGCAGATGAACTGATTCCGGGGGAGTACGAGATCGACATCCTTCAAGTTGTGTTCGCGGGCGCCCCGAACAACGATTGGCAAGTTGGATGATCTCGGAACTTCAGCGTTCAACGTGTCTGCTCGCAACTAGTGAAATCCAGCGCTCGCGAGGAATCGTTCGGCGTCGAGGGCTGCCATGCAACCTGTGCCCGAAGAAGTGATCGCTTGACGGTAGTAATCATCCGCGACGTCACCCGCGGCAAAGACGCCGGGAACACTCGTGATGGTTCGATAGGGTTGCTTCCAAGCGATGTAGCCGTTCTCGCGAGTTTCCACTTGGCCACCGAGGAACTTGGTATTGGGCGTATGGCCGATAGCCAGGAACATGCCTGTGGCTTCGAGGACGCTGGTTTCATTGGTCTGCACGTTCTTGATCCGAACGCCGGTAACTCCGATCCGCGGATCAACATCGTCCCCAAGGACTTCATCCACAACTGAGAACTTGACCAGTTCGATCTTTGGGTTGGAGAGGGCTCGCTCCTGCATGATCTTACTCGCCCGCATCTCACCGCGTCGCAATAGCAAGTAGACTGTCGAGGCGTACTTGGTCAGGTAACTCGCTTCTTCGACAGCGGAGTCACCTCCACCGACGACGACGAGCGGCTTGTTTCGGAATCGAGGTAGAGCACCATCGCATACAGCGCACGCGCTGACACCTCGGTTTCGGAATTTTTCTTCGCTAGGCAAACCGAGGTAATTCGCACTGGCTCCGGTGGCGATGATAACTGTGCGGGTTTCGTACGAGCCATTCTCGCTGGTGTTCAGTACCAATGGCTGCTTGGAAAAGTCGACGCTGACAACATCATCGGTGATGACCCGCGTTCCGAAGTTGGTGGCCTGTTGACGCATCAGTTCCATGAGCTCTGGACCGGTAACCGCGTGCGGATGCTCTTCGACCGGTGGGAACATGTATTGGCGACTGGGATCGATGGCCGAGGTGAGGAACTCCTTAAGCTTTCCGGAGGGGAACCCGGCATAGTTTTCCACTTCGGTGGTCTGAGCGAGTTGCCCCATCGGGAATCGTCCCATGACCCGATTCTCCTCGGTCATCGCCCCTTCAAAGAGGAGAGGACGCAAATTCGCTCGAGCAGCGTAAATGGCTGCAGACCAACCCGCTGGTCCGCTTCCGATGATGATGCAATTTTCAATGTTGCTCATACGTTCAGTCTAAAAAACAGAGTCTGTCGAAAAAAACACGCCGCCATCGTGGGATCGAAGTGGCAAAAGCCAAGCGATTTATACTTCGTTGTACCCCGCGTTCCGGTTGAGGTTTTAACACAGTTCGCCAGCCTTCACCAGGACTCAATTTCCCCACCCGGGCTCCCAGACGGGGTGCTCATGAATCGGCTGCGTCCAAACCGGTGTATCCGTAACTAGGTCTCCGGATTGGCACTTGGATTGGCCTCCTGGTTGCCATCCCGGTTGGCCGCGGTGATTGACGTCTTGGTTAGCCTCCTGGTTGCCATCACGTCCTCCCATTCCCGCCGTTCCCGCCGGAGTTCCTTTAGGTCGGGCTAGAAGCCGAGCTACGCCATTACCCTTTAGGGCGGGCAAAACGGCGCGATGCCGAAGTTTGCAGAAGTGTAGATGGCTGGCGAGCCCTAGGGGAGGGTTTTGTTTCTCGCCGATTCGAGGGATCGGATCAAACCGTCCAACTGATCGGGGGTGTGAGATATGTTCAGGCTGACACGGAGGAGCGAGCCGTCGGACGGAACGGTGGGTGGCCGAATGGCGGGTACAAAGTAGCCTGAATTGGCAAGATGCTGCGACATCTCAAGAGCATCGCTGGGGGAGGGAACGTAGATCGGAATGATCGGCGTTGAATCCAATCGTGTTTTGAATCCGAGTTCCTGAAGCCGACTTCGCAGTTGATCGCTGGTGGAGGCGAGCTGTTTTCGTTGCGATTCCATCGACTGCAGCAACTCGATCGCTTTGGTTGCAGCGACGAGGATCGCAGCAGGCATTGCAGTCGAGTAGATCCATGAGCGGGCATGATGAATCATCCAGGAAGTTAAAAGCTCGGAACCGCTGACGAAACCGCCGCTGCACCCGATGGCTTTGCTAAGTGTCCCAGTCTGGATCCATCGTTCTTTATGAAAAGGTAGCTGATTGCGGGATGCGTTTCCATCGATTGCGTGCTCTGCCAGAACACCTCGTCCTCGAGGTCCGATAACACCGCTCGCGTGCGCTTCGTCCGCGATTCCGATGGCGTCGTACTGTTCGCACAATTGATGGATACGTGCGATCGGTGCGAGATCTCCGTCCATGCTGAACACCGTATCGGTTACAACGAAAGCAAATCGGTGTTGGGGGCGATGCAAGGCCAATAGCTGTTCGAGAGCATCGGTATCCGCATGGGGGTATACGACAACTTTGGCGCGTGAGAGTTGGCAACCATCGATCAGGCAGGCGTGGTTCAATGCATCGGAAAGAATAAGATCCTCTCGGGAGGCCACCGAACGGATAGCGCCAACATTGGCCGCGTATCCGCTCGAAAAGATCAAGGCAGAATCAGTGCCTTTCCACGAAGCGATTTGGTGCACCAAGTTTTGGTATTCAGGCCCAGCGCCGCAGATGAGTGGGCTCGCACCACTTCCCACTTTGGGGTTGGTTGCCGCGGTTAAGAATTGGTCGCGCACTTCGGGATGCCATGCTAAGCTCAAATAATCATTGGAGCCGAAGTGGACTAGGCTTTTCCCATTCCGCTCGATCATGGTTGCGGAGATCCCCTCGGCGGGTACCAATGATCTCCACAGGTTTGCTTGCTTTCGATATTGCAGCCCGGCAGCGAGATGGGACCAAAAGTCCGATTTTGACGATTTTGGCTCGGTCATGGGTTCAACGAGGGGTGTTCGGGGTGAATCGAGTTTGATTCGTAGGTAAAACGAAGCGATAATTCTCGAGTATTCGCGGAGGATGGTTAGGGCTCGAAGCGTTTACCGGCTGCCGATTGCTTTTCCAGCGCTACGCGATTTTTCGCGATGACCGTTGGGAAGCTGCCGAGGGTTTCCCCCTTTGGGGAATACATCGTCCGTTTGGAAAATAATCGGCTGTTTGGGAATAATACAGGCATCCCCGCTTGGAAGAATACCGCTGGGAATAATCCTGGTAAAATAGTGACGGCACCGTTCCGTAGGCGATGCCGTGAATGCGCTATCCGTGAACCGTCCGTCAACTAGGAACAGCACTTCCGCAGAATCCCATGCATGTAACGGATCATCGAGTACTGATTACCGACGATGATGTAGCCTTTCGGCATACACTTGATGAGGCTTTGACTCGCCGAGGCTATCGTACTTGTCTTGCCGCGGATGGGATTGAGGCGTTGGATGTGATTGAGCGAGGCAACATCCATTTGGCATTGTTCGATGTCCATATGCCCCGGCTCGACGGGTTGCGTGCGTTGGAATCGGCTCGAATGCTCGCTCCAGGGCTTCCATGCATTCTCATGTCGGCCAAGTTGGATGAGAGCATCTTGAGCAAGGCGAGGCAGTTGAACGCCGAGCACGTGTTGCCCAAACCCATTTCTTTATCGGCATTGGTCGATTGCGTACGGAGTTTGCTCGACCGAGTCTACGGCCGAAACGCCTAAACGAATGACGGTATGCACGTAGTGTCTTTGGTTACCCGCGGCGCCGGGTATCGAATTTGGGGTTGGCCATAATCCAGCCGACAGCCATTCCTGTGACGAGTCCTCCCAAGTGAGCGAAGTTTGCCATTTGCAAGCCGCCTGCTTTGCCGGTGACATCTCCTGCGAAGCCTAGCACTAAGATGATTCCGACCATGAGGTACGACTGGGGGGACATGGAGAATCCCAGATCTCTTCGAAGGTAGGTTTTGACAGCGATATAGCCAAATAACCCCATGATGACTCCGGAGATTCCGACGAAGTTCGGCGAGCCTGAGAGCCCTTGGATCCCGAATAGATTCTCGGGTAGCAAGCCTTGGAGCAGATGCGAGCCCATTGCGAACAGGAGGATAAGGATGGCGTATCGGACGGAACCTTCGAGCCTCTCGGTGAGTCGACCTAGGGAGACGAGGGCCAACATGTTCATCAATAGGTGGAGTGGATCACCGTGCAAGAACATCGGGGTAAAGATTCGCCACCACTGAAACTGCTTAAGCGATACCGCGGGATCGCCGGTCATGGCGTACTTGTCCATATCGACAAACTTTAATTGTTTATCGATCGATGTCCCCAATCGATTTGTGGGCTCGGGGCGGGAGAATCTTGAGAGCAGGCTCAGCACCGAGCAGAGTATGACCAATGTCAGTGTCAGCGGGGGAATGGATCCGCCGAACATGGAATTGCGATTGATGTCGCGTGTGGTTTGGATATTTCGTTGTCGCGATCGAATTTCGTCGCGTTGCTCGCGCAGAATCGTCCGGGCATCCTTGACCGCTTGTAGGTACTTTGGATCATCGGGATTGGCCTCGAAATCGCGCAATTCCGCGAGAGCTTGCTGCATGCGATCCTCGTCTCGGATCCAGACCTCCCACTTCAATTGCGAGTCATCGGCCGGTTCGACATGGGTCGAGATGTTTTGGGTTAACAGATAAGCTACGAACGACTCGGCTCGCGACTGTCCTTCGATCGTGGTCAGGCTTCTCATGCGAATTGTAAGGGAAAGGGTATTAGCGGATCCGCCGCAAACGATGGATCGGCACGTAGTACTTGCGATAATTCCGACCATCGTTGTACCGTGTACCGGACGGATCGGGAACCAAGACGGTCGCCCGAGAGGTAATTCGGTTGACAAATCCTGCCAATCGATGGCCATTTAACGAAAACTCAACCCTCGCACCGAGGGGGATGTTGAAATCCTTTGCGGCTCGTTCTTGTTGGGTGACCAATTCATGCCGATGCTCCGTGTGGCCGAAAAGACTCTGTGCGATCCCTTGGAAGCGCCCGGCGGCGCAGTCGCTTTGGACCCAAACCAACATTTCGCATAGATGGATTAGCTCGTGCTCGACGACCCGTTGCATCGCTGAAAGCCGGTCGTGGCAGAGGATGCCGCACACGCGATTTTTCTCACCGGGTTTTCGAAATGACTGGAACAGTAAACTCGTTGAGAGGGCGATTTCATATCGGGTGATTGCGGGTCTACCCGTCAAAGTGCGAAATACTTGGCGCGTGGTCTTACCGCCCGCACGCGTCATCCTCGAACTGAGTCGGAACGAGAGTCCATACGACCGAGCGAGGGGCAGGCACAGCCCACCCAGGAAAATACGATCGTACGCTTCGGCCATGCACTCCAGGTCCTGCCGTGAGACTTTGCGAAAGTTTGCATGGTCCAAAGTAGTCGATTTTTCGAGCACCACTTGCGCGATGTGGGATTGCCTGTCCCGACGGTCTTTCCACTGGTGGTTTGGGGCGCAAAGGAGTTGGGCTAGCCGGGTTTGGTAATCTCGGCGCGTAGGCTGTTCCGAACGAACCGCTCCTTTGGTTCCCGCCTGCATCCGACTGGAAGGGTTCGAGATTCCCACACGTTTCCTCACGCATCGTTCCCCTGAATAGTGTCCCTAGACCCGGCAAAATATACCACAGCACGCAAGTTTGACGCACTGCCGAATCGGCTGATGGAAGGTTATATTGGGCGAAGCCCAGCGGTGGCAATCGGTTTGCAGGATCGGAGCTTACGTGCGGATTGCCCCTGCTGTTCCACGCTGTTTGGGCTGGTCGGAGGCCTGCTTGACTGGCGATCGAAACTACCTGCCGATTCAACCACCCAGTCCTACGATAATACTTTTCCACGATAATACATTTCTACGATGCGCATTCTCCTCGCCTTCCGAGCCTTCTTTGCTGCGTTGTTCCGTGCGGATACCGCGGAACGTATCCAAAATGCATTGACGGGAAATAGCGGTCCTGCGAACGGTGCTGCAAACGGTGCTGCGACCAAGAAGCCGACCGCCGATCCGACTGCCAGCGATGGTTCGAATCGCCCAAGCCCGGTGTTGGCCCAAAAGGATCAAGCCCGGCATGATCAGGCCCGCAATAGTCTGGCCCGGAACGACGCGATAACTCTGCTCGCAGTGCTGCAGCGCGATGCCCGATTGCTGGACTTGGTCCATGAGTCGCTGGATGACTATTCCGATGAGCAAATCGGTGGAGCAGCCAGGAATGTTTTGAGAGACGCACGAAAGACTTTGGAGAGAGTCTTCGCGTTGAAAAGGTTGGTGGATGTTGCGGAAGGTGATCGGATTGAGATCCCAGGCCAAGCCTCTCCGATTCGATGGCGCGTTTTGGGGTCTGGAGTCAACAGCACAGACAGTTCCGCGGGCTCGAGTGGTACGTTGGTTCATGCAGGGTGGATCGCTTCCAAAGCCGATTTGCCAACGTGGACAGGGAAAAAAGAGGATGTCCTCGTCGTCGCTCCGGTGGAGGTCGAAACTGGGGCTTGATCCGCCGGACCGTGAATATGGGTAACTCGAACACCACAGATGTCCCGGCCGGCCATGTTGCTACCCATCATGTTGCCGTCCAATCCTACTCTCGATTGCATTTCGGGCTGATGGAGATTTGTCCGGGCGAGCCGAATTGCTACGGTGGGCTCGGCATGATGGTTGATAGGCCAGTTGCTATCATCTCGGGGCGAACGGGTGTCGTGAAGAGCATCGACGATGTTTGGATCGATGCCACAGATTATTGGTGCTCTCGCGTCCGACAGGTGCTGCGACAACGGTTTGTGCAATCGGCGACATCCAACCTCCCGCCGGGAACGCTCCCAGTGCGAGAGATCCGAGTTTTTCATCCTCCCGAGGCCCATGTGGGGTTGGGGTCAGGGACCCAGTTCGCTTGCTCGGTTACAGCACTGCTTGCGGCGGCAGAGAATTGCATATCCCAGTCTGCCATATCTCAAGTTGCAGGGGGTTTGCCCCCGGGATCGAGCGAGCCTATCGCATCTCCCGTGTCCTCCTTGTTCGACGACGTCGCAACCTTGGCCAGTCAAGCGGAACGGGGCAAGCGATCTTATATTGGACTTCAAGGATTTCTCAAAGGCGGAATGGTGCTCGACTTTGGAGCGCAATCATCTCCTGTGGGAACAACCATGCAACGAACATCAACGCATCCATTTCCGAGTTCCTGGCGCGTCGTCCTCGTTTGCGATCGATCGTATATTGGAGAATCGGGGGATAAGGAAGTTGAAATGTTCCACGAGTGCGCGAAGCAGCCAAATCCATTTCGCAAGCCGATGCTTCAAACCGTACTCGAAGAGCTTTTGCCCGCGATGGAGGTGCAGGATTGGGGGACCGCAAGTCGCGCCCTAGGGCGTTACGGAGCGATGGCCGGCGAAGTGTTTCGTCCGCTTCAGGGAGGCATCTACCGATCGGAACGGATTGCAAACACGATCGCGATGCTGCAACAGATGGGGTTCGAAGGGGTTGGGCAGTCGAGTTGGGGACCGACGGTCTTTGCGATCGCGCGAGACGACGATCAAGCGGTGTGGCTTTGCGAGCAACTGAAAAAGCAACTCGATACTTCTGTAACGACCATGATCGCTCGGTCCGCTACCGGGGCTTTCTATGAGTGCGGTTCGTCGTCGTTGTGAATTCTTCGCAAATCGAAATCGCGTACCTCTTTGCCAAAAATGGCAACCGTCACGACGATGACCAGGGTTGTTAATCCACCGAGCCAGACGCTCGGGACCAATCCCAGCAAATGAGCTGCAACACCGCTTTCCAGTTCCCCCAACTCGTTGGATGCTCCGATAAAAACAGAGTTCACCGCTGCAATGCGGCCTCGCATATGATCCGGCGAATAGAGCCTCAGGATCGATTTTCGGATGACAACGCTTACACCATCGAGCACACCGCTGAGGAACAACGCGGCGCAGGAAAGATAAAAATTCCTAGAGAGAGCGAAGACGATCATGCAGAGGCCGAATCCAAAGATACTGCAGAGGAGTATCTTTCCAGCGTGCGCGCGCGGGGGGAATCGAATGCAAAGCAAGGCGCAGAACAAAGCTCCGAGCATCGGGGCCGCACTGAGCGCACCGAGCCCAACCGGGCCTATGTGCAGAATGTGCTCCGCATAGAGCGGGAGCATCGCAATCGCACCACCAAAGAGGACGGCAAAAAGATCGAGCGCCATCGAACTCCACAGGATTTGGCGCCCCAAAACATACCGCCATCCGGCAGAAATCGATTCGAGTACCGACTCGCGCTGAGGTAACTGCGAGGAGGGGGACGCCGATCTGCTCGGCAAGGGTTTAGTGCCGACTTTCGAAATGAATACCAGGGCGCCTGCGGCGAAGGCGATGCTGCATAGGAACGCTGATAAGTTACCCACGTATTGAACCAAGGCTCCGGCGAGAAGTGGTGCGACGACAGCGCATGCGTGCCAGACGATTGTCGTCCATGTTGCAGCGCTGACCGCCGCAAGTCGAGGGACAATTTGAGCTTCTAAGCTCGGCATGGTCGGTTCGGCAAACCCGCGGGCTACTCCCAAGCAAAACATGCAAAAGAAGATTGCGACGAGCAGCGAGGAACCGCTCAGGTACGATGCGCCGGCCATTCCGCACGCCGATAGCAACTGAAGCGTTAACGTGGATCGAAGCAAATTTCTACGATCGAATTTATCCGCAACATAGCCACCGATAATCGCCAGACTCAACGCCGGTATGGCTTGGACCAAGCCGAGCAGCCCCAAGTAAAGTGGTTCGTTCGGGTATTCTTTGGCAATCGCAAAAGGGGCCCAAAAAAACAGGATGCGAGTGCACATCGTGGCGCATGCGTGTGCGCCCATCAGCAGCCGAAATTCGGGATAGTCGGTTGCTATAGTCGACGGCCGAGGCTGTACCTCGAGGTTCGGTACTACGGCAGGCTGCGCCCCTGAGCTTGGGTCGGAATCAGGGGGGACGCTTGGCATAGGGTGAATCCGTTTGGTAAACGGTGGGATCGGATCTGTCAGTAAGAAGTTCTTTTAGGGGATAAGCTACATGAATCTGAGATTGTAAACACAAATCACAGCCACAGTTTGACCAGATGGTACGTCAGCATCGCACCCAGGTAAGCCAGTGTTGTCATGTAAGCAAACGAAAAGATTGGCCATCGCCATGAGTTGGTCTCGCGGCGGATCGTCATCAGGGTCGAGGCGCACTGGGCGCACAGGGCGAAGAAGACCATGATGGAGAGCGCTGTCGCCAGCGTGAAAACGGGAGAGCCATCAGGCCACGTTGCAGCCCGCATTTGCGACTTCAAGCCATCGTGTTCTTCGGTGGCTTCGCCACCTAAGGCATAGATGGTCCCGAGCGTAGCGATGATCACTTCTCGAGCAGGGAAGGACGCGAGTACGGCGATACCGATTTTGCCGTCCCAACCAAGCGGTTTGACGATCGGTTCGAGGGTATGGCCGGCGACACCGAGGAAGCTACCTTCAATCAACCGGCTTCGTTCGCGATTGATGGAGTCTTCCAACTGAGCGATCGACTCTGCGCTGCTGTCGGGGGCGAGTCGCAATGCCTCAAGTTCGGTTAACGATTTGTCGACCGTCGCGTGGCTCATCGGGAAATAGGCTGCGGCCCAGACTAGAACCGACGTGATAAAAATCAGAGTCCCTGCCCGTGAAATGAACGAAAGGACACGTTCCCAAACACGAGCGACTATCACTCGCCAGCTAGGCCATTTGTAACTGGACAATTCCATGATGAAGGTCGATGTTTCGCCTCGGAAAAAGAACCGCTTGAGCAGCCAAGCGACTGGGATGGCGACCAGAGCCCCGAGGGACTGCATTGCAAACAGCACAAAGCCTTGAAGGCTCAACCAGCCGCCAGCATAACGCAGGTCCGGTACAAAGGCGGAGACCATCAATACGTAAACAGGCAATCGGGCTGAGCAACTCATCAGAGGCGCGACCAAGAGTGTTACCATCCGGTCTTTGCGGTTATCGATGGTCCGAGTGGCCATGATGCCAGGGATCGCACAGGCAAATGAAGACATTAGTGGAAGGAAGGATTTGCCGCTCATGCCGATGGAAGACATGAATTTATCCATCACGAATGCTGCTCGCGACATGTATCCGCAATCCTCGAGGATGGCGATGAACAGGAAAAGGATTGCGATTTGTGGGAGGAATATAATGACTGAGCCAACGCCTGCGATGACACCATCGACAAGCAGGCTGCGAAGAGGGCCAGGTGCCAAAAAGCCTTCGACAGTAGCGCCGAACCAGTTCTGAGCTTCATCGATCCATGCCATCGGCCAGCTTGCGACCAAGGTGATCGACTGGAAGACGAGAAACATGATCGCTACAAAAAAGATCAGTCCGAACCAGCGATGAGTGAGCCATCGATCGATCCAATCGCTGTTCGATTTCTCGGGGGTAGCTGAGCGAGTGATCAAGCCTGATGTTTTTTTCTTAATCCATCCGTAACGCGCTCGCGTCTCAAACAATGGGCCAGATACCCCTGCGCCGGACAGTCTTGTTTTGGCTGCCGTCAATTGCTCTGTAAAGGTTTTTGTGAGCGATGGTGGAATCACGCGATGCGATAACCCAGCTGCATCGTCGATCAGCAATCGTTGAACTTGAAAGGGATCGACCGCGACGCCAGCGCCGCGCAGCCAATTGCCCAAGGATTCGACTTCGGTTCGGAAGGCATCTGGGAAACCAAGGCTCGCAACCTCGGGGGGAGTTGGAATGGTTGGTTTGAGATCCGCACTCGATGGAGTAGCAGGACCTGCTTTGGCGGTTGGGCTTAATAGCCCTACTGCGCGATGAATCTCTAGACGCAAAAGATCGATACCGGAACGTTTGGAGGCACAGGTGCAAACGATCGGGACGCCTAATCCTCTGGCAAGATTTGGGATATCCACGGTAATGCCCGTGGGCTCCACGCGATCCCACATGTTCAAGACCAAAATTGTCGGAAGTCCCAACTCGATGACTTGGCTGAACAGATACAGATTGCGTTCGATGTTGGTCGCATCAACGATCACTACGACCGCATCAGGGCGTCTGACACCGGGCATGTTCCCAGAAAGTACGTCGACCGATACTGCTTCATCCGCGGAGCGTGCAGCCAGCGAGTAGGTGCCGGGAAGATCCACGATATCGATCTCGCGGCCTCCGAGTTCAGCGTTGAAATGGTCGTCACCGTCTTGGGCTTGGGGGAAGCCCGATGAATCGACGTTGGTTGGCCTTCGGTTGGGTTCGGCAATCGCTTTAAGCTCTGCGTTAGCCAAAGGGATCATGCGACCCGTTTTATGCTCGACGGTCACGCCGGGATAATTGCCCACGCGAGCCTTGCTGCCGCACAAAGCATTGAACAAACTGCTTTTGCCCGTATTTGGGTTGCCGATCAGTGCGACCGTCGCAGGGGCTTGTTTCATGATGCTTTATCGATTTGAACCCGGGCCGATTCCACTTTCCTCAGGCTGATCCGATAGCCGACGACCGAGTACTCAGTAGGGTCACCCATCGGTGCACGACCGATCACTTCGATCGTTTCTCCCGGAAGAAGCCCCATTTCGAGCAATCTCGCTGCGACATTGTCGGAACCAACAACATCGGCGATCACGCCTTTCTCGCCTATTTGGAGTTCGCTCAAAGTCATCCGAGACGGCAGCATAAGAAGAAGCGATTCCCGTGGATAGGAGTAAGCGTTACTCGTTGTGTGTTCGCCGTACTATCGGCTTTGTTGTCCGGTCGAGAAGCACGCCCTCAATCAGTGATCTAGCCCTCGTTGCGCGATCGGAGATTGGGATTTCTTGGAGGGATGAATAGGAGAGACATTGAGCTTCGAGGCACGAAACGCGACCAGGGAGTGAAGGGGTCACAACGAAGGGCTACGTGTGGGAAGGCTACTTTGGGGCGCGAACGCGGGACTCGCGGGCAGCAGAGGGGTTGTCCGCTGCATCTGAATCAGCATTAGCGACTGGGCAAACAAAGATCTCGGCCGACGCGCCGAGTCTCAAGCACATCTTTTTGCCTTCGATCGCTAGCAAACAGGTCTCACCTGGGCATAGCATTCGAATACGGCAACCGCATCGAATCCCCATCTCCTCGAGCCGATGGATGTTGGGTTCCTCGCCAGCCAACTCGACGACGATACCTTCGCACTCGGGCGAGAGGTACTCGAAGGGGACAGGCTCGATGGCGGTTGGACTGATCATCAACGGAACTCCGATGAACTTCTCTTCATCACTGATCGTCGGTAATCGTACTTTAATTGAGACTGAATTTCAATAAGGGATGTCGGAGCGATCCTCCCGACACTCCTTAGTACCCGGTTTTTCCCAAATGTTTTTCGCAGTTTCTGATGCGAAAAAAAGTTTTTGATTCGGATTGGGGGAGGGGAAAATTGGTGTTGGACCCTAAGAATACATGGAATTTGTCAAACCGCTGGGGTTGGGGTGTCGATGGAAAAGGGGAGGTCTACAAATGGCCGGGGAAACCAGGGAATGGTTTCAGGAGATGGGCAAGGAGGTCCGAGGCGGTACTCTTTACCCCTTTTTCCTGATGCGACGCCTTCAGCGGATTTTCTGCCAGGAACTCGATTTTCAAACTGTTGAAATCACACTAGGTTTTGTAAACTCGGACTCCTTGTCCGTGGAATCTGGGCGGGTCGAAGGCGTTTTTCCGACGCTTGATGGCTCCCAGAAGCACTCCAACACAAGCCCAACTCATTGGGCCCAGCGAAGGCATCGAAGTGCAAAAAGACTTATCGAGCCAGAAAACATTTTACGACCGATGGGGGTGGCTGGTCCTCATCTTGAGCTTGGCGTGCGTACCGTTCGCCTACTACGGTGCTGGACTTGCCGTTCAAAGCAATGTGAACAAGGTCGAGGATTGGCTTCCGAAGTCTTATTCGGAGACGGGCGAGTTGTCCCGCTTCCGCAAGAACTTCCCCTCGGATCAGTTTATCTTGATCAGCTGGGAGGGCTGCAAGCTGGGTGAAGACCCGTCGCAACCGGACCAGGATGATCCGAGGATTGCTCAGTTGATCTCGAAGCTGGTTCCCGAGACCGTGGATCCGAATGATATCAATGCGGTTGAGGCGAAGAAATACTTTAAGGGTGCTCAATCGGGTCGGACGCTGCTTGAGCAGTTGACGACCGGACAGCATCCACTGACCCATGCCGAGGCGGTTGAGCGGCTCAAGGGTGCTTTGCTCGGCCCGGATGGTCGTCAAACGTGCGTCATGGTTTCATTGGACCCTGCAACCTCCGGGAAACTCAAGCCTATTTTGGGTCGAGGCCAGTATCGCGTTTTCCGTCCGAGCATTCCGCCCGGTGTGTTGCGCCGGATTGTTGCCGACGTGGGAATTTCGGACGCTGACATGCATTTGGGAGGTCCGCCGGTCGACAACATTGCGATCGACGAGGAAGGCGAGCGCACTTTAGTTCGGCTGGCCGGCTTGTCGGGACTCCTCGGACTGTTCCTGGCATGGTGGTCGTTGCGAAGTGCGTTGTTGACCTGGATCGTTTTCTTGTGCTCGGTTACCAGTGCGGCAGCCTCCCTCGCAATCATTTGGGCGACTGGGGAGACGGTCGACGCAATTGTGCTCTCGATGCCGTCTCTGGTTTACGTGCTGGCGATCTCTGGTGCTGTCCACTTCATCAACTATTACAAGGATGCGGTTCACGAAGGTGGGCTCAAAGGTTCCACCGAGCGGGCAGTCATCCACGCCCTGAAGCCGGCAATTCTGTGTTCGGTGACAACGGCGTTCGGCCTGCTTTCGCTATGTGCTAGCGAGTTGGTTCCAATCCGTAAGTTCGGGATGTATTCCGCCGCTGGCGTGATGATTTTGAATTTGGTCCTGTTCCTTCTCTTGCCATCGACCCTTCATATTTTGGGATACGCCAAGAGGTGGGTTCGAACCCCCGCGGAAGAAGCGAAGATCAAAGCGAATGCGGCGTTGGGCTCGATGGCGCAGCAGTCGTTCAGCGAGAGGTTTTGGGCGGCCTTCTCTGGTTTTATCGTTCGCAACCATGTCGGCGTTTCGATTGGAAGCATCGCTCTCTGCGGATTTATCGGATTTGGGCTGACGAAGACGCGTACCAGTATCGATCTGCTTGAGTTGTTCGACTCCAGCGCTCGGATCCTTAAGGATTACCGCTGGCTCGAAAAGAACTTGGGGATGCTGGTACCGCTCGAGATTGTTCTCGAGTTTGATAAGGACAGCATTGCGAACGTCGAGGATACAACCGGTGAGCCTCGCATTGAGGACTTGGGTCGCCTAACGTTTCTAGAGCGGATGGAGACCACGCTTCGAATTCAAGACGCCATCAACCAGAAGTTTGGAGAGCCTGGGCATGGATGGGTCGGCCGCAGTTTGTCGGCAGCAACGTTTGCTCCCTCTCTGCCCACGAAGGGGACCAGCACCCAAAAGCTGATCGAGCGACGCGTGTACAATTCGACGTTGGAATCGAAACGTGAAGAGTTCAAGAAGTCCGGTTTCTTGCGAATAGACCCGAGCAATGGAAATGAGCTTTGGAGGATCAGCTTGCGGGTTGCTGCCTTCCAAGGGGTCGATTACGGTCGTTTTGTGCATAGCTTGAGCGATGTTGTGAACCCGATTCTCGAAGCCCATTCGGATCGCGTGCAGATTCTACGACGCATCTCCGCATGGACGGGGGACGCCAAATTCGCCGGGAAAAAGGTGATGATTTGGGATCCTTCTGTGGTCGACCAGGTATCCGGTGAATCGGCCCCCACGGCAAAGATCCGATCGGATGAGATTTCGGCGTTGCTGACCAATGCGAGAATCAAGGTGGCTCGCGCTAATTTCGATTCCAAGCCGATGCCTCTGATTCAGTTGCAGGAGCTTGAGGATTACGACGCGATTGTGCTTGCGGGAGCGTTCAGCGACTCCGAAGTCCGAACGTTGGGGATGGCTCTCAACAAGGTCATCGATCTCGAATCGACCGATCCGCTGTCACCAAACCACTGGGTGTCGTCGGTATACACCGGGGTGGTTCCTATCGTTTACAAGGCTCAGCGGGCGTTGCTGCAGAGCTTGATGGAAAGCACCATGTGGTCGTTCCTAACGATCACTCCACTGATGATCTTCGTTTCGAGAAGTTTCCGGGGTGGATTGGTCGCGATGATTCCAAATATTGTCCCTGTCGTATTCATCTTCGGATTGATGGGTTGGCTTGGAATCGCAATCGACATCGGATCCATGATGACCGCAAGCATTGCGTTGGGGGTCGCCGTCGACGATACCATCCACTTCTTGTCATGGTATCGTGGGAATGTGTTGACCTTGCGAGATCGGCGGGCTGCCATTATCGCGTCGTATAGCCAGTGCGGAACACCGACCTTGCAAGCCGCTTGCATTAGCGGGCTTGGGTTGTCCGTATTTGCCTTCAGCACGTTTACCCCGACGCAGCGGTTCGGATGGTTGATGTTGACCATTTTGGTCGCTGGCGTCATTGCCGAGTTGGTTTTGCTCCCCGCGATCCTGGCAGGACCACTTGGCCGTGTCTTCGAGCCGAGAGCATCGAAGCATCATCCCGTCGGTCGGTTTTTTCTGATTGTTCGGCACCAAATGCGACGCCGTTTTGATCGTGCCCATCGGTCCCCGCATCTGCCCGCTGGGGAAACTGAGTTTCAGAGCGCCGCGTAGATCCCCACCAAAAGGGTGGGAATCCTTCAGGGCGGGAGCGATTCGATGGCGAAACTCGTCGGGCGTGAAAGTCTCCGGAAGGGGTACCTTGAGTTTCCGAGATTTCCTCTTGGAGGTTTTCACGCTACTAGCTAAACTTTTCCCCCCTGACCGAATCGTTTTTTCGGTGCGACTTGATCGGTGTTTCCGTCGACATGTCGCTGACGTTGGTTCGCGGTGGGGTGGTAATCGTTGCTGATTCGTATCCAGCAATGGTCCATTCCCCTGAAAAACCACTGAAAATGAGCTCTTAAAAGCTGTTGTCACCCATGACCAAACAAAAAACTCACAAGTCGACCAAGAAGCGATTCCGATTGACCGCAACGGGCAAAGTAAAGCACCGAAAGTGCGGCACGAGCCACTTGGCGATTAGCAAACCGGCTAAGAAGATTCGAAAGCTCCGTGGAACTCGAGTGTTGGAGCCGACATTGACCCGCGCGATCACCGACGCGTTGCATGGAAACAGCTACTAAGTTGTTTTAATGTCGGAAGGGCTGGTTCGTGCCGAACCCGTCCGACCAAAGAACGCCGATTCATGGATGAGCCGATTCATGGAGGGTGTCCCCTCAGGAGCAAGTGCCCTTGGAGGGTAGAGCCTCAGGATTCTAGTCATTAAGGCTCGGATCCTAAGAGTGGAAAAATGCATTCCTGGCCCTTTGAAAACCAAGTGTCTGGGTATTAACGACTGCGACTGAGACCACGATTGGGCCAGTCCATTTCTGATTTTTGATCAGAAGTCGCGGTGACCTGAGACGCTCAAACAGTAGTGAAGTGTTTCGATGAGAACGAGAAAAGGTTCCGCGCGCCGCCAGGCGAAGCGACGCTTGTTCCAGCGTGCCGAGGGGTACGTTGGTGGACGTAGAAGGCTATACCGGACGGCTAAGGAAAACTTGGTGCGTGCCGGTCGATTTGCGTATCGTGACCGACGACGCCGTCGCCGCGACTTCCGTCGATTGTGGATCACACGCTTGAACGCAGCGGCACGGCTTCATGGTCTCCGCTACAGCCAATTCATCGCTGGGCTTGTTTTGGCGAACATTGAGCTGGATCGCAAGCAGCTTTCTGAAATGGCGATTCACGACCCGAGCGGCTTCGAAGTGGTGGTTGCCGCTGTGAAGAAGGCTTTGGAAGCGCAACAGGCAGCTGCCTAGTCAGCGAATCTTCAAGCATGGCGTTAGATCGCTTCGTCAACAGTTTGGAGACGATGCTCGAGGAAGCTCGAGCGTCGCTGCAGTCGGTGGAATCCGCGGATGCTCTTGAGCAGCTTCGCGTGAAATTCGTCGGTGCTAAGAACGGTGCGCTCAAAAGTGTCCAAAAGATGCTTGCCGAAGTCGCGCCGGAGGATCGTCCTGCTGCGGGCAAGCGATTCAATGAAGTGCGTGAAGCATTGCAAGCAGCCCTTGATGGGGCGGCAGAGCGATTTTCGTCTGGTGGGTCTGCGAAATCTGCACAGCTCGCGGTCGATCCGACATTGCCTGGGCTTCGTCCTAGGATTGGATCTGTTCATCCGATCACGCAAACGCTTGAGCATCTCAAAGAGATCATGGGGCGGCTTGGTTTCTCCGTGACCGAAGGGCCTGAGATCGAAGATGAATGGCATAATTTCGTCGCGCTAAACATTCCTGACGATCATCCCGCCCGCGACCCGCTTGATAATTTTTATCTGGCCACAGCGAAGAACGCAGATCCCGCTGGCAAGTCTTCTCCGGCAGCGAGGTTGATGCGGAGCCAGACCAGCACGGTGCAGATCCGAGTCATGGAGTCGCAGCCTCTGCCACTGCGGATTATCTCTTTGGGGCGCGTCTATCGACCCGATGCACCCGACGCAACTCACTTCCCGATGTTCCATCAGATGGAAGGGTTATGGGTAGATCGCAATGTGACCATGACTCAACTCAAGAGCGTCCTGCGACTGTTCGCGACCAGTTATTTGGGCGGGGATGTTAACGTTCGATTTCGGCCATCGTTTTTTCCATTTACGGAGCCAAGTGTCGAAGTCGATTACTGGTGGAATGGTCAATGGATCGAATTTGGTGGTGCAGGGATGGTCGACCCCAATGTCTTCGAATCGGTGAACATCGACCCGGAGAAGTGGTCTGGATTTGCGTTTGGACTCGGGGTGGAGCGATTGTGCATGCGTCGCTTCGGGATTACGGACATCCGCGATTTGTATCGAAGCGACGTTCGCTTCCTTCGTCAATTCGCTTCTTAACAAGCGTGTTCTAGTCAAACTGTTCTGTGCATTCGTTACTGTGCCTTTGTTACCGTGCCTTCGTTACTGTTTACCGTGTTCTGTTAAAGATCGAGTTCTGTCATGTTGATTTCTTGGGACTGGCTCTCGGACTACGTGAAGATTGACCGCCCGCTGGAAGAAGTCGTCTCCCGTTGGGCAATGTCGGGCTTGAACCACGAGGGAACGGAGATCGTCGAAGGCGTGCCGGTGATCGATCTTGAGGTGACCAGCAATCGTGCTGATTGCTTGGGGCATATCGGGATCGCGCGCGAAGCCTCGGTTCTCTATCGCGTTCCATTGGTTGTTCCTCAACCGAGTCCGGCTACGTCCAAAACCTCGATCGCGAGTGTACTTCGACTCGACAACCGCTTTGAGGATGCATGTCCACGTTACACAGCCCGTGTGATTCGGGGGGTCAAGATCGGTCCTAGTCCGGAGTGGCTTGCCAAGCGATTGCGCGCGATTGGAATCAAGACGATCAATAACGTGGTTGATGCGACGAATTACGTCATGATGGAGTGTGGCCAGCCGTTGCATGCGTTTGATCTTGCGCAGATACGCGGAGGGAAAATCATCGTTCGCCCTGCTGCTGATAAAGAAAATTTCTTGGCGATCGATCACAAGAACTACGTCCTCGATCCCCAGATGGTTGTCATCGCCGATGCCGAGCGCGCGGTGGCTTTAGGGGGCGTGATGGGAGGAGCGGAGAGTGAGGTTTCCGATACTACCACCGACCTTTTGATCGAGTCGGCGAGTTTTGCACCGATGTCGATTCGCCGTACGGCTCGCAAGCTGAAATTGCATTCGCCGTCGTCGCATCGCTACGAACGTCGCATCGACCCGAACCAGTTGGATTGGGCGTCCCGTCGGTGTTGCGAATTGATTTTGGCAACGGCGGGTGGCGAATTGCTCGACGGATTTTTGGACACCAACTCTGTGCAAACGAATTTACCCGAGATCGACTTGCGCAAGTCTCAAATCGCGCGCGTTCTAGGGATCGAGATTCCATGGGAGACCAGTTGCGACATTTTGAAGCGACTCGGTTGTGGGGTTGCCAGGGCTGACGAGCATCATTGCGCGGTGGCTCCCCCGTCATTTCGACAAGACCTTCCGCGCGAGATTGATTTGATCGAGGAAGTTGCGAGGATTTACGGTTACGAACAGATTCCAGAGGATGCCATGGTACCTATGGTGGCATCGATGCGCCGTCCAAAAGACATTGTGATGAGCACGCTCCGGAATGTCGCGACAGCGGCCGGGTTCGACGAAACCCTCAATCCGAGTTTGATTGGACGCAGCGTTGCGGATCGGATTTCACCTTGGTCGAACGAAGCTCCTCTGACGACGATGGTACCGCTGCTCGAAGGGGCGAGTACCCTTCGTCGTTCATTGATCCCCAGTTTGATTGCAGCCCGACTGCACAACCAATCCCAAAGCAATCGCGATGTGCGATTGTTCGAGACGGCGAACGTTTACTTACCCAATGGGAATCAACTCCCGCGCGAGCAATTGAATCTCGGCTGCATCGCTGAGAGTGAACTTCGTGTTGTCCGAGGTGTGTTCGAAGAGATCCTTCATCGCGTTTGGGGTGTTGGCAGCGACATCCCGAAGCTCTCCGAGACCAAAGTTACTTGGGATTTCCTCGAGTCGGGAAGCGGTATCGCTTGGATGGCGGGCGAGACGATGCTTTGTTGGATCGGAAGTCTTTCGCGTTCATTGAGCCAGTCGCTCAAGCTCGATGGGCCCGCGACTCTTGGGGAAATGAATTTGGATTTGTTGTTGCAGCACGCACAGTTGGTGCCTCGAGTTCGAGATGTCATTCCGTTCCCAGCCATTGAACGCGATCTCAATTTGGTCGTCGATGAAGTATTGCAGTGGCAATCGTTGCAAGGAGTTATCGCGAAGTCGGCCGGACCATTGTGTGTCGATATCCTATTCCGCGAGATCTATCGAGATACGAAACGCGATGGTGTTGGTAAGAAGCGGGTGCTGTTGACGCTCAAGCTCCAAAGCGCGACGGACACGCTTCGGAGCGAGCAAGCAGACGAGGTAGTGGCGAGCGTCTTGGGAGCTTGTCGAAGCCAACTAGGAGCGGAATTGCTCGCGTGACGCGGGTGCATTCATACGCTAACAGTCTGGCCAGTCGCTAACGGTCTGGCCGGTCGCTAACGGTTTGGGCGTACAATGACTTTCATGGCTCCTTTTTCCCCTGCATAGAGTCGATCGAACCACGAGGCGGTTTCTTCGAGGGATGTCATGGCTGTGATCAGCGGAGCGACTTGGATGGCTCCGCTGGCGAGCAGTTCGATGCATTGAGGGATTTCCCCGTTGGAGGCACAGGAGCCATAGACGGACAGTTCTCGGGTCACGATGGTTTGCAGGGGTAATTCGACGACGGGGGTAAGGTTTCCAACGAGGGTCACCGATCCACCGCGACGGACGACTTGGAAGCAGGTTTGGACTGGCTTGTTGGCTCCAACGACCTCCATGGCGGCGTCGGCACCACGGCCCTCGGTCCAACCGAGGATGGCTGCAACAGGGTCTGTGGTGCGCGCGTTGACGGTGTGTGTGGCTCCTAGTTTCTTGGCGAGTTCCAGTTTTTCGTCTTCGAGGTCGACGGCGATGACCTTCGAGAAGCCGGAAAGTTTGAGAGTCTGGATGCAAAGCAATCCGATCATGCCGGAGCCGACGACAACGACGGACCCTCCTAAGCATCGCGGCGTGCGGTTGGTCGCGTGGACAGCAATCGAGACGGCCTCGATCATGGCCGCATGTTCGAAGGGGAGCGATTCGGGGATGTGGTAAGCGATATTCTGTGGGACCGAAACATACTCCGCGAATGCTCCTTGGCGGCGAAACTCTTTGCAAGACACCCCGAGGACTTGGCGGTTCTCGCACAGATTGATCGATCCTGAGCGGCAAAAATGGCATTTGCCGCAGGAAACCGTGGAATCGAAGGTGATGCGGTCGCCGACCCGAAAATTGGTAACGTGAGCGCCGACGGCTTCGACGATCCCTGCGGCTTCGTGTCCCATGACCAAGGGGGGAATACGGCGGCCGGAACTGCCGTCGAATCCATGGATATCGCTACCACATATCCCGCAGGCTCGCACAGAAACCAATAAATCATCGGGTCCGATCTCTGGCTTCGGGATTTCAACGACTTCCAGCTTCTTGATTTCGCTGAGCAAAAGAGCTTTCACGGGAGGTTTATCCTGGTTTGCGAGGGAATTTTTCGGGGCAAATGGTCTATAATTTCGACGTCGCGTTCGCTAGTCTTTCGTCATCCTAAAAAGGATTGCGACAAGCGAATTGTAATCGATTGGCACCATTTTCATCACTAGTATGCTCGAACAGAGTGCGGATCCTGAGTCGCGAGGTCTTGGTGCCTTTGATTTCCGGATGCCAAGCAGGATTTTCAGCATCCAAGGATATTCAAAGACATGACCATCAGAAACGTGAAGGTATTAGTTTGCTTCCAAGCGATGGCGGCGATCGGGCTTGTGTTCTCCGGGGCATCCGCCTTGGCACAAGATGCTCCGCGAGTCGTCACACTCGACCAAGGGAACACCGGATTGAAAGACGCGAAAAGTTACGCACTGGGTTGGAAGGTTGGCAAAGATATGTCGGGAGCTGGGCTCGACGACAAGGACTTCGACGCAAAGGAGTTCACTGATGGCTTCATGGATGCGTTGACAAAGAAGGCCAAGCTCAACGACGAGCAACTCAAAGCGGCCTTCATGGCCCTCCAAGAGCGAATTCAAAAGAAGATGATTGAATCAGGCCGAAAGAACTTGGAGAAAGCCAACGAGTTCTTGAAGAGCAACAAAGAAGCCGACGGTGTTCAGACAACCAAGTCTGGGCTTCAGTACCGCGTGGTCAAGGCTGGCAAAGGCAAGACACCGACGTTGACCAGCACGGTGAAGGTGCATTACGAAGGCAAGCTGCTCGACGGGACCATTTTCGATAGCTCGATCAAGCGCAACGAGCCTATCGAATTTCCTGTCAATGGAGTTATCGCAGGTTGGACTGAGGCCCTGCAACGGATGAAGGTTGGCGACAAGTGGATTCTTTTCATTCCTCCTGGATTGGCTTATGGTGAGCAAGGCTCTCCACCAGACATCGGGTCGAACGAGCTTTTGACGTTCGAAGTTGAATTGCTCGACGTTAAGTAAGGGGTGACGATAGCCGTTCCAAGCCATGGAAAGGGACTTGTGATGCCTAGCCCCAGGGAAAGCCTGAGCGAAATCTGCAGAGTTGCAGGTCACGAGTACTTGCTCAACCACTGGGAGCGTCTAACTCCGGGCGAACGAGAAGAACTCGAAAAGCAGATTCGAACGCTGGATTTCGAACTGCTTCGAAGGTTGTCTCCCAATGCTCAGGCTGAGTTTGGCCAAGGCGACTGCTCCGAGGGCAACTCCGATGATTGGATTGCGCTATCCGCGCGAGCGGAACCTCCCGATGCGGTCCGTTTAGGGGAACTTTACCGAGGCATCTCGACCAGGGATGCGTATGACGAAGGGGCTCGGGCCCTCTCGGATGGCAAAGTCGCAATGATTTTGGTTGCAGGGGGGCAAGGGACCCGGCTCGGGTTCGATTTGCCGAAAGGGATGTATCCGATTGGACCTGTCTCAGGTCGAACTCTATTCGAGATGCATGTTGATTCTCTGAAGGGAGCCATGCGTCGTTTTGGGGTTTCAATTCCATTATGGATCATGACTGGCCCATCCACACATGCTCCCACGGAAGCGTACTTTGCGGAGCATGAGAATCTCGGCCTTCGGCCAGACGAGCTTTTCCTGTTCCAGCAAGGGACAATGCCGGCCATCGATGCCACCCATGGTCGCATCTTGATGGAATCCCCAAGCCAATTGGCACTAAGTCCGGATGGTCATGGAGGTATTGTCGCTGCGTTAGCCCGATGCGGAGCACTGGCGATGGCCAAGCAGCGTGGCGTGGAGCAGTTTTTCTACGCGCAGGTCGACAATCCGATGGTGACTGCCTGCGATCCGATCATGGTTGGATACCATCGTTTAGCCCGTTCTCAGATGACCACGCAAGTTGTGCCTAAACGCTTTGCGAAGGAACGTGTCGGCAACGTTGTTTCGATTGATGGCAAGACTCAGATTATCGAGTACAGCGATCTGCCCGATGTGGCCGCGGAAAAAACGAATCCTGATGGGTCCTTAAAGTTATGGGCGGGAAATATCGCTGTGCATGTCTTTGACCTTGAGTTCCTCGAGGCGACAGCTGCAAGCGAGCGCGGTTTGCCATTCCACCGCGCCCACAAAGCAGTTCCCTTTGTCGATGAGTCGGGTGAGTTGCAAAAACCATCGAAGCCGAATGCGATCAAGTTCGAGCGGTTTGTCTTCGATTTGCTACCGATGGCCGAACGAACGCTGGTGATCGAAGGAGATGCTAGCCAAGTATTCGCACCCGTTAAAAATGCAGATGGGGCGCCGACCGATACACCATCAGCTACGAAACAAGCGATCTCTAACCTGCATGCGAGGTGGCTCGCTGATGCAGGGGTGATCGTTAAGCCAGGGGTTCAGGTCGAAATCAACCCGATGTGGGCATTGGATCCTGAGGAAGTACGTCAAAAAATAAAAGCTCCGGCAAACGTCGTAGCCGATACCTATTTTGCTTAACATTCGATTGCTCAATTTTTAGTTGGGAGACAACACGGCAATGCTTCATGCGGTAATCATGGCCGGAGGATCAGGAACACGATTTTGGCCGGCGAGTCGACAGGTTAAGCCCAAGCAATTGCTTCGGATGGGGGGGCCGCGCTCGATGCTGCAAACCACCTTCGATCGGCTTGCCGGACTCGTCTCCAGCGAACAAGTCCTCGTGGCGACCAACCAGCAGCTGTCGGAGGCGGTCGTGAGCCAGCTCCCGAGCCTCCCCTTGGAGCACATTATCGGCGAGCCATTCAAACGGGACACGGCACCATGCATTGGAGTCGCCGCTTCGTTGGTGATGGCCGCCGACGCAGATGGCATCATGATTGTCATGCCATCCGACCACGTGATTGAGCCCAAAGCCGAGTTTCATCGAGCGATCCGGGCTGGAGTGAAGCTAATTCAGGATGATCCTGAAAGGATTGTTACCTTTGGTATTCGTCCCAGTTATCCCGCCGAATCATTTGGTTATATCCAGCGAGGGAATCCGCTCACGTCGGAGCCAGGTATTGCAGCCTTTACCGTTGAGCGGTTCCGGGAAAAACCTGATCGTGCGACTGCGGAGGCATATTTGAGCGCAGGCTCGTTCTATTGGAACAGCGGGATCTTCCTTTGGAAAGCAAAAACGATCCTCGATGCTCTCGCCCGGTTTGAGCCTGAGATCTACGAAGCGATCCAAAAGATCGCTGCTTCCATTGGAACGCCACACTTTCAACGGAGCTTTGTTGAGCACTTTGAGCCTATTAAGGGCAAGTCGATCGACTTTGCTGTGATGGAGCGTTATTCGAACGTGGCGGTTGTGGAAGCTCCCTTCAGTTGGGACGACGTTGGCAGTTGGCAAGCGATTGCTCGATTGATCACTCCAGATGCGAATGGAAACGCCACGGAGGGTCCCTTTTTGGGGATCGAGTCCACGAACATGATTGTTCGTACCGAGTCCGATCACTTGGTCGTTACGATCGGAATGAACGACACTATTGTCGTGCATACCCCCGATGCGACGTTGGTAGCGCCGAAATCGGAGGAGGAGCGAGTTCGCGAAGTAGTCAAGCAGTTGACGGAACTTGGGATGCAGCAGTATCTCTAAGGCATCAGCGCCGGAATCAATGCATCGTTTTTTAAGGTTTCGCCGTGTTTTAAGATATCGCGGCGGGTTCTCAACCATGAAACGGTTGAACCATTTGGTTTGTCACCTATATTTAACCTAGAGAGATTGGTGTCGCAGCGAAGTGCAAAAATGACTCGCATAGCGTTCCCGGACAGAAGTGCTTGATCGCCGGGTAGCAAGGAATGGGGTCGGGAGGTTTTGGTGGCAAAAATCAGCGTTGCAGGCATAGCAGCCGACGATGTTCTCAACTGCTTACCCGATGGGGTAGCCGTTTTGAGCCCGGACCTTGCCATTGTTTGGGCGAACCAATGCTTTAACGATTGGTTCGGTGGTGTGGACAGAACGGGCGAGGATTTCTATTCGGCCCTTGGCAATCCCGAGATTCAGGGGGTGGGTAAATGCCCACTCCAAGCCTGCATCTCATCTGGGAGAAAATCGGGAGCAACACTCAAAACCGATGGAACCATCGAATCGAAAAAAACTGCATACTACTACGTTCATGCAGCCTCCCTCGATAATGCGGAACTTGCTCGAATCCAATCCGACCCAGTCAACCAGAGCTTCCCAAAAGCCCAACGGGATCGCATCGTCGTTACGATCAGCGATATTACCGAAGAAGTTCTTCAAGAGCAAAAATTGGCGGCTATCCACCAGGCTGGAGCTAAACTGACGGACCTAAAGCCCGATGAAATTTTTGCCATGGATGTCGAGCAACGCATCGAACTCCTCAAGGACAATATCCGGCATTACACGCAAGACCTTCTCAACGTCGATGTCATCGAGATTCGACTTTTGGAGCAGTCCACGGGGAATTTGATACCGTTGCTGTCGCTTGGGATTGACCAAGCGGCGGCCGACCGTCGCTTGATGGCCAGCCCGCAAGGCAACGGTGTGACAGGTTGGGTTGCCGCCAACGGGATCAGTTATCTCTGCCGCGATACCACCGTCGATCCGATGTATCTCGAGGCATTTAAAGGAGCTCGGAGTTCACTTACTGTTCCGATCCTGCTTCACGATGAAGTCATCGGCACCATCAATGTCGAAAGTCCAAAACTGAATGCGTTTTCCGAAAGCGACCAGCAGTTCCTTGAGATCTTTGCACGGGATGTCGCTGTCGCCCTCAATACTCTTGAGTTGCTGGTAGCGCAGAGGACCAATGCAGCACAGCAAAGCTGCGAAGCGATCCATGCTGCCGTCGCGTTGCCGCTCGACGATTTGTTGTTGGATGCGGTCTACCTGATGGAGAAATATATCGGCCACGATACCGAGACCGTCAGCCGGCTTCGAGGGGTTTTGAGCAAGGCTCGCAGCATCAAGAAATCGATCCAGGAGATCGGCCAAACGTTGGCTCCAACCGATGTCAGTCCGGTAGGTGGCAGTGCCGAAAGCCATACAAAGCTGATCGGTCGTAGAATTCTCGTCGTCGATCCTGACGAGAGTGTTCGCAACGATGCACATACGTTGCTCGAGCGTTATGGCTGCACCGTCGAGACGGCACACTGTGGCGATCAAGCGGTTTCAATGGTCAAAAATTGTGGGGATGAGCACTACGATGTGATCATCACCGACATCAAACTCCCGGATTATTCCGGTTACCAACTCATGGTTCGGCTCCAAAAACTCATGGATGTCGTTCCTATGGCGCTAATGACCGGATTTGGCTACGACCCGGGGCATTCCATCGTAAAAGCGAGACAAGCTGGCTTGCACCGCAAAGCGATCTTGTACAAGCCGTTTCGTTTGGACCAACTTCTCAGCGTTACCGAGACGCTGATCGACTATCGCCCGGGTAGCGATCCGGATTAGCGATATGGAATTGCGATTCCTCTCAACCATCGCATCACTTCATCAAGGATGATACGGTTTTGACCTTGGCGATTGTTTCTCGCATTCTCTTGGTCCTACTTTTAGCCATCGGCCATGTCGGTTTGTGGGTGTGGCTCTACAACCGTATCAATGCTACCGGTTTTCATCGCCGAACGATCAAGCGGATCGAAAAATGCATCGTCCTAGCTTGCGCATTGATACCGGTCGCAATCCTCGCTTTGGAGTTTCGGTCGGGCAACTGGGGGACGGATATATCTGAGTGGACAGTCACCTTCTGCGAACGCTCCCTCTGGGATGCAACGACCTACCCCACTCGGGTTTACGGCATTGCCATATTGGCGTTCACGGTGGTTATCGGACCGATTTGGTTGGCGCATCGACCTGCATTCGCTATCGCCAAACATCGATTTCGAATCCTTCAAAAGGATGTAGATCCACCGATGCATCGGGAGAACCCGACATGGGTTTCTGGGAGTTTGACCAAGCAGTGCCTTAAGCTTCCGCTGAACGAAATACTAAGCGTCGAGCGAAATATCAAGCAATTGATGGTTGAGCGTTTGCCCGACGGGTTTTCTGGAATGCGCATCGGGCATCTTTCCGATATTCATTTAACGGGTCAACTGACAGCAGATTTCTATCGGCTCGCCGTTGAATGGGTGATGGATCAAAGAATTGAGGTATTGGTCGTTTCCGGGGACATCGTTGATTACAAACATGCGATGGGACTATTGAGCCCGGTGTTTGGGAATATCGACCCATCGATCCCGAAAATCTTTGTTCTCGGAAATCATGACCGCGCTTACGGACTCGTCGATGACGTACGCTTGGGACTTTCCGAATTGGGGTGGCTCGATGCCGGAGCATCGGATTTAAACCTGCAAACGGAACGGGGATTACTGAAGGTCTGTGGAAACGAGCTACCTTGGCTGCGGCGGCACGACACGAACAGGAATGCAACTGAAGTTGCCAAGGATTCAGCGGTAATGGTCGAGTCGTCGACTCATTTCCTGGGAAGATCCGTGGAGCAGGGAGCGTTCGTTTTAGGAATCTCCCATTCGCCAGACCAGTTCGAGTGGGGGCGGGAGAGAGGGTGCCACCTGCTTCTGTGCGGTCATACGCATGGTGGACAAATCCGATTTCCATGGATTGGGCCGTTGGTCGCCCCTAGTTGGTACGGTAGTCGTTATGCTTCAGGGGTATTTCATCGTTCGCCGACGTTGATGCATGTGAGCCGAGGGTTGTCAGGAGTGCATCCACTACGATGGGGTTGCACACCGGAGGCCACGGTTCTGGAAATCGTTTCGGAGTTGGCGCAACATGGTACACACAGTGCGAATGTGTACCGATCCACGGAGGCGATAAAATCCAATCGTGAATAGCCAAACACTACTGATACGAACAAGTGATTTGACCGTGGGGACCAAAGTCAATTTCGACCTGGTCGATCAATCTGGTTTGATTCTACTCAAGGCGGGCGGAGTCTTTACTCAGGAAGTCCGAGAGGAACTCCAGCGACGCGGGATTGAGACGGTTACTGTTTTCGTTCGGCGCCGCACCGAAGCTCGCAGCGAGAACGAGGTACTCGTATCGAGCTACGATGCTCAAGGGATCAAACGGATTGAACAAGGATTCGCGGCTTCCGAAACCGCGATTCGAAGTTGCGTTCAAGAGATTCAATCGGGAAGGTCGCCGGATAGTAACGCTCTTCGGAGGCAGTTGGATGCACTTTATATCGAAACAAAACAAGATGCCTCCGCAGTGCTTGCCATCCTATCCTTAAGGATAAATCGACTGAGCGCCGAGCAATCCCAGCGACTGGTCGAGCGAGCTGTGCAATTCTCATGGCTTTCAATGGTGACGGCGATCCATATGCAATGGAGTTTGTCTGATACCGTCGCAGCGGGTTTGGCCGCTGCGCTTCACGATGTCTCGCTGGTCACTCATCCTGAGTTCTTCGATACGGTTTATCGTGACCAAAGCAAGCGGATTTTTAACAGCGATTACCAAAGGCATCCTATCGAGAGTGTCGAATTGCTCCATGGTGCTATTGGACTCAACGAAGCGATCTTAACTGCGATCACCCAAGTCCACGAACAAATCGACAGTTCTGGGTTTCCGAAGGGACTTCGTTCGAACAGCATTTCGCCCATAGGCCGCTTATTGAATGTGATCGATGCATACCTTGAAATGGTGATACCCATGTTTCGAGAGGACGGGATCATCCCTTCCGACGCGGTGGCTTGTCTGTGCTGGCACGCATCACGTGGCAAGTTCGACCGACCGGTTGTTCAAGCCTTTGTACAGTGCTTGTCGATGTATCCTATTGGTACACCGGTGGAACTGAGCAACTCCAGTCGAGCGATTGTGGTTCGAAGCGCACCAGATAGTCCCATGCAGCCTTTGGTGATCGACGTCGCGACCGGGGAGTCGATCGATTTGCAAAAGACAAACCTGCGAATTGTTTCACCGGCCAGCCCTATCGCGGGTCCCAAACGGAGACTCGCGAAAAACGAATTGGCTCAGGTGCTCTGGGACAATTTGCAGCTGGTCGCGCCTTAGGCTTCTACGACGAGATCTGTTTCTGGAACGCAGATGCAAGGAAGGATTTCGCTGCCTTTGGTGCGGAATTGGGGATCGCGTGTGTAACGGACTTTGCCTTCTAGCATTCGTACTGCACATGCTCCGCAGGATCCAGCGCGGCAACCACTGTCGATCCCAACTTCGTTGCGGCTCGCGCAATGCAAAAGACTGGGACAAGTGCTATCGAACGAGGCGCTCGTACCGGTCTTAGAAAACTTGACTAATTTCGGCACCACAGCAGTGGCCGGGGGCGATTTAGGCTGTTCGACTGCGGGTGACTCAAAATGTTCGAAGTGAATCTTCTCGGGGCGAACGCCACGATCGATTAATCCTTGCGTGAGCTGTTCCTGCCATGGAATAGGGCCGCATAAGTAAAACGAAGTGCGATCGAACTCGTACCGAGGAATACTCGCGGTGAGATCTTCGACTGTAAATTTTCCTGAACGAAAGCTGGATTGATTGGTGTCGAAAATATTATCGGGAACACGGCTGATCCATAGTTGGGATCGAAGGCTTGGATGTTGACTTTCGATTCTCAAAATAGATTGAACAAAAGGCATGTGTTCCGGATCTCGGAATTGCCCAAAGAACCGGACCGAACGGTAGCGTTTGCCGATCGCGTGGAGCATCATCGGAATCATCGGTGTGATGCCGATACCGGCGGATGCCAATACCACATTTTCCTCGGGGATTCCCTTCAAGAAAAAAGTTCCCGATGGGCCCCGGACCTTGAGGTTGTCGCCAATCGATATTTCGTCGTGCAGCCATCGGCTGAAACTCTCTAGACGGTCCGACTGGCGTTTGACACTGATGCGCCAATAACCGGCCAAACATTCATCGGAAAGAGAATAGCACCGCGAATCCTGGGGGAAGCCGGGGTGGGCTGGGCGTTGCACGACAATATGTTGACCGGGTAAAAAACTGGGAAGTGGCTCACCCGATGGATTGATTAAATAGAACGATTTGACATCTTCGCTCTCGTGCTCGATGCGAGCCACTTGGCAATCTTGCCAGTGGGTTGGACGCCGCAAAATCGACTCGACTGTCTGTGTGCTGTGCAGGTTGTTTTCGAGCACGCGGACTTCGACGTCCATCCGCTCTTCGAGTTCCAGTTCCGCCCTGAAATTAGACCGCCAGGACTGGAAGCCGCCCCAGAGTACAACTGCGCCGCCCCATGCGACGAAGAGTGCTGAAATGTAGATAAACCATTCAAAAATCATCAGACGAAACGCCTGGAGGAATCTTTATAGGATATTTCTTTACCGGCCCGATATTCCGACGGCTGCCCAACTTCATTGACAAAATCGGATTCCTAGGAAAAATCCGTGCTTGGAATTGAGCTTGCCCACTTTTCCGGTCGTGTCGAAACTGCGATAACCAAAAGGGACGGCGGTCACCCCTCTTTGGCAGTGTGTTTCGTCCATTGGTGGTTTTCAATTGAGCCCGTTAACTGACCTGCGATGAAAAGCCCGGAATTGCCTGACGAACTTCTGAGTCTTGAGGAAAAAACCGAGCGCTGCCAGCAGTTGATCGGCTATCGATTCCAAGACCCCTCCTTGATTGTCTCTGCGTTGACGCATGCGAGCGTGGCGAGCAGCCGCGCCCACTCCAACGAGCGGATGGAGTTTTTGGGGGATTCGATCCTGGGCATGGTCGTCTGCGAACAGATTTTTCGTTCCTACCCCGAGTACTTGGAAGGGGACCTCACGAAAATAAAATCGGTGGTGGTTTCCCGGCGGGTCTGCGCCAAAATCTCAAAAAAGCTTGGCTTGGAGAAGTGCCTGATCGTCGGTCGAGGCATGATGCGGCATGGTATGCCCCGGTCGCTGCTCAGCGATGTCTTTGAAGCCATCGTTGCGGCGGTGTTCCTGGACGGTGGGCTCGATGTCGCTCGTAAATTCATCCTTTCCCACATCGAACCTGAAATAAGATTGGCCGCCGAGGGGCAAAGTGGAGGGAATTACAAGTCTCTCCTGCAGCAAATGGCCCAAGGGGATTTGCGGGGGACTCCGGTATACCGAGTTGTCGGAGAAAGTGGTCCGGACCACAGCAAGTACTTCGAGGTGGCTGCTGAGATTTCAGGACGTCGGTTTACATCGGCTTGGGGGCGCAACAAGAAAGAAGCCGAGCAGCGAGCCGCAGGCAATGCCCTGTCGGAGCTTCGCGGTGAAGAGCCACCCTATGCATCCAACAGTTTCCTGGGAATCAACGACCGGGTATCCGAAAACGAATAAAGCCGCGATTGAATCATCAAAGTACACTCTCGCTTCACTTGCGAGATCACTTTGCAGACTGAGGTTTCGTACTTGCAACTGCAGGAATTTGGAAGAAGTCCTGATCGGTGACAAACTTCAGCGACGCAACCAAAGCATCCAGATTCTTGATTCGTTCTTGGTCTTGTCGACTAAGCATTTCTTGGACCAATACTCTCGCCACCACCGGAGTTGCGTTCTTGGATCGCAGGTCGGTCAATCGCACCTCGATGGGTAGCTTTCGTTGCTCTCCGAGGTACTGATTCAATTGCATGCGAAGCAATGGTGGCTTGTAGGGTGGATACACCGCATTCACCCGTACCGACCAATCTGCAAACTCCGAATAAGCGATCGCAAATTCCTCACGGCGAGGTGCGCTGGTTTTGAATTGGTACTTCAAGTTATCGCTCTGAATTACCTCATACCCATTTCCAGCATCCTTCGGTAACTCGCTACTCGCCCAAGCCTTCGTTTGCTCTGGCGTCATCTGCGATTTCAGCGAGCTCAATTTGGATTCCAAGGAAGCCATTTCAATTCGACATGAGCGATGATTTGCTAGGTCTACCAAGACAATTTGTTGAGTCGAGTACTCTAACATCATCGCCCGTTGTTTAGCATCATCGCACTCGATCACCCGATCGCGAAGAAAAAGAGTCTTTGTCGACGCCACCGGTGGTTTCGATTCATCGACGTAGACATCGGTATCGATTCGGAACTCGATCCCTTTGGTCTCAGGTTTCGTTTGAGATTCAGCATTCAAGGCCATGCATGCGACCGACATCGTGCAAACCACCATCTTAAAAACTCGTCGCAACATTCGTGACACTCCACCGATGATCAGGTTGGATTCAAGGACTAGTTGCTCGGCAAACTGGCTGTAGCTGCATCGAGCCCCACATCTCCGGTTGGGTCATATCTGTAGAAGTTTCTAGCAACACGGTTCGCCAAAACGGACAGATACATCCCTCGGAACGTTGCGTCGTTGGTTTCCGTAATGTGAACTCCACCCGTCATTGGGTAGGCAAACTGAGAGAAGTCCTTTGCGAATACGACTTGGTCTCCATCGGCGACCTTATGTACAGACAATGAGCAGTCGCAAACTCCACGGTAGAGTGTCTGTCCTTCTTTGAGTTTCAGATTGCGAATGTCAACAGCGATTAGGTAGTCGGCCTTAAGTCGCGAGCCGATTCGGCTTACATCACTCGGACCGACATCCCGGACCACTCGGTCGACTTCTTCAGGGTTTACGACGTCAATCTTCTTACCATGCTTGGAAAGCAAACTCGCAATTTGCCGAGACATCACGATACTTGAGGCATCGGTCGTGCCTGACCCGTCGGTTGTCACAACCACAGCAACCCTCTTCTCTTGAAGATCTTTGAACTCCGCTGGAGCTTCGTTGCCGCCAATCACCCAGAGCAAATTCGAAATCAGAGTGATGCAACCGGTTGAACTTACGGTGCCGACGACCAACAAGGCGATCAATGCACGTTGTGCGATCGAGCCGAATGTTCGTCCCAGCGGTCGAACCGAAGATCGAAGTGGCACTGTTAAATTTGTCATCGGAAATCCTTTCCTTGGACCAATATTTTCACGACTCAGCAAACCGATCAACCTGCCCACCGGCAGCCTCACATTCCCATGCAGTCGTTGCATTCGAGAAGGAGAAATCAAAGTGTTTGCCAAGGAATCGATGTCGCTTATAGCGAACTCATGGCATGGTGGCTAGACGAAGTTCGCACGAATTTATTCCTTCCCCCATAGGACGATTTCCCTGTTTAAACCATTCTCTTCGATCGACAACAGACGCTTCCTGCATCAGGTAATCTCGAAATGCAAAAACCTATTGCCATCATTCCGGAGCAAACAACAGGAGTTGGATTGATGGTGCCAGAGTCTTTGGCCTAAAACTGGTGCTGCAGCGCCTGCATTTCTATTTCCATTTTCACTATTTCCATTTTCGATTCTGCGATCGCTTCCAATGCCTCTACCAGCTGTAGAGAAAACGCAGGGCCCACTCGATCAATGCAATTGTCATTGCAGCAAGAAATCCGGAAAGTGCGAATTTGGAAGCCCAACCGTCTCGAGTACTTTGGCCGATTACGATCACCCAGGCCAAGATTGGTACGCACGCGATGCACAGCCAGCATAGTAACGACCCAGCAGCATTGGTCTGGAACGCTTCGATGAAATTGCCATCCATGGTGTGCGCCCAGGAGGTGGTCATCCCGCAACCTGGACATCGTACGCCCGCAAACGCCAGCATCGTGCAAGCCGGTAGACCTAACTGCTGATGGGTTCCCATCCCAGATGGGTCTGGAGAAAGCCATCTCGAAATGGCGAGCAGTATCACCAGGATGGTCGCAAGGGCGAGCAAACCCAGTCTTTCGACATTCCCTAACTTGTCATTCTTTGCGGAAGGATTTCGTGAATAGAGCCCCGTATCAAGTTCAGACTGGCGAGAGGAGGCAAGATAGGTAGTACGAGAGTGATTCGATGCCATTGGTTTCACGCTCGTCTTCTCGAAGGTCGCATCGATCTGCTTTGAATACTTCTGTTCTCAATATTGCCGTTTCGTTGCAAGACGGATCTCGCTATCGTTCCACCGTCTAATGCGATCACAAAGGGCAAACGCGATCCGAGGGGGACAGCGTCGTAGTTGGCTCGTAGGTACAGAACGATTCTGTTTGCCAACGGAGTGCACCATGCCTTACGGAATGTATTTATCGGCCGCCGGAGCTCACGTCCAAAACCATCGGCTCGAAGTCATCAGCCACAACTTGGCAAACGTAAACACCCCTGCGTTCAAGCCTAGTTTATCCGTCCTTCAAGCTCGGCACAACAAAGCGATCGAAGATGGGGAGTCCACTCCGGGCAGCGGTCGGTTGGACGACATCGGTGGCGGAGTGAAAATCCAGCCGGAGCAGACCCTTTTTGGGACCGGCCCTATCGAATCCACCGGTGGTAAAACCGATTTCGCCATCAACGACAAAGATAGTTTTTTCGTCGTGAAGCGCGGCGATGAGCAATTTCTGACGCGGGCGGGAGGATTTGTATTCAATTCCTCAGGCCAATTGACAACTCCCAATGGCGAACAGGTCCTTGGTACAGACAACAATCCCATTCAAATCGACCCGACGCAAAACTTTCAAGTCCACAACGATGGGACGATTCAGCAGAACGGGGCTCGCATCAACTTGCTGCTCGCGCGGCCGCAAAGTCTTGGTGATCTCGCGCGTGCAGGGGCCAATCTGTTCCAACCTCTTGGCCCAGTCAATCCTGTTCCGCCCAATGAACGGAATATGGTCTCCGGGCATTTGGAAAAGTCCGGCGTGAATCCAACGACGGCCATGATGGAGTTGATCGAGGCGTCGAGGGCTTATGAATCCAATCTGCGATTGATCCAGCACCAAGACCAAGCGTATGGAAACCTGATCGGTCGAGTGCTACGAGAGTAATCGCCGTTATCGAATCGCTCCAAAACCATTCCCTTATCAAAATAATTCAACTATCAAAATTAAAAGGTACATGACATGAGCGTGCAGTCTCTTTATACCGCCGCGAGCGGAATGGAAGCGATGCAGACTAAGTTGGACGTTATCTCCAACAATTTAGCTAACATCAATACGACGGCCTTCAAACGAGATCGAGCTAATTTCGAAGACCTCCTTTATCGCAACAAAGTTTATCCGGGGATTCTCGATGCCCAACAGAATCCAACCCCAACCGGCGTCTCGGTCGGGATGGGAACGCGGGTTCAAAGCACTCAAAAAGACTTGCGTCAAGGAACTTTGGAGCAGACGGGACGCGATCTGGATATTGCGATCGAAGGCGCTGGGTTTTTGCAAGTGATTGATCCATCAACCCAAAACATTCTCTACACTCGGAGTGGAAATCTGGACATCAACGCCAACGGACAATTGGTAGTCGGTTCCGCGCAAACGGGTCGCGTGGTTGAACCAGCAGTCACGATCCCGCAAGACGCAACCGCTGTAGTTATTAATCCCAACGGACAAGTCCTTGTTCGCCAAGTCGGTCAAACGCAGTTGGTTCCCCTCACCAATTTGCAAATGGTCAGTTTTATCAACCCGGATGGTTTGATGAAACTCGGTGAGAACATGTACCAAGTCACCGATGCCAGCGGTCAACCGATCCAAGGCAACCCAGGCCAGAACGGACTCGGGGTAATCCGCCAAGGTTCGTTGGAAAAGTCCAATGTGGAACCGGTAAAGGAATTGATCGACCTGATCACGACGCAGCGAGGCTTCGAGTTGAACTCCCAAGCCATCCAGGCGGGCGATCAATTACTTCAACAAATCGCCAATTTGCGGCGAGGATAATCCATGATTCCCCAAAACGGTTCAATCCACGCAGACTCGGTCCCGCTACGAGGGGCCCAAGTACGAACTGATCGTCGCTGGGAAGGCCAACGATGGAGTTCCGTGCGGTGTTGCGTATTGACATTGGCATTCATGTGCGTCATCTCGAGTTCGGTGAGGAGCGACGAACCGGTTTCACCAACGCTTCGGCTGAAACTGCGAGAGCAAATCAAGATTCATACCAACCTAATCCGTTTGAGCGACCTCTGTGAGTTGTCCGGAACGGACGAAATGGTTCAATCCCTTGGCGATCTACCAATCGCTCCGTCGCCTCGTCAAGGAGTCCAGCAGCAATGGACGCGAGGGGATTTAGAGAAGGCGGTCAGCATGCGCGGGATCAATGCGAAAGCGATCCGATGGAGTGGCGCAGAGGTCGTCCAGGTCCAACGACTGCCTAGGCTCGAAAACGTACCACTTCGGAATGAACTCGAAGTCCAAACAGCGTCCGCGCAAACCGCTGTCGTTAGCGATGAAATGCGGGGGGCACCGTCCGGCTCAAATACCCGTTCTAACCCTCCCGGAAAAATCACAGAGTCCGCGTCATCGGTTCCCCAAGAACAGCGAGCGAAATTCACTCCGGCATTTACAACATCGGTTTCGACCAGCCAAGCCGAACGCATGGTGGTCGCAGCGATCGAAAGCTATTTGCAATTAAAAACTGGTGGAAATGGTAAGTGGGGAATCACGCCCCATGTGCCGACGGAAATGGCCCCTCTCCTTTTGCAACGCCGACAAATCCTCGGAGTGTCCGGAGGCGAACCCCCATGGGATGGTGATCAACAGTTCACGTTGTTGGTTCGTACTGCTCAAGGGGAAACGACCGTGGATATCCGAGCTACGGTTCGATTGCCTGATATGGTTGTTGCAGCCAAAGGACCACTGGCCAAAGGAAGAATCGTGCAGGAATCCGATCTCGTTTGGCAAGCCCTCCCGCCCACATCAAGTATTTCAATGGATGAGTGTTTTTCTGATTTCGAGAACCTCGTGGGAAAGCAACTACGTCGAGCGGTTAGTACTAAACAGCCGATTCGTCGCAGCGAAGTCAGTGAACCAAGTGTTGTCCAAGCTGGAGAAATGGTAACGATCGCTGTAATCGCTGGTTCGGTGCTAGTGGAGACTCCCGGTCGCGCTGTCGAGTCAGGTGCTATCGATGATGTCATCCAGGTCGAAGTCTTACCGCAACGAAAACGGGTTACCGCGCGAGTCGCGGCAGAGCGACGCGTTGAAGTCATCAGCAATGGTGCACCAATGGTAACTGCAGATGCGAAAAATCCGCGGCAAAGCACGATTCCGTGACCCAGTCCGTGATCCTTTCGAGCCTGGCGATATGTCTCCGTGCATCCGTCATCCGCAACCTGTCTCCTCGGTCTCAAATTATCACTCCAACACCTATCGAAAAACCATGAATCGATCGAGCTGGATATTTGTGTTTTGCTGGCTACTGACCGGCCAGTCGGTTTTCGCGCAAAGTGGCAGTTTGTTTCAAAATCCGACCATGCAGCCGATGCCGGATTACAACAGCGCCTACCGGCCTAGCTACCCGGCCCAGGTTCCTCCCTATGCGGCATTCCAAGGTGCTATGTCTGGTCAGGATGGTACTGCGCCCTATTACGGACCGAGTGGAGGTTATTATTCCAATGGAACATGGGTGGATAACCCGACGAGTATGCCGTCCTTCCAATCGTCGTTTACCTACCAGCCCCCGATGCCAGCACGGGTCCTCAAAGTAAACGATTTGGTCTCGATCCGCGTTGAAGAGTTGGGGCAAATGATTGCACAAGGCAACACGACGTCCCGCAAGACCGTGACGCTCGATGCGGTCCTTCAGGATTGGATCCGTCTCGTCGGGCTCGATGCGATTAAGCCCGCTCCACAGTCGGACGGCGATCCTCGCGCACGTTTTAATGAAAACGAAGTTTATCGCGGTGACTCCACGATGCGAACCAGCGAGCAATTGACCTTCAACATCGCCGCAAAGATCGTCGATATCCAACCCAACGGAAATATCGTCCTGGAGGCCAGGAAGACCATTTCTGCCACCGACAATACATTTGCTGCGTCCCTTACAGGTATTTGCCGGGCGCAAGACATCGGGCCCGACAATGTCGTCTTGAGCCGAAATATTTATGATTTGAATATCAAGAAAGAGGACCAAGGGCATGTGCGCGATGGATATTCGCGAGGTTGGCTCACCAAATGGTATGCTCGATTGAAACCATTCTAAGCCAAGCGTGATCACAATATGTCTACGCTTGAGATCATCGCTGCCCTATTTGGATTAGCATGTGTCTGGCTTACGATCGTTCGAAACGTATGGTCGTGGCCTACCGGATTGGTTCAAGTTCTCCTGCTGATTGTGGTTTTTTGGCAAGCGAAACTCTACGCAGACATGCTCCTGCAAGTGGTATTTGTGGTGTTTCAGGTTTACGGTTGGTGGCAGTGGACGCTATCCCTAGGCGACACGAAAGGTCCCGTTTCGTCTCGAATTGAAGTTGCCGTTCGGACACTGCCGTCGCCCAGTTGGTGGCTGGGGATTCTTTCCTCGATTGCATTGCTGACCGGACTCTTTAGTTCTTCACTGATCTACTGGACCGATGCCCAGTATCCGATCGCCGATTCATTCATTGCGGCTACGAGCCTAGTCGCTCAAACCCTTCTCGCAAAGCGATTTATCGAGAGCTGGCCGCTCTGGATCGTTGTCGATAGTGTCGCCATGTTTGTTTTTTGGGGGCGGGGGCTCTATCCCACGGCGATCTTGTATGGTGTATTTTGGATCATGGCGGTGATGGGTTGGATGGAATGGGTACGCTCTCAACGGCAGCAATATGAAGCTCGGACTGACACTAGGTAAGTTTGCACCGTTCCATCGCGGTCACCAAGCGATGATCGAAAGCGCTATCGCTCAATGCGATTCATTGATTGTACTGATCTATGATTGCCCTGAACTCGATGTGCCTCCGTTGGATGTTCGGGCACGCTGGATTCGAACGCTCTATCCGAAGGTAGATGTTGTATTAGCATGGGATGGACCGACTGAGACAGGGCTTGATCCGCGCATCACGCAATTGCACGATGCCTATCTGCAACGAATCTTTGCCGATCGAAAGATCACTCATTTTTTTAGTAGCGAGCCCTACGGCCGGCATGTCAGCATCGCACTCAACGCGATCGATTGCCGTATCGATCCTGAACGAATCCAAGTTCCGATTTCCGGCACTGCCATTCGTAAAGCGATCTATGAGAATCGCCATTACTTGGATCCGTTGGTTTACCGTGACTTCATTACTAAAGTTGTTTTTCTAGGTGCCCCATCCACTGGAAAGACAACAATCGCTAGGACGCTCGCGGAACGGTTCGATACGCAATGGATGCCTGAGTATGGGAGAGAATATTGGGAGCAACATCAGGTTGGCCGCAGGCTCACTCCGGAGCAACTGGTCGAAATCGCTCAAGGGCATCGCGATCGCGAAGAAATACAACTTCGCGATGCAAATCGGCTCCTTTTCGTCGATACCGATGCGACAACCACTTTGCACTTTGCGAAAGAATATCACGGCCATGCATTGCCCGAACTAGAGCGGCTCGCCCATCAAACCCGTGAGCGTTACGATTTATTTTTTCTTTGCGATACAGATATCCCGTACGAGGACACATGGGATCGATCGGGCCAAGTCCACCGGCTGAGGATGCAAAGGCGTGTTGAATCCGATTTGATCGCGCGAAAAATACCTTACGCGGTATTACGAGGTTCGTTGGAACAACGCATTCAGTCCGTCATATCGCACCCAAAAATTGGCTGTCGTGTATAATCGACGGCGAACGCGAATGCTGCCTCCTCGCGGGGCGGCGCTTTGATTGATGAATTTCTAATGAACCCGTTATCTAGCTTGTAAGCCGATCACCATGACACAACGCATTGCTCAACATTCCTTGTTTTTTAGATATCTCGTTCCAACAGTGGTCGCATTTGCTGCACCTTGGATCCTCGCAGCAGTAGTGCAAGGAGAGGATTGGCCGCAATGGATGGGACCAAATCGCGACAATCAGTGGAAAGCCACCCAAGTGCTGACCAAATTCCCAGAGGGAGGGCTCAAGGCAGCTTGGAGTGTTCCAGTCTCCGGCGGCTATTCAGGCCCAGCCGTTGTCGGCAATCGTGTCTACGTGACCGACTTAGTGACAAAGTCCGATGCCAAGGTCGATAATTTCAATCGGAACGCATTCGAAGGGAAGGAACGAGTTCTTTGCCTCGATAATGAAAACGGTAAAGTGGTTTGGTCCCATGAGTATGCAGTCAAGTACGCGATCTCGTACCCTGCAGGACCACGTTGCACGCCGATCGTCGATGGAGATCGGCTCTATACGCTGGGTGCGGAGGGTGATTTGTTCTGCTTTGAAGCAGCTACGGGCAAGATTATCTGGTCGAAGCAACTCAAGGAGGTTTACAAAACGAACTCAGCCCTTTGGGGGTACGCCGCCCACCCTCTGATCGACGGAGATAACCTGATCACCCTCGCCGGCGGCGATGGTTCCCAAACAGTTTGCCTAAATAAGAAGACGGGAGCTGAAGTATGGCGGTTCGGGACGGCACCTGAACAAGGGTATTCGCCTCCGACGATTATCGAAGCCGCCGGTGTTCGCCAACTGATTCTCATCAACCCGGCCGCTGTGAACTCAGTGGACCCAGCGACAGGAAAACTCTACTGGTCGATCGATTATATGGCGGACAACGGTTCGATCATCATGTCACCGGTCCACTCAGGCAACTATCTTTTCGTCGGTGGCTATTCCAATCGGAATCTGCTGATCGAGTTAGATGCCAAATCGCCTAAGGCCAAAGAAGTTTGGCGGAATCAAGCCAAGAAGGGGATGTCACCAGTCAACGTCCAACCGATGGTGATCGGCGATATTGTTTACGGATGCGATCAAAGTGGCGAAATGATGGCCTTCCAAATCGCCACTGGGGATCGGCTATGGGAAACCAGCAAACCGATCAGCGCCCGCCCTCAAGGTAGTGGTACTGCGTTCGTTGTTCGCAACCAAGACATCTTCTATTTGTTCAATGAATCCGGCGAATTGGTAACCGCAAAGATGACTCCTAAAGGTTATGAGGAGATCGATCGGACAAAGATTATCGAGCCATCCAATTTCGCGTTTGGACGCGAAGTTGTTTGGTGCGCACCAGCGTTTGCTAACGGATGCATCTATGTTCGCAATGACGAAAAACTGATCAAAGTTCCATTGACGAAATAGTCACCCAGGGACATTCCCTACCTCTGCACTGAATCTTCGTATCCTGAATTTTACGGAAACCTCAACGATGAATCCTCAAGAACAAAGTGATCGCATCTCCCGCCGTTCGTTTGGATTGGGTGCTCTGAGCTCCGGTGTTGTTGCCAGCGGTATCGCAGCAGCCAGCAACGCCGATGTTGCAACCGCCGCACCCTCCTCTGCGACTGCAATCAAGGGACGATTGAATCAGTCGCTCTGCAAATGGTGCTATGACAAGAATTTATCACTCGATGAGCTTTGCCAAGCCGCCAAGTCGATGGGGATGGTCGGGATCGATTTACTGACCAAGAAGGATTTCGGAACGCTCAAGAGTCATGGACTGGTTTGCACGATGGTTTCATCGCACAAGCTGTCCGATGGATTGTGCGATCCAAAGTATTGGGATGAAGCCCTCAAAATTCTGAATGAGACCATCGAGGATACGTCGGCAGCTGGATTCCGAAATGTCATTTGCTTCTCTGGAAATGCGCGCGGGATCGATCGCAAGACCGGTCTAAAGAACTGCGCGGAGGCACTTCGCAAGATCGTGCCGGTCGCCGAGAAGAAGAAGGTGATCCTCAATATGGAACTGCTGAACAGTCGGGTCGATCATGCCGACTACATGTGTGATAACTCGGCTTGGGGAATCGAGCTTTGCAAAGAAGTTGCCAGCGATAACTTTAAGCTGCTTTATGACATTTATCATATGCAGATTATGGAAGGCGACATCATTCGGTCGATTCAGAAGAATCATCAGTACTTCGGGCATTATCACACCGGCGGTAATCCCGGACGCCATGAAATCGACGAGTCCCAAGAAATTTATTACCCGCCGATCGCTAAGGCTATCGCCGATACAGGCTTTGACGGATACATCGCCCACGAGTTCATTCCGGTGCGGGATGCGGTCACGAGCCTGCGCGAAGCAGTCAAGACCTGCACGGTTTGATTCAAAAGGTATCCCCCCACCGATTCTAATGCCGTGAGGGATCACGCCCGAAAATGAATGTAGATTGATCCGGTTCGGATCGATTTATCCGATTAGGTCATGGACCACTTGGCCGTGCACATTGGTCAATCGGCGATGGATACCATTGTGGTAGTAGACCAATTGCTCGTGGTCGATTCCAAACAGATGAAGGATCGTCGCATGGAGATCATGCCATGAGACTGGGTTGCTGGCAACTTTCCATCCGATGTCATCGGATTCTCCATAGGCGAACCCGGGTCGCAATCCTGCGCCAGCCATCCAAGTGGAGAACGCATAGCGATTATGATCCCGACCTGGTCCGGCCATGTCTGCAGCCGATTGCGCAAACGGTGTTCTTCCAAACTCGGTCGTAAACAAAACCAACGTGTCATCGAGCATTCCGCGCGCCTTTAGATCGGCCAGGAGTGCAGCGACAGGTTGGTCGATACGTTTGGCTTCGAGCGAGTGATTTTCAAAAACGTTTTCGTGGGCATCCCAACTGGTTCTCGGCGATCCAGCGATGGGACCACCGGAATACAATTGAACAAACCGCACACCCTTTTCGAGGAGTCGCCTACCGAGCAAGCAGCGACGGCCCATATCCGCCGTTTCGGGGTGATCGATTCCATAAAGATCCTTGGTCGCTTGTGTCTCGTCAGAAAACTCACTTACCAGTGGGACGGAACTCTGCATCTTAGCGGCGAGTTCGTAGCTTTGAATCCGCGCCGAGAGGATGTCTTCGTGGCCGTGACGCTCGAGATTGCGCCGATTGAGCCAATCGATCGTCTGACGCGTGGCAACATCTTCCGCATGAGAAATACTGGGCATGGGATTCAGGTCTCGAACAGGGTGCGCGCCAGCGTGGAATACGACACCTTGATTCTGCCCTGGTAAAAACCCGTTGGTCCAGTTGGAGGCACCCCCATTCGGGCCACCTCGACCATCGGGCAGGACCACGTAAGCTGGCAGGTCATCCGCGATCGATCCCAGTCCGTAGGAAAGCCAACTTCCCATAGACGGAAACCCATTGAACTCAAAGCCGCTGTTCTCGAAAAATAACGCGGGGGTATGGTTTGCCGACTCGGTAACCATCGAGCGTACCACCGTCAATAAATCGGCTTGCTGAGCGATATGCGGAAAGAGTTCTGAAAGCAATAATCCTGAAGAGCCGCGAGGGTGAAACGCCCAATCGCTTTTGCGAAGCAGTCCCATCTGCCCGAAGAAAATGTCGGGCTTCTCGGTCGTATTCAACGTTTTTCCGTGCAAGCGATCCAATTCGGGTTTGTAGTCCATTGAATCGAGATGGCTCAAGCCACCGACAAGGCAAATCTGAATCGCACGCTTTGCTCGCGCTGGCCTGTTATTCGCAGGTGAACCGTCAGCAGCGCGCAAAACGCCGTCGCGGGTAAGCATCGCTAAGGCTGCCGTGGCACCTACGCCACGGTTGGCCCATTGAAGCCAGTCCCGGCGAGGCATCGAGGTATTCCAGAGATTCATGCCAACCTCGCATCGGTCAAAAAGGGAGCAGCCGTAGTTTTGTGGTGCGCTATAAAGCCCGGAATATCTTTACCTTGATTCGGTTGCATCGGTTACTCCAGGACTAAAAATTCGTTGGTGTTCCAGAGGGCTCTAGCCAAGGCCGTGGCTCCATGCTTCGAGACCAATTCCCGCGAATAGGACTCCTCCTCTGGATCAGGATCGCGGAGAAGAATCGATCGGAATATCGGCCCGATCAGCATCTGGTCCGTTGGCTCGGAAACGCCCGTTGAGGGGCGAAGCTGTCCAACGAGCGCTTCGGACATTTGAAAGATAAATGGATTGTTGAGCAAGCTTAGAGCTTGCAGCGGAGTAGTTGTGTTAGCTCGTTTGGGTGCTGTTGTCGATGGGTCCGGGCAATCGAGTACATCGAGAAGCGGGCTTCTCTCACATCGGGGATTGAATCGATACACCGTCCGTCGAAAGCAGTCTTCCGTCTCGAGGGCTTTCGGAAAGTAGTAAGTTGTCCCATTGTTTTCGCGGATGTCGACATCGACATAACCCGGTCCGCCTCGTTGGGTATTCAGTACTCCTGCCATTTTGAGCATCGAATCGCGTGCCGACTCACCATCGAGTCGACGGACTGGGTATCTCCAAAGCCAACGATTGCTGGAATCTTTGCTCATGTTCAATGCGTTGGGTAATGTAGAACGACGGTATGTCTTAGAGTGAACAATCCATCGATGCAGATCCTTGATTTTCATTCCACCTGCCAAGAATCTCGTCGCCAAATGATCGAGCAATTCTGGATGCGACGGGCGTCCTCCATTGAATCCAAAATCATTTGGTGTATCGACGATTCCAGAACCAAAGTGGTAATGCCACACTCGGTTCACCAATACCCTCGCAAGGAGAGCTTGGTTGGCGCCGGTGATCCATTCAGCGAGCGATTTCCTTCGCTCGGCATCACTTGCGTCGTTTCCAAGACCGAAGTCATCGGGGTTGCTCCCGATGCTCGCGATCCCGCCTGCGCGAACTTCATGTCCTTCGTTGTAAACATCTCCTCGTATCAAAAGCTTTGTAACACCGGGATTCGCATTTGAAACAACGGTGTAGATTTTCTTGCGGACCTGAGATCGAACCGTCTTCAACTCGGCTTCGATTTCTGCGAGTGCCGTGCGCAACCCCTGACGCTCTTCGCGATCCTTTGCGGGCATCGCATCCCAAGCCACTTTCAAGTCCCATCCTTGAGTTGGAGAAATTCCCAGTTCCGCGATTGCTTGGTCGCTCAGTGCGGAATCAAAACAAGCCGCACTATGGATCACTCCTCGAAAAAAGCGATTTCCGCCAGGTGGTCCATGCCTTAAGCCGAATAAGAATTGAGCATTGCTGCCTTGGAAGTTTTGGATCGAGGTCCGATAGGGATTCCCATACGCCACACCATTTCGAAACGCTTGGATCGTGCCATCGGCTTGGTACCGAATTGCGATATGAATCCTTTGGTCGACATGGGAATCCTCCTGGGGAGCTTGGAACGATTGCGAGCGGGTAAAACCATTGCTTCCCGCCATCCACTGCTTGGCCTCGCGCTCGCCATAGACGATGGCATCAAAGGTTACCCCATCCAGGGTCTGAAGACTGATAACGCCGCCTCCAGACTGTTCCAGTGGATCCACGGTCACCCAGGCGCAGAGGGTCTTGGTTGAAACATCGATCCCAAGGGGTTCCGTCGCGAGATAAGACTGACCATCAAGGAGTAGGCCTCGCGAGGTTCGCAGATGGTTGCCGTGGAACTCGGCGCGAAGTCCACGAATGGAATCGACGAAAGGTCCCGAGGTGTCGGCATCGACACTTGCGTTTTCGAAATTCCAAGCTGCGATAGGTACGGGCATGCTCGCCATGGTTGAAGAATTGGATTCCGGCGGTTCTCGTCCAGAGCGATCGGTTTCGGAAGCGAGCTGAGCCAAAGCGCGTTGATCGAGAGTAGCGGCGCGGTCGAGCAATTCCCGACGTTGGCTCTCCAGCACTTGTTCTCGAGTTTGAAGGGAGGCTTGCAAAACCTCTCGCTCCCCATGCGAGACGCCCTGCAAGGATGCCGCTAAACGATAGTACGATTCGGAGGAGATGGGGTCGTATTTGTGTTCGTGGCACCGAGCGCATTGGGCCGTTAGTCCGAGAAACGTCTGGGATAACGTTCCAATCTTTTCCTCGAGTTCGTCTTGTTTCGCAATTCGAATCATGCGGTCGCTGGAGCCAACCACAGTGTTATGGACCCCGGATACCAAGAATGAAACTGCCGAATACCCTGTGTCGTTGGGTGCGATCAAATCCCCTGCGATCTGCATCCTTACAAATTCATCGTAAGGCATGTCTTGGTTCAAAGCATCGATAACCCAGTCGCGGTAATGCCAACTGAACTGGCGGGGATAATTCCGTTCAAAGCCATCGCTTTCACCGAAACGGACGACATCCAGCCAATGCCGCGCCCATCGCTCACCGTATGCGGGTGACTGAAGCAACCTCTCCACAATCGTAGCGTAAGCTTCATCGGTGGGGTTCTTTTCAAACTCGGCGACTTCGTCGTAGCTAGGTGGCAGTCCCGTCAAATCCAGATAGATACGGCGGATGAGTGAACGAGGAGCGGCCGTTGGGTTCGCGGGCAACTGATGCTCGGAGAGACCTTGATCGACATAGAGGTCGATAGGGTCCTGGATCCTATTTTCGTTGACATTGCCATTATTTTTAGGAATGGGATTGGGATCTAGCAGTGGTCGCAACGCCCACCAATCGTACCCGGCGCGGTAGGGTGAAGTGAACTTAAAGCGATCGATAGGTGTTTCAGGGAGTATAGCACCCGCTTGAATCCAATCCTTCAGTGCCTTCTTTTCTTCATCGGTGAGTTTCCCTTTCGGGGGCATGTCACCGGATTCGATGACGTTCAGCAGTAAGCTAGATTCCCAGGATTGGCGATCGAAAATGATGCCGGAATCGGAGCCTTTCGCCAAACCATTGCGAGAGCTCAAATCCAATCCGCCTCGGGGTTCGTTTCCGCTGTGGCACTCCAAGCATCGACCTGCCAGGAGCGCGTGTATGGTTGCTTCGTCCGCAACTAAGCTGCTGGGCTGCGCGGAGATCAGCGAGATCGCGATGGCCAGAAGCGAGGAAAAAATGGGAGCTCGAAACACGTCGGCTGTCTTCTGTTTCGTGGGAGGGGAAAGGAGGATGGTTCATTGGATTATAGCTCACGGACCCCTAGGCCGTGTGTTGTCTTTTCACCGCAGGAAGTTTTTATCCAATAGCTTGGATAATCGTCCCGGGGCTAGACTTTCGTTCGTGCTGCAGCGCGTACAATACAAATCGTGCCTAGTCGGCCGCGACTCGTATTCTCCCCTACCTCGGTCTTTTCATCGGTTCAACAGGATCATGGTTAACCCCAAAGACGGGCCGCTCCCAGCGTCTCCAAGTCCATTCGATGACGATGAAGCATCTCCCATCGATAGTGACGCGAGCGATTCAGCACGGTGGTTTTCCAAATGGATTCGCCCGAGCGGAATGGTCGCTGCTGTTTCCTTAGCCGTCGCCATCATTGCATCGGTGGTTTCCAATAATGCTGCTGGAGACCGGAATATTGAAGACCTCGCATACAACGTCAATCGGTTTGCAAGCTTGGTTATGTTGCTGGGTTGCTTTGGACTATTGATCGGTTTTCGAGGAGAGCAAATTGTCGGTTGGTTCACCAAAGGATTTGGCGAGCCAAAGTCTCCAACTGCCAAAAACGATTCGCCGACCATTGGGAGTTTGTTCTTCCGATCCATCGTCGTTTCCATCGCGTTGGCGACCGTAATAACTATCTTGTCGATCCTTAGCGTTCAAACGGCGATGATTGCGATGATCGCTTTTTATTCGCTCTATTTTCCTTTGCTGGTAACATCGGCGGTCATGCGTAAGGGGACCGCACGCGCTTTCTCAATCGGAATGGCCGCAAACTTTCAATTTCTTTTGGTGGGATACTTCGGTGTTTTCGGCGTTGTTTGGTTTCAAACCATGTTTTGGGGGCCCAGCCGTGTCTACGCTCCCTACAGCATCGACATGATCTTTTGGCAGAAGGCAATTCCCGTGATCGCAGTCTGCGGAACGCAGGCCTTGATGATTTCTTCCGGGTTAATTTGTGCTTGGTACGCTAAGGCCCTCACCCAAAACAAAGTTCTACAGGTTGGAAAGCCTGATTTAACGACACTATCCCCACCCCCCGAATCGGAAGACAGAACGAGGGGTGAAGCCGTGGAGTTTTCGGTTGATCCCGGCCTCCGCTCATGAGAAAATGGAGCGTCGACGTAGATGGGGATTCAATGGGGGTTGGGGACAACCGAAACGGGAATCCTGGTATCTCAACGAGCCAAAAAAGGACGGATTCCGTAAGCATGCGAATGTTAAATTTGAAAAACCGTTTGAGACTCGGCCTTGTTGTCATCACGACATCTTTGGTTGCCGCTGAGATGTCGTACGCCCAGAAGACTGTTCGCAAACCGGAGCGAGTTCCACCCCCGAAATTCCAACCCAACGACTTTACCGGAGTCTTCTTTCCCGATGCGGTAGCTCAATTGCAAGGCAAACCTCCCGCGACCGGTGGTGCGGTTGCGAGCGATTCGCCGTCTGATCCGTCGGTGGGTTCCGAGAGTAGCGAAATGGAGCCGGCAGCGAAGGGGAACGACGTTTGGAAGCAATTGATCGCGGGGCAAACGATTGAGGACTTGATCAAAGAAGCCAAGGCCCGCGTGGATGGCGTTATCACTACTCCTGCGAAGTTCGCCGGCGGTGGCTATTCCGAGGCTCGACGTGAGTTTACATTGCTGGCATCCTTGATGGCTATCATCGCACAGTACCCGGAAGAAATCCGCTGGAAGAGTTCTGCTCCGTATGCCCGCACCGTTTTTGCTCGCATGGCTGCTAATTGCAAGGTGGGAACTCAACAGGTCTTCAACGAGGCCAAGCTGCGACAACAGGATCTTCAAGATCTTTTGAAGGGATCGAAGCTGACCGGTACTGCCGAGGAGACGACCTGGGCCGACACCGCGGATCGAGGTCCAGCGATGCAACTGCTCGAATGGGCCCTTCGTGAAAACCTCGCACCCAATACCAACAGCGAAGACAGCTTCAGCAACAACATGGACGAAGTCGTCAAGTACGCTGAGTTGGTTTCCGCTTATGGACAGATCCTACAGTTGGAGGGGATGACAGACGCCGACGACGAAACCTATGTCCAGTACGCGTCGGCCATGGGTGCTGCAGCAAAGGATGTTTTGAAGGCCGTTAAAAGCAAGGATGCGGAATTGGCGAGAACCGCGGTTAGCCGGATCGACCAATCGTGCAATAAATGCCACGAAAGCTACCGTTAGTCCCTTGATGTAGGCTTGATATGGGTATCCGATTTAACTGCCATCTCTGCAATCATCCATTGCATGTGAAGGACTTTCAAGCGAACAAACGTGGGAAGTGTCCGAGTTGCCAAGGCTCGTTCCGTGTCCCATCCAAGAGCGCTGATTATTCGATTCCGCTCGATCCAAGATTAGCCTCTTCAAGCGGTGTATTGATGCCCGTCCCAAAGAGCAAGTCCAAGCGGGATGCCGACGGAGTGTCAAACACGTCAGACAAGGCGACAGGCCCCGCTTTGGAGAAGGCGTCGGTACAAACGGGGGCGGAGCCAACCATCCCAAAAGGAGGCAAAGGGGCTACGGACTCGACGGCAGCGTCGCCTACAGCCAAGTCGACCGATGCAGCCGCGATTCCACAGACATCGGATATACCAGCGAGCCTGCTTCCGCACATCGATGCACGCTGGTTCGTCCGGCCGCCGAGTGGTGGGCAATACGGACCTGCGACGACACCGATGTTGGTCGATTGGATTGCGGAACGACGCATCACGGCGGACTCATTCCTTTGGCGCGAAGGGATGGAGAGTTGGCTTTCGGCTGTCGAGGTCATCCCAGAACGATTTGGACCGATCCCGATTGCACAGGTGACGGCAACCTCGGCCGCAAATGCCCCAACGAGCGAGATTGCGAACGAGTTGCTACGCGAGGCATCGCCAGGAAGTATGGCGTCGAGCAAGGCGGCGGTGACCACCAAGAAAAAGCGACAACAGCGGCAGCAATGGATCGTTTTGGGTCTGCTGGTTACCATTGCTCTATCATTAGCCGCAGCGCTCATTTACATCCTCTGGCGTTCCTGAGTTACATGCCATCATTCACCAAAAAGCGACCGATCGTCTCCTTGGTCTCGACGGAAGATTCTTCGGTGCGAGCCTTTGTCGGTGGAACAGCGGTGTTGCCCGACCGATTGCTCGAGAACTCTTACGTAGAGTTTTCTCGGGGACGAATCCAGAAGGTTTCCGCGATTCCCAAACGGATTCGGAGCGATATCGAGGTTATCGATGCGACCGGAAGCTACGTTACCCCTGGCATGATCGATATCCATGTTCATGGCGGTGCGGGAGAGGATTTTATGGACGGTACTCCCGATGCCGTGGCGAACGCCTGCGGGGCACACCTGCTGCACGGTGTCACCACAATCTTTCCAACCACGACCACAGGCAGTGAGGCATCAATCCATGCCATGATCGAAGCGGTCGCGAGCGTCCGTCGGGATTCGCTGTCGGAGAATCAGGACATACCACTGTTACCTCATATCGAGGGGATCCATCTCTATGGTCCTTACTTCACACCGGAGAAATCGGGCTGCCATAAGAAGGATGGTTGCCGTACACCCGTTCGTTCGGAGTTTGAATCCTATTTTAAAACCGGGCTGGTGAAGATTGCGACATGCGCGGCGGAACTGTCTGGATGTATCGAGTTTTATCGCTATGCAAAGAAACGTGGTTGCCTGGTGACCTGCGGTCATTCCAATGCATCGTGGTCGGAGATGGCTGCGGCGCACAAAGCCGGAATGTCGCACGTCGACCACTTTTGGTGCGCGATGTCTTCGGTTGCATCGGTGCGAAGTCGACTCGGGCCTCCGATGCAAGGCAGCATGTTGGAGTTCGTGCTCGGGTATCCCACCATGAGCACCGAAGTCATTGCCGATGGACAGCATTTGGCCCCGGAGTTGCTCGAATTTGCATGGCGAATGAAGGGCCCCGGTATGCTATGCCTGGTAAGCGATACGAGCCGTGCGATGGATATGCCGGTTGGCAAGTATGCGTTCGGGAACGTAGCTGAGAATGTTTGGATCTATAACGATGGAAAGGTCGGACGTAGCGAAGAGGGAGGACTGGCGAGTTCCGTCGTTGGGCTCGATCATTGCGTTCGGCACACGGCATCAGCAACAAAGATCCCGTTGGTGGATGTTATCCGTATGGCGACCCTAACGCCTGCGGAAAGGACCGGAATCGACCATCAAACGGGAAGTATCCAAGTCGGCAAGCGAGCCGATTTATTGCTGCTTTCCAAGAAACTTTTCGTGCAGCGGGTCGTCCGTTCCGTGGACGCGCCGGAAGATCGTTAGCCATCTTTCGATGGGAGCATGCGATCAACGGCTAAGATGCCAATTTGAATCGCGATATCTTCGCTCCATCCAAAGTTCAACCTGAGTCGATAACTCCTCGCGGAACGGGTGCGAGGTCCACGGTGAAGTAGCGTCCCAGACACTGGATAGGCTCTGCGTTAGCGATCGATAAAACTGCGTGCGATCTGGAATGCAATCCGCAAGGCTAACGACGAACTCATCATGCGTTCGGCGTTCGCGATATTCGGGTTGCTTGGGGGGTGTTGCCAGATAGCGACTGATAGCATCCAGCGGGAAATCGATCAGGAGCGTTCCGTGGTACATCAGCCAACGTCGTTTTATCCGAAGTGAGTTGCCTGAGATTTTGCGATTGCTGATGGTTAAATCGCAAACACCTTGGATCCCAAGAGGCAGTTGCACCCCATGGATGGCGAGGGCACGCAGTAGTCCATCGCGGGTTTTCTCCATGACGGTTTTATGGGCGATGTCTAACGCTCTGCATTCAGGTCGACGGTCGAGCGATAATAGAACGCTATACATAAAACAACCAGGTCCGGCGACAATGGAGGCACCGCCGCTCATGCGACGTAGGACAGGGACGCCATCCTGGCGACACGACTCCAGTTGTACTTCCTGTTCGATACGGGACGATCGACCGACAACCACGCAAACTTTGGGCATCTCCCAAACCCGAAGCAATTCTAAATTGCTAGTGGGGTTGGATTGAGAGCACAGGTCCTCCCTTGGGGTATCCGCCAATTCCAGAATGGCTTCATCCCATGCGAGGTTTTCTTCGGGGCTGGGGAGGGATTCCTCGGCGAGAAACATCACGCGACTTCGATGATGGCCTTGAGGACCCCGTTTTCGGGACGCGTGAAACTGTCAAAGTCTTTCACGGCATCTTCGAAGCGGGTACGGTGGGTGATCCAGGGATCGGTTTTGATGACCTCTGACTCGATCAACTGGATGATCGCAGGAAAGTCGGCGGGGAGTGCGTTTCGGGACGCCAGCAAACTGACTTCGGGGCGATGCAACGCAGGATGCTTAAATACGATTTCATCTTGGGTGATACCCACATACACCAAGGTTCCGGTTGGGGCGACAAACTGGAATGCACTCGACATCGAATAGCGGTTTCCAGTCGCATCGATCACGATGCTGTAGAGATCACCTCCGGTAAGTTTCTTCGCGGCATCCATACCAGCGTCTTCCATGTTGACTTGGATCAAGTTGCGAATGCCGTAGTTCTGTTCGACGAAGACCAATCGAGCAACATTCATATCCATGACCGTGATTTCGGCGCCGGTCAATCGAACAAATTCAAGAGTTGCAATTCCGATAGGCCCCGCGCCGATGATCAGCACTCTGTCTTGTTCGGAAGCACCGCTACGATGATTCGCGTGGCATCCTATAGCGAGCGTCTCCACGAGCGCCAGTTGGTCCATGGTGAGTTTTGAGGAAGGGTGCAATTTGTCGGCGCGGATCAAGAACCGATCGCACAGACCGCCATCCATCATGACTCCGATGACCTTGAGTTGCGTGCAGCAGTTACCTGCGCCTTTGCGACACGCATAGCATTGGCCGCAGTTCATGTAGGGCTCGACGCTGCAGGCATCACCAACTCGAACATTGCTGACCCCCTCCCCGACGCTTAGTACTTCGACTCCCAATTCATGACCCGGAATCCGCGGGAATGCGAAAAAAGGGAACTTGCCCAAGTAACAACTGATATCGGTGCCGCAAACGCCCATCCGGTGGGTTTTAACGAGTGCCATGCCGAACCCGGGCTTCTCCGGTTCGGGAATCTCGATTCGTTTCAAGGTCTTCGGTTCGGAAATCTGGATAGCGCGCATGGATTGGAGTTCATTGGCGAAATAACAAGGGATGTGTTCAATATCCCCAGTATACGCCATCGGAGCCCTTTCCCCCAACGGGGTGTTTTACGCGAGCGTACGGCGGCACTTCAATTTCGCCCGGGGGCAAAGAGGATTGCAAATCATCCGGAGCGCTAGGCCCAGTCGAGAGGATCGCGGTGAGCGCCATGTCCTTTGCGGTCCGAAGCGAGGACTGCGTAAAGGGCTGGGACGACGAATAGAGTGAATGTGGTTCCGATCATCATTCCAGCCACCAAGACAATACCGATGCTGTTGCGAGCCTCAGCACCTGGGCCTTCGACCAAAACCAGTGGGAAATGTCCCAATACGGTTGCTGCGGAAGTCATGAGGACCGGACGCAGTCGGGTCTTGGACGCGTCGATAATCGCTCGCATTTTCGAGACACCGCTCTCCTGCAAATGATTCGCGAACTCGACGATCAAGATCCCGTTTTTCGCCACCAAGCCAACCAAGGTAATCAGTCCGACTTGGGAATAGATATTGATCGTGGTCAATCCGAAGTACGTCCAGACGAGTGCCCCGGAAACCGCAAGTGGGACAGAGCCTAGCAATACGATCAAAGGATCGCGAAAGCTCTGGAACTGTGCGGTTAATGTCAAATAGATCAATACCAACGCGAACGCGATGGTGACCATGAACGCGGCCCCTTCGCTCCGGATTTGGCGTGATTCGCCGCCGTAGTCGATTGCGACCGCATTTCCAAATACACTTCGCGCGATGGCTTCGAGGCGATCCAATCCATCGGCTTTAGTGACACCATCGGCAACTGCGGCTGTCAGTCGCAAGCAATTTTGTTGCTGGAACCGTTGCAGCGATCGTGGGGCAACTTTGGAGCTGACTTTCGTGAACGAAGAAATCGGAATCATCTCACCGTTTGCAAGACGAATCTTCAAATCCATCAGCGCGGTGATGCTCTCTCGCGAAGAGATGTCGAGTTGCGGGATAACTTGGTAATTTCGGTTGAAATGGTTAAACCGATTTACATAGCCACCACCGAGCAACACACCCAATTCGCGACCCACGCTCGCCAGATCCAAGCCTAAATCGGCTACCCGTTCCCGATCGAGTTCCACACTTCCTTGAGGTAAATCCACCTTGAGATCGGAATCGACATATCGAAACGCGCCGGATTTGTAGCCGGCTTGAATGATTTCCGTTACTTGTCCGGCGAGTTTCTCCACGGAGGCGTCGGTTTTCACAATCAATTCGACATCGGAACTCCCCGAACCTGGAAGAGGGCTGGGCAATCCAGGATAAGCCTTGATGCTCGTTGCATCCGCCACCAATCGGTAGGCGTCGTTGAGCATCTCCTTGGTCGATCGATCCCTTTCTTCGAATGGTACCGTGCTGATCCCGCCAAAACCTCCGCTCGAAAAAGCGACCGCCCACACGTACTCGATGTCGGGGATGCCTTGAAACTTACCTGTTAGTTCGCGAATGCTCTTGGCGGTGGAGTCCAAGACCGCATCGGGTGCGGCTTGCAAACCGACGGTGATGCTGCTCTGGTCCTCAACAGGTGCTAGCTCTTTGCTGCTAAATCGGTAAAGCGGCCACGCAAAGCTACCGATCATCAAGGTCATTAGGATCAAAGCCCATCGAACCCGAATCGCTCCGAAAAGCGCGAACCCGTACCACTCTTTAATCCACTCGAAAAAGCGGTTGGTGAATCGCGCTAGAAAGCCTTCTTGTCCGGACTCACGGATCAAGTATCTGCTCATCAGAGGCGAGAGTGTGATAGCGACAACCCCGGAGACGATTACTGCAGCAGCCAGGGAAAAGGCAAATTCTCGAAAGAGCATTCCCGTCAAACCCGATTGAAAGCCGATCGGAGTGTAGACGACGGCTAAGGTGATCGTCATCGCGATGATGGGCCCTACCAATTCCCGAGCCCCGATTATCGCTGCTCGCATTCGAGAATTGCCTTCCTGGACGTGCCGTTGGATGTTCTCCACGACGACAATTGCGTCATCCACTACGAGACCCACCGAGAGGACGATAGCGAGTAGCGTCAGCAGATTTAGGCTGAAACCCATGAGCATCATCAGCAGCATCGCACCGATCAGTGAGACAGGCATAGCAACCAGTGGGACGATGGCGGTCCGGATCGAACCCATGAAAAGAAAGACTACGATACCTACGATACAAATCGTTTCGATCAACGTTTTGGAAATCTCGCGGAGCGAATCCTCCATTGAACGTGTTGCATCAAATGCAACATTCATTTCGAGGTGAGTTGGCAGTGTTGGACGTAGCTTCTCCATCTCGGCGCGAAGTCTTCGTGAGACATCGATTTCATTAACCCCGGGAAGCGGCCATACAGATACATATACAGCATCTTGGCCTTTGTACATCGCAACGGCTCCAGCCTCTTCAGCGCCCAACTCAACCTTGGCAACATCCTTGAGGCGAATTGTTCCCGAGGGACGCTGAAACACAATCAGTTCCTCGAACTCTTCAACGGTGCGTAAATCCGTATTGGTCACCAAGTCGACTTGGACCGATTCATTCTTGATTCTTCCGATAGCTGCGAGGTAATTGTTTCGTTGCAATGCGGAGTAGACATCCCCGGCGGTTAGATTGTGTTCCGCTAATTTGTCGGGTGATATCCAGACTCGCATCGCGGGCAATTGCCCCGCTTCGATCCCGATCGTTTGGATTCCTTCGACAGTTGAAAGCTGAGGTTGCATATTTCGGCTCAGCCAATCGGTGATTTGCGCGAGAGTCCAATCGTCCGAGGTAAAGCTGATATACATCGACGCATTCGGACGGTCTGCTCTTTGGATGGAGATGGCTGGTGCTTCGGCGTCTTGTGGTAGTTCGCGACGGACCTGCTGAAGCCGTGCATTCACCTCGGTAAGAGCTTGGGTGCTGCTGTGATTGAGCTTGAGCCTCACGGTGACTTGGCTCATTCCTGCTGTGCTCGACGATTCCACGTAATCGACACCTGCAATCGATGAGACGGCTCGCTCGATGGGGGTGGTCAAAAACCCTCGAACGGTTTCCGCACTGGCTCCGATGTAAAACGTACGGATGCCGATCGATGTACTTTCAAATTTCGGGAACTGCTGGATCGGAAGCAGAAACGCTGCTCGTATTCCGATCAATACGAGCATCAGGTTCAAGACGACCGCGATGACAGGATATCGCAGAAAGATATCGGTGATCGCTTTCATGATGCCGATTCCGATCCGGCGTCGGAGGACTCGCGGGCCGCATTGGTAGTTTTTTCGTCAGTAGGGCTGGTTCCAACATCCCGAATCGCGATCCCTTCTCGTAACTTAAAGGAACCGCGAGCGACTACCAGATCGTTCTCTTCGAGGCCTTGCAAGACGACGATTTTGTTGCCGACGGTTTGACCGGTTTCGATCGAGCGCATGGTTGCTCGCAGCACGCCCTTTGGATCCCGTACTGCAACGAAGACCTGTGTTCCCGTCGGTGAACGTCGCAATGACTCGACGGGGATGCTCATGGCCGCCGTTTGCGAACCGTACTCAAGATTTACCTTGACCGAGTCATTGGGTGAAATGGATTTAGGTGGATTATCGAGACGGACCCGGAACTGCAAGTTGCGAGTTGCTTTGTCGGAACGCGCGTCTTTGGCGATCACGGTGCCTTGCATCTGCTGGTTTTGGACCAGCACTCCAGCGGTCTGCCCAATCTCGACTTGATGAGCGGCCATCTGCGGGATCGAGAAATCGATGAAGGTATAATCGTTGATCCCTTGAAGGGTCGTGATTTCGATACCCTCGGTCAGGTATTGCCCCAACGACAAGTGGATCAGTCCTACCCGTGCCTTGAACGGAGAACGGAGCCTTTTGCGGTTGATTAACGCTTCTAGGCGTTCGGTCTCGGCGATGGCATACGCAAGTTCAGACTCGGTCTGTTCCAATTCGGATTCCGTGACCGCTTGACCGGCGAACGCTTGACGAAGTCGTTTGGCATTGGATTCCGCCATTCGCTTCTTCGCTTGGGCGGAGTGAAGGCTAGGCATTTCAACGCTGGTGTCGAGTTCCAGCAGCAGTTGGTCTTTTTCGACGACGTCACCAGATTTCATATGGATGGCAGCAACCTTGCCGGACACCTCTGCTTTTAGGGCGATCCACTCGGGTGCCACAACTGTTCCAACGACGCTCACCAATGGGCGATAGGTTAGTTTCTCAGGGGAGGCTATGGCAACGGCTTCGCTGACTTCGGGAGGGGCTTCTTGCTTGGCCGCCTGCGTGGCCAAATGCGACTTGTACCAGAGCAGTCCTACTCCTGTGAGGGCGGTCATTGCAAGTATCGCCAACGAGGCGATGGAGGTGACCACAATTTGAATAGACTTCGAGGACACTAGATACAGACCGCGCGGTTGAGTGATAAAACGAGAGGAAAGCCTGGATACAGCATATCTCTACTCAACACGCCGTCCATCCAAATCCTGTTTCTATTTGTATCCGTTACAGCTACCTTCGGGCATCGACGAATTGACAGTTGGGCTTAGCGCTGGGCATCGTTGGATTGCCAGAATTGTTGCGAAGTCCTAGAATTTCCGCTGATAAGCGGGGTGCATCGTTGGTTTTTCGTCCGCACGCTCTGGGGATGCACGGGTTCTTTAGTGCTCGTTGAGGATGTGCTTACGATGGATTCCTTTTGGAACAGCATTCAGGAAATTTCCTTGATCCCTTTTGACCAAATCCTGGTACGGATCCTGGTCGCGGTTCTTTTTGGCTTTGCCGTGGCGTTGGTGTATCGATTCAGTCACGGGAGGAAGCAACCGGACCGTTTGGTATTTGCAACGACCTTGATCCTACTGTCTACCTTGATTGCCATGGTTTCGATGGTCATCGGTGACAGTGTCGCTCGTGCTTTCGGTTTGGTGGGTGCACTATCGATCGTGCGATTTCGAACCGTAGTGGATGATACTCGCGATACAGCGTTTGTGATGTTCGCCGTGATTGTCGGCATGGCGGCCGGAACTGGACTCTTCGTCGCGCCGCTGGTTGGTATTCCGATTATTGGCGCGATCGCATGGGGCATGAACCGATGGGCTACCGCAGTCGATAAGCTGGATGGTTTGGCCTCAGCGCGTCATGGTGTTGCCGTGAAGCTTGATGTGCGACATACGTTGGGAGAAGGGATCACGGAGCAATTGATCACGGAGCAATTGCAGAGCGAATTGAACTCCGTCTCTACGCACTGCCGGATCCTTCGAAGTTCCACATCCAAGCAGGGAACATCGGTCGATATGCTTTACTTATTGCAGGTGCGAACAGATACGGATCTTCCGAAGCTCGTTCTCCAATTGAATCGAATCGAAGGGATCCAATCGGTAGATGGTCGGATCGTATCCAAGGAGAATGCTTGACGGCTGCGGGTTGCCTAGTCTTCGTCGGTGGTCCGAATTTTACCGGCGTTCAACGATTCGGCGCTCGGTTGCTCAGGCTGGATCGGAACGATATCTCGCTTCCCTTCCGTCACTGACTGACCATCCGGCGAACCGATATTCAACTCCGCAGTGCTCGGCTTGCTAGAACTGGTGGACTCGGAACCGCCCTTGGTGGACTTGGCAGCTCCTTCGTTTTCGTTGGCGCCACCGTTGCGTGGGGCCGGCGATGGCAGTTCACCTGACTCCGTGGGAACAGCCGGCTTTTTCGAGGAGCGGCTGACGCCGTTGGAATCCGAAGGTGATGCGATTGGGCTTTCTGCGGCAGAAGCATCGGACGGTACCAGAAGACTTTCTGACGCGACGACCGGGGCAGATTCGATCACCATCCCGTTACCATCGAGTGGAATACGTCGGGTGACAGTGCGTGGGAAGAGTCGCATTTCCGTCACTTCGACGGTGCGGGCGATACGTTGTGGAACTTGGATCCTCTGAACGACTCGTTCCATGCGTGTCGAAGTTACCGGGATGTCCTCGGACATAACTTCGAGTTTATAGGTCTCTCGCTGAACGGTTACCGGGCGAACGACTTGCTCCTGCACGTACTCAACCCGTTCCTTCGCAACTCTTCTGGTTACAGGTTTCTGTGTCGTGTGTGGAACGACAACCTTTTCTTGGACGGGAACGGTCTTTTGGACCTGCACAGGGATTTGTTGTGCGATGACTTGGTTTTCGTACTTCGTTGTCGTAATCGGGATCTGTTGTTGGACAACTTCGTTCTGGATACGGGTGGTGGTCACAGGAACTTGTTGTTGGACTACCTCGGTCTGCATGCGTTGTGTTGTCACCGGGACCTGCTGCGAGACATACTCGGTTTGCATTTTGGTCGAAGTAACTGGGACTTGCACGGTGTTCACTTGCGGAACATAGCCGACTTGAGGAACAGCGACTTGCTGATAATTGTGTTGGTACTGGAGTGCCGTATAGGTTTGTGATGGGGCTTGGTACGGAACCCAGCCTAAACCACCACGCTGATAGACAGGTTGGCCTGTCATCGGATTGATTCCCTCGGACGCTGGCACTCGCCGCAGGTGGTACCGCACATCACCAGGCTGGACATATTGTTGAGCAACGTAACCTCCGGCATCCACCGTCATCGGTTGGTAGGTAGTCACGGGCATCATGGACGTATAGTTTTGCGTCTGCATCACCGTTTCAGTGACGGGCCGTTGCACCGCCATGGTCTGGGTCTGCATGGTGGTTTCGGTGACCGGTTTTTGTACCGTGTACTGCTGTGTCTGGTAGGTGGTTTCCGTGACCGGTTTTTGCACCATGTAGTTCTGAACCTGAATTTGCGTTTCGGTAACAGGTTTTTGAACGGTGGTGTACTGCGTTTGGTATTGGGTCTCGGTGACTTGTTTGTAGGTTGTCACCAACTGCTCCACTTGAGATGTCTCGGTCACCATCGTGGTTTCGTCGACATACTCTACCTTGGTAACAGGTTTGAGCACGGTGTACGTTTGATTTACCGTGGATGTTTCGACGATGGGCTTTCGAACGGTGTACTGCCGCTTTTCAACGCGGGTTTCCGTAACCGGTCGGTAAGTCACAATCTCCTTTTCGACGAGTACGTCTTCGTAATCGATCCGGTTTCGAGTGACAGGGATTTGCTCGTAAACGGTTTCCGTTTGAAGGCGGTACGAAGCAATAGGGGCGCAGTCCTGAGCCAAGGATATGGTCGAAACTGTCGCGATCGTGCCGATCGCAAGACCACATGCATGAATGGCGTTGATCAATGCACGGCGCTTCCGGGCTCGTTGGTTCATATTGCTAGCCTAAACGTCAGACGAGAACTTTAGAAAATCTGCGAACGATCTCCTCTATTTTTGTCGATGGCTCGCAAGGTATCAAATCAGAATCAAAGATGCGGTGCGAAAAAACCGGTGCAAGTTATTGCTGAGCCAATCTTTAGGAAAAATTGTTTTTTTCCCGTGGGTTTTTCGGTGTGTCCACTAGTAGACTTTGCCTGATCCGATTAACTGTCACAATCGCCACAATCCCATCTTCCCATCCGTCGCAGCCTCGATATTTTGCGCAGACGCCGTATGTTTTCATCGGGTCTGTCGCTGGGAATGCGGGTTGCGTTTGGGCTGTGAACCTCATCCAAATCTCATCCCAATCTTATCCGAATAACGAGTTCCTTCATTGAGTCCATCAGCATCATCCATCGAAACCGCGGTACTCGTCGTAGGGCACGGCACACGTAAACGCTCCGGAGCTGGTCAATTGATTCAGCTGGTTGAACAGATGAGATTGTGTGAGCCTCATTGGCGTCTGTATGAGTCGTTCTTGGAATTGGCGGAGCCGACGATCGATGAGGCTATTGAAAAAGCATCTCGCGATGGTGTGAAAGCGTTGATCGTGGTACCAGTGTTGTTATTCACTGCAGCCCATGCAAAATCAGATATACCTGATGCCGTTTCGGAGTCAGCTCAGAAGTTCGGCGTTCGCATTCTAGGGCAAACCTCGTCGCTGGGGACTGCAGATCGTGTGATCGAGCTATCGAACCTTCGCTTTGCGGAGGTAACTCGATTGGGACAAATCGATGGTTGCCCAGTCGGACATTGCAGCCGAGTTGAGTGCCACAGTGGGTGTTCCATTCGAGGGAAAGATCCGGGCCGAATCGGATTGGCGATGGTGGGTCGAGGGACCAGCGATATCGATGCTCTCAACCACATGCGCGAGTTGACGAAGCGCTGTGCGGCGTCCCGACCTCTGCAATGGTTTCAAACCGGCTTCTTTGCTGGAGGTGTGCCGCATGTCGACGAATTACTTGAGCAAGCGGGGAATGCTGTCGGTCCTGATGGCCCGTGCGATACGATTGTGATTCAACCGCACCTCTTGTTCGAAGGGGAGTTAATGGATCAGCTTCGAACGAAGCTAGCTGCGTACGAGGAAAAATACCCATCCCGGCGTTGGGTACTGGCTCGTTCGCTAGGTGCTGACCCTGGGTTAGCCAAAGTCTTTGTCGAAATGGCTAAGGAGGTCTGGAATCACTCACCGAGTGAGCCTTAGGACTTCCAGCAAAGGCCTTCGTGAAGGACGTTTAGGTTGTCGCAACCATCCTCGCGCACAACGACCATGTCCTCGACCCGAACACCGCCGATAGCTTTGCAGTACAAGCCCGGCTCGATGGTGACCACATCACCGACCACCAAGGGTGGCCCTCCTGCGGCGAGAAGTGGAGGCTCGTGGACTTCGAGACCTAAACCATGCCCTGTTCCGTGAGTCATGCTGGTGAAGGAATCGGGGGCATCGGAAGCGGGGAGTCCCATTTGATAGCCCGCTGCTAAGATCGCACCCATGGTAGCCTCGTGGACTTGTTCGCCGGTAACGCCCGCTCGCACTGCAGCCGTGGCGGCTGCTTTGGATGCCACCACTGCTGCATGCATACGAGCGACTTCGGTCGGGATCTCTCCGTGCACGACCGTTCGAGTGCAATCGCCGTTGTAAAGTGTTTTCTTGTCTCGTGGAAAGATATCGACAATAACCGGTTCGCCAGTTCGCAGAGGTCCATGACCGTGATCATGGCAATCGGCGCCGACGGGGCCGCCTGCCACGATCGCACCTGGATTGGAGCATTCTCGCTCCAGAAGCCAAATGTCGATCAAGGTTCTCAATCGTTCACTGGTTAATGGGGACCCGTCGACGTGCAAGATACCGTCTGCATGGGCCGTTGCATGAGCTACCGTGCTGCATGCCAATTCCATGACTTCCTCGGTGATCTTTTGTGCTTTGCGGATATATTCAATTTCCTGCTCGTCCTTTTGGCGACGTTCCATCACACCCCATTGGGTATCGCAATGAATTTCGATACCAGCCCGTTGGAGCATTTCTGCATAGATCATCGGAAGCGAACGATCGACGATCACTCGTCGCATTCCCCAGCGTTTCAGCGCCTCTGCCGCGGATTGCGCAGTCGCGGTTTCACGGTCCCCAGATAATCCGCCGTCCGGGGTAAAGTCAGCGGGACACGCAACGTTGCTCGCGCGAGCGTTCAGTTTGGCTCGCCCCATTTCGATGTCTCGGCAAATCAAGGTCGAGTTCCAACCGCCACCCGACTTTGGGACTTCCAGATAAACAACGGGGTCTCCAACCAAGAATCGGATGGTGCGATACAACCCTGCATTCAAGGTTGGGATTCCGGCCATCATGCGTGCTTCACTCATAAGACTTTCGCTCGTTGTTAGTGTATTTGATGTGGTTTAGACGATGAGTTGATGAAATGCTACGGAAGTAATTGTCACACGAAAATCAGGTGACCCCCACGGCAAATGCAGTGGCGTATTCTTTGCAGTGAGAGATCGAGATTTGGACCGTGCGTATCCCTTTTGCCAGCGCGATCTCCGCTGCTCGATTTGCGAGCAACAGAGTGGGCGCCCCCGATGCCTCGTTGATCACTTCGACATCGGTCCACTGAATGCCTTTGGCCCAACCGGTTCCGAGAACTTTCAGCACGGCCTCCTTCGCGGCCCAGCGACCAGCGTAATGTTGGTGTGCGGACTTTCTCGCGGAGCAGTATTCGATTTCACGGGGTGTAAAGACTTTTTGCAGGAACGACTCGCCGTGTTTTTCGAGCATTTGAGCGATTCGATCGCAACCGATGATGTCGGTTCCGATGCCGAGCAACCGACCGGAATCCATGTTCCGATAGAACTCGTGAGATCCGCTTTGGTTGTCCTGGGTCGGTCGTTGGGGATTGTGTTCTTCAGTACTCATTCTTCAGTACTCATGCATTTTCTCGTCACACGTCGCCGCGAGCCGTTGCGAGTCCGGATGGGATCATCGCTAACAACTGCCTTTGGGAAATAATTCTCACCGGTTGTCCCTCGTTTTGTCGCCGGCTGACTTCCTCAAGGTTTCTCTCCAGAGGATTGGTGTCGCGTGCGAGGGTGAGGGGGGGCGAGGTGTCGGTTTCGGATGCGTTCTCCGATGCTAAAGGAACTCCCAGGATGAGGTAGTGCGTGGATAGATTCAAGTGGGATTGTACGGTGGCCCCGAGTTGGCACAGGAAACTGAGGGAGTCTTCTCGATCCAGTCCCAGCAAGTTGTGGATCAGCACAACATTTTTTCCGGAGAGGGGCTTGGTGTCCTTGGAGTGACTCAATATCTCATCCGCTCGAAGCCGCGATTGCCGGACAGCGGCTGAGCGCGTGGGGACACCATCGATGCGGAACGAGCGTGGTTCATATCTCGGTTCAGGCTCTGCGACGGTCGACTCCATTCGCGATCGGCGAACCGTGCGAGGCTGACGAATTCGATCGGTCCAAACACGACCTCGAATCAACCCGAGTTGATCTTCAAGTTGATCGAGATCCTCAACGCCAAGTTGCTCGGCCGCGCGCATCAAGATGGTGGCCGACGTCCTGGCGTCCTCGAGCGCGTCATGATGTCGGAATTGAACACCTAAGTGTTGAGCGACGTTGGCCAATGCGTGCGACCTCAATGAAGTGAAGGTACGTTTGGAAATCAAACGTGTGCATTGCAGATCCACTGGTTGCATGGCGATGTCATAGATCTGGCAAGTCGAACTGAGAACTTTTGCGTCGAAACCTGCGTTGTGAGCGATCACAATTGCCCCATCGAGAAGCGAAGCGACGTCGGACCAAATTTGATCCCAGGTGGGGCTGTCGAGCACATCGCGAGGCGTGATGCCATGGACTGCGACACAACGGGGAGAAAAGAACATGCGCTGTGGGCGAATCAACCATTGGTGCTCGCTGACGATACGCCATGGCTCGACGATGGCAATTCCAAGTTGGCACGCGGACCCAGGTTGATGGTTCGCGGTCTCGAAATCAAGGACAGCCATGCGAGTCATCGACACCGCTCCTTAAACGAATTGGCACTTCGGAAATAACGATGCGAGTCGTTCCCGAGATGCTCTGCCCGCATACTCCGACATTTCATAGGCCTCCACCAGGGTTGGAGGATCACCCCACACTCGATTCCAAAATCGCTCGCCACGTAGCGAAGTGCGTTCGAGATACCATTCTCGCAGCCAATTTCGAAGCGCCGATGTCCGTTGTGCCTCCGACATTCCAGTCGTATTGGGCATCGTGTGAGCTGTTCGATCGATCCATGGCATCCATTCAAAAAACTGGGACTCATGGCATGCGAGCATGTCGAGGACGTTCTCCAAGTAGGGGGATGCGTCGAGCACTGCATCAGCTCGAAACGGGGCTGGTCGAGTGAACAAGTCGACCATGTACGCGACGATTGGTTCTCGGCTTGGCGGTGGGTACCCTGGGGCGATTTTGGGTACCATGACCATATACGAAGCATCCTGTACCGCTTGGCCGACTGCGCGATGATCTGGATGGTAGTCGAAGGGACGGTGGGTGAGAACCAAGTCGGGGCGGAACGCGCGAATCTCTCGGATGATGGATTCTCGTACATCGAGGGTAGGTTGTAGCGAACCGTCGGGAAAATCCCAAGTAACATAATCGCATTTCAGTAGGCTTCCGCTGCGAGCCGCTTCGGTTCGACGTCGAGCAACCAGTGCGTCGGAAGCCATCTCGTGGTGGCCCGATTGGCCGTTGGTCACACTAACGATTCGCAAGGCCGAGCCCTGATTCCGATGCGCACGAAGTAGACCTCCTGCAAAGAACTCAGCATCGTCAGGATGGGCTCCCAAGACGAGAACGCGTGGTGCGGATGGATCGGGTGAGTTGGGGGAGTTTGATGCGATTTCAGTTGCAGGATGAGCCTTCGCGGAGCGATCGGTGGGGACGACTTGGGTAGTCATCGATTCCTTTCCATGGGGTGCAGTCTCGAGGTTGGGGCGGGAGAAATAGCCAATCTTCCCCTCCATCGGTTTGTTTGATCAACCTTGATTTCCCCGATTGGCCCGAGAGGGATTGAAACCCGTGAGCGATGGAAGAGGCTGACAAACTAGCGGAGCGGAATATCCACACGATACCAAAATGGATGCTGTCTGTCCCCCCGTCGTCGGACGTCTTCCAGCATCACGCGTGTGTTCCCCGCCGCATCAATTCGTTTGGTAGATCCTTTGGTTTCGATCGAAACTTTGCGGGTGAAATCGACGATATCGGGCGATAACCAAAGCGAATACTCTTTCGCAGCGACTTTGGACACGCGAACGGCATTGGTTTCCCGATTGATGGAGCCTTCGATTTCGTACTCATCCCATTTGTCAGGTGGAAACAGAGGGTGAACAAGTTTTTCCGGAAACAAGTTCGCGGTTTCGAACCACCAGAAGTATCGATCTCCCGCGCGGCTGGTCACGACTTCGAATTTTTCCATATTGAAATTCCGACGTCGCGTTGGGATTTCAAGCCATTCGAAAATCCTCGGAAGTTCTTCTTGAAAGTGATCATGACCTCGACCTTGGTAGAGAGTCACCATCGTGTCTATGTTCTTGGTGTCGAGCATGTTGTCCCATGTTTGAGCGTTCAGGAACATTGGGTTTTCACCGTCGAATTCACCGTTGACGAAATATGTCGGAACGTAACGGGCATTCTTCCAATACTGAACGATGTACTTCTTTGCGATTCCGCCAATGATGACAGCTCCCGCCCAAAGGTCGGGGTGTGCTAGCGCTAAATCCCAGGCGGCATCGGCACCCATGAAGTGTCCGGCTACGAACAGGCGATCGGTGTCGATGCTGAACCGACGCATCGCATCGCGGAGCGGGGAAAGGATCAGCATGTGTTCATTTTCGGTGTAATTGTAAACCGGCTGTTTGTCTTCATTCCACTCGGGGGAAACAACGATGAACCCATGGCGTGCCGCTTCGCCATAGCATCTCAGCATCGGGTCGGTTCGATCGAGCGACACCCACCAATCCAATTCGTCGTTGAACAAGATTTCTTCGCTTGGAAGTGCGAGGATGCATGGGTACTTGCGGTAGGGGTTGTATTCAGCAGGCAACTGCACTGCGTAGCGAACGGTCCGGCCTCGCATTTTGTCGCCGAGTGGCACTTCGATGACGAATCGTCCCGCGACAGGTCGACTCGCTGTTTCACCGGAGTCTTTGGAGAGGACCACCGTTTCGGTGACACCCTCCGATGGATCGGTGGTCGCTGGCGGCGCCATGTTCTCGAGAATTTTGGCGACGTATCTCGGTGTGCCAGATTCCAGCTTGGAGATTTCATTGATCAGTTGGTCGTTGGGCTGCCGATCCGCAAGGTACTTTTGAATCATGCCACGAGCGATAAAACCGGAGCGAACAATCGACAGGTTTTGTTCGGCGACCCCGGCCCCGTAGAGCCAACCGCTCAATCCGAGTGCGGCTCGTGCATCGTTGCTCAACGCGTTGTCGCTTCGAAGACGAATGTAATCCGCAAATCTCCCTCGAGTATCGGCATTGAGGTACTTCTCAATTTCGGTGACGACCGTCGCTAGTTCCGTTTGTGTGTTGGCATCAGCGATTTTGCTAATATCCTCGCGAAGCCAGGCTAGGATTTGGTCGCATTCTTTCGCGGTGCTGGTGATCTGCTCGAGTCGCCGATCGATTTTGAGTTTGGTTTCGATCGCTACTGTCTTCGCGTCAAAGCTTCGCAACATCTGCTCAGCGATCGAGTACTGCCCCGCATTCTGCGCTAAGACCACAGCATCGAACATTTGATCTGCGAGGAGTTGGTCGAGCCGTTTTAATTCGACCCTTTTATCTTCCAATTCCGGGAAGCGGCTGATGGCTCGGACGAGCATGTCGCGGGCTTCGATGTAACGCTTTGCGCCCATATACACACTGACGATATCGAGCCAATCTTGGGCGTTGTTGGGATCGGCGTTGTTGATCAAGATATCCCGCAGCTGGAGCGGTGGGATCGACGACATAGCGATGCGCATATCCCACGTGATCGAGGTTTTCGGCGTATGCCCTTTCAGTGCTTGAATACGGACGTACTGAGGCGATATTTCGGTGATGCCTTGAACGATTTGCTTGTACGGACTCTGGAACGTGTAGATCCGCCTGCCCCAGCGATCGAACGGTGTTGCTGAGAAAGCGCTGCCCAATCCGCCACCGATAATCGCCTCATTCTTGCAAACGGTGTCTTGCTTCTTCATCAAAATCTTGAATGGGGCTGGTGTCTCTTCCGGCTGACGGTTAGCCCTTTTGATGCTGAAGTAGGTGTTGCGCAGCCCATCGTCGATAACGCCGATTCGAGCCGCCGTGGGGGCCTCATTGCTCCCCGCGGAACCTTGACGATTCAAGTGACCGATGGCCCGCTTTATGCCCGGGCCGATAGCGAGTCCGTTGTCGAGAATGTCGGTCTGCAGCTGTTGCTGAGCCAACGATTGCGAAGGGGATTGGAGGGAGAAAGCGAAACCAATCCCGAGGAGCCAAGCGAAGACGCGGATGCTACGAACTGAAGGACTGCCGCAGCTATTCGACATGTAGAACTCGCTTTTGCGTCTATAGGCTATCGCCCGCCAAAGTATTTCTTAAGGGTTTCTGATGCCGCATCCTTGGTGTTTTTCGTCGTTGGACCGCTCGTCATCTTGGGCAATTTCATCGGAGCCTTTTTGTCGGGACGCTTCAGTTTGGATTCGGAGTCGTCCTTCGATTCAGTGGCTTTCGCTTCCTCGGCGACTTGATCGGGGTCCAGCCGAGTCGTATCGTCCATGTTGAATTGGCGGGTCTCCGGTTCGGAGACGGTCGCGCGCCGATCGATTTGGTCCGCCTCGAGCAACCAGGAACTGATATCGAAGCTATCTTTGGAATCGGTATTCTTGTGTTCGGAAAGACGGTCCGCCGCCTCTTTCACGGAAGCAACTTCGGGTTTTTTAGCACTAGCGATGCCGACCTCGATGGAGATCTCGAACTCAAGTTGACCGATCCGGATTTTATCACCCGATTTGAGGATCTTCGCTTTATCGGGAGAGAGTTGTTTATCGTTGACGTAGGTGCCGTTACGACTCTTGAGGTCAAGCAGCAGAACGCGACCATCTTTCTGAACGATGGCGCAATGACGACGACTCACCGATTCGCTCTTGGGACGGAGTTGGCAATTATCGCCCCGTCCAACAAAGAACTTCTCGTCCTTGATTGGAATCTCTTTGCCCTCATGGTTTCCGGATAAAACTTTTAGTGAAACCTGCATTGCCGTCCCTTTTGTTTATCTCAAACCGCTTTTACCATCACCGCGTCCATTGGGAACTCTTTGTACGACCGGAACAACACGACCCGCTCAAGGGTCTGCAGTCCGGTGGACGAACCATGTTCAATCATTGAACCTACCCGGCAGAACACCTTATAAAGCTTCGGCCAACTCAAGCTTTGGGCCTTACAACGCGTTTTGCCTTCCAACGTTTTGCCTTCCAACGCTTTGGCTTCTCAGTCGCTACCGCGACGGGACGGGCAAGCCACAGCGTATGTCGATCACGACTCTCCAAGAAAGGAAGGATCCAGCGGAGACCCTCCGGGTTCTTGAAACCGCAATCGATGCTCACGGGCGCGGGGTTCGTCGGGGGCTCGACATCCTGAATTGCTGCTCAGGCCGGGTGAGAGCGAGATTTCCCCATCCAAACCACCCATTCATCCTAATAAATAGCCAAAATCTTTCAATTCCAAATCTTCATAATTGAGGTCTAGAATCGACCCTAAGCCCTCCCGCAACCTGTCCAAGAGCCACTCCTGCCAATGAAACTCCCGGGGGATTTCTCCGAGATCCTCGATTCCTCGAAGGGCTTCAAACTCTCGGGAAGCCCGAAGGAGCAAGCTGCCGTGCTGCAGCAAACCGGTACGGGTGCGCCGCTGGGCACTCCCTAGAACTTTATGCGCACCGACCACCAAATCAACCGGAGTTCTCCGTTGGAAGCAAAGGAATGGTTCCTTTTCCCCGGCAGTTGTCGCCACAGCGCACGTGCAATTTTCGGAGAGAGCAGCCTCTACCCCTAGACCGATTAAGCCGTCCCGCACCGCTTCGTGCACCGCACGATAAAGGACCTCGTTCGCACCTTTGTCCATCACCCCTTTGGATGCTGGGATTACAAAACTGTAAGTGATTTCTTGGTCATGAAGGATTGCTCCTCCGCCGGTTTTACGCCTCACCCAAGGTAAACGGTTGAGTGAAGGCTGCGATCTGCTCGCAGTATCGTCTGGCAATTCCTCGATTTGTTGGAAGTGGCCCAACGACAGGGTGGGCTCGGACCAACGGTAGATCCGGACCACGATCGGTCCGTCTGGGCTGGCTCGCTGCAACAAACAATCGTCGATTCGCATATTGTCGATCCCCGAGCGAGCTTCATCGCGGACCAACAACGCTTTGTTTATCGAGATTTTCATGTGCGGTCACCGCTCCGATGGAGATGACTCCAAAATGAGTGGGGTTAGCCGTGTTGCGAAATCATCTTTTGATAGGCTCCATAGTCCATCAATTTTGCAAGTTCGCTCGGATCGCTCATCTTGACCTTCATCATCCAACCTTGATCGTAAGGGTCGGCATTGAGCTGTTCGAGTCGATCCACCAAGCCCGAGTTGACCTCGATCACTTCGCCACTTACGGGGCTGTACATGGGACTGACCGCCTTGACGCTTTCAACCTCTCCGAACTCTTGGCCGGCAGCCAGTTTCTGCCCGACCGATGGAAGAGCCATAAAGACCAAGTCGTTGAGTTCGGCAACGGCGAAGGCGGAGATGCCGACGGTAGCGACGCCGTTGGCGTCAGCCGGTGCATATACCCATTCGTGCGAATCGCAATACTTCAATTGTTCTGGTTGAATAGACATCTTGTTTTCTCGGAATGCTAAAGACCAAAGGAGACGAGTTGTGGGGATTGTTTTACGAACGTTTGTAGAAGGGAAGCTCCACCACCGTTGCCGGGGCACGCGTTCCTCGAATATCGACTTCGATGCGATTGCCAACGTTGGCGGCATCGGAGCTAATATACGCCATCGAAATAGGTTGATTGAACGTGGGGGAAAAGGTGCCGCTGGTTACCGTACCGATCGTTTGACCGTCGGCTCCATAGCACGTGGATTGCTCTCGGGCCGCACGGCGACCTTCCACTTTCAATCCGACGCGTTTCGTTCCTGGCGTGTTAGCCCCGGACGCTCCGGAGGATTTGCTGGCCAAGAATTGGCTCCCTACAAAGCTTCGGTCCTTTAAGTTCACCGCAAATGCGAGGCCTGCGGTGTACGGGTCAATCTGCTCGCTCAGCTCATGGCCGTACAGCGGCATACCTGCTTCCAGCCGCAGTGTGTCACGAGCACCTAGACCCACTGGTAGGACGCCGTGCTCGCGGCCTGCCAAAAAGATATTTTCCCACACACGCACCGCATCCTCGCAGCGCACAATCAATTCAAAACCATCCTCGCCGGTGTATCCCGTTCGCGAAACAATGCATGGCTTGGACATTTGATCGGTTACCTTGGCTCGGTAGTATCCGAGTTTGGTTGCGGCTGGAGGCAATAGCCGTTCGCATACCTGCACCGCCCGGGGACCTTGTACGGCAATCATCGCTGTCGACTCCGTAACGTCGTGAAATTCGACGTCTGGGAAATCGGCCAAGTGAGGTTGTAGCCAGTGGACGATTTTCGCCTTGTTGCTAGCGTTCACCACTAGGAGAAAATAGATTTTTCCGCTCGGACTCTCCAGGCAACTTACCAACACATCATCGAGAATCCCACCCTCTTCGTTGCAGATCAGCGAGTATCGAACCTGGCCGGGTTGCATGTCCAGAACTCTGCGGGTCAACAAATGGTCGAGAAGCTGATCGGCTCTGGGGCCATCAAACCGCAACCGTCCCATGTGAGAAATGTCAAAAACGCCGAGCGCCGTTCTCGTCGCCGTGTGTTCGGCCACGATACCCGAGTATTGGATGGGCATCTCATAGCCCGCAAACGGGGCCATTTTCCCCCCGTTTTGGACATGCCATGCGTGCAACGGCGTGCAAAGATTGGTTCCGCTTTGTGGGGTATTCATGGAATTCCGCAAACTGGTTTTGGGACGGTAAGCTCGTAGAAAGCGGTGGTCCCGCCTTCTCAATGCGGCGTTTCCGCGTTCTAAAAATTGTGGGTCCGCCGTCTAGAAACGTTTGGGCCCGCCATTGAAACGCTGGCTGCTCGCTGTCGAGACCCGTTACTATAGCGGCCTCTCAAGAGGGCGAGAACTCTTATTGACTCGCAATTTACCCAGCCTCTATAAGTTCTCGGATCATGCGTTTAGCGGTAATGCTCCCAAACTGGGTCGGGGATGCCTGCATGGCCACCCCAACTCTTCGTGCCCTTCGATTCGGAATCCCGGAACTGAGCGAGTTCTGTTGGGTAGGCCGCCCTGCGCCACTGATGGTGCTTGAGGGACTCCCGTGGGTCGATTCGACTCTCTGCTACAAGCCTCGATCCAAACAGCAATGCCAACCTGGACAGCAAGGGACTTGGAACCGTCGCGGGTTGGTTCGAGAGCTACGGCGTCGGCGCATGGATGCGATCCTTCTCATGACCAATAGTTTGTCTACGGCACTGATCGCCTGGATGGCAGGGATTCCTCGCCGCGTTGGATACGCTCGCGATGGACGGGGTTTTCTTCTGACTCAGAGAGTGCCGATCACCGACGGTGATCGAGACGCCCGCAAAGACCCATGTATCGATACCTACCTTCGACTGGCCGAATCCATGGGGTGCTCTCCCCCGAGTCGCCGAACGGAGATTGCCACGACCGACACGGATCGCCAAATGGCCAATCAGCTTTGGGGCGAGGTCGGTTTTAGCCCAGAGCGTCCAACCATCCTTCTCAATACGGGTGCTGCGACCGCGGAAACCAAACGATGGCCGATCGAACACGCGGTTCGAGCCGCTAGTGAACTGAACCGCCAACATGGCTACCAAATCTTGGTTCATTGTGGGCCAGCCGAACGCGAGATCGCAAATCGCATCGAAGAACAAACGGCACTACCCGGAGTTCGAAGCATGGGGCGATGGACTTCGTTGCCACTGGGGCTCAGCAAGGCCGTCATCGAGAGGTCGATTCTGGTCGTATCAACCGATAGCGGTCCTCGCCATATCGCCATCGCGATGAACAAACCGGTGATCTCGATGTTCGGTTCCATTGCACCGGATATGACTCGCAGCTACAACGAGCCCGAAACGATTGTGACTCTTGGCTTGGCGTGCCAACCGTGCGGCAAGTACGAATGCCCATTGAAGCACACTCAGTGCATGAACGGACTCGATGCAGAACGCGTTGTCCGCGCGGCGTTGCTCTCGCTGGAGCAACAGAAACGGCGAGCTGGCTAGATCGATTCGGCGCCAATGCGGCCTGAACTCTTGCCGCAACAGACTCTTCTCGCAACAGACTCTTCCCAGCTACTTTGGCGGGATCGATTGTCGGCAGGCTTCAAGTAATTCGATGATCTGCTCGACGGTTAGCTGTTCTGCCCGTAGGTTCGGGGCGTAACCTTTCGCCTGCATAACGGCATCGATTTGAGGCTTGTCCAAATCATCCTGCAGCGCTGTCGCCAACTGGCTTCGCAGGAATTTGCGGCGATGGAAAAAGAGTGCTCGAAGTCGGGTGTGAAAGAACTCGAGATCTGCGATACGAGACCGTTTGTCGGCATTCGGTCGTATCCGAATGATTGCCGAGTCGACCTTCGGTTGAGGCCAAAAAACGGTCGGAGGTAAAACTCGCAGCACCTCGCAATCCCCGAGAGCTTGCATCCATACCGACAGAGCGCTGTAGTCCTTGCACGAAGGAGGTGCGGTTATCCGTTCGCCGAGTTCCTTCTGTATGGTTACGACCATGCGTTCGACGAGCGGTTCGACTGTGAGAAGGTTGCTGATAATCGGGGTAGCCACGTTGTACGGAAGGTTTGCGACGAGCTTGAATTTTGCATTCGGAACTCGGGTCATCGCCGCTCGTACCGCATCGAGAACCTCATCGCGCAGATGATTTTTGTTCCGAAGCGCATCGCACGAAAGAAGCTGGACGTTGGGAAAACTCTTGAGTTCTTTGGACGCGAGAGCCTGGAGGTCACGGTCGACTTCTACGGTGACGACTGCCCCAACCTTGGTCGCCATCGTTTTCGTCAATGAACCCAGCCCAGTACCGATTTCGAGCACCACATCGTTCGGAGCCAACTCTGCCCCATCGATGAGGATGTTGAGCAAGTTGAGATCGACAAGGAAGTTTTGGCCGTACTTCGTTTTCGGCTGCAAACCCGCTTTTTCAAGGGTCCTGGAAAGAAAAGAGAGGGTTTGTTTTTCGCTCATTCAATGATTTGATCGTTATAGGATTGTGCTGCGAGTTGATTATTGGATCTCAAAAATTCCTTCTACCTCAACCGCCATTCCGCCTGGGAGCGAATTGGTTCCTAGGGCGCTTCGGACGCCAACCCCTAAGTCGCTGCCCCAAAGGTCGACGAAGACTTGGCTGCAGCCATTGATCACCAGAGGGCTCTGACCGAACTCGTCCGTGCATCGTACCAAGCCCAGCAGTTTGACGACGCGCACAACCCGATCCAGGCTCCCTAGACCGGCCTTGAGTGTGGCCAGCATCGCCAATGCTGTCTGCTGCGCTGCAGCTTTTCCACCCTCGACATCCAGATCCGCTCCGACGCGACCGAGCATGATCGTCCCATCGCTTTTGAGGGGCCCGTGGCCGGACAAATACGCCAAATTCCCCACGACCAGCATCGGCTTGTACAACCCGACGGGCTTTGGTGCAGGAGGGAGTTGGAGCCCGAGGGCTTCTAGCTTCTTTTCAATCTGTGACATGATAGAAATCGATTGGCTGTATGAATGGTTGAAGGATTGGCTGAAACCGAAGGAAGTTCAACACCGCAAGGTGGCGACCCTGCGCGAACCGACAGCATAGTTCAAAAACAACGATCGCTCTAGCCTTGCGATATGGGAAATGAAGGCAGTTATTCGAGTTCGGACATGCGGGCTAGCAAGGTGGGCTCGTCGAGGTTTCCGCTGAGGAACTGGTGCGCCAGCACATAGCGCTGGATCCTCATCGCATCCTCCGCGGTCGCTTCGGCTCGGTAAGCGACACGACCGATCGAGTAATTATCGCGCAAGTCGTTGCGTTTGACTTCGGCCGCGAGTTGATTTTTGGAGAGACGAACCAGGTAGCTCGAGTACGGCATCTCAGGGGGTTTGGTGAGCAAGATCACGGCTTCGATGATGTCGTTCGACAGCCCGGCCTCCACGAGCGCTGCGGGGGTCGCCGCGGTGTCCTCCAGGACATCGTGTAAAACACCTGCCTGTTGAGCCGCCGGAGTTTCACACGATAACATGACTCGGAACAAATGCATCAGATAGCATTCGCCGGCTTTGTCGCGCTGACCGCGATGGTAGTGGACCGCGATCGCGATCGCTCGCTCGACACCCTCACGGTAGTCTTCCCATGAAGGTGGTTCTGCCGCAGGCTGTTGCAGAGAGTGCGCTGGTGATTCGAGCGATTCGGATTCAGGAGATGGCATCGGAGCCCCTATCGATGGTTTTTGTAGCTTGGTTTGCCAAAAACTGAAACACATGCCGATTGATTGGGTCTGAGGAGTATTCCGAAGAGCCCAAGGGAGCGAAGACGACCGGTTCAAAATACGCAATCGACGGTATGTCGTCGAGCGAACAAGGCGAATGCTGGGGGAGATCGTTCCTGCCAAAAACGAGCAAGCCTTTGTCACGCAGTACACGATGCATCGCCGTGAATGTCCGGTCGACATCGTTTGCATCATCGAGCCCGAACCCGTACACACCATTGAACACGATGCAATCGAGTTGGCCCCTTTGAAAGTATCGCTCTAGATGTTCGCAGGAATCGATGATGTGCTCTCTAGCTCCAAAGCATTGTTGACTAGGATCGATTTCCAGCGTCGTAAAGTTCTTCGTCTTGAAGAGGTTTGGGTAATGAAGCGTGTACCAGGCGCATCCCACAAACAAGATACGCTGGTATTGAGGACTTCGAACAAGTTCAGGAAAGATGACTTTTTCGAGCACCACGCGGTCCCCTCTCTTTTTCCGCGTGTCAATTCCGAAGGGGATCAACCAACGATGGATGTAAATCCGGAGACGCTTCAGAGGACTCACAGGTTAGCTCGTCGCTTTCGGTAAGTACTCATATTGCCGGAGCCATGCGATCGCATCGCGGATCGATTCCTGTGCAGGACGGGATCGATAGCCTAATTGCGTTGCTGCTCGTTCGCTGGAATACCAATGGAATTGACTTCCCATGGCAATGGCAGCAGAGTTGATGATCGGCTCCTCCGAGGTCAGTCTTCCAACGCAATCGCCGACGGTTCCCGCAATCCAGGGAACCAAGAATCGCATGGTGGTTATTGGTTTACGAGAGCCCAATTGCGATGTGATCTCTCGCCAAAGCTGCATGTACGTCCAATTCTCTCCGCCGAGGATGAATCGGCCGCCGCGCGGAGCTCGATCGATCGCTGCCAAGATAGCGCTCGCAACATCCCGAGGATCGCAGACACTGCAGCCTCCGGAAGGAGCCCACGGTGGAGCTCCACCGCGCAAATCACAGATCATTCGGCCACTGCTGGGCTTCCAATCCCAAGGTCCGAGCATGAACCCCGGGTAAACGATCACGGCGTCACCACCTCGATTGATGTACGCGCGCGATTCTTGCTCGGCTGCTCTTTTGGTAACAACATAAGTGCATGGTATCTGACCGTCGCCAGGTGTATCCTCTTCGACGATTCGGTTTTTGGAGCCAACCGTGAGCGTGTTGACCGTAGAGACATGGATGCAACGGCACCCCCGTTCCTCGGCGAATCGGAGAGCGTTTCTGGTTCCATTGCCATTGATATGGTGCCCCTGCTCCAACTGCTTCCATCCGATGTGGATATGCGCAGCGCAATGAACGACAGCTTGGACCGGCCCCTCGATTTTCCTCGAAATACGATCCCAGTCGGTGACATCTGCGTCCACTGGTTCAAGACGTAAACCTTCAAGGGCCTTGGACTTCGATGCGGAGCGCGAAATGGCGACGACATCGTGCCCTTTCTCGATTGCCATGCGAACGATGTTGTTCCCTAGCAAACCTGTGGCGCCAGTAACGACAATCCTCATACGGCACGCCTCCTCCTGAGCAAGTGTCGGATGGTCTACCTGTTCAAATGGTCTACCTGTTCAAAAAATGAAGAAATCTCGGCTTGCCACCAGAGGGCCGGAAATCCCGGCTCGGACGGCGAAAAGATGATATCACATCACCGGGTGCTGTCATCACCGCTACCGAGGAACGGAAGTAAGTCCACCCAGACCCCATTTTAGAGGTCCGCAGAATGAGCATTTATGCTTATAATCCGTTTCTTCGGATCGCCCAAACTCCAAATGGCTTCTCCCCGGCATGGCAATTATCGAGACCCGCAACCTGACCAAACAATTTGGCACAGGGGACATTGCGATCGAAGTTCTCCGCGGCGTCAACTTGACGATCGAGGCGGGGGAGTTCGTGGCATTGATGGGCCCCAGCGGATCCGGGAAAAGCACGCTGATGAGCATTATCGGGGGGATCGAGCCACCGACGAGCGGCCAAGTCATCCTCGATGGGATCGATTTGGGGACACTCGACGACGATCAGCGCACCCTGATTCGGCGCCGCAAAATAGGGTTCGTTTTCCAAGCCTTTAACTTGATCCCAACCCTCTCGGCCCTCGAAAACGTCGCCCTTCCAATGGAACTTGACGGGGTCCCCCGAAAACTCGCCAATGAACGGGCTGCCAAGGCGCTCGAACGGGTCGAGATGCTCCATCGCCGCGACCATATACCCTCGAAACTTTCCGGCGGCGAGCAGCAACGGGTCGCCGTCGCGCGAGCGATTGCCATCGAGCCCGTCATCCTTTTGGCGGATGAGCCGACCGGTAATCTCGATTCTAGGCAATCGGGCCGTGTGACCGAACTGCTTCGTTCGCTCGCTTCCGACCTGAATCAAACCATCGTGATGGTTACCCACGATGCCCAGGTAGCACGCTCCGCTTTCCGATTGCTGAAATTCCGTGATGGGAATATCGAAAAGGATATTTCGCAGGACGATTTTGCTCGGGATGCATCGGCATTCCAAATCAGTTCGCCCCAACCATCGACGGGTTGATCGCCACATATGCCATTGTCCCGACTCTCCCTCCGCGAACTTCAAAATCGCCCTGCGCGAACGTTGTTGACGATCCTGAGCATCGTCATCGGCGCGGGAGCTATCGTCGCGACGGCCCTCTCGTCCAAATCGGCACGACTTGCCCAAGTAGCCATGGTGCAGGCTGTCACCGGCCGCACATCGCTCGAGGTCCAGTCGGTCGGCGGGAGTTCCTTTGATGCCAAGCAAGTTGCGTTCTTGACCGATACCGACGGGCTAGAGGTAATCTCTCCGGCGATCCGTCGTTTCGCGACCATGACCGTTACCGAGCCGAAGTCTCCCGAGTCCGCGTTGACCGAATCCACTCCTCCCCAACCGAACAAGAGCTCCGCGAAAATCGAACCGAGGAAATTCCGTGTTCAGTTGCTGGGTGTCGATCTCGAGCAAGACCAACTCGTGCGGAACACCGAAATTATCCGCAGTGCCGATCGCGGCGAGTCCTCGAATATAGATTCTGGAGCAACCGATGCCGACGCTGCTGAAACCGCAAAGGAGCAAGAAGTCTTTGTGGACGAAGGTTTTGCGAAAGCCGCGAAATTGGAATTCGGCCAACAGGTCAGACTCCTGACCAAAGGAGGGAATCAGACGGCGAGAATCGGTGGTTGGATTCGATCGAAAGATGCATCATCGGCGCTCCAATCGGCCGTGGTCGTCGCTCCGCTTCGCGTCGTTCAGCGATGGACCCGTTCCCCTGGCAAGCTCGACTTGGTGCAGTTGGTCGCTCGCGATGAGAAACAGCTGGAAGCTCTAGAAACGACCATCGCGAAGCAACTTCCGGAAGGAGTCAGCGTCCGGCGCCCGAGCATGCGTAGCGAACTGGCGAGCGAAAGCACCTACGCCATTCAACGCGGGCTATTGATTGCGACGATATTCTCGTTGATCATGGCGGCGTTCATCATTTTCAATACGTTTCAGATGAACATCGGTGAGCGACGGCGTCAGTTGGGGATCCTCCGCGCCATCGGTACCACACGCAAACAGCTGCTTTGGATGATCTTGAGAGAGGGATTTCTGTTGGGAGTGATCGGCAGCGCGATCGGCTGTGCATGCGGATACTTTGGTGCCTCCGTTCTCAATCGATCTACATCGGCATTGCTGCAGATCGATATCCCTCAAGCCCCGTTCGATGTGCTGCCCATGATTTTGGCGATTGTCTGTGGGATCCTGGTCTCTGTTCTTGGGGCTGGCATCCCCGCCATGATGGCTTCCCTGGCTTCTCCCTCGGACGCGATGAAGGTTGTTGCCGAGAGCGATAAAAACGCTCCTTATTGGAAATGGTTTCAAGGCGGGATCGTGCTCATCATTGTGGGGGCATTCATTCAGACCATCGCGACGTTAGAAATCATTAACGTACAACTCGGCACGCCAGGCATCGTGCTGGTGATCTTGGGAGTGATTCTGTTGCTTCCAGCGAGCCTGGACTCATTGACGATGCTGGCTGCCGCACCGCTCATGCTCTGGTTCCCAACCGAAACTCGGTTGGCCCGTCGGCAAATTATGCGTCATCCAGGCCGATCGGCCATGACGATTGGAATCATGCTGGTTGCCATGGCGATGGGACTCGGCATGGCCAGCACCATCTTCGACAACATTCGGGATGTTCAGAGTTGGTACCAACGCACGATTGTCGGCGACTTTTTTATTCGCGCAGCCATGCCTGATATGAGCAGCGGCCATGCGGCGGATATGCCGGATGGATTTGTTCAACGCGTGGAAGAAGTCGCGGGGGTCAAGCTCGTGGATACATTGCGATTTGTGAGCGCTCGAGCTGGCGATAGTTCGGTGATCGTGGTGGTGCGTAAATTCAATTCAAAGACGCAGGACTTTTTTGACTTGGTGCGAGGGACCGAGGCGGAAGCGATGCAAGGCATCCACGAAGGTCGTGTGGTCCTGGGTTCGGTTCTTTCCGAGCGGATGCAATTGGGGCCTGGAGACTCGATTGAGCTAGAGACCAATCAAGGGAAGACCAAATTGGAGATCGCCGGGGTGACCAATGAATACCTCGCAGGCGGATTGACGCTTTACATGGAAGCTGAGCAAGCGAAAAAGTTGCTCAATGTCGATGGAACCGATGCGGTGATTATCCAAGTTGAACCGGGGAAACGTGGTCAGGTCGCCGATAGCTTGAAGGCTCTCGCCGATAGCGAGGGCCTCATGTTTCAATCGTTCAGCGACCTTGCGAATATCATCGAAGGAATGATTAACGGTGTCGTGGGTGGGCTTTGGGCGGTACTCGCACTGGGCGCCTTGATTGCCGCATTTGGCTTGATCAATACGCTCGCGATGAACATCCTCGAACAAACTCGTGAGATCGGCATGCTTCGGGTGATTGCGATGACCCGCTCCCAAATACGCAAGATGATCTTGGCTCAAGCGTGGATCATGTCGTTGATCGGAATTATTCCTGGCGTGGTGCTCGGGGTCGGGATCGCATCGGTGATCAATATCAGCACGATGGTGGTTACCGGCCATGCTGTTCGATTCCAGCTGTATCCGTGGATGATGTTCGCAGCGATCCTGTGCGAGATCGTAGTCGTCACACTAGCGGCGCTACTTCCCGCCGAGCGAGCTGCCCGCTTGAATCTGGCGTCGGCTCTGCAGTACGAGTGAGAGCTGCAGGACGAGTGAACTCACCGGCCGCCAATTGCACACGCGGCCCCTGATTTCTGCCAACGGCATCTAGCCTGCTGCATCTAGCCTGCTACACGGGCATTCACGAGCCACAGCGTAATCCAAAAACAAAGGATCAGGATAACCCAGACGATATCGAGAAAGTGCCAGTACAACGTGCAGAATCGGAGTCCAAAGCTTCGCTCGTGATCGTACTGATTTCGAAGGGCGTTGCGGGTTGTCCACCATAATCCAACCACTCCGCCCACCACGTGCGCGGCATGTAGGAATGCAAGGATAAACGTGTAGCCATAGGCGCTTTCATTGCGGGTCGGAGCGTCGGCCAAACCGTCCAGGAGTCGCTTCATCCCGTCCGACTGAACGAACAAAAAGCCGATCCCCATTACGCACGCTGCGATCGTGTAACGTTTGACCGATGCATTGCGATCGCGTTTTGCTGCTCGAGTTGCGATCTCCAAACAGATCGAGACTCCGATCAGCAGGAGAGTCGATGGCAAGAAACTCCATGGGAGCAAAAACTGTTGGGTCAGTGGCCGATCGCTGTTTACACGCATGTAGACGTAAACCACATACAACAAAATGCTCGACAAAAAGAAAACCCCGAGCGATGCGATCAGCAACCAAACGCCTTGCATGGCCCGCGCATCGACAGGAAGCGCGGGCGACTTGGGAATCAAACTCTCGTCGATCGCACGAGGACGGGGAGTATTCACGGATTTGTATCCAATCAGCAAGGAGCCTCAACGTTGGATGGGGAATGACGTTCGTTTCCCCAGAAAAGTCATCCGCCGAAATGGCTCGGCATTAGACGCTAGCAATCTCTCGACAATAGGTAATATGGCCCAAAAAACCATCGGATTTCTGGCCGATGATGTCCAGAATTTGGCAACCGGCAGAGTATTTTCCGGTGCTGCCAAGGGGTTTGCGTGTAGCAATCGAAGGAAAGTCGCTTATAACTTAACGTTACTCAGCGAGCAGGCAGCATGAACGGCTAATTGATCCTGGACTTCCAAGGCTCTTTCCAACGAGGGGGCTTGGCAAGTTGGCAAACCCTGATGATCCGAAAGCATGGAGCAAACGAGATGACTAGTAAACCGCGTCAAACACTCGCCTTGATCGATCTCGCTGTGGATTCGGGGACGCAAAAACCGCGCATCGAGAGCGCTCTGAATCGGCTCGACGGATTGACGTTGTTGGAGTGGAGCATTCGACGGCTTGGGGAATCAACGCTGGTCGATTCGGTCGTGGTCACAGGACCGGCGAAGTACCGTTCGATCCTCAATCAATCGCGTCTTTGCCATGCCAAGTGGATTCCGAGCGTTTTGACCACGCCGGCTCAGCGAGCGGCGGAGATCGCCGATTCGCAGAACGCGGACTGGATCGTGCATGTCAATCCGATGTGCCCCTTCATGGATCCCGCTCTTGTCGATCGATTGGTCGCTCGCGGACTGTCGCAGTCCAACTGCGATTTCGTCGGATTCGTTGCCCCCAACTCACCAAACTTTTCGTTGCACCGCTTGGGACTCGTCGCTGAAATGAGCTCGGCTCGCGGTCTTACCAAGCTTCTTACCGAGGGGCTAACCTCCGATCCTCTAGACGTTCCCCAGTTGATGCGGCTTCATTCGAACCAAATCCGAGCCCATTGGATCCCGCTCCCCGCTCAGTTGTCCACCGACTCCATGAAGTTCCTTATGGAGACCGAAGAAGATTGGGATCGAGCGGGAACGTATATGGAAGCTCTCGGCCAGGATCTTTCGTGGCAGAGTCTCGCCTCGGTCGCGAACCGCCAGAAACTCGCTTAGGCCCAACTGCTGACGCTACGCGAACCCCACGTGCTTGCAAAGTTATCGCGTTTCTCTGGGGGCGGCTGACTGCTATTCCGGTGGATCCTCGAAATTGCTAGGAAATTTGATTCTGCCTAATCGCAATTTCTTGGAGTGCATTCTTGAAAGGGAATTTCAATGCGTCACTTGATGTTTCTCACGACAGCCTGCGGAGTAGCGGCTTGTTTGGCCATGGCAGCGGCCCAGCAACCACAACAACCACCACGCCTATCCGCCGCTCCTGAGTTGGCGCCGAACGGACAGCAGCAAATTCACACGCTGAACATTAAGGTCTACGAGAAACGAGGTGATTCCCAAAAAAACCTGGCTGATCCTACAATCCTTGCTGCTGACAAAAAACCTTTTTCATTCATTTCAGGTGGAGAGATCGCCCAGATAGGGCCAGCACTCGAGTTCGGCACCCGCGTAGACGGATCGGTCGAGACGATTGAGGGAGGCGTGCTCCAAGTCGCAATGCGGATCTCGATCGGGAATCCCGTACCATCGGATGATCCAGACATTGTAGCCGTTCGATCGCGGTCGATCGATGTTCGAATGAAACTAAAACGGTCGGCAAAAACGACATTCCAGGTGGATGCAGATACTTGGTTTGATATCTGTGCAAACTGATCCAATACGGAACAAAAATCGCATTGGACCGAACTCCTCGATCAAGCGCGCAGGGCTCGTGCGCTGAGTCTCATTCTCGATCGTGAATCATCGCAAGGGTTAGGTCTGTGTGATGCTACCAGAACCACCCGCTTTGCATCAGCCAGCGGCTGGCGGCTCGACGCGCGGCATCGACTCGATCACTTTGTCGATGAGTCCATAGGCGCATGCTTCTTCGGGATCCATGAAGCGATCGCGGTCGGTATCCTTTTCGATCTTCTCAAGGCTTTGACCGCAGTGACGGATCAGGATCTCGTTCAAGCGGCGTTTGGTTCGCTGGAACTCACGCACGTGAATTGAAATCTCTTCGGCGGTGCCTTGCATTCCGGCCAATGGTTGGTGGATCATAATGCGGGAGTTTGGAAGCGAGTAGCGTTTTCCTTTAGCCCCTGCGGTCAAAAGAACTGCCCCCATCGATGCCGCTTGGCCAATGCAATAGGTGGCCACGTCGCAGGAGACGAACTGCATCGTGTCGTAGATCGCCATCCCTGCGCTCACGCTCCCTCCAGGGCTATTGATGTACATGTGGATGTCCGCTTTCGGATCA